>NZ_JCALDG010000001.1:0-697461 GCF_059812735.1 Mycobacterium sp. NGS40
CGCTCGCTCACTCGACTTTGGCGCCAGCGGCTGAGCCCTCGTCGGATTCCCCAACCCACACCGTCTTGGTGTTGCAGAACTCGCGGATGCCGTAGCCCGCGAGCTCGCGGCCGTAACCGGAGCGCTTGACGCCGCCGAAGCCGAGTTCGGGATAGGACACCGTCATCCCGTTGATGAATACCTGCCCGGCCTCGATGTCGTCGATGAACCGCTGCTGCTCCGCCTCGTCGTTGGTCCAGGCGTTGGAACCCAGCCCGAAGGTGGTGGCGTTGGCGATTTCGATGGCCTCGTCGATGTCGGCGGCCCGGTACATCGACGCGACCGGACCGAACACCTCCTCGGTGTAGAGCGCCATGTCCTTGGTGATGTCGGTGACCACCGTCGGCGGGTAGAACCACCCGGGCCCCTCGGGCGTCTTGCCGCCCAGGGGAATCTTCGCGCCGGCCGCGGCGGCGGCGTCGACCTGCTTCGCGATCTCGTCACGTCCCGATTCGGTCGCCAGCGGGCCGACGTCGGTGTCCGGGTCGGTCGGGTCGCCGACCTTGAGCGCGGCCATGCGCTCGACGAACTTGTCGACGAAAGCGTCGTAGATGTCGGTGTGCACGATGAACCGCTTGGCGGCGATGCAGGACTGCCCGTTGTTCTGCACCCGGGCGGTGACCGCGGTCTTGACGGCCTCGTCGAGGTTGGCCGACGGCATCACGATGAACGGGTCGCTGCCGCCGAGCTCGAGAACGGTGGGCTTGATCTCGTCGCCGGCGATGGCGCCGACGGACTGGCCGGCCGGCTCGCTGCCGGTCAGCGTGGCCGCCGCCACCCGCGGGTCCCGCAGGATGCGCTCGACGGCGCTGGACGAGACGAGCAGCGTCTGGAAACAGCCCTCGGGGAAGCCGCCGCGCGCGATGACGTCGGATAGATACAGCGCCGACTGCGGGACGTTGGAGGCGTGCTTGAGGATGCCGACGTTTCCCGCCATCAGAGCGGGCGCGGCGAACCGCACGGCCTGCCACAGCGGGAAGTTCCACGGCATGATGGCCAGCACCACGCCGAGCGGCTGATAACGGGTGTAGGCGCGCTTGGCGCCCACCGCCTTGGCGTCGGCCGGTTCGTCGGCGAGCAGCTGCTCGGCATTATCCGCGTAGTAGCGAAAGCCCTTGGCGCACTTGATGACTTCGGCCTTGGCCGATTTCAGGGTCTTGCCCATTTCCAGAGTCATCATGGCGCCGACCTCGTCGGCCTCGGCTTCCAGCAGATCTGCGGTGGCGTTCGCCCACTGGGCGCGCTGGGCGAAAGTGGTGTTGTGGCGATAGTCGCGGAATCGCTCGTAGGCGCGGGCGATCGCCGCCTCGACTTCCTCGTCCGTGGCCGGCGTGAAGGTTTTGACTGTCTCGCCGGTAGCCGGGTTGATCGTGGCAATAGGCACGCTGACATCCTTCGCGTTTAAGGGTTGGCAATACGTCCAACATCTAGCCTGCCACTATCGTTCCCTCCAGGGAGGTGCCGGATGAGCAAAGCGGCCGAGCTGATGGTCAAGTGCCTGGAAAACGAGGGTGTGGAGGTGGTCTTCGGACTGCCCGGGGAGGAGAACATCCGGTTCGTGCAGGCCCTGGCGTCCTCGCAGATCCGCTACGTGCTGACCCGCCACGAGCAGGCCGCGGCGTTCATGGCCGAGATGTACGGGCGTGTGACGGGCCGGGCGGCCGTGGTCTCGGCCACGTTGGGCCCGGGTGCGATCAACATGCAGCTCGGGGTGGCCGACGCCACCACGAACAGCACCCCGATGGTGGCGATCTCCGCGCAGGTCGGCCAGGACCGCCAGTTCAAGGAGTCCCACCAGTACGTCGACCTGGTATCGATGTTCGCCCCGATTACCCGCTGGGCCGACGGCGTGCCCACCGCACGCGCGATCCCGGAGATGTTCCGCAAGGCGTTCAAGGTGGCCGAGGCCGAACGCCCGGCCGCGGTCTACCTCGCGGTGCCCGAGCACATCGACGCCGACGAGACCGACTACGAGCTGAGCCCGCTGCCGCGCAACGTGGTGCGCGCCGAGGCGCCGGCTCCCGGACAGATCGAACGCGCGGTCGAAATCCTGCGCGGCGCCAAGCGGCCGGTGGTGCTGGCCGGGCACGGCGCCGCGCGCGCCGACGCCACCGCGGCATTGGTCCGGTTCTCCGAGGACTTCGGGATTCAGGTCGCCAACACCTTCCACGGCAAGGGTGTCATGCCCGACGATCACCCCAACGCCATCGGGACCATCGGGTTCATGCGGCACGACTACGTCAACTTCGGATTCGATAACGCCGACGTCGTGATCGCGGTCGGCTACGAACTGCAGGAGTTCGACCCGGTCCGAATCAACCCGCAAGCCGACAAGAAGATCATCCATATTCATCGTTTCCCGGCCGAGGTCGACATGCACTACCCGGTCGACGTCGGGATCATCGGCGACATCACTGCTTCGCTCAACGCCCTGACCGAGGCCCTGGCCGGTCACGGCATCGAGCACGCCGAAGAGGTACCCGGGTCCGGCCTGCTCGCCGAGGAATTCGCTCGGGGACAACAGGATTCGCGATACCCGCTGGCGCCCCAGCGAGTTGTCGCCGACATCCGGGCCGCGCTGGGCCGCAGCGACGTCGTGCTGGTCGACACCGGTGCGACCAAGATGTGGATGGCCCGGCTCTACCCGACCTATGAGCGCAACACCTGCTTGGTATCGAATGGCTTGTCCACCATGGCTTTTGCGCTGCCGGGAGCGTTGGGAGTCAAGCTGGCCCGGCCGGAGTCCAAGGTGCTCGCCGTGGTGGGTGACGGCGCCTTCTTGATGAACTCGCAGGAAATCGAGACCGCGGTGCGCGAGAAGATCCCCCTGGTGGTGTTGATCTGGGAGGACGGCGGCTACGGCCTGATCGAGTGGAAGATGGACCTCGAGCTCGGCAACCACTACTACGTGAAGTTCGACAACCCCGATATCGTCAAGTACGCCGAAAGCTTTGGCGCCAATGGATATCGGATCACCAGCGCCGACGAGTTGTTGCCGACGCTGCAGGCCGCGCTCGCCGATGATGGGGTTTCGCTGATCGCCTGCCCGGTGGACTACTCCGAGAATCTGCGGCTGACCGACCGGCTCGGCGAACTGGACGAAACGCTGTAGGCCTTCCGCCCTCCGGAAACCGGCCCGACCGTCGAGGTTAGGTGTTTTTCGCCGTTTTGTGCAACGTCATCGGCGAAACATATTGGCCCACCAGCGCGCGGTGCCACCAGACCCGATCGCGCCGCAATTCCACCGGTGTGCTGAAGCGGTACTGGTAGAGCTGCGCGCGCACATACCGCGGCGGCGAGTCCGGAAAAGGATTGTGCCGCAACAGCCGCAGCGTAGCCCGGTCGTTGCGCAGCAGTCGTTGCATAAACGGCTTCAGCCACGGCTGGGCGTAAGCCGGGGAGATGGCGGCGAACCACATCAGCCAGTCCAGCCGCAAATGGTAGGGCGCCCACTGGCGTGGCAACCGCCCGGGAGCGCCGGGTTTGCCCTTGAATTCGTATTCCTTCCACACTGTCTGCGCGGTGAGTCGCGGTTCGTCGGTGCCTTCGATCACCACCTCGCGGCGGACACGGCCGATGTTGCCGAAGGCGCCGTAGGTGTTCACCAAGTGAAATGGGTTGAACGACATGTTCATTCGCTGACGCGGTGACAGCATGTTGCGCACCGGCCAGTAGGTCAGGAACAGCACCGCGCCGGCGAAGCCCACCACCAGGGTGGCAAACCACAGCGGCGCCGCCGACACCGCGAGATGTCCGGGTATCGACACCAGCGGGGCGGCCGTCGAATCGTCGATGGCGCTGAACGCCAGCACGATCGTCAGCCAGTTTAGCCAGGCGAAGTTGCCCGAAAGCACCAGCCACAGCTGGGTCAGCACAATGATCGCCGCGGCCACGCTGGCCACCGGTTGGGGCGCGAACAACCCGAACGGGACCACCAGCTGCGCGAAGTGGTTGCCCGCCACTTCGATTCGATGCAGCGGCTTGGGCAGGTGATGGAAGAACCAACTCAGCGGACCCGGCATCGGCTGGGTTTCGTGGTGGTAGTACAGGCAGGTCAGGTCGCGCCAGCAGGCGTCACCGCGCATCTTGATCAGCCCGGCGCCGAACTCGACCCGAAACAGCAGCAGTCGCGCCATCCACAACGTCAGCACCGGCGGAGCGACGTGATCGTTGCCGAGGAAGATCATCAGGAATCCGCTTTCCAGCAACAGGGATTCCCAGCCGAACGAATACCACGCTTGTCCGACGTTGACGATCGAAAGGTAGAGCACCCACAGAGTCAGCCAGACCGACATCGCGGCCCAGAGCGGCAGCACGTCGGCCGCACCGGCGACGACGGCCGCCGACAGCGCGGTGCCGAGCCAGGACACCGAGGCGAACAGCCGATCGGAGTAGTGCAGCGCAAAGATGCTGGGCGATCTCCACGCTGACTGCCCCGCCAAAAATCGCGGCACCGGCAGGATTCCGTGCTCGCCGATCAGGGCGCGGAACTGCAGCGCGGCGGCGACGAACGCGATCAGGTAGATGGCCGCCGCGCCGCGCTCGAGCACGAACCTGCCCAACCAGTAGTCGGGGGCTGAAAACCAGTCCATGGCCACAACTCCTCGGACAGCGGCGGTCATACGATTCCGCGTATCCAGTCAACCAGCCGATAAACGGCTAGCCAACGCCCGAAACGTCATTCGCCGTGCGCGGGTGCCCGCGATCCGGCATGGCGACCACCGAGGTGGCGAGCACAGCCAGCGAAATCATCGCCAGCAGTTGAACATTCGCCCAATGGCCGGAGTACCCGTCGACCGACCGCCAGGGATGGCGCGACAGCGCCGCGCCGGCCAGAATCAGTCCGCCCGCACTGGCGGCGATGGTGGTCCGGTCGCGCAACCGCTCGCGATGGCGCAGCGCGTACCGCAGGCCGAGCGCGGCGCCGACCACGGCGACCCCGGCCACGCCGGCGATCAGCGCCCCGGCCGCCAACAGCGGCACCACCGCCCAGGGCCCCGGCGACCATGGTGACGCGGGTGGGTCGTCGGAACGGGCGCGCCGGCGCCACAACGCGAGCATGGCCAACAGCGGCAGCAACGCCAGGCCCGCGGCCAGCCCGACCCGGTACAGCGAGTTGGATGCGAAGCTCAGCGTGATGGTGCCGGGATCTCCGGGGGGCACCACCCAGCCCTGCTGCCACCCGTTGACGGCCACCGGCGTCAAGCGGGTCCCGGTGCTGGTGCGTGCGACCCAGCCCGGGTTGATGCTTTCGGGAATGACCAGCACCCGCGAGGCGGAGGATGCGGGGGCCCGGATTTCGCGGCGGTCGGGCCCCCACGCACCCGTCGCGGCCGGCATCGTCGAAACCCCGGTGGGGCTGGGCGATTCGACGGTCGACAGTTGTGCCCCGTCCACGACGAACTGGGCGCCGGGACTGATCAGCAATTCCTGTTGCCCGGTCGGCAACGCGATCGGATTGGGATCGCAGGTGCTCACCGGTGTCGGCTCGCCGTTGAGCAGCGCTTGTGCCGTGGTCCGGATCGAGGTGTGCACGAACCGGCCCGCGACCGCGATGACCGGGCCATGGTCGCAGTCGACGACGATCTCGCGTGACCGGTTGCGCGCCGCGTCGGCGGGGGCGATCGGATTGCCGTCGGCGCCCAGCGCCGCGATCTCGGCCAGGCCCGGCGGCTTGAGCTGGTCGAAGCCCAGCGCGTTGCGGTCGATGACGTCTTGCCAGTCCATCAGGCTGACGGTGACGGTGTCGGTGACCCGCGGGCGCAGCGACAGCGTTTGCGGCCGGGCGGCGCCTTCGTCGCTCGGCGTGAGTTTGCGGACCTGCGGGCCGTCGCCGAGGTTGACGGCCACTACCGTCGGCTGCGCGGGCAACGTCGACCGGCTGGGCAACAGCCGCAGACCCGCGACCTCGGTCGGCCTGGGCAGGACTAGCGTCAGCGTCGGCGCGCTGCGGTGTTGCACCACGCGCTGCGGCGCCGTCCAGGCGGTGGCCGGATCGCCGTCGGTGGCCGCATAGGCCGAACCCAGGATGTCCACCGTGTCCGAATCACCTTGGGCCCGAGTGGTATTCGGCTCGGCGATCAGGTCGGCCAAGCGGGGGCCCTGGCGCGGCCGCACCCACAACCGCGGGGTCACCGACACCGGCGCCGAAACCGTCAGGGTGCGGCTGAAATTGACCGGCTCCTCCGGAGCCAGCGCCATCGACGGCGCGCAGCGCACGCTGTCACCGGCCGCGGCACAGCCCGGCCGGCCGAGCAGCTCGGAACCCAGATCCCAGCCGGTGACCGCCGAACCCGGCGGCGGGCCGGGCACCCGCACGGTATGCCGCAGGTCGACCGGGTGCGCGAAACCCGAGGCGTCGTACTGGGTGATCGACAGGTCGGTGATGCCGAACTGCACGCCGCTGGATCCGTCGTCGGTGCCGGCGGCGGTGATCCGCACCCACGGGGTTTCGCCGTAGGGCAGCGCCACGGTGAGCGGTTTGCCGGGCTGATCGAAGCGCAGCGTGGTGCTGCCGGTGGCGGTGTCGATCGCGATGCGACGGACCTGGGAACCCACCGCGGTCGCGCTGGGTGTGAGGGTGAGCGCCGCGTTGGTCACCGGGTGATCGAAGTTCACCTGCATCCACTGCCCGACCGCGGCTTGCAGGGCGTTGGTCACCCACGCGGTTGCCGGATCGCCGTCGATCGCGGCGGCGGGGGAGGTCGCCGGAGCCACATCGGGCATGGCGGTCGAATCCGACGACGAACTCGAGACCGTGATCCGGCCGCCGTTCCACCCGCCGAATATCGGGTCGGTGCCCGGGACCGGATAGTCGGGCACCCGGTTGAAGGTGTGCCGGGTGTCGCCGTCGGCCCGGATCGCCGACGAGTGTTGGTCGACGCGGCCGTAGTCGGTCTCCCGTGCCGTCGGGGTGTCCGTCACGGTCACCCCAGCGTTGGGGGGCATCGGCAGCCTCGCCCCCCGGGCGTCGGCGGTCAGCAGCACCGGACCCAGTGGCGGTTGGCCCAGCAGCCGGCGCCGTTCGTCGAGCCGCAGCAGCACTTCGGGTCCGCCGTCGATGCGGGACAACTGATCGACGTCGGCCAGGTAGGGCGCGCCGGGATTGCCGGCAGCGGCCACCCGATAGATCTCGACCGCCGGGTAGCTCGGCCGCAGCCCGCTGTCGGCGACGAACCCCGGCAAGGTGCCGGGCCCCACCGGCTCGCCGAACTGCGCCACCTTCTCCAGTCGCGGCGAGCCTTCGACCGCGCGGTGCACCAGGATCGGGCGCGCCGAACGCGACGTGTCGGGATCCAGGTCGTTGCGCACCACCACATACGAAATGCCTTGGCGGGCAAGCGTATCGGCGAGTCCCGCCGACGGGATACCGGCGGCGAACAGGCGCTGCACGGAATCCAGCGCCCGGATGGTCTGCGGCGGGGTCAACGGGATGGAGTCGCGCACACCCCACGGGCTGGTGCCGAGCACCTGCAGCGGCTCGTCGTGGGTGGTGCCCCACGTCTGCGTCGCGAACGGTGCCCCCGGGACCACCAAAACCCTTCCGGGCGTGGGGGTTCCGGTGTTGTGCGCACTGAGCCAGTCGGCGGCGTCGTGCCAGTAGCGGGGGATCGCGCTGAATGTGCCCGGCGGGGTGAGCCGGGCGGTCCATGCCAGCGAGGTGCTGACCATCAGCGCGGTCAGCACCACCACCGTCACGGCGACCCGCTTGTCGCGTTCGGGGTGGGCGAAGGCAGCCACCCACTGCGCTCGCGGCACGCTACCCGGCCCCCAGCCAGGAAGAGGTACCCGGCCCAGCAACGCCGCGACGCCCAGCACGATCGGAATCCGGATGACCGACTCCAGCTTGTGCACGTTGCGCAGCGGTGCGCCCGCGGCGTCCAGGAACAGCTGCACTTGGTGTGCCAGCGGCGAGCCCAACCCGCCGCTATAGCCGACGGCCATCAGCACCACCCCGACCAGCAGCATCGCCACCAGCCGTCCGCGGGCCGGCGTCGCGGGGTGGGCGAGCCCGGCCAACCCGGCCGCCGCGACCAGACAGGTCGCCAGGATGGCCGCCGATCCGGTCACCAGCGGCGCGCCCGCGGTCGCGGTCGGGGCCACGAACGGCGTCCAGCTGTCGGTCCCTCGCAACATCTCGACCAGTGACGACCATTGCGTCGTCACCCCCGAGGATTCGATGAAGTCCAGGAACGGCGGGCTGACGTTACGCAGCAGCACCAGCGCGACGACCCACCACAGCATCGCCAGCACAAGGCTCAACAGCCACCATCCCGTGTAGCGCCACCACAAGCGATTCGGCCGATGACAGGCCCACCAGATCACCGCCGGCAGGCAACCCGCCAGCGTGGCGATGGCGTTGACCGCGCCCATCAGAGCGACCGCCAGCCCCGCTTGGCCGGCCAGTGCCCGCACCGATCTGCCGCCCCGCAAAGCCAGGATCGTCGGCAGCAAAACCCACGGCGCCAGCATGATCGGCAAGGTCTCCGACGAGATCGAGCCGAGAGTGGTCAGTACCCGCGGGCTCAGCGCGAACGCGGCGGCCGCGATCAGACGCGATGTCGGGCTGCCGATCCCCAGCGCCTCGGCGACCCGCAGCAAGCCCCAGAAGCCGACCGTCAGCAGCAATGCCCACCACAGTCGCTGGGTCATCCAGCCCGGCACACCGAGCAGGTGGCCGATTGCGAAGAATGCGCCGTGCGGAAACAGATAGCCGTAAGCCTGGTTCTGCGTCTGGCCGAATGGCAGCTCGCTGTTCCACAGGTTTGTCGCGCGGGCCAGGAAGCGCAGCGGGTTGGCCGTCAGGTCCAGCTTGGTGTCCGGGGACACCTGTCCGGGCGATTGCGCCAACGTCAGCGCCAGGCACACCGCGCCCACCAGCAACAGCCAGCGTCGCGACAGCGGTGTGACGGACAAGCCCGCGTCCGATTCCGCGGGCGCCGCCGACGGAGTCGTTGCCGCGGAGCTAGCTACGGTTGCCGTACTCGACCCGGTTGAGCACTGACGACTGCGGATCGCCCCCGGGGAGTGGCGGCTTCGTGTCCTGTTGCACCATCAGCGTGACACCGAAGATCGCGGCCGCGCCCAGCAACAAACCAACCACCACGCTCGCGGCGGCGGGCGCAATGATCCGGTTCATCGGTCTCCTAGGGTTTCGCGGGCGTCACGGGGGACTACCCAGAAGTCAACCTAGCAGAACGGCCGTCCCGGTCCGCGGACCGCGAGTCATGGCCATGGCACGCAATGCCCATGCCAACAGCGGGAGCCATAGTTCACCAGATACGGTCCCGCGGGACTGGGGATGGCCGGCGCGCTTGGTACGGGCTCCAGCCGATGGTCCTCGACGGTGAGCGTGACGCCGACGGTCGCGGCGGCGCCGATCGTCAGCCCCGCCGCGATGCCGATGGCCGCGGCCAGCGCGAACCCGGGCATCGCTGGCTCCTCCCCTTGCCAGTCACAGGTCTGTGGCCAACCTAACCGGGGCGGGATCGGAAATGCGTGACGACGGCCGCGAGTCGCGTCAGGGCTGCAGTTCCGGCGGCAGTCCCGGAATCGGCGGGATCTGGTTCAGGCAGTTATCCGGGCTGTCGCACGGTAAGCAGTACCCGCCGATGCACCGGTCGCCGTACTGCACGAGGTAGTGCGAGGACGGATGGGACGGGGCTCGGGCCGGCACCATCGTGTGGTCCTCGGCGGCGAGCGTGACGCCGACGGTTGCGACGGCACCGATCGCCAAACCCGCGGCGATACCTGCCGCGGCCGCCAGCGTGAAGGCAGTCATCGCTGCCTCCTCCCTCCCCGAGCTGATGAGCCGTAGCTAACTTATCCCGGGTCGACACTCGGTGACCACGGAATTCGCCCGGTCGGGCGCGCATCAATGCGCACAGCCGTCGTGACACCATGTCCCGATGCCTTTTCCGCGCACCCTGGCCGTGCTGGCCGCCGCCACCGCTGTGGTGGCGGCGTGTGGACACGACACCGGCCGGCCCCCCGCATCCAGCACGAGCAGCAAGGTGGTCGCCGCACCTCCGGCGCCACCGGTTTGCGGTGATCCCACGGCCAAGCTGTCCACCCGCGACAAGCTGGCCCAGTTGCTGATGGTCGGGGTGAAGAACGCCGACGACGCCCGCGCGGTGGTCAACGGCTACCACGTCGGCGGCATCTTCATCGGCAGCTGGACGGACCTGGACATCTTCAAGGGCCCATTGGCCGAGATCGCGGGCAACGCGGGGCCCCTGCCGCTGGCGGTCAGCGTCGACGAAGAAGGCGGCCGGGTATCGCGGCTGAAATCGCTGATCGGTACCGCGCCCTCACCGCGGCAGCTGGCCCAGAGCCAAACCGTCGAACAGGTCCACGACCAGGCGGCCCAGCGCGGCAAGAAGATGCATGACCTGGGTATCACCGTCGACTTCGCGCCGGTGGTCGATGTGTCCGACGAGCCGGACGACGACGTGATCGGGAACCGCTCGTTCAGCAACGACCCGGCCGTCGTCACCGCGTACGCCGGGGCCTACGCGCAGGGCCTGCGCGACGCCGGAGTGCTGCCGGTGCTCAAACACTTCCCCGGCCACGGGCACGGGTCCGGGGATTCGCACAAGGGCGGTGTCGTCACGCCGCCGCTGAGCGATCTGCAAACCAGCGACCTGGTGCCCTACCGGACGCTGATCACCGCGACACCGGTCGCTGTCATGGTGGGCCACCTGCAGGTTCCCGGGCTGACCGGCGACGACCCGGCCAGTTTGAGCCGGCCCGCGGTGCAATTGCTGCGCGACGGCATCGGTTACGGGGCCCCGCCCTTCAACGGGCCGGTGTTCAGCGACGATCTGTCCAGCATGGCCGCGATCTCCGATCGTTTCGGCGTTGCCGAAGCGGCGCTGCGGAGTCTGCAGGCGGGTATCGATGTCGCGCTGTGGGTCACCACCGACGAAGTCCCCGCGGTCCTGGACCGTCTCGAAAAGGCAGTATCCGCAGGCGAATTGGCGTTGCCGGGGGTGGACCAATCGCTGGTCCGGGTGGCGGCGATGAAGGGACCCGCCCGGACGTGTGGACACTGAACGGCCGCTCGATCGTTACCCTGGAGTCAGATTGACAGAGCCCGACGGGCTTGAAAGGGCGCAGCGATGGCAGGTGGTACCAAGCGGCTACCGCGTGCTGTCCGGGAACAGCAAATGCTCGACGCCGCCGTGCAGATGTTCTCGGTCAACGGCTATCACGAGACGTCGATGGACACCATCGCCGCCGCGGCCGAGATTTCCAAGCCGATGCTCTACCTGTATTACGGCTCCAAAGAGGACCTGTTCGGCGCCTGCCTGAATCGCGAGATGACCCGGTTCATCGACGCGGTGCGCGCCGACATCGACTTCACCCAAAGCCCGAGGGACTTGCTGCGCAACACCATCGGCTCGTTCCTGCGCTACATCGACGCCAACCGGGCGTCCTGGATCGTGATGTACACCCAGGCCATCAGCTCGCAGGCGTTCGCCCACACCGTGCGCGAGGGACGCGAGCAGATCATCGAGCTGGTGGCCGGGTTGGTGCGGGAAAACAGCCGCACGCCGCGCACCGACGCCGAGCACCAGATGATGGCCGTCGCGCTGGTGGGCGCCGGCGAGGCGATGGCCAACCGGCTGTCCACCGGCGATATCGACGTCGACGAGGCGGCCGAGCTGATGATCGACCTGTTCTGGCACGGCCTTCGCGGCGTGCCGGTGGATCAGGACGCCAGCGCCTCGACACGCAACGCGGGCTAGATTCGTGCAGTGCCCCGCGTGCGCGCCTGGACCTCGGGTCGCAATGTCGACTTCTTCTGTGCCGTCGTCATTGTGGGATTGTTGGCCGGGGTCGCCGGCCTCTCGACGACGTTCGTGCTGCGCTTTGTTCAGCACCTGACCTACAACTACAGTTTCGGCACTTTGCTGGTCGGGGTCGCCGGCAGCAGCCCGGTGCGCCGCGCGCTGGGACCGATGGTCGGCGCGTCGCTGGCCGGGCTGGGCTGGTGGATTTTGCGGCGCCGGGCCGAAGTGCCGCCGCTGGCCGGAACCATCGCCCGCCACGAGCGGATACCCCGGCTGTCGTGGAGCATCGACGCGATGCTGCAGGTGTTGTTGGTCGGTTCTGGGGCGTCCCTGGGCCGGGAAGGTGCGCCACGCCAATTCGCTGCGGCACTAAGTGATTTCGCGACGGGCTGGCTGCGTCGACTGTCCGGCCGCGACCGCGAGATCCTGCTGGCCTGCGCGGCCGGGGCCGGGCTGGGGGCGGTGTACGCCGTGCCGCTGGCCGGTGCGCTGTTCTCGGTGCGGATCATGCTCAACACCTGGCACCCGCGGGCGCTGGGCGCGGCATGCCTGACCTCCAGCCTGGCCGTCGCGATCGGCTCGGCCATCACCCGCGATCAGCCCAACCTTGCGTGGCCGATCGGGGAGTCCACCTACCTGCTGACCGCACACGGATTGATACTGGCGCCGTTCGCCCTTGCGGTGGGACTGGCGTTCAACCGGCTGATGTCGGTGGCGCGCCCCGCCCGCCAGATCCGCAGCTGGGTGCTGATTCCCGCGCTCGCCGGCGCCGGGCTGGTGATGGGCATCTGCTCGCATTGGTGGCCCGAACTGCCCGGCAATGGGCGCAGCATCCTGACCGTCAGCCTGGCCAGCGGCCTGACACTGACCGCGGCGACCGCGATCCTGGTGCTGAAGCCGTTACTGACCGCCCTGTTCCTGCGGGCCGGGGGTGCCGGCGGAATGCTCACGCCGTCGCTGGCCACCGGCGCCGCTACCGGTACGGCGTTGGTGCTGGCCATCAATTGGCTGACCGGAGCGCATTTGCATGTGCCGGCCGTTTCGCTGGCCGGCGCCGCCGGGGTGCTCGCGGTCACCCAGGGCTCACCGATCTGGGCCGCGATCTTCGTCTGGGAGCTGGCCCGGCCGCCGCTATGGCTGTTCGGAGTTTTCCTGCTGACCGCGACCGGCGCCCACGGCCTCAAAAAACTGCTCAGCGTGCGCGGACAGAAGCAGGACGAACGCGCCGGCTGAGCTCTACAGCGGCCGGACTGTTCCGGTCAGATGCGGATAGCCCTTGGCGATGTTGCGCAGGGCGAGCTCCCAGCTGCCCCGGTCGTTTTCCTCGATGTAGAGGCCCATGGTCGCGGGCAGGATCACCGGCTTGCCGAACCGCACCGAGTACTTCACCGCATCGGGTAGCCGGGCTTCGATATTAGCCAATACTGCTGCGGCACTGAACATTCCGTGCGCAATAACAGTCGGGAATCCGAATAGCCTGGCAGCGATCGGGTTGGTGTGGATCGGGTTGTGATCACCGCCGATGACCGCGTAGCGGCGGATCTGACCGGGCGTAATCCGCAGCAGCGCGGGCGGTGGCGGCAGCTTCGGCTGCTTCTGCGGCGGGGGTTTGGGTTCGTCGGACAAGCTGGTGCGCTGCTGATGCAGGAAGGTCGTCACCTGATGCCATGCGGTTTCGTTGCCGACGCTCACGTCGGTCACCAGGTCGACGAGTAGGCCCTTGCGGTGCTCGCGCAGATTCTCGGCGTGCACCCGCACCCCGACGGTGTCGGTGACCGCGATCGGCCGGTACTGCGTGATGTGGTTCTCGGTATGCACCGAACCGATTGCGGCGAAAGGGAAGTCAAAACCCGTCACCAACGACATCAGTGCCGGAAAGGTCAGCGCGAACGGATAGGTGAGCGGCACGTTGTTGCCGTAGCGCAAACCCGTGATCGCGGCGTACTCGGCCACGTTCGTGCGGTCGATCGGCAGTTCCTCGACGGTCGCCGTGCGACTGGGCAGCTGATCCGTCCGGGACACCAGGGGCAGCGCCCCGGCGGCCGCTCGCAGCATGTTCCGCAGGCCGCTTGGCTGATTCATTCGTTCTCCTTGAACTCCGGCTGGATTTGTCCGCCTCCTCAGCGGGCCGTTGCGGCCCGCATCGTCACCGGACTCAAGCGCCCAGCATGGCCTGGCCGCAGACGCGAATGACGTTGCCGGTCACCGCGTTTGACGCCGGGCTGGCGAAGTAGGCGATCGCCTCGGCGACGTCGACCGGTTGCCCGCCCTGCAGCAGTGAGTTCATCCGGCGGCCCACCTCGCGGGTGGCGAGCGGAATCGCTTCTGTCATCTTGGTTTCGATGAATCCCGGTGCCACCGCGTTGATCGTGATGCCCTTCTCGTGCAGCTCCGGCGCCAGCGCCTGGGTGAGGCCGATCATCCCGGCCTTCGTGGTGGCGTAGTTCGTCTGTCCGCGGTTGCCGGCGATACCGGCCATCGACGATAAGCCGATCACCCGGCCCCCTTCGCCGATGCTGCCGTTGCCGATCAGCCCTTCGGTAAGTCGTTGCGGGGCAAGCAGATTCACGGCCAGGACGGAGTCCCAGCGGGCGTCGTCCATGTTGGCCAGCAGCTTGTCGCGCGTGATGCCGGCGTTGTTGACCAGCACATCGGCGTGCCCGGCGTAGTGGTCGCGCAGGTGCTCGGTGATCTTGTCGACGGCATCGTCGGCGGTGACGTCGAGCCAAAGCGCGGTGCCGCCAACCCGGCTCGCCGTTTCGGCCAGTGCCTCGGCACTGGACTCCACGTCGATCGCGACGACGCGCGCACCGTCGCGGGCGAACACCTCGGCGATCGTCGCGCCGATGCCGCGGGCGGCACCGGTCACAATCGCCACCTTGCCGTCCAGCGGCCGGTCCCAGTCGGCCGGCGGGGTGGAGTCATCGGCACCCAGATAGAAGACCTGGCCGTCAACATAGGCCGACTTAGCCGAAAGGATAAACCGCAGAGTCGATTCCAGGCCCGTCGCGGCCGGTTTGGCGTCCGGTGACAGGTAGACCAGCGCCACGGTCGAGCCGTGGCGCAGCTCCTTGCCCAGCGAGCGGGTGAAGCCCTCCAGCGCGCGCTGCGCGATCCGCTCGTCGGTGCTGCCGGCGGCGTCGGGTGTGGTGCCGACCACAACCACGCGCGCGCAGTGGGCGAGATTGCGCAGCAGCGGTGTGAAGAAATCGTGCAGCGCCTTGAGGCCCTTGGGCGCCGCAATGCCGGTGGCGTCGAAGACCAGCCCGCCGAATCGGTCGGCCCAGCGGCCACCCAGATTGTTGCTGACCACGTCGTAGTCGCCGTCCAGCGCCGCCCGCAGCGGCTCGACCACCCTGCCTTGCTGGTCGGGTGGGCCGCCGATCAGCAAGGATCCGGGCAGTGGCGCGTCACCGGCGGAGTAGCGGCGCAGGTGCTCGGGTTGCGGAACACCAAGTTGCTTCGCCAAAAAGGAGCCGGGAGCGGAGTTGACCACCTGTGAGAACAGATCGGACGAACGATTGGGAGCCACTGAGCTGCCTTCCGTTTCTTGAGTGCCGTACGAGCCAACCGTATCGGGCACGAACTTACTGCAGAGTAAGAACCGTGGGTAGTATGGGTCCCAACGTCCAATCCCCCAAACTGAAAATTGGAGATGAACGTGGCCCCTGCAAGTTCGCAGCCAGGCAATCAGGCAGCTCAGGCAGCTCAGGCAGCTCAGGCGAGTATGAAGTCCCGGCGGCGCGTCGCCGTACTAGGCGGCAATCGCATTCCCTTCGCACGATCCGACGGTGCCTACGCCGAGGCTTCCAATCAAGACATGTTCACTGCGGCGCTGGGCGGCCTGGTGGACCGGTTCGGGTTGGGTGGGCAGCGGTTGGGCGTGGTCGTCGGCGGTGCGGTGCTCAAGCACAGCCGCGACTTCAACCTGATGCGTGAGTGTGTGCTCGGGTCCGAATTATCCTCGTACACACCGGCCTTCGACATTCAACAGGCGTGCGGTACCGGCTTGCAGGCGGCGATCGCGGCCGCGGACGGCATCGCGTCAGGCCGCTACGAGGTTGCCGCCGCCGGCGGAGTGGACACCACGTCGGACCCGCCGATCGGCCTGGGCGACAACCTGCGCCGCACCCTGCTGAAGTTGCGCCGGTCCAAGTCCAACCTGCAACGGCTGAAGTTGGTGGGGACGTTGCCCGCCACCCTCGGCGTCGAAATCCCGGCCAACAGCGAGCCGCGCACCGGCCTGTCGATGGGCGAGCATGCCGCCATCACCGCCAAGCAGATGGGGATCAAGCGGGTCGACCAGGACGAGTTGGCCGTCGCCAGCCACCGCAACATGGCCGCGGCCTACGACCGGGGCTTTTTCGACGACCTCGTCACACCCTTCCTGGGGCTGTACCGCGACGACAACCTGCGGGCCAACTCCAGCACCGAGAAGCTCGCCACGCTGCGCCCGGTATTCGGCGTCAAGGCCGGCGACGCGACGATGACAGCCGGCAATTCGACACCGTTGACCGACGGCGCCTCGGTCGCCCTGCTGGCCAGCGAGGAGTGGGCCGCCGAGCATTCGTTGCCCACGCTGGCCTACCTGGTGGACGCGGAGACCGCCGCGGTCGACTACGTCAATGGACGGGACGGGCTGCTGATGGCACCGACGTATGCGGTGCCCCGGCTGCTGGCCCGCAACGGCCTGAGCCTGCAGGATTTCGACTTCTACGAGATCCACGAGGCCTTCGCGTCGGTGGTGCTGGCGCATCTGCAGGCGTGGGAGTCCGAGGAGTACTGCAAGGAACGGCTGGGGCTCGACGCCGCGCTCGGATCGATCGACCGGTCCAAACTCAACGTCAACGGCTCGTCGCTGGCCGCCGGCCACCCGTTCGCGGCCACCGGCGGGCGGATCCTGGCGCAGGCCGCCAAACAGCTGGCCGGGAAGAAAGCCGAGCGCAACGGACCGGCGCGGGCGCTGATCTCGATCTGTGCGGCCGGTGGACAGGGTGTTGCGGCCATCCTGGAGGCGTGACCCGTCGTTGGCCGGTATCCGCTGATCCGCACCGGTCGTGCATGAAGTCCGTCACACCGGGTTAGCGAGATCGGGGGACGGGTAACCGATGTGCGGATTGTCCCGTGTTGTGGTCTGACCCCCCGACCCCGACGGCAACACGGGGCATCCCCCTATTCGACCGCCGGTTCACAAGACGGGCGTACGAAAAGGGCCGCCGCTGGTTTGAGGGGATCCAGCGGCGGTCTTTTTGGTACCGCCCGCCCGAGATGCAAAATCCCCCGCTTCAGCGTGGAAGCGGGGGATTTTGCGTGTACAGCTTTCTAGAAGGCGGCCTCGTCCAGCTCCATGATGTCGTTGTCCAGCGTCTCGATCACCTCGCGGGTGCCCGCCAACAGCGGCAGGAAGTTCTTCGCGAAGAACGACGCGACCGCGATCTTGCCCTCGTAGAAGGACCGGTCGGCACCGCTGGCGCCGGCGTCGAGCGCCTGCACGGCCACCGCCGCCTGACGCTGCAGCAACCAGCCGATCACCAGGTCTCCGACGCTCATCAGGAAGCGCACCGAACCCAGCCCCACCTTGTACAGGCTGGAGATGTCCTCCTGAGCGGCCATCAGGTAGCCGGTCAGGGTGGCGGCCATCGCCTGGACGTCTTCCAGGGCCTTGGCCAGGTGCTCGCGCTCGGTCTTGAGCCGGCCGTTGCCGGTCTCGGCGTCGACGAACTTCTGGATCTGCTCCGACACGTGCGCCAGCGCCACACCCTTGTCGCGGATGATCTTGCGGAAGAAGAAGTCCTGCGCCTGGATGGCCGTGGTGCCCTCGTAGAGGGAGTCGATCTTGGCGTCCCGGATGTACTGCTCGATCGGGTAGTCCTGCAGGAAGCCGGACCCACCGAACGTCTGCAGGCTCTCGGTCAGCTTCGCGTAGGCCTGCTCGGAGCCCACTCCCTTGACCACCGGCAGCATCAGGTCGTTGACCTTGACCGCCAGGTCCGCGTCGACGCCGTACAGCGCCTCGGCGACGGCCGCGTCCTGGTAGGTCGCGGTGAACAGGTACAGCGCGCGCAAACCCTCGGCGTAGGCCTTCTGGGTCATCAGCGACCGGCGCACATCCGGGTGGTGCGTGATGGTCACCCGCGGAGCGGTCTTGTCGGTCATCTGAGTCATGTCAGCGCCCTGCAGGCGCGATTTCGCGTACTCCAGCGCGTTCAGGTAGCCGGTGGACAGCGTGGCAATCGCCTTGGTGCCGACCATCATCCGGGCCATCTCGATGACCTCGAACATCTGCGCGATACCGTTGTGCACGTCGCCGACCAGCCAGCCCTTGGCGGGCACGTCGTGCTGACCGAACGACAACTCGCACGTGGCGGAGACCTTCAGGCCCATCTTGTGCTCGACATTGGTGACGAACACCCCGTTGCGCTCGCCGAGCTCGCCGGTCTCGTGGTCGAACAGGAACTTCGGCACGATGAACAGGGACAGTCCCTTGGTACCGGGGCCGGCGCCCTCGGGGCGAGCCAGCACCAGGTGCACGATGTTCTCGAACAGGTCGTCAGAGTCGGCGGACGTGATGAACCGCTTGACGCCGTCGATGTGCCAGGAGCCGTCCTCCTGCTGGACTGCCTTGGTGCGGCCGGCGCCGACATCCGAGCCGGCGTCCGGCTCGGTCAGCACCATGGTCGCGCCCCAGCCACGCTCGGCGCACATCACGGCCCACTTCTTCTGCTCCTCGGTACCGAGGTGGTAGATGATGTTGGCGAAACCGGCGCCGCCGGCATACATCCACACCGCAGGGTTGGCGCCGAGGATGTGCTCGTGCAGGGCCCACACCAGCGCCTTGGGCATCGGCATGCCGCCCAGCACCTCGTCGATGCCGGCCTTGTCCCAGCCGGCTTCGACCACCGCGCGGACGGACTTCTTGAACGACTCGGGCAGGGTCACCGCGTGAGTCTTGGGGTCGAACACCGGCGGATTGCGGTCG
Source organism: Mycobacterium sp. NGS40 (assembly GCF_059812735.1). Classification (NCBI taxonomy): domain Bacteria; kingdom Bacillati; phylum Actinomycetota; class Actinomycetes; order Mycobacteriales; family Mycobacteriaceae; genus Mycobacterium; species Mycobacterium sp. NGS40. The sequence goes on from NZ_JCALDG010000001.1 coordinate 18,814, forward strand.
CCGTCGACGAACGACTCGGCGACCGGCCCCTCGGCCAGCCGGCTCATTTCGGTAAGCATTTCGTGGGCGGTGTCGGCATCGAGGTCGCTGAATGCGCCTTGGCCTAGCGCCTGGTCAACGCCCAACACCTCAAACAGGTTGAATACCTGGTCGCGGACGTTGCTCTTGTAGTGGCTCACTATTCTCCTCCTCGTTGAGAATGCCACGCTGTGGTTGAGTACTTGGGCTAAGTTACCCACCAGTAACACCGCTAAATATAGCCGCTGGATCGGTTGGCGCAAGTGAATGTGAGCTAGATTTCATTGTCTAATTAACCAACCGGTTGGGAAGGCCCAGTTCACGCCTTCGACAGCTTCTCTACCTGCGGCGATAATGGAACAGTGACAGGTGTGAAGAGCGTCACCGCCTTGCCGGTGGTGGACCTGACGGCCGGTACCGAGGTGTTGCGCGAGCGCCTGCGCGACGCCGCCCACGAGGTGGGTTTCTTCTATCTGACCGGCCACGGCGTGGCGCAGACGCTGGTCGCCCGGGTGCTGGAAGCAGCCCGCGCGTTGTTCGCGCTGCCGCAGGCCGACAAGGACGCCGTCGCGATGGTGCGCAGCCCGCATTTCCGCGGTTACACCCGGCTGGGCGGCGAGCTGACCCTGGGCGAGGTGGATTGGCGCGAGCAGATTGATATTGGGCCCGAGCGCCCGGCCGTCGGCGGGCCGGGCCAGCCGGACTACCTGTGGTTGCAGGGCCCCAACCAGTGGCCGGCGGCGCTACCCGAGTTACCGGCGATCATCGCCGAGTGGGACACCGCGCTGTCGCGAGTGGCCCGCATCCTGCTGAGACATTGGGCAGCCTCGCTGGGCAGCCCGCCCGACGTGTTCGACGCGGCCTTCGCCGAGACGCCCGCCACGCTGATCAAGGTCATTCGCTATCCGGCCCGCGCGGCCAGCCCGCAGGGCGTGGGTGCGCACCGGGACTCCGGGGTGCTGACGCTGCTGTTGGCCGAGCCGGGCAGTCGGGGACTGCAGGTGCGCCGGGGCGACTCGCGAGGCTGGGTCGATGTGCCGCCGGTGCAGGGGGCGTTCATCGTCAACATCGGCGAGCTGCTCGAGGTCGCGACGAGCGGCTACCTGCGTGCCACCGAACACCGGGTGAATCTGAGCGGCGGGACCGCCGAGCGAATTTCGATCCCGTTCTTCTTCAACCCCCGGCTGGATGCGCAGATACCGGTGTTGTCGCTGCCGCCGGAGCTGTCGGCTCTTGCCGCCCGCTCCGATAAAACCTGGTCACCGACCGAAAACCCGTCCGACCCGATCTTCTCCGTCTACGGTCGCAATGCCTGGAAGAGCAGGCTGCGGGCGCACCCGGACGTGGCTAATGCGCACGGACACTCGACGGGTAGGGTCAGAAACGCGAATCCGTCGTTGGCTCAAGGGGCGAATGAAGTCCAGTGAATGCATCGAACAAGCTGACACCATCCACACTTCGTGAGGCCTTCGGTCATTTCCCGTCCGGCGTGGTGGCGATCGCCGCCGAGGTGTCGGGAGTCCGGGTGGGTCTGGCCGCCAGCACCTTTGTCCCCGTCTCGTTGGACCCGCCGCTGGTCTCGTTCTGCGTGCAGAACACCTCGACCACCTGGCCCAAGCTCAAGGACCTGCCGATGCTGGGCATCAGCGTGCTCGGTGAGGCGCACGACGAGGCTGCTCGCACCCTGGCCGCCAAGACCGGAGACAGGTTCGCCAACATGGAGACGGTGTCCTATGAATCCGGCGCGGTCTTCATCAAGGGCACCGCACTCTGGCTGGAGAGCGCGATCGAGCAAGTGATCCCGGCCGGGGACCACGTCATCGTCGTCCTACGGGTCAACGAAGTGACGGTTGACGCCGAGGTGGCACCGATTGTCTTCCACCGCAGCGTATTTCGTCGCCTCGGCGCCTGACGGCCGCCCAACTGTAATTGGCAACGCATCGCCCGAGAGGCGACGTCGGAAGTTACAGTCTCGCGGATATCAGCGGCGGAACAGCTTGTTGCCCAGCCAGACGACGGGGTCGTACTTGCGGTCGGCGACCCGCTCTTTCATCGGGATCAGCGCGTTGTCGGTGATCTTGATGTGCTCGGGGCAGACCTCGGTGCAGCACTTGGTGATGTTGCAGTAGCCCAGGCCGAATTCCTCCTGGGCCATGTCGCGCCGGTCCAGCGTGTCCAGCGGATGCATCTCGAGCTCGGCGGCCCGCATCAGGAAGCGAGGGCCGGCGAAGGCCTTCTTATTCTCCTCGTGGTCGCGGATCACGTGGCAGACGTTGTTACACAGGAAGCACTCGATGCACTTGCGGAACTCCTGCGAGCGCTGCACGTCGGCTTGGGCCATCCGGTACTCGCCGGGTTGCAAGTCCTTGGGCGGTGCGAAAGACGGGATCTCCCGGGCCTTTTCGTAGTTGAATGAGACGTCGGTGACCAGGTCGCGGATCACCGGGAAGGTGCGCAGCGGGGTCACCGTCACGACCTCGTCCTCGGCGAACGACGACATCCGGGTCATGCACATCAGCTTCGGCATGCCGTTGATCTCTGCCGAGCAGGATCCGCACTTGCCCGCCTTGCAGTTCCACCGCACCGCGAGGTCGGGGGTCTGCGTCTGCTGCAGGCGATGGATGATGTCGAGCACCACCTCGCCCTCGTTGACCTCGACCGTGAAGTCCTGTAGCGCGCCGCCGACATCGTCGCCGCGCCACACCCGCATCGTCGCGTTGTAGCCCATTAGCCTCTCCGTCCTGGGTGGTCGGCCAGCTCTTCATCGGTGAAGTACTTCTCCAGCTCGGAGATCTCGAAGAGCTCCAAGAGGTCGGACCGCATCGGCAGCTGGTCTTCGCGTGTGACGGTGACGTCGGGAATAGCGTCGCCGTCACCGCCGTCCGCGCGGCACACCAGCAACACCTTGCGCCACGACGGGTCCATGCCGGGGTGGTCGTCGCGGGTGTGTCCGCCACGGCTCTCGGTGCGCAGCAGCGCGGCCTTGGCGACGCATTCGCTGACCAGCAGCATGTTGCGCAGGTCGATGGCCAGGTTCCAGCCGGGGTTGTACTGGCGGTGCCCCTCGACGTGGATGTGCTTGAACCGCTCACGCAGCGCGTTGAGCCGTTCCAGCGCCTCGGAGATCTCCTCCGACTTGCGGATGATGCCGACCAGGTCGTTCATCGACTGCTGCAGTTCCAGCTGCAGCGTGTACGGGTTCTCGGCGGCCGATCCGTTGGTCGGTGCCTCGAAGGGAGCCAGCGCCCGCTTGGCGGCCGCCTCGATCGCGTCCTCGCTGACGGTCGGGCGACTGGACAGAGCGCGCGCGTAATCGGCGGCGCCCAGCCCCGCGCGACGGCCGAAGACCAGCAGGTCCGACAGCGAGTTGCCACCCAGCCGGTTGGAGCCGTGCATGCCGCCGGAGCATTCACCGGCGGCGAACAGGCCGGCGACGGTGGCCGCGCCGGTGTCGGGGTCGACCTCGACACCGCCCATCACGTAGTGGCAGGTGGGCCCGACTTCCATGGGCTCCTTGGTGATGTCGACGCCGGCCAGCTCCATGAACTGGTGGTGCATCGACGGCAGCCGCCGCTTGATCTCGTCGGGCGTCAACCGGGAAGCGATGTCCAGGTAGACGCCGCCGTGTGGGGTGCCGCGACCGGACTTGACCTCCGAGTTGATCGCCCGGGCGACCTCATCGCGGGGCAGCAGGTCCGGGGTGCGCCGCGCCGAGTCGTTGTCCTTGAGCCATTGGTCGGCTTCCTGCTCGGTCTCGGCGTACTGGCCCTTGAACACCGGCGGGATGTAGTCGAACATGAAGCGCTTGTTGTCGGAGTTCTTCAGCACTCCGCCGTCGCCGCGCACACCCTCGGTGACCAGAATTCCCTTCACACTCGGCGGCCAGACCATGCCCGTCGGGTGGAACTGGATGAACTCCATGTTGATCAGCGTCGCGCCGGCCCGCAGCGCCAGTGCGTGGCCGTCGCCGGTGTACTCCCAGGAGTTCGACGTGACCTTGAAGGACTTGCCGATTCCACCGGTGGCCAGCACCACAGCGGGTGCGTCGAAGACGACGAACTTGCCGCTTTGGCGCCAGTAGCCGAATGCTCCGGCGATCGCGTCACCGTCTTTGAGCAGCTCGGTGATTGCGCACTCGGCGAAGACCCTGATCCGCGCCTCGTAGTCGCCGAGTTCGGCGAAGTCTTCCTGCTGCAGCGAGACGATCTTCTGCTGCATGGTGCGGATCAGCTCCAGGCCGGTGCGGTCACCGACGTGCGCCAGCCGAGGATAGGTGTGGCCACCGAAGTTGCGCTGGCTGATCTTGCCGTCCTTGAGACGGTCGAACAGCGCGCCGTAGGTCTCCAGCTCCCAGACCCGGTCCGGTGCCTCCTTGGCGTGCAGTTCGGCCATCCGCCAGTTGTTGAGGAACTTGCCACCGCGCATCGTGTCGCCGAAGTGGGTCTTCCAGTTGTCCTTGGGGTTGGTGTTGCCCATGGACGCCGCGCAGCCACCCTCGGCCATGACCGTGTGGGCCTTGCCGAACAGGGATTTGGTCACCACCGCGACCTTGAGGCCGCGTTCGCGCGCTTCGATGACCGCGCGCAAACCCGCGCCGCCGGCACCGATCACGACCACGTCGTAGGAGTGCCGTTCGACCTCAGTCATGGAACCTCACTTAACATTCCGATTTCTGGCAAAGGGCTTGTCAGCCAACAAATCTCGGGTCTGAGATGGTGCCGCTGGCCACCAGTGCGATGTAGAAGTCGGTAAGCATCAGCGTGCCCAGGGTGATCCACGCGTACAGCTTGTGCCGGGTGTTGATGACGCTGACCTTGGTCCAGATCCAGTACCGCACAGGGTGTTTGGAGAAGTGCTTGAGCCGTCCGCCGGTCACGTGCCGGCACGAGTGGCAGGACAGGGTGTAGACCCACAGCATGATGACGTTGCCCAGCAGGATCAGATTGCCCAGACCGAAACCGAATCCGCCTGGTCCCTCGTCCGAATGAAACGCGACGATCGCGTCGTAGGTGTTGATGACCGAGATGATGCCGGCGATGTAGAAGAAGTACCGATGCGTGTTCTGGACGATCAGCGGGAACTTGGTTTCGCCGGTGTAGTGGACGCGGGGCTCGGCCACCGCACACGAGGTGGGCGACTGCCACACCGTGCGGTAGTAGGCACCGCGGTAGTAGTAGCAGGTCAGCCGGAACAGCAGCAGGAATGGCAGGGTCAGCGCCGCGTACGGCAACCACCACACGTCCGGAAGGACCTGCGGCCAGAATTCGCTGGACGCACCGCAGGCCTTGCTGACGCACGGCGAGTAGAACGGCGTCAGGTAGTGGTACTTCGGGACGTAGAAGTAGTTCTGTTGGAACGCCCGGAACGTCGCGTAGATGACGAATGCGGCGAAGCCGAGGTCGATGCGCAACGGCGACATCCACCACCGGTCGGTACGTAGTGTCCGCTGCTGAATTTGGGCGCGCGTCGGTGAAAAGATGCCGGACGCAGGACGGTTCGCCGTTGGTGCGCTCATGCAAATGTTCCTCTTCGAACAGGGCTGTTGCTCGAAGGGTACAAGACCAGTGCCTCCGATTTAACGGGGGCTTGGAATATCAGGAACGATTGTGACCCCCGACACCCTCGTCGTCGACATCGCGCCAGAAATCGGTGTCGTACTGAGTGTCGGGAATGATGATCTTCTCGCCAGAATGCTGAACAGTGGCTCGCGCCAAGTCCAATTCCGAAACATCGGTGTCGAGTAATTCGACATCGCCGATGATCCGGTCGGCGTCGATCACGATGCGACGCATCGCCGGGCTGTCGCCGTAGCGCGATCTCAAGGAGCTCACGCACCGCCGTAAACCGCCGATGAGATCGTGCAGTTCGGCGAGTTCAGTCGTGGTGGACAAGAGATCTCCTAGGGCCGAGGGTGTCAAGGATCACAATATGACTTTCGATACTATCCACCGCGCCGGACGCACGTCGGACAACTGACTCGCCCAGATTGCGGAGCAAACACCCATGACTGGTCAGACCACCGCCGCCCAGCGCGCGGCCACGCTGCTGGAATTGCACCAACCGGGCAACCCGGTGGTGCTGCCGACCGTTTGGGATGCCTGGTCGGCCCGCCTTGCCACGGGTGCTGGATTCGCCGCCCTGACCGTGGGCAGCCATCCGCTGGCCGACTCCATCGGCAAACCCGATGGCGAGGGCATGTCGTTCGACGATGTGCTCACCCGGGTCGCCCAGATCACCGCGGCGGTCGACGTGCCGGTGTCGGTGGACATCGAGTCCGGCTACGGCCAGCCGGCTCAGCGCTTGATCGACGGCTTGCTGAGCGTCGGCGCCGTCGGGCTCAACATCGAGGACACCGTGCATTCGGAGAACAAGCGACTGCGGTCCGCGCGTGAGCACGCCGAATTGGTGGGCGCGCTGCGCTCGGCGGCCGATGCGGCCGGGGTGCGCGTTGTGATCAACGCCCGTACCGATCTCTTTCTGCGCAACGACGGCGACGATTCGGACCGCGTCGAGCGGGCCGTGGCGCGACTGATCGAGGCGGCCGACGCCGGCGCCGACGTGCTCTACCCGGTGGGTCGCCACGACCCGGAGACGTTGCGGCGCTTGGCAACTGAGCTGCCGCTGCCGATCAACGCGATCGCGCTGCCAGACCAGGGTGACCCGGCGTCGTTCGGTGCGCTGGGTGTGGCCCGGATCAGCTTCGGCCCGTTCCTGCAAGCCGCGCTGGCCGAGCGCGCCAAGGAACTGCTGGCCCGCTGGGCCTGAAGCTCGACTGTGCCTTGCGGGCTTCGAGTGTGTCCTGTGGGCGCAATTCGATCCCACATTCCGCCGTGGGTGCACGCTCAAAACCGTGATGGCACACTCAATCGCGCACCGCTGGTCCCGAACGGCTAGATCGGTTCCAGCATCCGGCGGGGCCGGCGCAGCGCCTCGCTGACCGGATCGTCGCGACTCGAATCATGTGGGCGCCGAGCCGGATGCCCGATCAGGTCACCGACGTCAGGGACCTGATCGCAGCGTTCGCAGCGTCGATCAGGTCCGATGCTGCCGCCGCACTCCGCGTGCCGATAGGTCCGGGTCGGTTTGTCCAGCAGGTTTTCGCTTCCCCACGCGATCATCGACCAAAGCACCGGCCATAGCCGTTTGCCCTTGGTGGTCAGCGCGTACTCGCCGGCCGTCTTGGTTAGCACGCCCTCGGCGACCAGGAAGGTAAGCCGTTCGGACAGCACGGCTTTGGGGATTCCCAGGTGACTGTGAAAGTCGCTGAATCGCCGCACGCCGTAGAACGCGTCACGCATGATCAGCAACGTCCAGCGCTCACCGACGATCTCCAGAGACCGGGCGATCGGGCAATTCGTGTCCGGATATTCACGGGGAAGGGCCACGTTGTCAATGCTACCTCTTGCCGGTTCATTCACTGAACCGTATAGTCGAACGTGTGAAGTTCATTCACCGAACCATTGACGAATCTTGAGGAATGTCATGACAAGTAGCGTTAAGGCGGCCGAATTCAATCGCGTGTCCCACACCATGAACCGCATCGACATCAGCACGGGTATGGATTTCGACGATTTCGTCGCGGCTTTCGAGAAGGCCGCTCCGGTGGTCGACCGGGCGGCGGTCCAGGAGATCGTCGACCGCGGTGGGAGCTGGGACGACGTCCTCGCCGCCGCGGCGCGCAACGCGCCTAACGATCTGATGGTGTACGCAAAGATCGACGCACTGCCGTTCTTCAGTGTGGCCGGCCACACCACCAAGGCGGTGGAGTATCTGCTCGGCAACCACACGATCGCCGAAACGATGTACCGCCATGATCCGAAAGCCTTGCTGTACGCGCCATTACGACTGCTGATCTACGCAGACTCCGACGGCAATGCGGTGTTTTCGATGGACCAGCCTGGTCCCGCGTTCGGCAGCCTCAGTATCCCCGAGGTGACGAAGGTGGGTGAAAGCCTGGATCGCAAGGTGGTAAACCTGTTGCGAGTCATCGGTATTGACGCCGGCCAGGCGTTCACCCGTTAGTACGCGAACGCCGGGTCGTTGGGCGCCTTGACGGCCATATTGCCCAACAACCCGGCGATCGACGGTTACTTGGCGATCTCGATGCGCTGCGGCTGGGCTCCGGCGTACGCGCCGCTGACGCGCACGGTCAACACACCTGCGTCGTAGGAAGCCTTGATGGCCTCGCCGGTGACGTGCGCGGGCAGCTGGAACGAGCGACGGAACGATCCATAGCGGATCTCCCGCAAGGTACGGCCGTCCTTGTCTTCTGCGTGCTCGTCGCGGTGTTCGCCGTGGATTACCAGCCGGCCCCTATCGACCTCGACGTTGACGTCCTTCTCGACATCGACACCGGGCAGTTCCAGGCGGACCACCGCGTCGTCGCCGTCCTTGACGACCTCCGCTGCGGGGTTGAAACCGCTGCTCACCGGCTTGTTCCAGTCCGCTGTCGCGGCCGGGCCGAAGAAGTCGCGCAACCATCGGTCGGTGTCCCAGGCCGGGCGCGACCACACTGCGAGATTACTCATTTCGTCACCTCATTGCTTCCTTGAGCTTCATTGTGAGTTTGCTGTGACCGGCGCCTTGCCGGCCGGCTACTTAGACGAACTTGAGTTGACCACGCTAAAGTTCCACCTGCCCGTTCGCCGGGAGCGAACACACATCACACAGGAAGTTGTGAGGTGTGAGACCCACGTCATACGAGCGATACATTCGGCGGTTTTTCCTTAATTTCTGGCCCCTAACCTCATGGCATGACCTCAGCCCCAAACTCGCGCGTGCAGTGTGCCGCCCGTCACTTGGTTGTGGTGGGTCACGGCATGGTGGGCCACCGATTGGTCGAGGCGCTCCGCGCCCGTGACACCGACGGGGCTTGGCGCATCACCGTTTTGGCCGAAGAAGCCGACGCCGCCTACGACCGCGTTGGATTGACGTCGTACACCGAAAGCTGGGACCGTGCCCTGCTGGCGCTGCCCGGCAACGACTACCCCGGTGACGAGCGGGTACGACTGCTGCTGAACGCGCGGGTCACCGAAATCGACCGTGCGGCAAAGACCGTAGTGACCGCGGACGGCGAACGGCACGACTACGACGCCCTGGTACTGGCCACCGGTTCCTACGCCTTCGTCCCTCCCGTGCCCGGACACGACCTGCCCGCCTGCCACGTCTACCGCACCCTGGACGACCTCGATGCGATCCGGGCCGCAGCCGAGCGTGCCCGTGATGAGGGTCACGGTGCTGCCGGCGTGGTGATCGGCGGTGGTCTGCTCGGACTTGAGGCCGCCAATGCGCTGCGCCAGTTCGGGTTGGAAACACACGTCATCGAGATGATGCCGCGACTGATGGCCCAGCAGATCGACGAGGCCGGTGGTGGGCTGCTGGCCCGGATGATCACCGAGCTCGGGATCTCGGTGCACGTCGGCACGGGCACCGAATCGATTGAATCCGTTGAACGCGCAGACGGTTCGGTGGCGACGCGGGTGCGGTTGACCGACGGCGACGTGATCGAGGCGGGCCCGGTGATTTTCGCGGCCGGCGTGCGGCCTCGTGACGAACTGGCTGCGGCAGCGGGGCTGACGCTGGCCGAGCGCGGCGGTGTGCTCACTGACTTGTCCTGCCGGACAAGCGATCCCGACATCTATGCGATCGGCGAGGTCGCGGCGATCGACGGGCGGTGCTACGGCCTGGTCGGACCGGGCTACACCTCGGCGGAGGTCGTGGTGGACCGGCTGTTGGGCGGCGGCGCGGAGTTCCCGGAAGCCGACCTATCCACCAAGCTCAAACTGCTGGGCGTCGACGTCGCCAGCTTCGGTGACGCGATGGGTACGACCGAGAACTGCCTCGAGGTCGCCATCAACGACGCGGTGAACCGGACCTACGCCAAGCTGGTGCTCTCCGACGACGCCAAGACCTTGCTCGGCGGGGTACTCGTCGGCGACGCCTCCAGCTACGGCGTGCTGCGGCCGATGGTCGGCAGCGAACTGCCCGGCGACCCGCTCGCGCTGATCGCGCCGGAGGGTTCCGGCGGCGGGGCCTCGGCGTTGGGTGTTGGCGCGCTGCCGGATTCGGCGCAGATCTGCTCCTGCAACAACGTCACCAAGGGCGACCTGAAGTGCGCGATCGCCGATGGCTGCGGCGACGTTGTGTCGCTGAAGTCGTGCACCGCGGCCGGCACGTCGTGTGGATCGTGCGTGCCGCTGCTCAAGCAGTTGCTGGAAGCCGAGGGCGTGGCACAGTCCAAGGCGCTGTGTGAGCACTTCAGCCAGTCGCGGGCCGAGCTCTTCGAGATCATCTCGGCCACCGAGATCCGGACCTTCTCGGGCCTGCTGGAGCGATTCGGCCGCGGAAAGGGTTGCGACATCTGCAAACCCGTGGTCGCGTCGATCCTCGCCTCGACCGGTTCCGAGCACATCCTGGACGGGGAGCAGGCCTCGCTGCAGGATTCCAATGACCACTTCCTGGCCAACATCCAGAAGAACGGCAGCTACTCGGTGGTGCCGCGGGTGGCCGGCGGGGACATCAAGCCCGAACATCTGATCCTGATCGGCCAGATCGCGCAGGACTTCGGGCTTTACACCAAGATCACCGGTGGCCAGCGCATCGACATGTTCGGGGCCCGGGTGGACCAATTGCCGCAGATCTGGAAGCGGCTCGTCGACGGTGGCATGGAATCCGGCCACGCGTACGGCAAGTCGCTGCGCACCGTCAAGAGCTGCGTCGGCACCGACTGGTGCCGCTACGGTCAGCAGGACTCGGTGCAGCTGGCCATCGACTTGGAGCTGCGCTATCGCGGTCTGCGGGCACCGCACAAGATCAAAATGGGTGTGTCGGGCTGCGCGCGGGAATGCGCGGAAGCCCGCGGCAAGGACGTGGGCGTGATCGCCACCGAAAAGGGTTGGAACCTCTACGTCGGCGGCAACGGCGGTATGACGCCCAAGCACGCCCAATTGCTGGCCGGTGACCTGGACACCGAGACGCTGGTTCGCTACGTCGACCGGTTCCTCATGTACTACATCCGCACTGCCGACCGGCTGCAGCGCACCGCGCCGTGGGTCGAGTCCATCGACGGCGGGCTGGACCACGTGCGCGAGGTCGTGTGCGAGGACTCGCTGGGCCTGGCCGCGGAATTCGAGGCCGCAATGGAGCGGCACGTGGAGAACTATCAGTGTGAGTGGAAGGGCGTGCTCGACGATCCGGACAAGCTCTCGCGGTTTGTCTCCTTCGTCAACGCGCCGGATGAAATCGATTCGACTGTCACATTCACCGAGCATGCCGGGCGCAAAATCCCTGTGTCCATTGGCATGCCAAAGGTCCGTTCATAGAGTCTGAAGGAGCAAGCATGACAATTCTCAACGACATCGAGGTATGGACCACCGCGTGCAACTACGACCACCTGATCCCGGGCCGGGGCGTCGGTGTGCTGCTCGACGACGGATCGCAGGCGGCGCTGTTCCGGCTCGACGACGGCTCGCTGCACGCGATCGGCAACATCGACCCGTTTTCCGGTGCGGCGGTGATCTCCCGCGGGATCGTCGGTGACCGTGGCGGTCGTGCCACTGTGCAATCGCCAATCCTCAAGCAGGCCTTCGCACTTGAGGACGGCCTATGCCTGGACGACCCGCGGGTGTCCGTGCCTGTGTACCAGGTGCGCGTCACCGACGAGGGAGAAATCCAGATCGCGCGATTGGCTGCCTAGCAGATATCGCCGACCAGGTAGCGCTGCATCGTCGGCCCGATCGCGTCGACGAGCGCATCGACCGACATCGAGTGCAGCGGCTCGCTACGCACCCCGTAGCGCATGATGCCGAGGCCGACCAGCTGCGAGGCACACAGCGACGCCCGCACGGCGACCTTGTCGGCGCCCAGCATTTTCAGCACCGGGCCGAAAACCGGCCCGATGAACATGCTTTGCACGATTTCGGCCGTCTTGGCCATACCCGTGGATGCGACCGCGCTAGCCGCGAAGGGGCCACCGCCGGCGGCGTCCCAGGTGGTGATCAGCATATGAAGCGTTCGGCGGCCGACCTGGTTGACCCCTCCGGTGATAATCCGGTCGATGAATTCCGGTGTGCCGAACGGCAACCGCAGCATCTTGGCGACCGGGTCGAGAAACCCACGCGATGGCTCGTCGCGACTGGGCATGGTGTCAGGATCACCCGCGGGTGATCAAAGATCAAGCATCGCGTGCGTCGGCGCGCCCGGCCGGTAACGACGTACTGGATGCCGGGTGGCCACCGGCACCGCCCGGCGGAACCGGTTCGCGATCAAGCGGGCCAGCCGCGGATGTGTCCCCAGCGGCCGGCTGACCAGATCGGCGCCGCAGTTGCGCAGCCTTTCCTGGAACAGCCCGTCGGCGAGCAGATAGGAGGCGACGGCGACACGGCGCGCACCGTCGGCCCGCGCCCTCTCGACAGCCTCGACGATCTGCGCATCGCCGGAGGCGGCAAATCCCAGAGTGACTCGTGATCCGGTCAGCGCGGACAACAGCGTCGCGGTGGTGTGCAGGTCCGCACAGGCAGTGGGGTCCGAAGTTCCCGCAGCCCCGAGGATCACCGAATCACCCGGGCGCCAGCCAGATTTCATCAACTGGTCGGCGACGATCCGGGCGATCTCCCCGCCCGGCCCCAGTGCCGGGGTGACGATGACATTGGGATGTCCGCTGGCTGCAACATGGGCGGGCACATCGGCGCGGACGTGGTAGCCGCGGGACAAGAATGCGGGCACCACGACGGCCCGGTGGCCACCGACCGCGGAAAGTACCTCGCTGGGTGTGGGTCCCAATACGTCGACGAAGGCGACTCGTACCGTGCGGCCGAGCTGTCGGCTGACCTGTGCCGCCAGGTCGCCGATCATCGCGACACCGCCCGGTCGGCGCGTGCCGTGCGCGGCAAGTACCAGGCTCATGGCGTTCCTACCGGTTCATCGATCGCCAGCCGGTAACCCCGCTTCACGACGGTTGCGACAATGTTCTTGTCGCCCAATGCCGTTCGCAGGCGCAGCACGGCTGTGTCGACGGCGTGCGGGTCGTTGCTGTTGCCGGGCAGTACCCGCAACAAATCATTGCGGGCCACGACGTCGCCGGGACGATGCGCCAGCGCGCGCAGCACCGCCATTCCGGATCCGGACAGCGATTGGACCGAACCGTCGACCAGAACGCAGTTTCCGCGGATCTCGATCGCGTGACCCGCGGCCTTCACATTGCACGACCCGAGCTGTGGCAGCTTTTGGGCGATGTGGCGGGCCAGCGCCCCCAGCCGCATCCGTTCGGGCGCCGTCGTCGGAATACCCTTGCGGTGCAACGGCTGTGCCGTCACCGGGCCGACGCACATGGCGTGCACATCGGTGCGCATCGCCTCGATCACCTGATCCTCGATATTCAGGTCGCGGCTGCGCTCCAGAACCGCCGCCGCAGCTGGCGCGGACGTGAAGCTGACCGCGTCGAATTGGCGCCGCGCGATTCCGGTGACCAGTTGGTCGAAGTTGCCGCCCATCGCGGTGGACTTCCAGCGATACACCCGGATCGGCACCACCTCGGCACCGGCGGCGCGCAATCCTCCGACGAACTCCGGGAACGGGTCCCAGGCGTCGGCGGCGCCGTGGAGTTGCACCGCGATCCGCGCGCCGGACACCCCCGACTCCAGCAAGTACTTGAGGAGTTCTTGGGAGGACTCGGATTTCGGCGACCACTCCTCGTGCAGGCCGGCCGCGCGCAGCGCCCCCGTCGCCTTCGGCCCGCGCGCCAGCACTCGCGCCTTGGACAACGACGCGATGAGTTGATTGGACAGCCCCCAACCCTCGGCGGCGGCCACCCAGCCGCGAAATCCGATGCCGGTGTGGGCTACCAGAATGTCGGGAGGATTGGCGATCACGGCTTCGGTAATGCTCTGCAGTTCTTCATCTTCGGGTAACGCGATCATGTTGATCGCGGCAGCGCTGGATACCTCGGCGCCCTGACGACCCAACAGCGCGCACAGCTCCTCGGAGCGGCGCGCGGACGTGACCGCTATCCGGTAACCGGTCAGCGGCGGGGACTCGGGCTGGTCCATACGACCTGTGTATGCCTGCGACATTTCCGCGGCGTTACCTGACGATTGCTGAAGCATTGCCCATGTTGCGGTGATCGTCACACCCGGGCGGGCTCTGTTGTGAGCACCGAATTAGGCGCTTCCTGCGCAGATACCGGGCGCCGCACGTACATCATCCAGGTCACTATGGCCGCCGCGATGTAAGAAGTCAGAAACACCCAATACGCCGCCGTCTCGGTGCCGCTGCGCAGGTAAGACTCGCGCAGCGCCAAGTTGATTCCGACGCCGCCCAGCGCGCCGACCGCCGAGCAGATGCCGATCAGCGCTCCGGATTTGGCGCGCGACCACTGCCGGCGCTCCGCCTCGCCGACATTCAGCGAGCGACTGCGGGCCTCGAAGACCGACGGGATCAGTTTGAACACCGAACCGTTGCCCATCCCCGACAGCACGAACAGAATCATGAACCCGGTGACGTAGCCGACCACCGCGGTGAACGACGTCCTGCCGCTGTGGTCCTCGATCGTGCTGATGGCCACCAGCATGCCGGCGCCCGCGATCATGCCCAAAAGGACGCCCAGGGTGACGCGGCTACCGCCGCGGCGGTCTGCCAGCCGGCCGCCGTAAATTCGCGCCAGCGAGCCCAATAGCGGCCCGACAAAGGCGATCTGAGCCGCGTGCAGGGAAGCGTGGGCGGGGCTTTCGCCGTTGGCCCCGAAGTTGACCTGCAGAACCTGGCCGAAGGCGAAGGAAAACCCGATCCAGGAGCCGAAGGTGCAGATGTACAGCAGCGAGATCACCCAGGTGTCACGGTCGAACAGGATCGACCGCATGTCGTTCACCTCGACGCCGTGGTCGAGGTTGTCCATGGACAGCGCCGCCGCGATGCCGACCACGGTGAGCAGCACCAGATAGACCGCGCACACCCAGTACGGCGCCTGGTGCCCGGCGGTGGCCAGCGCCAGCAGGCCGACCAATTGGATCACCGCGACTCCGAGATTGCCGACGCCGGCGTTGATCGCCAGCGCCGTGCCCTTCAGTCGCTGCGGATAGAAGGCGTTGACGTTGGCCAGCGATGCCGCATAGTTGCCGCCGCCCAGGCCGGTCAGCGCCGCGCACAGCACATACGGCCACAGCGGCAGCCCGGGATTGGCCAGCAGGACAATCGTGCCGACGGTCGGGATCAGCAACACGAACGCCGAGAACACGGTCCAGTTACGGCCCCCGAACTTGGCGATACCCAAGGTGTAGGGGATCCGCGCGCAGCCGCCGACCAGCGTGGCCACCGCACCCAGGAGCAACTTGTCGCTCGCGTGGAAGCCGTAGACCGACATCGGCATGAACAGCACCATCACCGACCACAGAGTCCAGATCGAAAATGCCACATGGTCACCCGCCATCGTGCACAGCAGATTGCGGCGAGCGATCCTGTCGTTGCCGGCCTCCCAGGCCGCGGCGTTTTCCGGATTCCAGTCCGTGATGCGGTGGTTGCGGCCCATGCGATCTGCACCTTTCGTGGACGGGTGGTCGAAATCGTCTGGGCGTCAACCAGTTCAACCCATAACCGGGAAGAGCTGCGGTGATTCTGGCCTTCAATGCCCTTGTGGGCGCCTCGAATTGAGAGGCATGCCCTGCCTTGTTCTGATGCTCACATTCGGAACCGAACTGCGTCAACTCATTCCGACCAATATCGCCTGTAAGTTGAATCCTAGTTATCTGATAGATCGCTGAAGGAACCTGAAGGTCGACCGTCGTCGCAGTTCAGGGCTCGATGTTTACTCCTTTAGTCGCGCGTAGGTATTTCAGTACCGAGCGCCTGGGGAATTCGGTGTGAGGTCGAATACATTTCGTGCTAAACGTTCTCTACCGAATTGGTATGACGCGTATACCGCGCCTATACGGTGGCCAGCCGGGCCCCCGATGCGGCCTCGGTCGTCATCACCTCGAGCGGACGGCGTACATACACCGCCCAGGTCAGTACCGAGGCGGCCGCGTAGCACAACGTGAACGCCCAGAACGCCGACGTCGCGGTACCGCTGTGCAGATACGACTGCCGCAGTGCCAGGTTGACGCCGACGCCGCCGAGCGCACCGATCGCGCCGGCGAGACCGATCAGGGCCCCGGACATCGAACGTGACCACTGCCGGCGCTCGTTCTCGCCCATCTGCATCGAGTGACTACGCGCCTCGAAGATCGACGGAATCATCTTGTACACCGACCCATTGCCGATGCCGGACAGGATGAACAGGGCGACGAACCCGATCACGAAACCGACCATCGTCGAGGCGGATGTGCGGCCCGCGCCATGGCTACCGAAAGTGCTTGCGCTGACCAATATCCCACCGGCAACGATCATCGAACAGAAGACGGCGAGCGTGACTCTGCCGCCGCCGATGCGGTCGGCCAGCTTGCCGCCGTACACCCTCGAGACTGATCCCAAAAGTGGTCCCAGGAAAGCGATTTGGGCGGCATGCAGGGAGGCCTGTGCGGTGTTCTCGCCGCTGGCGACGAAGTTCATCTGCAATACCTGACCGAACGCGAATGAGAAACCGATGAACGAGCCGAAGGTGCCGATGTACAACAGCGCGATCACCCAACTGTGCGGCTCGGACAACACCGCCCGCATGGTGGACGTATCGATGCGGTAATGCTGCAGGTTGTCCATGTACAGCGCGGCGCCGATACCGGCGATCGCCAGCAGCACAAGGTAAATGGCGCACACCCAATAGGGCTGCCGGTTTCCGGCGGCCGCGATCACGAGCAGGCCGACCAGCTGAACCACCGGCACCCCGAGATTGCCACCACCGGCGTTGACCGCCAACGCCCAGCCCTTCAGGCGCTGGGGGTAGAACGCGTTGATGTTGGTCATCGACGACGCGAAGTTGCCGCCGCCGAGGCCGGCCAGCGCCGCGCACACCAGATACGGCCACAGCGGCAGGCCGGGGTGAGCCAGCAGCACCATCGTGCCGACCGTCGGAATCAACAGCACCAGCGCGGAGAACACCGTCCAGTTGCGCCCGCCGAACTTCGCGGTGGCGAACGTGTACGGGAAGCGCAGGCAAGCCCCGACCAGGGTGGCGGTGGCGCCGAGCAGGAATTTGTCCCCGGCGGAAAAGCCGTACACCGACGCCGGCATGAACAGCACCATCACCGACCAGATCGACCAGACCGAGAAGCCGATGTGCTCGGCGGCCACCGACCAGATCAAGTTGCGCCGGGCGATCTTGTCGTTGCCGGCCTCCCAGGCCACGGTGTCTTCGGGGTCCCAGTTCGAAAGGACATGCGAACGGCCCAGCGAAAGTTTCATGGCGACAACGCTAGAAATCCATTGTTGCCCGAGCGCTGCCCGCAATGACCCGGGCGTGAATTTCCGCTCACCCTACGACGCCGGCCGGTGTGAGGGCGGTCAGTCGATACGGCGTGCACCACGACGTGAGGCGCGACGACAGCTCACAGTGTAGCTAACCGCGGTGTGATGAATCGCGCTGGGGTGAGCGGAGTTTCGCGTGGACCGTCGGTCCGCGCTACCAAACGTCGCCGCCGCGCCAATCGCACATCAGCTCCGCGTAGCTGTCCACGGTGACCGTGACCGGGAAGACGAATACCGTTCCGTCGTCGTCGGGTGTGCGCGTCGGACCACCCGGCGCCAGCACCGACGTCGGTCCGTTCCACGGCGACCAGCCGCGGGCCGCGTACAGGCCGCGGGCCCGGACCGACGAACTCAGTGCTCCCAGCTCGTAGGCGCCGCGCAGCACTTGTTCGACTCCGTCCAGCAGCGCGTGCACCAGCCCCTGGCCGCGGTGGTCCTCCCGTACCGCGACTCCTTCGACGTAACCGCAACGCAGCGCGGTGCCCCGGTAGATCAACCGCCGTTGGATCACCGCGGCGTGCGCGATGATCGCGCCGTGCTGCCAGATCAGGGCGTGCATGCCGCCCAGGGTGTGCTCCCAGTCGTCGTCGGTGAAATCACCGGCGAAGGCTTCGGCGACCATGTGATGAACGCGCTGCCGTGTGTCGCAGTCGAGATCGGCAGTGTGAACCAGGCGCGCGGTATGGACCTGGGTGAGCACACTCCCTGTCTACAACGTTGTCGCCGGGCCCGCACCTGGACAACGCGCGATGTCTAATACGACGGGGCGCCCGCCGGCACTCGGGGCCGAGCCCAGTGCAGTCGTACGTGCTGGCCCGCCCGCACCTGGGCGACCTTGTCGATGTCCTCGTCGATCACCACGCCGACCACCGGGTAGCCGCCGGTGATCGGATGGTCGGGGCCCAGGATCACGGGTAATCCGTTGGGCGGCACCTGGATCGCGCCGCGGGTGGCACCCTCGCTGGGTAGCTGCCGGTCCGGAAAGCGGTACTGCAGCGGGCGGCCGACCAGCCGCATCCCGACCCGGTCGCTGCGATCGGACGACACCCAGTCGCTGTGGACGAGCACGTCGGGATCGACGAACCAGTCGTCGCGTGGTCCGGGTACCACAAGCAGCTCCACGGTGTCGCCACTGATGGCGGCGACGGGAGCCTGGTCGAGTTCGGGATAGTCGTCGGTGTGCGCGCCGACGGGCAGCCGGTCCCCGGGCGACAGTGGCGAGGGGCCGATCGCCGACATCACGTCGTAGCTGCGCGAGCCCAGCACCGGCTGCACCGAAATACCGCCGCGCACTGCCAGATACGTCCGCAGGCCGGCCCGCGGGGTGCCCAGCGAAATTACTTGGCCGTCGCGGACGTGGTGAATGCTGTTGGTGCCGAACTTGATTCCGTTGACCGACGGGTCGGTGTCGGCGCCGGTCACCGCGATGTCGACGTCGCCGCCGTGTACCCGGGCGGCGAATCCGCCGAAGGTGACTTCGACGGTGGCGCGATCGTCGGGGTTGGCGACCAGCCGATTGGCGAGTTTGTGCGAGCGGCGGTCGGCGGCGCCGGACCGGCCGACCCCGAGGTGGGCCTGCCCGATCCGGCCGAGATCTTGGAGGACGGCCAGTGGTCCGGTGCGCAGGATTTCGAGCTTGATGTCGGGCTTGATATCGGGCTTGATATCAGGCTTTGTCATGGCATGCTCCTTGATTACACGGCCCGGAATTGAATCCACATGCCCTGCGTCAGCAACGCCGGATCGGACCGCATCAGGTCCCACAGGACCGCGTCGGTGCGACCGATGAGTTGCCAGCCGCCGGGGGATTGGCGCGGATAGATGGCGCTGAACTCACCCGCGAGTGCGACGGAGCCGGCCGGTACCGAGGTGCGCGGCTCGGCGCGGCGCGGCACCCGCAGCCGCGGGTCACCGTCGACGAGGTACGCGAAACCCGGTGCGAATCCACTGAATCCGACGCGCCACAGCGTGGCGGTGTGAGCGTCGATGACCTGTTCGGCCGTCAGCCCGGTGTGGCTGGCGGCCTCGGCGAGGTCCGGACCGTCGTAGACGACGTCGATCACCACGTCGGCGGTGCGCTCGGCCGGGGCGGCCGTGTCCGCGGTGATCCGCAGCTTCCGTAGTCGCTGGCGGATGACGCCCTGGTATCGCGGGCCGTCGAGTTTGACCAGTACCGTGCGGGCGGCCGGAACGATGTCGAGCACGCCCGGCAGCGCCGCCGCACGCAACGTGTCCGCCCATGCCAGTACCTCTGCGGTGCTGCCACATTGCACCAGCAGCGCCTGGTCGCCGTAGTCCAGGACGACGTTGCCGACCAGTTCGGCCGACAAGTCCGCGGGGAGATCCGTCACGCTCATTACTGAACGGTAACTTCGGAATCCGCGCAGGCAAAGAGGCCGAGACGGGATTTTCGAGCACTGCCAGAGCTGCCTTAGCGAATGCTCAAAGAGCCGTGCCTAGCCGAGCACTTTGCCGATCATCGGGGGCAGCTGATCGGCGACCATCGGGTAGCTCAGCGGCGAGGCGAAGGCGATCGCGCCGGCCTGGTCCTTGGTGGTGAAGACATGGCGGTTCTGGGCGGTCGCCTGCGATCCGGCGACCTCGGGGTCGGCCAGCAGCGCCTTCTGCTCGTCGGCACTCTCGGTCGTCCAGATCACCACGTCGGCGGAATCGAGCACCGTCTTGATCTGGTCGCGCGGGATGACGGCGCGGTGATCGCTGACGAAGGGCTTGATGCTGTCGGCGATGACCAAACCCATCTGGTTGAGGAAGTCGGTTCGCCAGCCCGCCGCGGTGGCGACCACGCTGCCCCGGAACAGGGTGCCCTGCATCAGCAAGGCGCGCTTGGTCTTCCACTGCGGATGATTCTGGGCTACGGCGACGAACTGCTTGTCGACGCCATCGATCAGCGCCTTCATCTGGCCGGCCTGAAACACGGCCTGGCCGACCGCGGTGGCCTGGTCCTTCCACGGCTCGAAGAACGCGTCGCCGTCGGACTGCGCAACGGTCGGGGCGATCGCGGCCAGCTTCTTGTAGGTGTCGGCGTCCAAGCCGGCGTTGACGGCGACGATCAAATCGGGCTTCAGGCCAGAGATCTGTTCGACGGCTATCCCGTTGTCCAGGTTCAGCACCACGGGTTGTGCGCCGCCGAGCTTGGGCTGGGCCCACGGCCACACCGCGAACGGCTGGTCACCGAACCAGTTGGTCACCGCGATCGGTACGACGCCGAGGGCGAGCAGGTCGTCTTGCTCGGTGTAGCCCGCGCTGACCACCCGCTTGGGCGGCGTCTTGATGACGGTCTGACCGAAAAGATGGGTGATCGTCACGCCTTCGCTGCCGGGAGCGCTCGCCGGCGGTTTCGGGTCCGAACACCCCGCCGCCGTCCCGGCCGCCGCGGCGGCCGCGGCGGCACCGGCGAGCTGCAAGAACCCCCGCCGATTCCATCCCTGTCGCATCGCGTGAGAGTATCGCGTCGCCGACGCTGACCTGCATCGCCGCACGGTTTCGCCGCTCACCTCAGTGGCATGCCGGCGTCGACGAAGTCCAGGGCCCGATAGATCGTCGCGGCCGTCGGTGGCGCGTTGTCGGCGGCGGCCATCATCGCGCCAGTCAGCGCTCCCGCGAACACCCGGACTTCGAAATCGTCTGTGGGGCGGCCGATTCGGTGCCCGATCATCTCCGCAACGACGTTGACGGTGCGGTAGTACTCGTCGTACATGGCGGCCTTGAGCTCGGGTATCGAGAACATCAGTCGCTGCCGGGTGTTCTCGAAATCCAGCTGCTCAGCGGGCAGAGCGGCCATGACTTCGGTGTAGGCCCGGCGGATCGCCTCGGTGGGCGACAGCTCGGGCGGCTGCGACTCGAAGGCCGCGAAGATCAGCGGGTCCAGGTCGTCGGCGAGCAGCAACGACTCCTTGGATCCGAAGTAGCGAAAGAAGGTGCTGGGTGACACTTCGGCGGCCTCGGCGATCTGTTCGACGGTGGTGGCCGCATAGCCATTCGCATCGATCAGGCGGAACGCCTCGCGCCTGATGGCCTGGCGGGTCTTGAGCTTCTTGCGCTCCCGCAGGCCCAGGGGCTGATCAGTCGCGGGCATGGGGCAATTCTCCCGCACCCGCGGCGCCCCGCCGCGAACCCGGCGGCGTGTATTCGTGCCCCTCCTTTGTCCAAGGGCTGTAGTCGGCGATCAGCTCTTCCTGCGGCGGGCGCTGGTCGACCGGAACATGCTGCAGGTTGATCCGGATCCGGTACCAAATCGAACTCGGCCCGCGCATGCCGTCGACCAGCACATCGGCCGGCGCCAACCGCTCGGCGACGGCGGGATAACGGCCGCGCCAGGTGTCCAGCGCGGCCATCGCCTCGTCCTTGGTCTTGGTCCGGGCGACCTCGATCAGAGGCATCGAAGACCGGCGGCGGCCGTCGGCACTCTTCCCCGCCCCGCGCGGCGCCCGCTCCGGGGGGCCCATTTCCTCGGCCAGCATCAGCAGCCGGTCCAGGTCGCCCACCGCGTCATCCATCCCCGCCCACGGGTCGCCGATCTGGGCGAACCGGTCGGGAACGGTGGCGATCGTGAACGTCTCCGGCCGGCAGCCGGCGACCTCGTCCCAGTGCAGCGGCGTCGACACCCGGGCGTCCGGCGTAGCCCGCACCGAATAGGCGGACGCGACCGTGCGGTCCTTCGCGTTCTGGTTGAAGTCGACGAAGACGCCCTCGCGCTCTTCCTTCCACCAGCGGCTGGTCGCCGCGTCGGGCACTCGCCGCTCCACCTCACGGGCAACGGTCTGGGCGGCCAGCCGGACCTGACGAAACTCCCAGCGCGGCGCGATCCGGGCGTAGATGTGAAAGCCACGCGAGCCGGACGTCTTGGGCCAACCGACCAGGCCGTAGTCCTCCAGCACCTCGCGGGCCACCAGGGCCACGTCGACGATGCCTTGCCAGTCGACCCCGGGCATCGGATCCAGGTCGACGCGCAACTCGTCCGGATGGTCGAGGTCGGTGGCGAGCACCGGATGCGGGTTGAGGTCCACACAACCCAGGTTGACTGCCCACGCCAGCCCGGCAGCGTCGTGGATGACGGCCTCGGCGGCCGACGTACCCCGCGCGTAGTGGAGCTCGGCGACGTCGACCCAATCCGGCCGCTTCGTCGGCGCACGCTTCTGGAACACCGCCTCGTGCGCGATGCCCTTGACGAAGCGCTTGAGGATCATCGGCCGCCCGGCCACACCCCGCAACGCCGCGTCGGCCACCGATAGGTAATACCGGACCAGGTCGAGTTTGGTGTAGGGCCCGGTCTGTCCATGAGCTTCGAACACGACTTTGTCCGGGTGGGTGATCTTGACGTGGTGCCCGGCAACCTCCATTGACACCGGACCGGTCATGGCGTTCATCGTAATTACGGGAGAATTTTCTGGCCGCGTTGCGACCCGCGTCACATATGGTGAGGTTATGCCTAACCTTCCTGGCCTGCCCGGGCAAGCCGTTTCCAAGGTCCAGCAGTACGTCGAACGCGGTTCGGCGGAGCTGCACTACGTGCGGAAGATCTTCGAGGCGGGCGCATTCAAGCTCGAGTCGCCGCTGAAGACCGCCGCTATGGCAACCGACATCGCCAAGTGGGGCGAGTTCGGCATGCTGCCCTCGCTCAACGCCAGACGGACCCCCGACCGCGCGGCGCTGATCGACGAGGACGGCGAGTTCAGCTACCGCGAACTCGACGAGGCCGCGCACGCCGTGGCCAACGGCCTGATCGAAAAGGGCGTCAAGGGCGGCGACGGCGTCGCCATCCTGGCCCGCAACCACCGCTGGTTCGTCATCGCCAACTACGGCGCCGCCCGGGTCGGTGCCCGCATCATCCTGCTCAACAGCGAATTCTCCGGACCGCAGATCAAAGAGGTGTCCGAGCGCGAAGGCGCCAAGGTCATCATCTACGACGACGAATACACCAACGCCGTCAGCAAGGCCGAGCCGGAGCTGGGCAAGCTGCGCGCTTTAGGTGTCAACCCGGACAGCGACGAGTCCTCCGGCAGCACCGACGAAACCCTGGCAGAGCTGATCGCGCGCAGCAGCAAGGAGCCCGCCCCCAAGGCCAGCAAGCACGCGTCGATCATCATCCTGACCAGCGGCACGACCGGGACACCGAAGGGCGCGAACCGCAGCACCCCGCCCACCCTGGCTCCCGTCGGGGGCATCCTGTCGCACGTTCCGTTCAAGGCCAACGAGGTCACCTCGCTGCCGGCGCCGATGTTCCACGCGCTCGGTTACCTCCACGCCACCATCGCGATGTTCCTGGGCTCGACGCTGGTGCTGCGGCGCAAATTCAAACCGCCGCTGGTGCTGGAAGACATCGAGAAATACAAGGTGACGGCCATGGTCGTGGTGCCGGTGATGTTGTCGCGCATCCTGGACACGCTGGAAAAGATGGACTCCAAGCCCGACCTGTCCAGCCTGAAGATCATCTTCGTGTCCGGATCCCAGCTGGGCGCCGAGTTGGCCAACCGCGCCCTGAAAGACATCGGTCCGGTCGTCTACAACATGTACGGCTCGACCGAGATCGCGTTCGCGACCATCGCCCGGCCCGAGGACCTGGAACGCAACGCGTCGACGGTCGGCCCGGTCGTCAAGGGCGTGAAGGTCAAGATCCTCGACGACAACGGCAACGAGGTGCCTCAGGGCGACGTGGGACGCATCTTCGTCGGCAACGCCTTCCCGTTCGAGGGCTACACGGGCGGCGGGCACAAGCAGATCATCGACGGCCTGATGTCCTCCGGCGACGTCGGCTACTTCGACGAATACGGCCTGCTGTATGTCAGCGGCCGTGACGACGAGATGATCGTCTCCGGCGGCGAGAACGTGTTCCCCGCCGAGGTCGAGGACCTGATCAGCGGACACGAAGCCGTGGTGGAGGCCACCGCGATCGGTGTCGAGGACAAGGAGTGGGGCCACCGGCTGCGCGCGTTCGTCGTGAAGAAGGACGGCGCTGAGGTCGACGAGGACACCATCAAGGGATACGTGCGCGACCACCTGGCCCGCTACAAGGTGCCGCGCGAGGTGATCTTCCTCGAGGAATTGCCGCGCAACCCGACCGGCAAGATTCTCAAGCGCGAACTGCGCGAAATGCAGGTCGACTAGCCGCGCCCGCGCGTCCGGCTAGCGCCGGTCCTGAATGGCCCGGATGATCTGGGCCGCGAGCTTGGGATCGGCCAGCAACTGGTCGATGAGCGCCGTGAGCACCTCTTGGCCGGTGACCCGGGCGACGCCCAACTGGTCGGCGGCTTCCCGTTGCCAGATGTCGAGTGCTCGATGGGTGGCGGCCGGGAGGTCGACGGTGCGCCGCGTCCGTTGGATGCGGGGGGTTTCGCCCGTGGAGCGTGATCGGGATTCCGCGGGATCGCCGACCATTCGTTGGGGGCGCGGCTGACGGAACCCGGTGAGGCGTTCAGTTGGTGCGCTGTCTCCGGCGGGTGACGCGGCGGACATCTGCGCTCGGAACGCTGCGGCGCCGGGCCCGATCCGGCCGGGGTTGAAGCTCACTGGGGCGACCATCCCTCCGGTGGGTGCCAATCAGTAAATCAGTGCTTCCGTGCACGTTGCCTACTGATTGTCTCACTGACACCAGCGTAAGTCCCGTCGCGCGGAGCCGGGTGTTACGGCGGAAGTTCCAGCGACCGCGGCACGCCCGGACGCGTGCGGCGGTCCTCACCAGTGGAAATTAAAAAGCGTAGCTGTGGAAAATAGAGGACGCGACCTGTATGGCTACGGTGCGCAAATCGTGTATCGATGGATCTGCGGCATATGAGATTTCCGTATCGGGCGCAAGAGGCGCATTATCGTCCCGTATTAGCTGATCTACTGAGTAGAGGATATTCTTAGATCAGTGAATCAGTAGATACCACTTGAACTGGGTGTATATCGGCCTCAGTAGGCACTGATCTCAGTATCTTCGGTTTTCCTGAATGGCGCAGTTGCGTATTATTTGAAATACGGATTTGAGTTACGAAGATACGTAATTGTGCGACTGAGGTTGCGACTGAATTGTTATTCATTTCACAGCACAATTCGGTGCTATTGCTATTGTTTGCCCAGAAATTTATGCGTAGCGTTTCGAGATGTCGGGGGACAGGGGTTCTCGGAAGGAGCTCATCATGAGGTATTCACTGCGATCGATCCGCGGCGCGGCCGCGGGTGCTGTCGGCGCCGGTGCGGTGGCCGGCGCGATGCTGTTCGGCGGGATGCCCGCGGCGCAGGCCGCGCCGGCGCCCGCCCCTGCCACGACTTTCGACATCGGCGGCCCGCACGGCGGCGCCCCGCTCAGTCCCGGGATCCTTCCCGAGCGGCCCGGCGGCGGCCACGGCGGCCACGGTTGGGGTCCCGGCGGCGGGCACGGTGGCTGGGGCCGCGGCGGCGGCTGGGGCCACGGCGGTGGTTGGGGCCGCGGCGGCGGCTGGGGCGGTGGTTGGGGCCACGGCTGGGGTCATGGTTGGGGACACCCTGGCTGGGGCGGGGGCAACTGGTGGCGCCCCTGGTGGTGAACCGCCACGATCGCGGGGCCGGCCAGCCTCGTCCTGCCAGATACACAGGCAGGCCGACCCGCACGTAGGGGGGAACCCACGCCGGTCTGACGACCTCAGACCGGCGTGGCCCCCAAATCAATAGACGTCCATGCCGAACCGGGACCGGCCCCGGTTCGGCATGGATTTTCTTTACGGGTCGCGCGGCAGGCCCAGCAGCCGCTCGGCGATGATGTTGAGCTGCACCTCCGAGGTGCCGCCGTAGATCGTCGTCGCCCGGCTGGCCAACAGGTACTCGCCCCACTTGCCCGCCAGCTCATCGGGGTCGCCGATCGCACCGTCGGTACCGAACGAGGACACCGCGAATTCGGCGTAGCCCTGGCCCGTGCGCATCGACAACAGCTTGGAGATCGCCGCCGACGGCATCGCGTCACCGCCGGCCAGCGTCAGCAGCGTCGAGCGCAGGTTCAGCACCTTGGCCGCATGCCCTTCGGCGATCAACTGCCCGGCACGGTGCTGGGCGACCTGATCGAAGTGGCCATCGCGGACGAACTCGACGAACTGGGGCAGGGTGGCCAGGAAATTCGCGTCGCTGCTGCCGATCGACACCCGCTCCGCGGTCAGCGTGTTGCGGCTGACCTCCCAGCCGCGGTTGACCTCGCCCAGCACGCACTCGTCGGGGACGAACACATCGTCGATGTAGACGGTGTTGAACATCGCGTTCCCGGTCAGCTCACGCAACGGCTTGACCGTCACGCCTTCGCTGCGCATATCCAGCAGGAAGTAGGTGATGCCGTTGTGCTTGGGCGCCGAGGGGTCCGTCCTGGCCAGCAACGCACCCCACTGCGAGTACTGCGCGGCGGTGGTCCAGATCTTCTGGCCGGTGATGCGCCAGCCGCCATCGGTCCGCGTTGCCTTGGTGGTCAGCCCGGCCAGGTCCGACCCCGCGCCCGGCTCCGAGAACAGTTGGCACCAGACCATCTCGCCGCGCAACGTCGGCGGCAGCAGGCGTTGCTTCTGCTCCTCGGTCCCGAACGCGACGATCGACGGGATGATCCACGCGGCGATGCCGACCTGCGGCCGTCGGACCCGTCCGGTGGTGAACTCCTGGGCGATGATGACCTGCTCGATCGGGCTGGACGCCCGGCCCCACGGCTTCGGCAGGTACGGCAACACCCAACCGCCCTCGGCGAGTGCCACCGTTCGCGTCTCCCGATCCATCGCCTTGAACGCGGCGACCTCGGCGCGGATCTCGTCGCGCAGCTTCTCGGTCTCGGGATCCAGGTCGATGTCCACCGGGCGCATGCCGGTGGTGGTCGCGGTGTTCACCACCTTCTGCGGGTAGTCCGAGCTGCGGCCGAAGCAGGCGGCCAGCATCAGTGCGCGGCGGTAGTACACGTTGGTGTCGTGCTCCCAGGTGAAGCCGATACCGCCGTGCACCTGAATGCAGTCCTGCGTGCAGCGCTGGGCTGCCGCGGGCGCCAGCGTCGCGGCCACGGCGGCGGCGAACTCCACGTCCGGTGAGGCTTCGTCGATTGCGCGCGCCGCGTCCCACACCGCCGCGGTGGCCCGCTCGGTGTCGGCGATCATCTCGGCGCACTTGTGCTTGATGGCCTGGAACTGGCCGATCGGCCGGCCGAACTGCTCCCGGATCTTGGCGTACTGCGCCGCCGTGTCCGTCGCCCAGCGGGCCACACCGATCGCCTCGGCCGACAGCAGCGTCGACATCAGCGCGTAGGCGGTCGTCATGGTCAGGGTGCTCAGCAGGGCATCCTCGCCGACCTCGACAGCGTCGGCGCGTACGTGAGCAATCGGCCGCAGCGGGTCCAGGCTTTTCACCGGCTCGATCTCGAGCTCCTCGGCGCGCAGCACCACCCACTCGTCGCCGCTGTCGATCGCCACCGGCAGCACCAACACCGACGCCTGGGCCGCGGCCGGAACCGCGCGGACCGCGCCGCGGATCACCAGCACGTCACCCTTGCGGGTGGCGGTCAGCCCGGAGTCCAGGGCGTAGGCGGCGATGGCCGCACCCGACGCCAGCTCGGCGAGCACCTTGGCATCCGGGTCGTGCGATGCGATCAGGGCACTGGCGATCGCCGACGGAACGAACGGCCCGGGCACGGCGCCGTAGCCGAACTCGGCCAGCACAATGGCCAGCTCGAGCAGGCCGAAGCCCTGCCCGCCGACCGCCTCGGAGAGATGCACACCGGGCAGGCCTTGCTCGGCCGCCGCCTGCCAGTACGGCGGCGGGTTCTCGACCGGCGTCTCCATCGCCGCGTGCAACACCTCTGACGGCGCGACGCGCGCCACCAGGGACCGCACCGAGTCGGCCAGGTCTTGATGCTCGGAAATTATTGCGATCGGCACTGGTCGCCTTCCCATGCGTTCGGGGTTCGTTTCGGCCAAGCACTCTTCAATCTAATAACCGGTGGGTTGGTTGACCACAGGGGTCACCACGTGGGCCAGCGGCTCGCCGTCGCGCAGCCGACGGCAGTTGGCGACGGCCTCGACCAGGTAGCGCCGCATTGTGTCGACGGTGTACCAGGTGACGTGCGGTGTCAGCACGACGTTGTCCAGGCCGAACAGTGGATTATCGGGCGCGGCCGGCTCAACCTCGAAAACGTCGAGACCGGCGGCGGCCAGCCGCCCGTCGCGCAGCGCGCCGGCCAGCGCGTCCTCGTCGACGACGGCGCCGCGCGAGGTGTTCACCAGCACCGCGCTGGGCTTCATCAAGGCGATCGCATCCCTGTTGAGCAGATGATGGGTGTCGGGCGTCAACGGCAGGTGCAGCGAGACGATGTCGCTAGCGGCCAGCAGGTCGGTCAACGGGCGCCAGCCGGGATGTCCGTCGTCGCGGGTGCTGGTGTGCAGTACCTCGGCGCCCATCGCGCCGACGAAGGCGGCGACGCGCTTGGCGATGTTGCCGTAGCCCACCAGGCCGACGGTGCAGCCACCGATGTCGCGGACCGTCTCGCCCAGGTCGGGATCGAGCGGCCAGCCACGCCCCTGCCGGGTGGCGCGGTCCAGCTCCGGCAGCCTGCGCAGCGCGGCGAGCATCAACAGCACGGTTCCCTCGGCCACCGACGGCGCATTGGCACCGGGCATGTTGGCGACCGCGATGCCGCGGTCGGTCGCGGTCGCCACGTCGATGGTGTTAACCCCGGCCCCGAGCTTGTGCACCAGCCGCAGCTTCTCCCCGCGTTTCAGGTCTTCGCCTGACAACGGCCGTAGTACATGCCAAATCACTTCGGCTTCGGGCAGCTCGCGGTAGAAGCCGGCGTCGTCGTCGGCGGCACACCAGCGAATGTCGAGCCAATCTGCTTCGGCTGCAAGGAAATCGAGGACTTTGTCACCGGGAACGAAGTGGGCGAGAACTCTCAGCGCCACCGCTTGCTGATCCACCTGGCGATGGTATCCGCCTGCTCGCTGCGCGCGCCCGGGGTGGTGAAGTAGTGGTCGCTGTCGAGCGAGACCTGCAGCTTGTCAGTGCTCGCGAGCGCGTCGTAGATGCGTTGGGCGTCAGACGGAAACACGCCGGTGTCCGCCTCGGCGTTGATCACCAGGGCCGGGCAGGCGACACGGCGCAGGTGCGGCACGGCCCGGGTCTGCGCTACCCGCAGGCTCCACATGCCCAGCCAGTTACGCAGCGTGCAGGATGCGGCGATACCTTGTGCCGAGCGGTTGGCCCTGGCCGGCACGCCCGCGTAGCACAGGTTAGGCGGACGCTTGGTCGGCTCGATGGCCGGATCGACCATGCGGGGATCGGCCCAGGTTCGCATCACCGAGAACGGCCTATCCGAAAAGCCAGCCGCACGAACACGTTTGAGTTCCGTCTCGGCCCAGTCGGTGATGGCGTGGTTGCGCGCGAGCTGCGCCGAGCGATATCGGGTGATGAACTCCGGCGAAAACGGTGGGCCGTTGACCTCGTTGAACAGGTCGAGGTCCGGGTTGGTGGCGACGGGGTCGTTTTCGTCGATGACGGCGGCGTCCATCCAGGCGGTTAGCACCTCCGGGCGTCCGGGATGCGCCGCGGTGGCGATATAGCCGTCGGCGGGGAGCAACTCGGTCAGCCCGCTCGCCGGCCGCATGCCGGGCAGCGGGGTCACATTCGGCTCGACGGCCTGTGACTGGTAGGCGGACATCAACGATCCGCCTCCCGAATTGCCGAGCAGTACAACGGCATCCACGCCCTGAACCTCGCGTAGCCAGCGCACTCCCACGCCGATGTCGACCAGTGCGTGGTCGAGCAAAAAGTTGGTCTCGAAGCCGCGAAACCGGGTGTTCCAGCCGAGAAATCCGATACCCCGAATCGCCATGTAGTCGGCGAGATAGTGCTCGGAGAAGTCGATCTGGTAGTGCGTGGCGATCATGGCCACCTTGGGCTTGCGTCCCACGCCGCGGTGATACAGCCCCTGGCAGGGGTGCCCGCCCGCACCGGCGCGCCCGGCGGTGGGCGATTGGAGGCCGACGAACTCGCGGACAACCCCGGCGCTGCCGCTGGTAGGCGTCAATTCAGTGGCCTTCCTTCGAGTAGATCGCCCGGTAGTAGATGTTCGCCAGGGTTTGGATGCAGGCCCGGTCGTGGAGGTCCGCGTCGGTGGTTCGGCTGAGCTGGATGTAGCAGAACTGGTTGAACATCGCGACGATGGCCTCGGCGATCAGCCGCGGATCGTCGCCCGGGCAATACCCTTCGGTTTGCGCGCGACGGACTGTTTCGGTGATGAAAGAGGTTGGGATCTCACAGATTTCGGACCAGTACTGCGCGAAGTCGTCGTTGACCATAGCCAGCTGGGACACGCTGATCACCTCGGCCAGCCGGTTGCGGTAGGTGTACCAGTGCGCCGCGGCCGCCTCGTGGGCGCGTTCGCGGTGGGACAGGCCATGTCCGGTGACCGAGCGGGCGCGCTCATTGGCCTCGTCACGAAAGCGCAGCGCCCACTGCCGGACCATCGCCTCTTTGGAGTCGTAGTAGTTGTAGAAGGAGGCCGGCGAGCGGCCGGCTTCCGCGGCGATGTCGGCAATCGTCGTCGCCAGTATTCCCTTGCGCGCGATGACCGTTCGCGCGGCCGCGTCGATTGCCGCCTGTGTTCGCCGACCGCGGTGCGTCGGGAATCCGGCCGGCCGGCCGGCCGGGCCGTCGGATGCCGCCGCGATCGACACTGTATTCCTTCCTGGAGGGAAACTGAATCTGATGTTAGATTCAGTTCTACTGATTGGCCAGGCCCAACGCGCCGGGAATCCAGGGGAGCCGCAACATGATCAAGCCCGACAACCCCAACACCGAATTCGATCTCGGCGGAATCAATCACGTTGCGCTGGTGTGTTCGGACATGGCTCGCACGGTGGACTTCTACAGCAACATCCTTGGCATGCCGCTGATCAAATCGCTCGATCTACCGGGCGGCGCCGGCCAGCACTTCTTCTTCGATGCCGGCAACGGCGACTGTGTCGCTTTCTTCTGGTTCGCCGACGCACCCGACCGCGTGCCGGGCGTCTCCTCGCCCGGCGCGATTCCCGGTATCGGCGACATCACCAGCGCGGTCAGCACGATGAACCATCTCGCCTTTCACGTCCCGGCCGAGAAGTTCGACGCCTACCGGCGGCAGCTCAAGGACAAGGGAGTACGGGTCGGTCCCATACTCAACCACGACGAGAGCGAGATGCAGGTTTCGGCGACGCTGCATCCCGGCGTCTACGTGCGCTCGTTCTACTTCCAGGACCCTGACGGGATCACGCTGGAGTTTGCTTGCTGGGTCAAGGAATTCGGCGCGAGCGACGCCCAGGCCGTGCCGAAGACGGCGGCCGACCGGCGACCCCGGGAGCACGCCGTAACCTGAACGGCAAAACCGTTTGCCGAGCCGGGGGAGTCGATGATGACGGACGGCGTGTTGACCGACGAGCAGATCGCGGCGCTGACGCCCGCACAGCGGCGAGACTTGATCACGCGGCTGGAGGCACCGCTGTCGGAGGTGATCGACCCGGTGGTGATCGCCCGGATGAGACGTCTGCGGTTGGGCCTGATGATCGGTGGCTCGATCGCGATGATTCCCTGGCTGGCGTATCTCGCGCTGACCCTGCCGGAAAGTTACGTCGCGCACAACTGGGTACTGACCTGGGTCGGCTTCGACATCCTGTTGGTCGGATTCATGGTGGCGACAGCGGTTTTCGGTTACTTCCGCCGCCAGGTGTTGCTGTTCGCGGCCTTCACTTCCGGCGTGCTGCTGATCTGCGACGCATGGTTCGACCTGATGACCGCCGGGCCCGACGACATCTGGCTGTCGGTCGCGACCGCACTGGGCATCGAGGTGCCGTTGGCGATTTTCATGATCCGCGGCGCCCAGCGCATCATGCGGCTCACGATGTTGCGTCTGTGGCTCCTGGATCCCGGGATGCGGCTGTGGCAGGTGCCGCTGTTTCCGTGACCCCGTACAGCCGCGGATGGGCGAGTTCGTCGAGCAGCACGGCCAGCTGATCGACGAGTTGATCGGGATCCAGCACCACGTCGCCGACCAGCCAGGCGCTGATCATCTGCCCGACCCCGCCCACCGCGAAGTGCGCGCCCGCCTTCATGCCGTCGTTTGCCGGAATCCGTAGCATGTCGCCGCCGTGCTGACCCAGCAGCATCGCGAACAGCGCGGTGGATTCGGCGCGTTTGCGCACGATCACCGCATCGGCGAGCTGCGTGCTGAACAGCAGCCGTCCGACCCGGGGATCCTCGGCGATGGTCCGCACGATGTTGGCCATGCCCGCGCGGGACTGTTCGGGTATCGGCACCGCCGCGACCGCGGCCTGGGTGGTGGCGGCCAGGTCGGCGATCACCGAGTCGAACACCGCGCTGACGAATGCGTCTCTGTCGCTGAAGCTTTCGTAGAAGTAGCGGGGGGTCAGGCCGGCGCGGCTGCAGACCGCGCGAACGGTCAACACCGAGGCATCGTGGCGGTCGGCGCCCAGCAGGTCCAGGCCGGCGGTCAACAGCCGACCCCGTCGCTGCGCCAGTCGCCGCGCGGCCTCGACGCCGCCGTAGGGGCGCTCGCGGGGGGTCTGGTCCATGAGCACCATCTTGACACCGGCCCGGTGCGCCGACAATATCAGGAAACAAGCGTTGTCACATTTAGCGTACGGAGCGGCGGAGGGTGTCCCGGATGGCGATTGACGAGACGGTTCAGCAGTCCATCCCGCACGTCGAACGCCCGATGTCCGACCCGCCCCGGCCACAGTCGAGGCGACGCAACCGGCTGGTCCCCGACGACTACGCACTGATGGGGGTGGCGCTGCTGGCCGGTCCGGCCAACGTGATCATGGAGCTCTCGATTCCCGGCGTCGGCCACGGCGTGGCGGAAAGCCGTGTCGAGAGCGGCCGCATCGACCGTCATCCGATCAAGCGGGCCCGCACCACTTTTACCTACATCGCGGTAGCCAATGGCGGGACCGACGAGCAGAAGGACGCCTACCGGCGCGCGGTCAATCGTTCGCACGCGCAGGTGTACTCCAGGCCCGGCGACTCGGTGCAGTACAACGCATTCGATCCGGAATTGCAGCTGTGGGTGGCGGCGTGCATCTACAAGGGCGGCATCGACATCTATCGCACCTTCATCGGCGAGGTGTCCGAGGAGGACGCCGACCGGCTCTACCGCGACAGCATGTCGCTGGGCACCACCTTGCAGGTGCCGCCGGAGATGTGGCCGGCGGACCGCGCGGCGTTCGACAAGTACTGGCAGGAGTCGCTGGAAAAGGTGCACATCGACGACACCGTCCGCGAGTTCCTTTATCCGATCGCCGTGTCCAGGGTGCGCGGTGTGCGCCTGCCCCGGCGCGTGCGGGAACCGCTGGAGAACTTCAATCTGCTGATCACCACTGGCTTTCTGCCGCAACGGTTTCGCGACGAAATGCGGTTGCCGTGGGATGCCGCTAAGCAGCGGCGCTTCGACCGGCTGATGTCGGTCCTGGCGGTGGTGAACCGGATGCTGCCTCGGGTCGTCCGGGAGTTTCCGTTCAACCTGATGCTGTGGGACCTGGACCGCCGGATCCGGACGGGTCGCCCGTTGGTCTGAGCGCAGGGCGGCGCGCCGCCGTAACAGGTTCTGTTGATAACGACAATCATTTTCATTACGCTCAGGGCGACCTCATATCTGTCCAGCCCGAGGAGTTGCCGTGATGCCAGCTGGCGTTGTTGTGTCAGATTCGTCGTATCTGGTTGTCGGCGGCGGCTTAGCATGACGGCGCCGATGTGGATGGCCGCACCGCCGGAGGTGCACTCCGTGTTGCTGAGCAGCGGCCCGGGGCCCGCATCTTTGTTCGCGGCGGCGGCGGCGTGGAGTTCGATGAGCGTCGAATACGCTTCGGCTGCAGCCGAACTCAGCGAGGTTCTGGCCTCGACGCAGGCCGGGGCATGGCAGGGTCCCAGCGCCGAGTCGTATGTGGCCGCGCACGGCCCGTATTTGGCGTGGTTGACCCAGGCCAGCGCGCACAGTGCCGCCGCGGCCACAGCGCATGAGACGGCGGGCACGGCGTACGCCGCGGCGTTGTCGGCGATGCCGACCGTGGGCGAGCTGGCCGCTAACCATGCGGTCCATGGTGCTTTGATGGCGACGAATTTCTTTGGCATCAACACGATTCCGATTGCGGTCAACGAGGCCGACTACGCGCGGATGTGGGTGCAGGCCGCCGTCACGATGACGACCTACCAGGCCGTTTCGACCGCGGCGGTGGCGGCTACGCCGCAGACCGAGCCGGCACCGCAGATCCTGCGCGCGGACGTCGCGGCAGCCCCGGTCGCCCAGGACGACGGCGGTGACGACGAGGAGTTCCCCGACCCCTCCGTCGACAACCCGTTCAATCAGTTCCTTGCCCAGATTCTGCGGTGGTTCGGGATCGATTGGAATCCCGGCCAAGCGACCGTCAACGGCATTCCGTATGACGAATACACCAACCCGGGCCAGCTGATCTTCTGGGTAGTTCGCGCGCTGGAACTGCTGGAGGATTTTGAGCAGTTCGGCGAGTACCTGCAGACAAATCCTGCCTTGGCTTTTCAGTACATCGCCTTCCTCGAGTCGGTCGACTGGCCTACCCACATTGCTGAGATCGCCAGCTGGCTGTCGAGCACGCCCCAATTGCTACTCGTTCCGATCATTGCGGCGGTTGCCCCGCTCGGGGCCGTCGGTGGCCTGGCCGGTCTGGCCGGATTGGCCGGGATCCCTGCGCCGCCCGTCGTGCCGGCGCCGCCCGCGCCGCCGCCGCCCGGGCTGGTGCCGGCGCTCGGGTCGACCCCGATCGTCGCGCCGACTGCGGTCCCTGCCTCGGCTCCCGCGCCCGCGCCGACTGCCACGGCCAGTACTGCGGCCAGTCCGGCGCCGCCCGCGCCGCCGGCTCCGTCGGGGCCGGGTTTTGTGCCGCCTTATTTCGTCGCGCCGCCAGGCATCGGTGCGGGTTCGGGAATGAGCGCGGCCGCTGCGGCGGCCGCGAAAAGGAAGTCGCCGGAGCCTGATTCGGCTGCTGCCACCGCCGCGGGGTTGGCTCGGGACGCGGCCCGGTCGCGGCGGGGCCAGAGGCAACGGCGGCTCGGCTACGGCGACGAGTACATGGACATGAACGTCGACGTCGACCCGGACTGGGCGGAACCGGCGACGACGGCGTCGGATCGGGGCGCGGCAAACCTGGGTTTCGCGGGTACCGTGCGCAAGCAAAGCCCCGGCGCGACGGGGTTGGCGACGCTGGCCGGTGACGAATTCGGCGGTGGCCCAAAGCTGCCGATGGTGCCCGGCACGTGGGATGCGGGAAATGGTGCCGCGGCAGAAAGGGAAGGGCCACAGGACGGTAGGTAATCTCACGGCCACGGTAATGGTGATGACCGTATCGGCGGAGTGATCGCTTCGGCCGAGGCTGCATTGATAACGACAATCATTTTCAGTAGGCTCCTGGGCAACTTTCCAGTCCCCTCAGCCGAGGAGTTGCCGTGATGCCAGCTGGCGTTGTTGTGTCAGATTCGTCGTATCTGGTTGTCGGCGGCGGCTTAGCATGACGGCGCCGATGTGGATGGCCGCACCGCCGGAGGTGCACTCCGTGTTGCTGAGCAGCGGCCCGGGGCCCGCATCTTTGTTCGCGGCGGCGGCGGCGTGGAGTTCGATGAGCGTCGAATACGCTTCGGCTGCAGCCGAACTCAGCGAGGTTCTGGCCTCGACGCAGGCCGGGGCATGGCAGGGTCCCAGCGCCGAGTCGTATGTGGCCGCGCACGGCCCGTATTTGGCGTGGTTGACCCAGGCCAGCGCGCACAGTGCCGCCGCGGCCACAGCGCATGAGACGGCGGGCACGGCGTACGCCGCGGCGTTGTCGGCGATGCCGACCGTGGGCGAGCTGGCCGCTAACCATGCGGTCCATGGTGCTTTGATGGCGACGAATTTCTTTGGCATCAACACGATTCCGATTGCGGTCAACGAGGCCGACTACGCGCGGATGTGGGTGCAGGCCGCCGTCACGATGACGACCTACCAGGCCGTTTCGACCGCGGCGGTGGCGGCTACGCCGCAGACCGAGCCGGCACCGCAGATCCTGCGATCCGAGGCCGCCGCCCAGCACGACCACGACCACGAGGAGGGCGACGATCACGAGGGCCACGACCACGGTTTCGACAGTCCGCTCAATCAGTTGCTCGCCCAAATTTTGCGGCTGTTCGGACTCGATTGGGATCCCGTCGAGGGGACGCTGAACGGAGTGCCCTTCGACGACTACACGAACCCGGGCGACATCCTCTGGTGGGTGGTTCGAGCCCTCGAGCTTTTCAGCGATTTCCAGCGGTTCGGCACGCTGTTGCAGGAAAACCCCGCGGCGGCTTTCCAATTCATCACCGACCTGGTGCTGCTGGACTGGCCGACTCACCTGGCCCAGCTCGGGAGTTGGTTGCCGGCGCAGCCGCAACTGTTCTTGGTTCCGATGCTGATCGCCGCGGCTCCCTTCGGCGCCGTGGCCGGATTCGCGGGTCTGGCCGGGCTGCCGCCCACTCCGGCGCCCGCGGTGGCCCCGGCCCCGGTCGCCGCACCTGTGCCCGACTTGCCGGTGGCGCTCGGAACGACGCCCCTCGCCGCCCCGGCCGTCGCCGCGACGCCCCCGGCACCCGCGCCGGCGCCCACAGCGAGTGCGGTCAGCGGCGCGGCGCCACCCGCGCCACCGGCTCCCGCCGGCCCCGGCTTTGCGCCCCCGTACTTCGTGGCGCCGCCCGGTGTCGGCTTCGGTTCCGGGATGAGCGCCGGTGCGGCCGCCGATGCGAAAAGACAAGCACCAGAACCGGATTCGGCCACCGCGTCCGCCGCGGCTACCGGCCGCGGGCAGGCCCGGGTGCGGCGCCGGGGACGGGCGCGCCAGCGCGGCGACGAGTTCATGCAGATGAACGTCGACGTCGACCCGGACTGGGTAGGGCCGGCGGTGTCGGAGGCGTCGGGCCGCGGCGCCGGGAGTCTCGGGTTCGCCGGCACGGCGCGTACGGCAACCGCTGAGGCGGCGGGACTGACCACTTTGGCCGTGAGTGAGTTCGGGGACGGCCCCCGGATGCCGATGCTGCCGGGCAGCTGGGACGCGCAGGGCGGTGACGTGCCGCACGACCGCGGCGACTAGCGGCGCGATGCCTGCCGTCGGCCGCGACTTCACCGTGCCGTCGACAGTTGGAAAGATGGGTCGCCGGCGCCCAATCCCGGTTGACCCCAGCGGGAAAGGTGTGTCGGCGCGGCGGCGTACTGTCGGTTGAGTGCGTAGCGAAGGTGACACCTGGGATATCACAACGAGCGTCGGATCGACGGCGTTATTCGTAGCGACCGCGCGGGCGTTGGAGGCGCAAAAGCCCAACCCGCTGGCCGTGGACCCATATGCGGAGGTCTTCTGTCGTGCCGTCGGTGGCTCGTCCGCTGACGTCCTCGACGGCAAGGAACCCGACCACCCGCTCAAGAGCGCCGACTTCGGCGAGCACTTCGTGAACTTCCAGGCCGCCCGCACGAAGTACTTCGACGACTACTTCCTGCGGGCCGCCGACGCCGGTGCGCGCCAGATCGTCCTGCTGGCGGCCGGGCTCGACTCGCGCGCCTACCGGCTGGACTGGCCCGCCGCGACCACGATCTTCGAACTGGATCGCCCGCAGGTCCTCGATTTCAAGCATCGGGTGCTCGCCGGCCACGGCGACCAGCCGCGCGCCGAGCGGCGGGAGATCGCCGTCGACCTGCGCGACGACTGGCCACAAGCGTTGCGGGACAGCGGCTTCGACCCTGCCAAGCCGTCGGCGTGGATCGCCGAGGGACTGCTGATCTATTTGCCGGCCACCGCGCAGGAGCAGCTGTTCACCGGCATCGACAGCCTGGCCGGACACGGCAGCCATGTCGCCGTGGAGGATGGCGCACCGCTGCAGCCCGACGAATTCGAGGCCGCCGTCGAAGAAGAGCGCGCGGCCGGCGCCCAGGGCGACAAGCGGCTGTTCTTCCAATTGGTCTACAACGAGCAACACGCCCCGGCCACCGAATGGTTCGGCCAGCACGGCTGGAAGGCGGTCGGCACCCCGCTGGCCGATTACCTGCGCGAGGTCGGCCGCCCGGTACCCGGGCCAGACACCGAAGCGGGACCGATGATTGCCCGCAACACCCTGGTCAGCGCCGTTCGGGCGTGAGTTCTCCGCGGTAGTCTCGCGCGACTCTTTCGCGGCGTCTTTCTCTGAGCTTTCGATGAGTTCAAGACGCGCGGGAACTAGTGCGCACTGTTCGCCGACTACTAACAGGCTGATAGGTGTGCCGTCCACTGCCCGGGCGTCGCCGATTCCGGCCAGGCGAGGAGTGCTGGGATGGCGCTGTCGATGCCGTACTCGGTCGGCGGCCGGGAATGACCGCACCGATATGGATGGGATCGCCTCCCGAAGTTCACTCCAGCCTGCTGAGCAGCGGTCCGGGACCCGGTGGTTTGCTGGCCGCCAGTGACGCGTGGGAGTCGTTGAGTGCCTCCTACGCCGAGACCGCGGACGAACTCTCCGCGATCTTGTCCAATACCCAGGCCGGGGCGTGGCAGGGGCCGACCGCCGAGGAGTATGTGGCTGCCCATGCGCCTTACCTGGCCTGGCTGACGAAAGCCAGCGCCGACAGTGCGGCGATGGCGGCCCAGCACGCGACGGCGGCAGCCGCCTACACGGCCGCGGTGGCGGCGATGCCGACGCTGCCCGAATTGGCCACCAACCACCTGGTACACGGCGTCTTGGTGGCGACCAATTTCTTTGGGATGAACACGATTCCGATCGCGGTCAACGAGGCGGACTACGCACGGATGTGGGTCCAGGCCGCCACCACGATGTCCACCTATCAGGCCATCACCAGCACGGCCCTGGCGGCCAGCCCGCAGGCCGATCCGGCGCCGGTGATCATGCAAGCCGACGACACCGGCAGCTCCGACAGTGGGAGCAATCTTCCCTACGACGACATCATCGACAACGACGACGGCAACCCGTACCAGCTGAGTTGGTGGATAAACCGCTTCCTCGAAATATTCCAGACGTTGGGCCGCGACTTAAAGTTATTCCAAACGAACCCGGCCCAGGCGTTCGCGCAGTTGTGGGCCGACATTGGGCTACTGGTCGCCGACGAGTTCACCCACGTCATCGAGGCCTTTCAGGCGTTCGCCCCGCAAATCGCGATCATTGTGGCGACCTCCAGCCTCGGATTCGCCGGAGCCTTGGCGAGCCTGGCGTCGCTCGCCGCGATCCAGCCCGACGTGGCCCCTGCCCCGGTGGTACCCGCAGCACTGCCCGATGCGCCTCGTCCGCCGGCCGTGCTGAGCGCCCCTGCTGCAGCGAGCGCCGCGGCTCCTACGCCGTCCCCAGCCCCGGCTTCGGCTCCCGCGTCCGCGCCGGCTTCGGCCCCGGCAGCCGGATCCCCGCCGCCGCCCGCCGGGATCGAGGGCGCGGCGTACCCGTACCTAGTGGGAGGCCCCGGCATCGGGTCCGGCTCGGGCATGAGCAGCGGCGCACAACGCAGAGCTCCGGAGCCCGATTCGGCGGCTGCCGCCGCCGCAGCCGCGGCAGCCGCGCGGGAAGAGAGCAAGGCGCGTCGGCGCCGGCGCGCAGCGATGAGGGGCCATCAGCCTGGCTACCGTTACGAATTCTTGGACGCCGATGATCAGGCCGGTCCTTTCGTCGACGAGCCGGTTGGAACTGGCCCCTCCGCGCCGTCCGAGCAGGGAGCCGGTGCTTTGGGGTTTGCTGGGACCGTCCGCAAGGATGCGGTGCCGGCTGCCGGATTGGCGACGCTGGAAGGCGACGGATTCGGAAGCGGCACGTCGGTTCCGATGGTGCCTGGAACCTGGCAGCTACCCAGCGATGACGGACCGACGTGAGACGCCCGGAGCGCAAACCGGGCGGGCGCCCAGCAGGGAACTTTTCCGGTCGAGTAGCCGACTATTAACTGCCTGCTCGCGGCGCCGCTTATCAGCTAAGGCGGTCGTTGCGCCCACCCGATCGGTTAGGAGTCGCTGCTGTGACCGCGCCGGTTTGGATGGCCGCACCCCCGCGCCGGCGTTTGGCGATCAACGACCACCGCGAATTCGAGTCGGCCCGGGAGCTTGCCGCCCGCCGGCTTCCAGCGTCAGCGCGCGGGTCTGGAGTCCCCGGCGACGTCGGGGCCACCGCCGCCCGGAGAAGCGCTTTGCTAATGAAAACCATTTTCAGTAGGCTCTGCCGTCGAGGGGAAGTGCGGCCAATGCCACAACTGGAGAGGTGGACCGGTGAACGCTCAGAAAACCCAGTTCAGGGGTGGAATCAGGGTGGGCAGGTGGTCGGTCGGACGGCCCCAAGAGCCTCGACACTTAGCTTATGCAATGCTAACTTCAGCAAATTAAGTTAGGGGAGACTATCTTCATGGAAAGTAGCGGCCGTGGAACTCGGTGACAGCGGTGTGCTCGCAGTCCAGCCCGGCACTTCCCGGGTGGACGCCAGAGTCGACGGCGACGTCGTCAGCCGTTTTGCTACGTGCTGCCGCGCTCTCGGTATCGCGGTATATCAGCGTCAGCGCCCCGCCGACCTGGCCGCCGCTCGCTCGGGCTTCACCGCCCTGACACGCGTCGCCCACGACCAGTGCGACGCGTGGACCGGGCTCGCGGCCGCGGGCGACGCATCCTTGCGGGTACTGGAGGCGGTGTCGCGCACCGCGGCCACGGCCGGGGTGCTGCAGCGGCAGGCCGATTTGGCGCCCGGAGCCCTGGGCTTCCGCTACGACAGCGGACTGTATCTACAGTTTCGCGCCGCCAACCCGGAGGAGTTTCACCTCGCCTTCGCCGCGGCCCTGGCCACGGCCGGACGGTTTGCCGAGGCCGACGAGATCGTCACCGGGCTGACCGCACGCCGTCCGAGCTGGCGTGAGGCGCGGTGGATCTCCGTGGTCATCAACTACCGCGCCGAGCGATGGTCCGACGTCGTGAAGCTGCTGACCCCGATCGTCAACGACGCCGATCTCGACGGCGCCTACGCGCACGCGGCCAAGATCGCGCTGGGAACCGCACTGGCCCGTCTGGGCCTGTTCGCCCCCGCGCTGTCCTACCTCGAGGAGCCGCAGGGCCCGGTCGAGGTGGCCACCGTCGACGGGACGTTGGCCAAGGCGCTCGTGCTACGTGCGCACGTCGACGAAGAGTCGGCGAGCGAGGTCCTCCAGGACCTGTACGCCGCGCACCCGGAGAACGAACAGGTCGAAACGGCCCTGACCGATACCAGTTTCGGGATTGTGACCACCAATGCGGCTCGCATCGAGGCCCGCACCGACCCGTGGGATCCGGAAACCGAGCCCAGTGCAGAGGATTTCGTCGACCCCGCCGCGCACGAACGCAAGTCCGTGCTGCTGCACGAGGCCGAACGTCAGCTCACCGAGTTCATCGGCCTCGAAGAGGTGAAAAACCAGGTATCCCGGCTCAAGAGTTCGGTGGCCATGGAGCTGGTGCGTAAGCAGCGCGGCCTGCAGGTCGCACAACGCGCCCACCACCTCGTGTTCGCCGGACCACCCGGGACCGGTAAGACCACGATTGCGCGTGTGGTCGCCAAAATCTATTGCGGCCTAGGGCTTTTGAAGAAGGAAAACATTCGCGAGGTGCACCGCGCCGACCTGATCGGTCAGCACATCGGCGAAACCGAGGCCAAGACCAACGCGATCATCGACAGTGCGCTGGACGGGGTGTTGTTCCTCGACGAGGCCTACGCCCTGGTGGCCACCGGCGCCAAGAACGACTTCGGCCTGGTCGCCATCGACACGCTGCTGGCCCGCATGGAAAACGACCGTGACCGGCTGGTGGTGATCATCGCCGGGTACCGGGCGGATCTGGACAAGTTCCTGGACACCAACGAGGGTCTGCGGTCGCGCTTTACCCGCAACATCACTTTCCCGTCGTACAACTCCCATGAGTTGGTGGAGATCGCGCGCAAGATGGCCGAACAGCGCGACAGTATCTTCGAGCAGTCTGCGCTCGACCACATGGACGACCTGTTCGAGAAATTGGCGACGGCCACGACCCCCGACTCCAACGGCGTCGAACGGCGCAGCCTCGATATCGCGGGTAACGGTCGTTTTGTCCGGAACATCGTCGAGCGCTCCGAGGAGGAGCGCGAATTCCGGTTGGACCATTCAGAGCAGGCGGGAACCGGCGCGTTCACCGATGAGGAGCTGATGACGATCACCGACCGAGATGTCAGTAATTCGGTAGAACCGCTGCTGCGCGGGCTCGGGCTATCGGTGCCGTCATGACCAATCCCGAACCTCAGGACGAACGACGTTCGTTCTCGTCGCGTACCCCCGTGAACGACAATCCCGACAAGGTGGTCTACCGCCGGGGGTTCGTCACCCGGCATCAGGTGACGGGCTGGCGTTTCGTGATGCGCCGCATCGCCTCGGGAATCGCCTTGCACGACACCAGGATGCTGGTCGACCCGCTGCGCACCCAGTCGCGCGCGGTGCTGATGGGCGCCCTGATTCTGATCACCGGCCTGGCTGGTTGTTTCGTGTTCTCGCTGATCCGGCCAAATGGTCAGGCGGGCAACAACGCGGTGCTCGCTGATCGGGACACGGCCGCACTGTACGTGCGTATCGGCGACGAACTGCACCCGGTGCTCAACCTGACCTCGGCCCGGCTGATAGCCGGCAAGCCGGTCAACCCCGCCACGGTGAAAAGCAGTGAGCTGGACCGGTTTCCGCGCGGAAACCTGATCGGCATCCCGGGAGCGCCAGAACGCATGGTGCAGAACACATCTCATGACGCGAACTGGACGGTGTGCGACGCGGTCAGTGAGGCGGCCCAGGGATCGCACGCCGTGCACAGCACCGGCGTGACCGTGATCGCAGGCACGCCCGACAGCAGCGGTGCCCGTGCGGCCACCATCGGGCCCGCCGACGCAATTCTCGTCGAGTTCACCGGCGACAAG
The DNA here is from genome assembly GCF_059812735.1 of Mycobacterium sp. NGS40. Classification (NCBI taxonomy): domain Bacteria; kingdom Bacillati; phylum Actinomycetota; class Actinomycetes; order Mycobacteriales; family Mycobacteriaceae; genus Mycobacterium; species Mycobacterium sp. NGS40. Next base: position 62,140 of record NZ_JCALDG010000001.1, read on the forward strand.
GGTGCTAGCACCTGGCTGCTGTGGAACGGCAAGCGCAGCCAGATCGACCTGGCCAACCACGCGGTCACCAATGCGTTGGGGCTGAGTGCCGACCTGCCGGCACCGCGGCCCATCGCGGCGGGGCTGTTCAACGCGATCCCCGAGGCGCCCGCACTCGCGGCGCCCGGCGTCCCGAATGCCGGTACCCCGGCGACCTACCCGGTCCCGGCGCCGATCGGGTCGGTGGTGACGTCCTACGGCGTCGACCCGGGCAACGTGCGTTACTACGCGGTGCTGCCAGACGGTCTGCAGCCGATCTCGCCGGTGCTCGCCGCGGTCCTGCGCAACACCAATTCCTATGGCCTGGACCAGCCCCCGCGGCTGGGCGCCGACGAGGTGGCCAAGCTGCCGGTGTCGCGGATGCTGGACACCACGCGCTTTCCGGACCGCCAAATCGCCCTTGTCGACGCGGCCAGGAATCCCGTCGCCTGCGCGTACTGGAGCAAGCCGGCCGGGGCCGCGAGTAGCTCGCTGAGCCTGCTGGCGGGTTCCGCGCTGCCGGTGCCGGAGTCGGTTCGCACCGTGAACCTGATCGGCGGCGGCACGCAGGGGATCGCCACCCGGGTGGCCCTGGCACCGGGCACCGGCTACTTCGCGCAGAGCGTCGGTGGCGCAGCGACATCGCCGGGTGCGGGCTCACTGTTCTGGGTGTCCGACACCGGAGTGCGCTATGGCATCGACAACGAGGCCGAGAACGCCTCGCACGGCAAAACCGTTGAGGCCCTTGGCTTGACCACACCCCCCGTTCCCATTCCCTGGTCGATACTGTCGCTGTTCGCGACGGGCCCGACGCTATCGCGCGCCGACGCGCTACTTGCACACGACGGGTTGGCGCCCGACAGCAAGCCCGGACGTCCGGTGTCGGCCGAAGGAGGACCCCGATGAGCCGACTGATCTTCGAAGCCCGTCGGCGCCTGGCGCCGCCGAGCACCCGCCAGGGCACCATCACCATCGAAGCGCCGCCAGAGTTGCCGCGGGTGATTCCGCCGTCGTTCCTGCGCCGCGCGATGCCCTACGTGCTGGTGATTCTGATCGTCGGCATGATCGTGGCGCTGGTCGCCACCGGGATGCGGGTGATTTCCCCGCAGACCCTGTTCTTCCCGTTTGTGTTGCTGCTGGCCGCAACCGCGCTCTATCGCGGCAACGACAACAAGATGCGCACCGAGGAGGTCGACGCCGAACGCGCCGACTACCTGCGCTACCTGTCAGTCGTCCGGGACAACATCCGCACCCAGGCCGCCCAGCAGCGTGCCGCCGCGCAGTGGTCGCATCCCGAGCCGGCGGCTTTGGCAACGGTGCCCGGGTCTCGCCGCCAGTGGGAACGTGACCCGCACGACCCCGACTTTCTGGTGCTGCGGGCCGGGCGGCACCAGGTCCCCCTGGCCACCGCAGTGCGGGTCCAGGACACCGCCGACGAAATCGATCTGGAACCGGTGTCGCACAGCGCATTACGTAGCTTGCTCGATACCCAGCGCACCGTGCGCGACGTGCCCACCGGAATCGACTTGAGCAAGGTTTCCCGGATCACCATCCTCGGTGAACCCGACGAGGTGCGGGGGGCGTTGCGGGCCTGGGTCGCTCAGGCCGTCACCTGGCACGACCCGACCGTGCTGGGGGTGGCGCTGGCCACCCGCGATCCGGAGAACCACGACTGGTCCTGGCTGAAGTGGTTGCCCCACAGCGACATTCCCGGCGAGGTGGACGGTGTCGGCCCGGCCCGCTTCCTGTCCAGTGACCCCGATGAACTGGTCGCCCTACTGGGCCCAGCGCTGGCCGACCGGCCGGCGTTCACCGGCGATCCGGCCGACGCGCTGCGGCACCTGCTGATCATCATCGACGACCCCGAATACGACGTGAACGCCTCGGCGCTGGCACTCGGACGGGCCGGCGTGACCGTGGTGCACCGCACCACGACATCGCCTCACCGAGAACAGTATTCGGATCCGGAAAAGCCGATTCTGCGTGTCGTCGGGGGCGGTGGCCGGGCCATCGAGCGCTGGCAGACCGGCGGCTGGCAGCCGTTCATCGACAACGCCGACGCGCTCGGCGCCGACGAGACCGCCCACCTGGCGCGTCAGCTGTCGCGCTGGGATTCCAACCCGACTCACACCGGGCTGCGCTCGGCGGCCACCCGGGGCGCCACGTTCACGACGCTGCTGGGTGTTCCGGACGCGTCGCAGCTGGATGTGCCGACGCTGTGGGGACCGCGGCGTCGCGACGACGAGTTGCGGGTGCCGATCGGGGTCACCGCGACCGGCGAACCGCTCTACTTCGACCTGAAGGACGAAGCCGAGGGCGGGATGGGTCCACACGGCCTGATGATCGGTATGACCGGTTCCGGCAAGTCGCAGACCCTGATGTCAATCCTTTTGTCGCTGTTGACAACTCATTCGGCCGACCGGCTCATCGTGATCTATGCCGACTTCAAGGGTGAGGCCGGGGCCGACAGCTTCCGGGACTTCCCGCAGGTCGTCGCGGTGATCTCGAACATGGCCGAGAAGAAATCGCTGGCCGACCGGTTCGCCGACACGCTGCGTGGTGAGGTGGCACGGCGCGAAACGTTGCTGCGCGAGGCCGGCCGGCGGGTGCAGGGCAGCGCGTTCAACTCGGTGGTCGAATACGAGAACGCTCGGGATTCCGGCGCCCCCGGCGCCGAAGACCTGCCGCCGATCCCGACCTTGTTCGTGGTCGCCGACGAGTTCACGCTGATGCTGGCCGACTACCCGGAGTACGCGGAACTGTTCGACTACGTGGCGCGCAAGGGCCGCTCGTTCCGCATCCACATCCTGTTCGCGTCCCAGACGCTGGATGTCGGCAAGATCAAGGACATCGACAAGAACACCTCGTATCGCATCGGCTTGAAGGTGGCCAGTCCCAGCGTTTCTCGCCAGATCATCGGCGTGGACGACGCCTATCACATCGAATCGGGTAAGGAACACAAGGGCGTGGGCTTCTTGGTGCCCGCCCCCGGTGCCGCCCCGATCAAGTTCCGCAGCACCTACGTCGACGGCATCTACGAGCCGCCGCGGACCGCCAAGACCCTTGTGGTGCAGTCTGTTCCACAGCCCAAACTGTTCACGGCCGGACGGGTCGAGCCCGATCAGGGCACGGTGATCACCGGAGCCGACCAAGACGAGTTCGCCGGCCCGCCGCGCAAGCTGATCGCGACCATCGGCGAACAGCTGGCGCGCTACGGGCCCCGGGCGCCGCAGCTCTGGTTGCCGCCGCTGGACGAGCCGATCCCGCTGACGACGGTGCTGGCCAACGCCGCGGTGCCGGACCGGCAATGGCGTTGGCCGCTCGGTGAGATCGACAAGCCGTTCGAGATGCGCCGCGACCCACTGATTTTCGATGCCACGTCGGCGTCGGGCAACATGGTGATTCACGGCGGCGCAAAGTCCGGTAAATCGTCTGCGCTGCAGACGTTCATGCTGTCCGCGGCCAGCTTGCATTCGCCGCGCGACGTCACCTTCTACTGCCTGGACTACGGCGGTGGTCAGCTGCGTGCCCTGGAAGACCTGGCGCACGTCGGCAGTGTGGCGTCACCGTTGGAGCCCGAGCGCATTCGCCGCACCTTCGGCGAGCTCGAGCAGTTGCTGCTTTCCCGCCAGCACCGCGAGGCGTTCCGCGACAAGCACGGTTCGACTCACGACGATGGCTTCGGTGAGGTGTTCCTGGTCATCGACAACCTCTACGCCTTCGCCCGGGACAACACCGACCAGTTCAACACGCGTAACCCGTTGCTGGCCAAGGTGACTGAGCTGGTCAACGTAGGCCTTGCGTACGGCATCCACGTGATCGTCACCACCCCGAGCTGGCTGGAGGTGCCGTTGGCGATGCGGGATGGCCTCGGGCTGCGCCTCGAGCTCAAGCTGCACGACGCGCGGGACAGCAATGTGCGGGTGGTCGGGGCGCTGCGCCGCCCGGCCGACGCCGTGCCGGCCGACCAGCCGGGTCGCGGGCTGACCATGGCCGCCGAACACTTCCTGTTCGCGGCCCCGCAGCTGGACCAGATCGCCGCGATCAACGCCCGCTACCCGGGCATGGCGGCACCGCCGGTTCGGCTGCTGCCGACCAACCTGGCACCGGACGCCCTCGGGCCGCTGTATCGCGGACCGGAACAGGTCGTCATCGGCCAGCGCGAAGAGGACTTGGCGCCGGTCGTGCTCGACTTCGCGGAGAACCCGCTGCTGATGGTGTTCGGCGACAGCAAGTCGGGCAAGACCACCTTGTTGCGCCACATTATCCGCACCATCCGCGAGCACTCCACATCGGATCAGGTGGCGTTCACGGTGCTGGATCGGCGGCTGCATCTCGTCGAGGAGCCGCTCTTCGCCGACAATGAGTACACCGCCAACATCGACCGGATCATCCCGGCGATGCTGGGCCTGTCCAACATCATCGGATCGCGCCGTCCACCGGCGGGCTTGTCGGCAGCGGAGTTGGCGCGGTGGAGTTACGAGGGCCACACCCACTACCTGATCATCGATGACGTCGACCAGATTCCGGACGCACCGGCGATGAGTGGCCCATACATCGGACAGCGACCGTGGGCCAGCCTCATTCCGGAGCTGAGCCAGGCTGCCGATCTGGGGCTGAGGGTGATCGTGACGGCGCGGGCCACCGGCTCGGGGCATGCCCTGATGACCAGCCCGCTGCTGCGCCGGTTCAACGACTTGCAGGCAACCACGCTGATGCTGGCGGGCAATCCGCAGGACAGCGGGAAGATCCGCGGTCAACGGTTTGGCCGGTTGCCTGCCGGGCGGGCAATTCTGTTGGGAGACACCGAAAGCCCGACGTATGTGCAGTTGGTCAACCCGTTGGTTGGCGAGTCTGTTGTAGGGGGAGCCGACGAAGGTTTCGCCCGCTGATGGTGATTAGTGAAGCGCAACAAAAGGAGTCAATATGACGTTGCGAGTTGTCCCTGAAGGCCTGGCGGCGACGAGTGCGGCGGTGGAGGCGCTGACGGCGCGGTTGGCGAGTGCGCACGCGGCGGCCGCTCCGGCGATCACCGCGGTGGTGCCACCCGCGGCGGATCCGGTGTCGCTGACGACGGCAGCGGGATTCAGTGCCCAGGGCCAGCTGCACTCGGTGGTGGCCGCCGAGGGCGTCGAGGAGCTGGGCCGCGCCGGTATCGGCGTCGGCGAAGGCGGGGCGAGTTACCTCGCGGGTGACACCGCCGCGGCCGTCACGTACGGCGTCTGACAATGACCGCGCCTATCTGGATGGCGTCTCCGCCGGAGGTGCATTCGGCGTTGCTGACCGCTGGACCGGGACCGGGGCCGCTGTTGGCGGCCGCCGGTGCGTGGACCTCGCTCAGCACCGAATATGCCGACGCGGCAGCCGAACTCAGTGGGCTACTGGGGGAAGTACAGGCGGGCTCGTGGGAAGGGCCGACCGCCGAGCAATACGCGGCCGCGCACATCCCCTATCTGGCGTGGCTGATGCAGGCCAGCGCCGACAGCGCGGGGGTGGCTGCCCAGCACGAAGTCGCGGCGGCGGCCTACACCGGCGCCTTGACGGCCATGCCGACACTGGGGGAGCTGGCCGCCAACCACATGATCCACGGTGTGCTGGTGGGGACGAATTTCTTTGGGATCAACACGATTCCGATCGCGGTCAACGAGGCCGACTACGCACGGATGTGGGTCCAGGCCGCCATCACGATGAGCACCTACCAGGTGGTGTCGGACGCGGCGCTGGCCGGGGCGCCGCGGACGGACCCCGCTCCCAACGTGCTGCGTCCCGGTGCCGAGACCAACAACTTCTCGACGCTGGCCCAGCAGGGTGACTCGGATTCCGGGAACTGGTGGGAGAACCTCCTGCGGCAACTGCAGCAGTTCTTCCAGAACCTGAACGACATGATTCAGCAGTTCATGCAGAATTTGGGGCCGTTCCTGGTGGCAAACGGACCGCTGCTGTTCTTCCTCGCCTATCAGCTGGTCACCAACCTGCTCGGCTGGCCCACCTGGGGCGCGATTCTGACCGCCCCCTTCCTGATCCCACTGGTCATCGGCATCGGCGCCTACCTGTACTTGCAGAACCCGCAGGACCTGCCCGAGGTGCCGGGCGCGGTCGCGGTCCCGCCGGTGCTGCCCGCCCAGAGTTCATCCATGCCGCCGGTGGCAGCCATGGCCCCGCCGGCTGCGACGCCCGCGTCGGCTCCCGCGTCCGCACCCGCCGCGCCCGCCACCGCGGCGACCGCACCGGCACCCGCTCCGGTCGCCGGGACTTTCGGCTATCTGGTGGCCATGGGTAGCGATCCGGAAACCGGCTTCGGCCCCACCCTGGGCGGCCGCGGCGGGATTAAGGCACCGGCCGCGACCATCCCGGCGGCCGCTGCAGCGGTACCCGGCCGCGCGGCCGCGGCTCGACGACGCCGACGGGCCGCGATGCGCGATCACGGTGACGAGTTCCTCGACATGAACGTCGACGTCGATCCCGACTGGGGTGGCGCCGAGGGGGTCACGGCCGCAATGGCTTCGGGCAGTGGGGCCGGGCGGCTTGGATTTGCCGGAACCGCGCGCAAAGACGCGGATCTGCAGGCATCGGGACTGACCGAGCTGGCTGGCGATGAGTACGGCAGCGGCCCGCGGATGCCGATGGTGCCGGGAACCTGGGACCGCGACGGCGCGGGTCCCGATGAGCCCGATCAGGCGGGGGGAGGGGGCTCCGAAAGTTAGCAGTAGCGCAGTCAATAGCCGAAATCGTAAGGGACAGAAGAGAAAGGAAATGTCATGAGTCTTCTGGATGCTCACATTCCACAGTTGGTGGCCTCGCAGTCGGCGTTCAGCGCCAAGGCCGCCCTGATGCGCAGCACGATCAACGGGGCCGAGCAGGAAGCGATGGCCGCCCAGGCATTCCACCAGGGCGAGTCTTCGGCTGCGTTCCAGGCCGCGCACGCCCGGTTCGTGGAGATGGCGGCACGGGTCAACACCCTGCTGGACATCGCTCAGGCCAACCTCGGTGACGCCGCGGGCACCTATGTGGCCGCCGACGCCGCCGCCGCGTCCGGCTACACCTCGTTCTGAGCTGACCCCTAGTAACCGCGAAAGGACTTGAGATGTCGCAGATCATGTACAACTACCCGGCGATGTTGAGCCACGCCGCCGACATGTCGGGCTATGCCGGCACGATGCAGGGCCTCGGCGCCGACATCGCCACCGAGCAGGCCGCGTTGCAGAACGCCTGGCAGGGTGACACCGGTATGACCTACCAGGTTTGGCAGGCTCAGTGGAACCAGGCCATGGAGGCGTTGGTGCGCTCTTACCAGGCGATGGCCAGCACGCACGAAAACAACACCCTGGCCATGTTCGCCCGCGACACGGCCGAAGCCGCCAAGTGGGGCGGTTAGTCCTCCGTCGATGAGTGTCGAGCCCAATGCCGTCGAGCTGACGGTCGAAAACGCGTGGTTCATCGCCGAAACCGTTGGCGCGGGTACCTTTCCATGGGTTTTGGCGATCACGACGCCCTATCGCGATGCCGCGGAGCGGGACGCGTTCTTCAAAGATCAGAAGGACGAGCTGACCCGGATGGGTCTGATGGGGCCCGACGGTGTGGTGAACCGGGCGGTCGCCGACTGGATCAAGTTGGTGTGTTTTCCCGACCAATGGCTTGATCTGCGCTACGTGGGCTCCGGCGCAGCCAGCGGTGCCGGCGAGTTGCTGCGCGGTGTGGTGGCGCGGCGCGCCGGCGCCACCGGCCAGTCCGTCGTCGCGCTACGCAGCGCGCAGCTGGTCACGTTCACCGCCATGAATATCGGCGACGCGCGGGCACTGGTTCCGGTCCTCGGTGTGGGGCTGGGCCAGCGTCCGCCGGCGCAGTTCGCGGAATTCAGCATGCCGGCGCGTGTGGGAGCGCGCGCCGACGAACGACTGCGCTCCGGTGCGCCGCTGACTGAAGTCCTTGACTACCTTGGCATTCCGCAATCCGCCAGGGCAGTGGTGGAATCCGTATTCACCGGCCCGCGCACCTACGTGGAGATCGTCGCCGGTCGCCATCGCGACGGTCAGCACGCCACCACCGAAGTCGGGATGAGCATCGTCGACACCACCGCGGGCCGGATCCTGGTCAGTCCGTCCCGCGCGTTCGACGGTGAATGGGTCTCGACGTTCAGTCCGGGAACCCCGTTTGCGATTGCCGTCGCGATCGAGAACTTGACCGCCTGCCTGCCCGAGGGACACTGGTTCCCCGGTCAGCGGCTGTCGCGAGATCTATCCACCCAATACGCCTAAAACACAACAAGATAGAGAGAGAACACGATGTACCAGGCTGATTCGAGGGTCCGTTGACCTCCGGTGCGGTCATGCCGATCGTTCGCGTGGCCATCCTCGCGCACAGCAGGCTGACAGAAGTAGCCCTGCCCACCGAGCTGCCGCTGCGTGAAGTCCTGCCCGCGGTGCAGCGACTGGTGGTCCCGACGGCACAGAACGGCGACGGCGGTGACCCCGACAGTGCGCGCACCGGCGCCGTTTCCCAACTGAGCCTGGCGCCGATCGGGGGAGCGCCGTTCAGTCTGGACGCCAGCCTGGATACCGTCGGCGTGGTCGACGGGGATTTGCTTGCGCTGCAGCCGGTTCCGTCCGGTCCGGCCGCGCCCGGCATTGTCGAGGATATCGCCGACGCCGCAATGATCTTCTCGACGTCGAGACTCAAGCCGTGGGGCATCGCGCAGATCCAGCGCGGGGCGCTGCTGGCGGCGATCCTGGTGGCCTTCCTGGCCACGGGACTGGGGGTGACCTACCGGGTCGCCACCGGCGCACTGGCCGGACTGGTCGCGGTCAGCGTGATCGCGGCAGCGACCGCGATCGCCGGTTTGTTGGTCACGCTGCGTTCGGAGCGCACCGGGATGGCGCTGTCGATGGCGGCGCTGGTACCCGTCGGCGCGGCCCTCGCGTTGGCCGTGCCCGGGAAGTTCGGTGCGGCGCAGCTGGTGCTGGCCGCTGCCGGTGTGACCGCGTGGTCGCTGATCGTGCTGATGGTGCCGACCGCCGAGCGGGAACGCATCGCCGGTTTCTTCACCGCGACCGCGGTGCTGGGGGCCGGTGTCTTATTGGCTGCCGGTGTCGAATTGCTTTGGCAGCTACCGGTATTGACTATCGGCGCTGGGCTGATCGTGGTGGCTCTGCTGGTCACCATCGAGGCGGCACAGCTGTCCGCACTGTGGGCACGCTTCCCGCTGCCGGTCATCCCGGCACCGGGGGATCCGACTCCGTCGGCGCCCGCGCTTCGGGTGCTCGAGGACCTGCCGCGACGGGTGCGCATCGGGGACGCCCACCAGAGTGGCTTTATCGCCGGCGCGGTGCTGCTCAGTGTGCTGGGATCGGTGGCGATCGCGCTGCGACCCGAATCGTTGAGCGGCTGGGGCTGGTACGTGCTGGCCGCCACCGCGGCGACCTCCGTGCTGCGTGCCCGCGTGTGGGATTCGGCCGCGTGCAAGGCGTGGCTGCTGGCCCAGCCGTTCCTGGTCGCCGGTGTCCTGCTGGTGTTCTACACCTCGACCGAACGTTTCCTGGCCGCCTTCGTCGCGGCGGCGGTGCTCGTTGCGCTGGTGCTGGCGTGGGGAGTGGTGGCCCTGAACCCGAGCATCGCCTCGCCGGACACCTACTCGCTGCCGCTGCGCCGCCTGCTGGGCTTCGTCGCGACCGGCCTGGACGCTTCGCTGATTCCTGTCATCGCTTACCTGGTCGGCCTCTTCGCCTGGGTGCTCAATCGATGATTCGTGCCGGATTCGCCTGCCTCACAGCGGTGTTGGTCTTCTCGCAGGCCATCGTCCCGTGGGGCTGTCCGCAGGCATCGGCGATCGGCCAGCCCGCGGTCGACCCGGGCGTGCAGCCGCCTAGCGGCGCTGCCGGAGCGGTGCAGCCGATGGAGCAGCGCGGGCCGTGCGCCGCTTCCGGCGTCATCGGAGGCAGCGATCCCACGGCCGTGACGCCCAGTCAGGCGATGCTGAATCTGCCCGCGGCATGGCAGTTTTCCCGCGGCGAAGGTCAGCTGGTGGCGGTGCTCGACACCGGGGTGCGGCCGGGACCCCGGCTGCCGAATGTCGATCCCGGCGGCGATTTCGTGGAGACGACCGACGGCCTGACGGACTGCGACGGGCACGGCACCCTGGTCGCCGGGCTCGTCGCGGGCCAGCCTTCCTCCGAGGATGGCTTCTCGGGCGTCGCGCCCGCGGCCCGCGTGCTGGCGATCCGGACGGCGTCGGGCAAGTTCTCGCCGCGCGCACCGGGCGGCGACCCGATGGTGGCGCGGGTGTCCCTCGAGGTCGCGACGCTGGCCCGGGCGATCGTGCATGCGGCCGACCTGGGCGCACGGGTCATCGATATCTCGCAGGTCACCTGCATGGCGGCCGACCGGCCCGTCGATCAGGCCGCCCTCGGTGCGGCGATCCGCTTCGCGGCGGTGGACAAGGACGCGGTGATCGTGGCGGCGGCGGGCAACACCGGGTCCACCGGCTCGGTCGGCGGCGGAATGTCTTGCGAGTCAAACCCGCTCACCGATCTCGCCCGCCCCGACGATGCGCGGAACTGGGCGGGTGTCACGTCGGTCTCCATTCCGTCGTACTGGCAGCCCTACGTGCTGTCGGCGGCGTCCTTGACCGCGGATGGGCAGCCGTCGAAATTCACCATGTCCGGGCCGTGGGTCGGTGTCGCGGCGCCGGGCGAAAAGATCGTGTCGGTGAGCAACCGCGACGGTGGCGGCCTGGCCAACGGCCTGCCCGACGACCATCAGCAACTGAGCGCGCTAAGCGGCACCAGCTACGCGGCCGGCTACGTGTCGGGTGTCGCGGCGCTGGTCCGCAGCAAGTACCCCACCCTGTCCGCCACCGACGTGGTGCGCCGGATCACCGCGACCGCGCACAACGGTGCCCGGGCGCCGTCGAACGTCGTGGGCACCGGCAGTGTGGACCCGCTGGCAGCGCTCACCTGGGAACTGCCCGCGAGCACCGGGCCGGCCGCGACGCCGGCCAAGCCGGTCGCCGTACCCCCGGCACCTGCGCCGAAAGACAACACCCCGCGAACCGTCGCGTTCGCTGGGACCGCCGCGCTGGCGTTGATTGTCGCGGCGGTTGCCGCCGCGACCGCGATCGCCGGCGCGCGCCGACGGAAGGAGACCACCTCGTGAGCTCGATCCCGATCCCGGGGAGCGCCCGGATCGCCCTGGCGGCGTTGGCGGTAGTGCCAGCGGCGCTGGCCTACCCCTGGCACTCGACTCGTGACTACTGGCTGATCGGCGTCGCCGTCGTGGCGGTGATCGTGTTGTTCGGCTGGTGGCGCGGACTGCACTTCACCACGATTCTGCGGCGCCGGCTGGCCATCATGAGCCGCCGCTCCAACCCGACCGGGGAAGCCGACATCCAATCCGTCGTTGCCGCAAAGACAACCGCGTTGGTGCGGATCGGGCCGTCCAGTGCCGACGACGCCGTGCTGCCGCTGCAGCTGATCGCCCGATACCTGGACCGCTACGGCATCCGCGCTGACAAGGTCCGTATCACCAGCCGCGACAATGCATCCGACGCATCGCGACGCGAGACGTGGATCGGTATCACGGTGTCGGCGGCCGACAACTTGCCGGCGCTGCAGGCACGTTCATCGCGCATCCCGCTGCATGAGACCGCCGAGGTTGTCGCGCGACGGCTTGCCGACCACCTGCGCGAGATCGGTTGGGAGGCCAACGCCATCGCGTCGGATGACGTGCCGCGGTGGCTGACGGCCAATGCCCGCGAGAGCTGGCGTGCGGTGCAGCGCGGCACCTCGGATTTCGTTGCCGCATATCAGATCGTCGTCGATGCGGACCTGCCCGCGACGCTGGAGGCCATTCGGTCGCATCCGGCCCGCGAGACGTGCACCGCGCTCGAGATCGCACGCTCGGGTGAGCAGGACACGGTTGCGGTCGCGTGTGCTTTCCTCACCGATGCGCCCCCGGAGGGCGCGCCGCCGGTGGACGGGCTGATCCCGCAGCGCGGCAACCAGGCGCCGGCCCTGGCGGCACTGGATCTGTTGTCCACGCAACGACTTGACGGTCACACCGCGGAGCCCGACGGCCTGCTGGCGACCCTGGATTGGCCGACGCCGGTGACCGGCGCCCACCGCGCGGTGCGAACCGAGGCGGCTAGTTCAGCATAAAACCGTTCAGGAAGCTGGTCATCCGCCGCAGGTAGTCCAGCTGGCTGGTGTGCAGCACGTGGCTGCCCGGAAACCAGTGCAGCGCACAGCGATCCCAATGCTCCCAGAGCATGACCGCCTGTCCCGGGGGAGCCATCCGGTCGGCGAGGCCGGTGATGATCATCCGCCGGTCCTTGGGAAGTTGCGGCTGGTAGTTCAGCGGGCAATGGTAAGCCAGCCCGGCATTCAGGTCGTCGCGATTGATGTTGGACAACGCAAGCCCCAGGCCGACCATCTTGTTGGCCGGGAACCACTGGTCGAACATCGTCGCCGGCGTGACGACCGGGCAGTTGGGGATGACGGCCTCCAGCCGGTCGTCGACGGAGGCCACCAGCGCCGACGTGTAGCCGCCCAGCGAAAGGCCGGTCAGCGCAATGCGTTCGACGCCGGTGTGCCGCAAATAGTCGACGACGGACCGGAAGTCGTGCACGGCCTGGGCCATCGCTTCGGCGAAGCCGCCGAGCCCGCCGGCGAAGTAGCCGAAACCGCTGAACGGCGAGCACTTTTCGGCACGCTGGCCGTGGAACGGCAACGTAAACAGCAAGACGTCGTAGCCGGACCGGTAATACCACGGCATAGAGAAGAAGCGGCCATTGGCCAGATACGACGACCCCATGAAGCCGTGAATCACGCACAGCGTGGGACGAGGACCGTCGTCGTGGCGCCAATGCTGAGCGCGCACGATGTTGTTGGACCCCCACGCATTCCACCGCTCGCGCATCGCGGGATTGATCGCGGTGAAACTGCTGGGGAACGAGATGTTGTCGACGGTGCCGCGCGCGATCCATCGCGCGAGCGGGCCGGCGGGCCGCGACGACACCCGGGGCAGTTCGGTCGGAGCAGGGAATGACTGCGCCGGATCGTGCTCGGCGGCCAGCTCGGCGTAGAAGTTCAGGTTGGCGCGTTCGCTCCCGGACTTGCTGTGCCGCAACGTCGTGGCCACCACCGCCGGCGCGGCTGTCACGGCCAGCAGCGACGACACCCAGGTGCGCAATGCGACGTCGCCGGCGGCGCAGGCGGCGACCACCCCGCGTTCACGCGGCGGCAACGCCGACAGCGGGGGCAACCCGTCGGCGCCGGGTGGCACATCGGCACCGGGAACGTCGGGAACCGGAATGGGCGGATCGATCGGATCTGTGTCGGACCCCACGAATGCCGATGCTATCCCGGCCCGGCGCCCGATCCTGGCCATTTGACCCGATTACGGGGCCACTCGGGCGCCACGGGGGCACCATGCGGTAATACGGTTTGTCTATATCGCCGACCAGCCACGGCGTTGATCAGGAGGACCGACATGTGGGATCCAGACGTCTACCTGGCATTTGCAGACCATCGAAGCCGTCCGTTTTACGACCTGCTCTCGCGAGTGGGGGCCGAGCGGGCGCGCCGGGTCGTCGACCTGGGCTGTGGACCCGGCAACTTGACGAAATATCTCGAGAAGCGCTGGCCCGGCGCGGCCATCGAGGCCATGGACACCTCGCCGGAGATGGTGGCCGCCGCCCGGGAACGCGGAATCGATGCTTCGGTTGCCGACTTGCGGGACTGGAAGCCGAAACCCGACACCGACGTGGTGGTCAGCAACGCCGCGCTGCATTGGGTTCCCGAACATGCCGACCTGCTGGTCCGGTGGGCCGGCCAACTACCGGACCGGTCGTGGATCGCAGTGCAGATCCCGGGTAACTTCGAAACCCCGTCGCATGCCGCGGTGCGGGCCGTGGCGCGCCGCGAACACTACGCAAAGACGCTGAAAGACATACCGTTCCGGGTCGGCGCGGTGGTCCAGCCGCCGGCGCATTACGCTAATCTGCTGATGGACGCGGGGTGCCGGGTCGATGCCTGGGAGACGACCTACCTACACCAGCTGACCGGGGAACACCCAGTGCTGGAATGGATTACCGGCACCGCGCTGGTTCCGGTGCGTGAACGCCTCGACGACGCGGGCTGGGATCAGTTCCGCGAGGAGCTCATCCCGCTGCTCGACGACGCCTACCCGCCGCGGGCCGACGGCACAACGATTTTCCCGTTCCGGCGGGTATTCATCGTCGCCGAGGTCGGCGGCGCGGCCGCGGGGTAGCGGCTGTCTACTCTTCGACGCCGCGGTCGACGGCGATCGCCGACCGGTTCGCCGGTGTCGTGTGATGGATCCGTTGATACGTTTCGGTATAGCGCATCGCGATCCGGGTACCGGCGAAGTCCGAGGGGATTACGTCGCCGGTGCGCTGACGCCAATCATTAAGGCGGACAGCCAAATCCGCGGCGATCGCATCCATTCCCGGATCGCCATCGGCCAGTAGATTGGTGGTCTCGGTGGGATCGGTTCGCAGATCGTAGAGTTCGCGTTCCGGGCGCGCGGCTTTGACGAACGGTGCGACCGCCATCCCGGACGGGCTTTCTTCGATATCCCACGGTAGGTCCAGCAGCGGACGCGGCGCGTAGTTCTCGATGTAGCTGTATTCCTTTGTGCGGATTGCCCGAATCGGATCGAACGAGTCGTGATAGGTCTTCATCGTGTAGACCTGATCGCGCACCGGGTCGGCCGGCGTTTCGGGTGCAAGCAGGGCATGGGCGTGCGAGACGCCCTCGACCTCGGCGGGCACGTCGAGACCCAGCAGCTCCAGCAACGTCGGAACCAGGTCGACGCCGCTGAACAGTTCTTCGTAGACCTGGGGTGTCGCGGCCCGGTGCGCCGAAGTGGGCGGGCGGATGAGCAGCGCGATGCCTGTTCCGGCGTCGTACAGCGTGGATTTCGCCCGGGGGAAGGCCGGCCCGTGATCGGTGAAGAACACCACCCAGGTGCTGGTGTCCAGACCCGTCTCGGCCAGGGTGTCCACGATCCGGCCGACCGCGGCGTCCGCCGTGCTGATCGCGCCGTAGAAGTCGGCGAGATCGCCGCGCACCTCGGGTGTGTCGGGCAGGTAGTCCGGTGGATCGACGGCCGCGCTGTCGGCCGGCTCGTAGCGGTCCCGCGGGTAGGGGCGATGGGTCTCGAAGAATCCCGCCGTCAGCAGGAACGGCTGTCCAGCCCGCGCCGCGGCGTCGTTGCGCAGCCAATCCTGGACGCTGTCCACCACGTAGTCGCAATAGGAGTTCGACACGTCCACCTCGTCAAAACCCAGCCGCTTCGGGTAGGAAGTCTCGTGCTGCATACCGAAAAGCGCTGAGTGCCAGCCCGATTCGGACAGGATCTGGGGAAGGGTCTGGACGCCGGCGCGGTATTCCCAGCCGTGATGGGCCAGGCCGACCAGGCCGTTGCTCTGCGGGTAGCGACCGGTGAACAACGAGCCGCGCGACGGTGTGCACAGCGGAGCGGTGGCATGGGCCCGGGTGAACCGGATGCTTTCACTGGCCAGCTGGTCCATGCGCGGGCTGCTGACGTCCGGGTGGCCGTAGGCGCCGAGATAGCGCCCGAGGTCGTGCCAGTGCACGATCAGTACGTTGTCGCCGGTCACTGCCACCTCCCTACCATGCCTTGCCGACCGGCGACGATACCGCAGTCGGCTGCCAACGATCTGAATGCGTCGCCGCATCCCCGTCCGCCGAACGTGCTCTGAGGGCCGGTTTTCCGCGGTATTCCATCAGTGAGTGCACGTTCGGCGCGTGGGTATGCCAAGTCGCCGATCCCCGCGTCACGCCGGCGGGGACGGCACCGTGCTCGCCGTTCCGGTGTCCGTGGCCGGCCGGGTGTCCGGCGGCTGAGTCCAGCGGTTTTCGGAGACGAACTCCGAGAGCGGACGCGCATGCGTCCAGCCGTCGAGTTCCAGCGCCGGCCGGTCGGGGAAGTCGGGCACCGGGCCGACGCACAGGATGGCCACCGGCTCGGCACCGGCGGGCATGCCCAGCAGCTCGGCCAGGGGTTGCGGATCGAACAGCGAGACCCATCCGACCCCGAGACCTTCGGCCCGGGCCGCCAGCCACAGGTTCTGAATCGCGCAGGACACCGACGCGAGATCCATCTGCGGCAGCGTGCGCCGGCCGAAGATGTGGACGTCGCGTTTGTCGGCCAGCGCCACCACCAGCAGTTCGGCGCATTCGAGAATGCCTTCGACCTTGAGCCGCAGGAACTCCGCGCCGCGCGGTCCCAGCGCTTCCGCGGTGCGCGGGCGTTCCTCGTCGACCAGGGCGTGGATGCCGCGGCGCACCGCGTCGTCGGTGATCCGGATGAAACGCCACGGCTGCATCAACCCGACGCTGGGCGCGGCGTGCGCGGCCTGCAGCAAGCGGGCCAGCACTTCCTCGGGCACCACGGCGCCCGGCACGAACCGGCGCATGTCCCGTCGTTCGGCGATTACCCGGTAAACGACGCGACGATCTTGCGAGCTGAACGCGTGTTCGCTCACCGCGCCATCGGAGTATTCGCCGGCGGAGAATGGCATTAGCGTCAATGTATCGCGCAGTCCCACAACACCACCAAGGGAGCGTGCAGTGAAGTATTCCGACGTGCTCGAGCAGCTGCCCACCGACCGTCAGTCGGGGCGTGTCTACGGCGAACCCTTCGAGACCACCGACGGTGCCACCGTGATCACGGTCGAAAGGCCGGTCGGCGTCTTCGTCATTCGTCAGGGCCGGGCGACCTGGGTGCCCGCCGTCAACGCCAATCGCGTCGCGCTGATCGGAGTGCTCACCGGCCTGCTCGCCGCGGTCATCGGCAGCCTCGCGGTGCTCCGCCAGCCGCCGTGGCCGTTGATGACGATCACGGAGAATAGGTGACGCCGACCGCGCGGACGATGCAGTCCGGCGCCATGTCGAACGTCAACGAACGCAGCGGCAGCCCGCTGAGCACATCCGCCGGGATCGCGGTCTTGTAGAGCAGCGACAGTTCGCCGCTGAACTTGTCGTCGACCCGCGCGACGTCGACGTGTACCTCCAAACCGTCCGACGAGATCTCGGCCCGGGCCGTGCCGGTCTGCGGTGCATCCCAGGGCACGTCGACGGTCGCACCGGCCAGCTTCGGCAGCATCGACAGCGTCGCGAGTACCCGTTGCCGGGTGAGTACCAGCGAGCCCGTGTAGTAGGCGACGCTGCGCGGCAACCGCACACCGGGGATGGTGCCGCTGAACCGCCTGGTCACCGGGACGTAGTCGGCGAGGTAGAGCACGCCTTCGGTTTCGACCTGAGCATGCAGGTCCTCGGGTAGCTTGCCGATACCGAGCAACCTGCGGACAAAGACCGCCATGACGCCAGTATGACGCGGAACCGGGTGGCGTCGCCGCCGCCGAGTGTGGCGCCTATGGACGAATTTCCAGATGCGGATGTGCATAACCCCCACACTCGCCGTGGCAGACGCCCTGGTATCGCTTAGGGATGATCCGCACGCGGCTCCCGATGGCTGTTTACGCCGTTGCAGTGGCCGTCGCGGTCTACGCGCTGATGTGGGTGGGCTACCTGCAGAATTGGGGCTGGCTGCACCGGATCGATTGGTCGCTGTTGAACGCTTCGCACGACGCCGCGGTCAAGCATCCGGCGTGGCTGCGGTTCTGGGGAGTGGTGACGAATGTGCTGGGGCCGGTCCCGTTGCGGGTGCTCGACACGGTCGCGGCGGTGGCCGCGTTGGTACGGCGTGACGTGCGCGCGGCACTGGTGCTGGTGGCTTGTGGGCTGCTGAACGGATTGGTGACGCAGGCGGCCAAGAGCCTGGCGGATCGTCCGCGGCCGTCGACCATGCTGGTGCCCATTGCCCAGACGTCGTTTCCCTCGGGGCACGCGCTCGAGACGACGGCGTCCCTACTCGCCCTGCTGGCCTTCATCATGCCGATGATGAGCGCGATGCTGGGTCGCATCGCGATGTCGCTGACCGCGATCATCCTTGTGTTGGTGGGCTTTTCGCGGGTCGCCTTGAACGTGCACTACCCGTCCGACGTATTCGCCGGCTGGGCACTGGGATACCTGTACGTCCTGGTGTGTCTGGCAGTGTTTCGTCCTAAGCCGCTGCCGCGGTGGGCTTTTCGTTGATCACGGCGCCGTGACCCAACCGGGGCTAAAGCTTGACTTGACCTTGAGGTTGGCGTCGCCTGACGATGGAATGCATGCGCCGATTGCTGACTTCGCTGTGTGCTGTGGCGTGCTGCGTGTGGGCATCGCTGCTACTCGCGCCGGCGGGAACCGCCGCCCCAACGGGCAACCCGCTGGCCGGCACGCCCTGGTTCGCGAATCAGGTTGGCAATGCCACACAAGTGGTTTCGGTCGTCAGCACTGGCGGCTCCAACGCGACCATCGACATCTACCAACGCACCGCCGCCGGCTGGCAGGCGCTGCGTACCGGCGTTCCGACGCACGTGGGTTCGGCGGGGATGGCGCCGCAGGCCAAGAGCGGGGTACCGGCCACCCCGACGGGCGTGTACAGCCTCGACGCCGCGTTCGGCACCGCCCCGAACCCCGGTACCGGGTTGCCCTACACCCAGGTCTCCGGACCCAACTACTGGTGGAGCGGCGACGACCACAGCCCCACGTTCAACTCGATGCAGATGTGCCAGAAGGCGCAGTGCCCGTTCAACACCGCCGAAAGCGAGAACCTGCAGATTCCGCAGTACAAGCACGCGGTCGTGATGGGCGTCAACAAGAACAAAACCCCCGGCGGCGGTGCGGCGTTCTTCTTCCACACCACCGACGGCCAACCCACCGAGGGCTGCGTCGCGGTCGACGATGCTCAGCTGGTGTCGATCATGAAATGGCTGCGGCCGGGCGCAGTCATCGCGATCACCAAGTAACGCTCAGTCGACGGTGGCGATGGCGCGACCGGGCTTGAGCGTGAAGTTCATGCCCTCCAACGACATGGTGGCGTCGTAGGTCCGGTCGTAACCGGTGCCGCAGATCTTCCAGCCGGCATCGGTGCGCCGGTAGGTGTCGCGGTAGAAGGCGGCGCCGATCAGCATGAAGTTCAGGTCGGCGACGATCACCCGGTCCTGCAGATACCAACTGCCCGTTGCGGTGTCGCCGTCGACGACGATGTCCGGATGCGTCACCCGGTGTTCTGTGATGACGTTCGCGGGCAGCGACGTCCGCATGTACTCGACCAAGTCGGCGCGGTTGGCGAAGTGCAACTCGTTGCCGATCGACGGCCCGTAGTCGGCCTTGATGTCTTCGGCCAGGGTGTCGTTGAAATCGTCCCAGTGCTTGGTGTCCAGCGCGCGCAGATACCGGTACTTGACTTGCTTGATGGCTTCGATATCGGCCAGATCGTCGAGGGTCATCCCGTCATTGCAGCACACGGGTAACCATGTCGATCAGGGCCCGTCGTTCCAGGCTCCAATCGATGGCCGTTCCGGTGACCATCTGAGCCAGCACCACACCCCGCAGTGTGGCCCAAATGACCTCGGCCACACCCGCATTCGCCGGGTCGGTGGTGATCAGCCGGCCTAACTGGGCGATCGCGGAGTTCATCTCGAGCAGGTGGCGGCGCGAGGAATCGCCCAGGCTGCCGCGGGTTGCCCGCAGGATCTCGAACGCCGCCATCGACGTCGGGCTGCTGTAGCAACTCCACGCGGTGTCGATGACGACTTCGATGCGTTGTTGTGGCGGCAGCTCGCTGACGTCGGCCGACGACAGGCTCTCGATCAGCCGGTCCACCCCGTCGTCGACGACGGCCATCAACAGGCCGTTGCGGTCACCGAAGTGGTATTGGATCACGCCCCATGTGACGCCGGCGCGTTCGGCCACATGCTTGGCGGTGGCCGCGGCGAAGCCTTCCTCCTGGATGCAGCGGACCGTCTCGTCGATGATCTTCGCGCGGGTGTCATCGCCGCGTTTGCGCGGCGCACTGGTGCGCCGGGTCGGGCTGACCGGGCGCCCAGACGTCTGGCCTGCGGCAATGGACATTGTTGACTTTATAACATAGCCGAGTCTATTTTTGTGGCGTGAGCAGCCCCTCGCGATACGCGCAGTTGTCCCGTGCCGAGCTGGTCGTTCTGCTTCCCGAACTGTTACTGATCGGACAGCTGATCGACCGGTCCGGAATGGCTTGGTGCATTTCCTCGTTCGGCCGCGAGGAGATGGTGCAGATCGCCATCGAGGAGTGGGCGGGCGCCAGCCCGATCTACACCCGGCGCATGCAGGAGGCATTGAATTACGTGGGCAACGACGTGCCCACCATCTTCAAGGGCCTGCAGCTCGACATCGGCGCCCCACCGCAATTCATGGATTTTCGCTACACCGTGCACGACCGGTGGCACGGCGAATTCCACCTCGACCACTGCGGCGCGCTGCTCGACGTGGAACCAATGGGTGAGCAGTACGTGTTCGGGATGTGCCACACCATCGAGGATCCGACGTTCGACGCGACCGCCGTGGCGACCAACGCGAAGGCTCAGGTGCGTCCCATCCACCGCCCGCCCCGGACGCCGGCCGACCGGCACCCGCACTGCGCGTGGACCGTCGTCATCGACGATTCCCATCCCGAGGTGCAGGGCATTCCCGCCCTGGACATCGTTCGTCAAACACGCGCCGCGACATGGAAACTCGATCCCATCGATGCCTCGGACGAGGGGCAGGCGGATTACTCGGGTCCGCTGCTCTCCGATTTCGACTTCGCCGCCTTCTCGCATTCGGCATTGGTCCGGATGGCCGACGAGGTCTGCTTGCAGATGCATCTGCTGTTTCTGTCCTTCGCGATCGCGGTGCGGGCACGCGCCGCCGACGAGGCCGAAGCCGTTGCGGTCTGCACCAAGGGCCTGATCGGCATCGCGGGCCTAGCCGCGGAGCGCATTCACCGCGCGCTCAATCTTCCCGGCGGGATTGACGGCGTGCTGAAGGTCCTCGAATTGCACCCGCTGCTGAACCCGGTGGGCTACGTTACCGCAGAACTGGAATCGAACCGGCTGCACGTCTACGCGTCTGCGGCCCACGACGACGGTGCCTGGATCTCGCTGTGCTCACCGCAATCCGTGCAACCGCTGCAGGCGATCGCCACGGCGGTCGATCCGCGCCTCCAAGTGCGGGTTAGCGGAACCGACAATGACTGGACGGCCGAGCTAATCGAAACCGACACCGACGCTCAGGAGCTGCCAGAGGTTTCGGTGGTCAGGGTCAGTGGCGGAGCGACATTCCAGTTTGAGCCGAGGCGTTCGCTGCCGCTGACCGTGGTCTGACGCGCAGTTCTTTGTCAAGGGGTTTTTAGTACCACTTCGGTGACACAACCGCATCGGGGCGATACCAATGGCATTGCAAGCCATCGGCTTTGCGCGTGTCGGGGGCTATCGTTAACGCTGGCCACCGACCCCTATAGACGAAAGTATTCGCTCTATGTACGACCCACTTGGGTTGTCGATCGGAACCACGAACCTGGTCGCAGCACGTGACGGAAACCAACCGGTTTCACGTCGAGCGGTACTAACGCTGTACCCGCACTGCGCACCGAAAGTTGGTCTACCCGAGGAGAACCCGCAGCTCACCGAGCCCGGCATGTTGATGAGCGGGTTCGTCGACCGTGTCGGCGACTCGGTGGCACTGGTGTCCGTCGATGGCTCCGCTCACGACCCCGACCTCTTGATGGTCGAAGCACTCGACGCGATGGTGCTGGAGGCCGGTGCGGACGCCGGCTCCTCGGAGATCTCGATCGCCGTTCCGTCGCACTGGAAACCGAGCACCGCACAGGCACTGCGCAACGCACTACGCACACATCTGGGCTTTGTCCGAAGCGGTATGGCACCGCGCCTGGTTTCGGACGCGATCGCATCGCTGACCGCGGCGAACGCCGAGCTGTGCCTTGCCGCAACCGGTGTCGTCGGATTACTCGACTTCGGCGGCTCGGGTACCTCAGCAACCCTGATCGACCTCGCCGGCGATTTCAAACCGCTCAGCGCCACAATGCGTTACACCGACTTCTCCGGTGACGAGATCGACGCGGCCCTATTGCTCTGTGTGTTCGAGGAGCTGGGGCACGGCAGCGGTATCGACCCGGCCAGCACCGCCGCGGTCGGGCAACTGGCCCGGCTGCGGGAACAGTGCCGTACCGCCAAAGAGCAGCTATCCACGGACCGCACAACGGAATTCGCGGCTGAGTTGGGTGGACGCCGGGCCACTATGAGGTTCACCCGCGACGAGCTGGGCGACCTGATCCAGGACCGGCTCACCGGACTCATCTACGCGTTCGACGACATGTTGTGCCGACACCGCAAGGGCTGGAACGACCTTTCGGCGGTAATCACCGTTGGCGGCGGCGCCTGCATTCCGCTTGTCAACGAACGTCTTTCGGTGCACAGCCGTCGCCCGGTCATGTCGCCGGCGCAACCCGCATTCGCCGCCGCCGCCGGCGCGCTGCTGCTGGCCGCCCGTGGCGAGGAACTCGACCTACGCACCCGCACGTCGATCGGTCTGCTCACCGCGTCGTCGGGCAACGACATCATCGAACTGCCCGCCGGCGACCTGTTGGTGATCGACGAGGAAGCGCTCACCGACCGCGAGTTGGCTTGGTCGCAAACCGAATACCCCGGTGACATCCGGGTGCCCTACACGCCCGAGGCATTCGACGAAGACAGCAGCCCCGGCGGCTGGTCGATGCGGTTGAACGTGATCGAGCCGCCGCGGGAACAGGCGTGGCGCCGGGTCCGCCTGTCGCAGTTGGTCGTCGGGATGTTCGCACTCGTGGCCATGACCGCGATCGGCGGTGTGGCATATACGTTGACCGGGATCGAAAATCACCAGGCACCGCCGGCGCCCTCCGTCGTCCCCGTGCCGCTGCCGCCGGCCAGTACGTTGGTGCCCTCTCCCGTCCCGCCCACCGCGGTGCCACCACCGCCCACCGCCGCGCCGGTGCCCAGCTCGGTGCCGCCCGCGCCGCCACCGCCGGAACCTTCGCCGTCGCCCGAGCCCCCGCCGGTCGTGGTGACCACGGCGCCGCCGCCGCCGGTGCACACCACCCACCGTCCGCCGCCGCCGCCGACGACGACACCTCCGCCGCCACCGCCCACGACGGCCATGACGACGCCGACCACCGAGCCGCCGCCACCGCCCACGACGACGTCGCCCCCGCCCACCTCGACGACGGTGCCGATGACCACCCAGTGGATCCACGTTCCGCTGCTGCCGGTGCCGATCCCGATCCAGGTGCCGGCCAATCAGGCGCCGGCGAACCCGGCTCCGCAGTACCCGGCTCAGCAATATCCCGGGGAGTATCCGGGCGGTGGCTACGGGGGCGGCTATCCCCCCAGCGGGGGCGGGTACTCGCAGAACCCGTTCCTGGGCCCGGGCTACTAGCGGTGAGATTTGGCTGCGAGCAAACTCCGTGGCGCATCACCGCGCGCGGGCGCACACTGGGCAGTAACGCTACGAGCTGCGAGGAGGCCACGTGGGCGAGCATGGACCATTCGGGTTTGATCCCGAGGAGTTCGATCGGGTGATCAGGGAAGGCAGCGAGGGACTGCGCGACGTGTTCGAGCGGATCGGCAGGTTTGCTGCTCCGGGCGCCCGCGGCGGCTTTTCGGCGTTCTTCGACGACCTGTCACGGCGGCCCCGATCCGGGCCGGAAACCGCGGGCGAGGCCGGCGACGGCGTCTGGGCGATCTACACCGTCGACGCCGCGGGCGGCGCGCACGTCGAACAGGTGTATGCCACTGAGCTCGACGCGCTGCGGGCCAACAAGAACAACGTCGACCCCAAGCGCAAGGTGCGTTTTCTGCCGTACGGCATCGCGGTCGGCGTCCTCGACGACGACGCGGAAGAGCAAACGTAAGTTGCCGCTTTCCGGGCGTTTCCACTAACCGGGATTCCGCCTAGGGTTTCAGTCGTGACGCCAGCAGCGCCGGTGTGCCAGGTGTGCGGTTCGCAGCCGCGCCAGGGTGCGCGCTTCTGCGATGCCTGCGGCAGTCCGCTGGCGCCGGCCGCCGAGCCCGCCGAGTACAAGCAGGTCACCGTCCTGTTCGCCGACGTGGTGCGCTCGATGGACATCGCCGCGGCATTGGGTCCCGAGCGGCTGCGCGAGGTGATGACCGAACTCGTCGATCAGTCGGCGGCCGTGGTCCAGCGTTTTGGCGGCACCGTCGACAAGTTCACCGGCGACGGCATCATGGCGCTGTTCGGAGCGCCGATCACGTTGGAAGATCATGCTTTTCGTGCCTGCCTTGCGGCGCTGGAGATCCAGGAGGTGGTCCGGGCGCTGGCGGTCGAGGTGGGCCGCCGCGACGGGATCGACCTGCGCTTGCGCGTCGGGCTGAACTCCGGCCAGGTGATCACCGGCGAAGTCGGCGCGACTCATCTCGGCTACACCGCGGTGGGCGAACAGGTGGGGATGGCGCAGCGCATGGAAACGGTGGCGCCGCCGGGCGGCATCATGCTCAGCGAATCCACCGCGCGGCTGGTCGAGGATCGCGCGGTGCTGGGCGAGCCCGAAACCGTGCACATCAAGGGTTTCGCCACCGCCGTGCCGGCCCGCCGGCTGCTGGCCGCCGACGGTGAGCGCCGCAAGGCGCGTCGCCAGTCCCGCCTGGTCGGGCGGCAGCAAGAGAAGGACGCCGTCGCGGAATTGCTGGACCAAGCCAGCCGGGGCGCGGGAAGCGTGATCACGGTCACCGGTCGCCCAGGCGTGGGCAAGACCCGGCTGGTCCGTGAGTCGTTGGCCATCGCGCGCAGTGCCGGGTTCGAGGTGCCGGTCGCCTACTGCGAATCCCATACCCGCGAGATTCCGTTCCACGTGATCTCCCGGCTGCTGCGCAGGGTCTTCGGGCTGGGCGGGCTCACGCTCGAGGTGGCGCGGGCGCGGGTGCGCGCCGAAATCCCCGAGGCGGGCAACGAGGATCTGGTGCTGCTCGACGACCTGCTCGGCATCCGCGACCCCGACATGCCCTGTCCGGACATCACCCCGGATGCGCGGCGCCGCCGGCTCGTCGACCTGATCAACACGATTTCACTGGCTCGGCCCGACTCCGCGCTCTACGTCATCGACGATGCCCAGTGGATCGACAGCGTCAGCGAGTCGCTGCTCACCGAATTCGCGGCGGCGGTACCCGGCATGCGCGCGGTGCTGCTGGTCGTCTATCGGCCCGAATACTCGGGGCCGCTGGCACACATCCCGGGCGCCCATCCGTTCATCCTTGAGCCACTGGGTAATTCGCACATCACCGAACTGATCAACGAGCTACTGGGGGCCGACCCTTCGGTGGCCGGATTACCGACGGTGATCGCCGGCCGGGCGGCCGGCCTGCCGTTCGCCGCCGAGGAGATCGTGCGTGACCTCGCCGAGCGAGGCGAGCTCGAGGGCACGCCGGGCGCCTACGTGTGCGTGCGCGAAGTGCGCGAAATCCAGGTTCCGGCAAGTCTTCAGGGCATTATCGGGGCGCGCATCGATCGGCTCAACGCCACCGCGAAGCGCACCCTGAACGCCGCCGCTGTCATCGGCGCGCAGTTCGACACCGAATTGCTGAAATGTCTGCTGGGCACGGTCGACGTGGCGCCACTGGTCCAGGCGTCATTGGTCGAGCAGGTCGGCTTCACACCGCACGAGACATACGCCTTCTGTCATCCGCTGATTCAGGCGGTGGCATACGAATCCCAATTGAAAGCCGGCAGAGCCGAGTTGCATCGACGGGTGGCGGCGGTATTGCAGCGCACCTACGGCGAGTTCACCGGTCAGGAGGCCTCGATCGTCGCCACGCAGTACGCGGCCGCCGGGGATCTGCGTCAGGCTTACGAGTGGTACATGCAGGCCGGGACGTGGTACGGCGGGCGGGATATCCGCGCGGCCCGGGCCAGCTGGCAACAGGCGCTGCGATTCGCCGACCGGCTGCCGGACGATCAGCCCGATCGGCTGGCCATGCGCATCGCACCGCGAGCCCTGCTGTGCGGCAGCGTGTTTCAGGTGGGCGGCACGCCCGAGGAGACCGGATTCGACGAATTGCGAACACTGACCGCCCAGGCGGGTGACAAGAGGTCATTGGCCGTCGGCATGGCCGGCCACCTCACCACGCTGACGTTCAACTCCCATCATCGGGAGGCGGCCGCCATGGCGACGGAGTTCGCCACGCTCGTCGACTCGATCGGCGACCCTGCGATGACGGCCGGCCTGTTCTATGCGGCCGCCCAGGCCAAGTGGGAGGTCGGCGAGGCGACCGAATGCCTGCAGTTGGCGCAACGGATCATCGACGTCGCAGCTGGCGATCCCACCATGGGCAACTTTGTGATCGGTTCCCCGCTGGCCTGGGCGACCACGTTAAAGGGCGCGGCCGGAATGTTTTTGGGTCGGCATGGCTGGCGGCAGGACCTCGAGGAGGGCATCGCGATGGCCCGCTCGTTCGACCCGACCACCCACCCGTTCGCGCAGTTGTACAAGTACGCGGCCGCGGTGCAGAACGGCGGGGTGCTGCCCACTGCCGAAGACGTGGCGCAGACGGCCGAGTCGTTGGACATCGCCCAACGTTCCGGCGACAACGCCGCATTGGCGTACGCATTGGTCAATCGTGCTAACGCGCTGCTCCACTGCAACGGCGAAAACGCGGGGGAGGGCTTCGAATACCTGGCGAAGGCTCGCGAGATGCTCGTCGACGAGAAGCTGATCGTGGCGATCCGCCGCATGACCGACGCCGAGATTGCCCGCGGGCGTGCCCGATCCGGCGATCTCGACGGCGCGGCCGACCTGGTGTCCCGGGTTCTCAACGCGCAGTTCGACGCCGGGACGATGATGTTCCGGGCGCCCGCGACCACCGTGCTGGTCGAGACACTGCTGGCGCGCGCCGGCCCCGGCGATGTCGAGGCGGCGCAGCGCGCGGTCGACCGACTCGAGGCCGTCCCGACCGAGCCGGGCTTCGTGCTACACGAAATTCCGGTGCTGCGGCTGCGGGCGCTGCTGGCCCGCGCCCGTGGCGACGAGGCTGCCTATCGTCAACTCCTGCAACGCTTTCGGGCCAGCGCGCACGACGTCGGATTCGAAGGCTACGTGGCGCTGGCCGATGCGATGGCCGCGAACTGAGCCCTCACCCCTGCGTGACGACGTTGTCGAGCCCGGAGTTGGAGATCTTCGGCGCGCCCGAGTGGAACGTCACCTGGTTGTTCATCCCGGACGCTTCGATGGTGTCGGCGGAATCGACGGTGACCGAGTTCTTCATGCCGGACACGGACAGGCTCGCACAATGGCCGGTGATCACGATCGTGTTGTTGATCCCGCTGACGGTGACAACGTTGTCGTTGCACGCGATCGTCTTGTTCTCGTCGATGCCGGACACGTCGAGCGGCGCGCCTTGCGGCGGCAGCGGCGACGCCGAAGGACCCGAACTGCGGGTCGGGCTCGTCGCGCTGGTCGTCGGCCGCGGACTGCGCGTCGTCGTGCGGGGTGACGGCGTCGCCGGCGTGGTCGTCACCTCCGACGAGATGATCGACCGGACAGTGGAAAGCTGGTGTGCGGCAAAGGCTGCGATGACGCCGGCGAGCACCAGCACGCCGATCACGATGATGGTGCCGACGATCCACCACATCCGGTTGCCCGAGGATTTCGGCGACGACCCGCCGTAGGGGCTGCCATAGCCGTACATGGGCGGTGGCGGCGGCGCCGCACCGTAGGACGGCGATGGCACCGGGCCCGGTGGCGGTGGCGGGTAGGCCTGACCCTGCGGTGCGCCGCCCAATTCGGACGCGCGCGCGGTCTCGGCCAGCGGGCGCTCCAGGTCCCGAATCCGTTTTTCCGGGTCGTCCTGCGATTCCATGGGACAGATGCTCCCACCAGACGACGTCTCATAGGAAGTTTCGGCTTCAATCGGTAGTTTCAGCACCGTGCCCGACATGCCGAACCGCCAGATCCTCCTTCGTCGCCGCCCGAGCGGGCTGGTCGCACCCGACGACACCGAGCTGATCACCCGGCCGGCACCCGAACCCGGCGACGGTGAGGCGCTGCTCCGAACCACCTACGTCGGGCTCGACGCGGCCGTCCGGACCTGGCTGAACGATCAGCCGAGTTACCTGCCGCCGGTGCAACTCGGCGAGGTGATCCGGGCGGCCGGCATCGGCGAAGTCGTCGCGTCCCGGTGTGACGCCTATGCCGTCGGCGACGTGATCACCACGCTGACCGGGTTTCAGGAATACGTGATCATCCGCGATGATGTGTTCAGCACGCCCATTCCGGGCGAGGACGATCAGCTCGCGATCATGTCGGTGTACGGCCCCACCGGGGCCACCGCCTACTTCGGCATGACCGACATCGGTAAGCCCAAGGCCGGTGAGACAGTGGTGGTCTCGGCGGCGGCGGGCGCCACCGGGTCGGTGGCCGGGCAGATCGCCAAGATCGCCGGCGCCCGGGTGGTGGGCATCGCCGGCGGGCCGGATAAGTGCCGGGCCGTGGTCGAGGACTTCGGCTTCGACGCGTGCATCGACTACAAGAACGACGACGTGCCCGCCGCGCTCAAGCAGCACTGCCCGAAACGCGTCGACGTGTACTTCGACAACGTCGGCGGGCCGATCCTCGACGCGGTGCTCGGCCGGCTCGCCAACAACGCGCGCGTCGTACTCTGCGGCGTCATCTCCAGCTACCTGACCGGTGAGCACCCCGGTCCGGCGAACTACGTGAACCTGTTGTCGAAGACCGCGCTGATGCAGGGCTTCAACGCCCTCGACCAATGGGGCCGCTTCGACGAAGCCTTTGCCGCACTGCGTCAATGGGAGGCCGAAGGCCGACTCAAGCACCGCCAGACCATCTTTGAGGGCATCGAGTCGTGTGTGGACGCCCTCAACGGGTTGTTCACCGGGGCCAACATCGGCAAGACACTGGTCAAGATCAGCGAACCCTCGACCCCCTGAGGCGAACGCCCCGGCTGGCCGGGCGCTCGGGCGCATAGGCCCGGCCAGCCGGGCACTCGGTCACTCCCTGAGCCGCTAGTCCTCGCCGAGGACGCGGTGCAGCGTCTTCTTGGCCTCACGCAGCGCTTCGAGAACCTTGGTCCGGGCCTGCGCGAGCTGTTGCTTCTGCTCGTCGGTGCCGGTCCAGGTGATCGTGCGCGACAGGCCGGCGAGCTCGAACATCTCCCGGCGGATCTTGAAGACGTCGCCGAATTGACCCGCACGCTTGAGGAAAGCGTGTGCGGTCTCGCTGCTGACGCCCCGCCACTTCAGCAGGTTCTGGCCGAACTCGGTCAACGTCGCGACGCCGTTGTCGACCGTCACCACACCGCGGCCGTCGAGCAGGCCGATGGCCAGCTCCGCGATCTCCTGCGGCGGAGTGAGCGCGCCGTCGGTTGCGTCGGACACCCGCGCGACGATCTGCGCGGCATCGGCCGGCCCGTCGAGTAGCAGCGCCGCTGTCACAAACGCCGCGCGCTTGAGCGGCGGACGACCACCCGGACCAAAACCTGGGCCGCCCGGCCCGCCATGACCCCAACCGTGCTTACCCCAACCGCCCCCGAAACCGCCGGGGCCGCCGCCAAAACCGAAGCCGGGGCCGCCCCCGAAACCGCCGGGGCCGCCGCCAAAACCGAAGCCGGGGCCGCCCCCGAAACCGCCGGGGCCGCCGAACAATCCGTCACCAGACATCCTTGTCATTCCTTTCCGTATCGGACCATCAAGCTCCTTGATACCACCGACTCCGACAATGTCAACAAAGTTGATGGTTCCCGGGGTCGCCGCGGAACTCAGGCTGCGCGTGGCACCGGCCGGGCGCGCGATGCAGGATCGTCTGACGCGGCGTGGCAAAGCGCTGCCGAGGCGCGCGGACTCCGTCGCGGCGGAAGCCGAAACGCGAATTCTGGCCCGGCTCGCCGTCGAACAGCAAAGCCGGCTCAAAGAACTGCTTTATGCTGCGGGCATCCCTTGAACCGAAAGTGCCAGGTATGGATCGTCGCCGGATGATGATGCTGGCCGGATTCGGTGCCCTGGCCGCGACGGTCCCCACCGCGAGTGCAAGCGCCGCTCCGGCCCGGTCCGGGACGTACCTGTTTCACGATGAGTTCGACGGGCCGGCCGGTTCGGCGCCCGACCCCTCGAAATGGGTTGTGGCGAGCCAACGTACGCCGATCAAGAATCCGACCGGGTTCGACCGGCCCGAGTTTTTCGGGCAGTACCGCGACAGCCGGCAAAACGTGTTCGTCGACGGCAAGTCCAACCTGGTACTGCGCGCCAGCCGAGAGGGTGGCAACTACTTCGGCGGCCTGGTGAGTGGCACCTGGCGCGGCGCCATCGGGACGACCTGGGAGGCGCGCATCAAACTCGACTGCCTCACCGGCGGCTGCTGGCCCGCCTGGTGGTTGTCCAACGACGATCCCGGCCGTAGCGGGGAAGTCGACTTGATGGAGTGGTACGGCAACGGGCAGTGGCCCGCGGGCACCACGGTGCACGCAAACCCGGACGGCACGGCATTCCAGACCCATCCGATCGCGGTCGACGGCGGGTGGCACACCTGGCGCGTGGCGTGGAATCCGGGCGGCATGCAGTTCTGGGAAGACTATGCCGAGGGCGCCGAGCCGTACTTCAGCGTTCCCGCGACCGGCATCGAGGATCTGCATGACCCGATCCGGATGTGGCCGTTCAACGACGTCGGCTACATGATGTTTCCCATGCTCAACCTGGCGGTCGGCGGTTCGGGCGCCGGCGACCCCGCGTCCGGCACCTATCCGGCGGAAATGCTGGTCGACTGGGTGCGCGTGTTCTAAGTCCCGGGTGCGGGATGCACGCCATCGGCGCGCATGGTTGTATAACACCGTTTGCGGGAGTTGGCCGGGGGGGACCGTGCCGAGCCGGAGCTCCGGCGTCTAGCGATGGGTGGTAGTGCAGATGGATCGTCGCCGCATGTTGATGACGACAGGGCTCGGCATGCTGGCAGCGGCGGCATCGATGCCTCTCCCCGAAGCGCTGGCGGCCCCGTCGGCGCCGGCCGCACCGGCCGCCGGACCGGGTGGGCCCTACCTCTTCTCCGACGAGTTCGACGGCCCGGCCGGTTCACCTCCTGACCCGGGCAAGTGGACGATCCAGACCTGGCAGGACGACGTCTACCCTCCGGTCGAGGGGATCTACCGCGCCGATCCCCAAAACGTGTTCCAGGACGGGCACTCCAACCTGGTCCTGCGCGCCACACACGATTTCCTGGCCAACACCTACTACAGCGGCAAACTGCGCGGCAACTGGCGCGGCATGATCAACACCACCTGGGAAGCCAAGATCAAACTGGACTGCCTGACCCCCGGCCTCTGGCCGTCGTTCTGGGCGGTCAACGAGGACCCGCTGCCCGACGGCGAGGTCGACGTCTTCGAGTGGTACGGCAACGGCCAATGGGCCCCGGGTACCACCGTGCACGCGGCATCCAACGGAAAGACCTGGGAAGGCAAATCGATCCCCGGTCTGGTCGACGGTGACTGGCACACCTGGCGGATGCGTTGGGACGACAAGGGATTCGCGTTCGCGCGCGACGGCGCCGAGTACTTCAAGGTTCCGCCCAAGCCGATCCACGTCGCCGGCAATCCGCCGGAGGACATGCGCTGGCCGTTCAGCAATCCCGGCTACTGGATGACGCCGATGTTCACGCTGGCGGTCGGTGGCGTCGGCGCCGGCGATCCTGCCGGCGGGGTTTTCCCGGCGTCCATGCTGGTCGACTACATCCGCGTCTGGTGATCAGCGCGTCGCTTTGAGCACCTGAACAAGGTTGAACTGCCAGCGCTCGACGAGCCGGAAGCCCAGGTCGTGCGGGACCGCGAAAGCGGGTGTCGCGCCATAGCGTGGGCCCGGCGGCAGCGCCGAACCCTCCTCGTGGGCGGGCATCGACTCGTCGGCCTGGGTGATGATCCACACCACGGCGCACTGGCTGAGCGGCTTGGCGACGACCTCCGGGATCAGGTTGGTGTCAAAGACATCCCGGCGGTCGGTGGCCCGTTGCCACAGCGTGAGGTCGATCAGCTTGCGGTAGGCATCGGGGCGCGCGGCCATCAAAGGACGCATCGGTGCCGGCATAAACGTCACAGTGTCGTTAATCAGCAGGCAATCTCCCGGTGCCGCCTTGGCCGTGATTAGATCCGCGACCTGGCTGTAGTCCATGCCGTACTTGGCATACGGGCTATGTTGCACCCATAGGTAATTCGGCGCCGCCGCGACCGCGAACAGGGTGACGACAGCCGGTGCCACCCACGGTTTGGCCGCCAGTGCGCCAACGCAGACGCCCAGGACCAACGCGATCGCCGGCGCGGTGAAGCACAGGTAGCGCGGCGTGTAGATCGGGTGCAGCAGCGCCGACCACACCACGATCAGCGCGGTCGGTATCAGCACCCAGGCGCCCGCCAAGGTCAGCAACTGCCGATCTGTCGCAACGAGTTTCACCGATGTCCAGCGCCACGCGGCAATGGCCACCACGATCACCAGCGCGGAAAGCACCGCGAACGGCGGGCTCCGCTCGAAGTACTGCTGAACCGTCACGTCCTCGATCGTCCGGTGCCCGATCGGTGCGACCCAACTGATCTGGTGCACCTGCCCCGCGGCCACGAGCAGGAACGGCGCCACGGCACAGCTGGCCAGAACCGACGTGACGACGAAGCCGGCCACCACGGTTCGCTTGCGCAGGAACGCGCAGACGAACGCGAAGTGAACCGGCAACAGCAGCACCAGGTACACGTCGAGCACGACCGAAAATGCTTGGGCAACACCGTAAGCCACCCAGATCCAGCCGCGGTTGCGACGCGTCGCGCAGACGAACAGGACGGTTAGCCACACCGCGGCCATCATCGACATGGCGTACGGACGAGCCTCGATACCGGCCCACGTCGACCGCGGTAATACCGCGCAGATCACCCCGGAGGCCAGCGCCACGGTGCGAGACGAAAATAGGTTGCCCAGCACCACGACTCCGGCCGCGGCACCTCCGACTGCCAGACCGCTCGGCACGCGCGACCAGAACTCGGTCGGCGCGCAGAGCTGGAACCAGCCGTGCATCAACAGGTAGTACAGACCCTGCACGGCGTCGACGTTGCCCAGCATCTGCCACAGCTGAGCCAGGGAACGGCTGTATGCCGCCGAAATCGTCGCGGCCTCGTCGTACCAGAAGGAGGGACGGCCGGCGCCGACAAGACTTATCGCGGTGGCCAGTACGCCGACGATCAGCGGGTCCAGCACGCGACGCCCTGACACACCGTTATGGTGCCAGAAGCAACCCCGGACTCTTTTCCGGGCGCTCCTGCTAGTTGGTCAGGTACAGGTAGTACAGACCGTCCGCGTGCTGGCGGCAGTCCCAGTGCGTCCACAAGTTATCGTTGTGGGCCAGTTCGACGTGCGGGCCGTCCGCCTCGCATGCCCCCAGGGTCGAGTAGACGCCGTCGACCTGAATTTCATCGGCATTGGCGACGCCCACCGCAGTGGTCATCAGCCCGCCCAGGGCCAGTAAGCCCGTAGCGATGAGCCTGATCATGCGGATCTCCCCGGTTGTAGCGATCGGTTGCGAGGCGAACTATATCGATTTGCCGGGGTCGCGGAGGGGCAATTGACCGGACGCAACCTGACCTTCACTTTTCGAACGTATGATCGAACAATGAGACCGCTCGCGTCGATCGGATATAACGGGCAGCCGGTCCGCGACCCGTTTCGGCTGGTGCGTCCGCCGATCGCGGTGCTGATCGATCTGACGGTGCTTTTTCCGCGCGAGCCACATCGCTCCGGCCGGTATCAGCCCAATGGTCTGCAGCTGCACAAGGTCGTCGAGGGGCGGCTGAGCTGCTGGGGTCTGTGCGAGCAGGGCGACTGGTGGGGACTGGTGACCTATCCAATCGCCTACGGGTCCAGGCAAAAAACCGTGACGCACTGGATACCGGCCTGGACGCTGCGCCGAAAAGGCTAGCGGCGGTGTGGGTTACAGCCGACGGTCCTGCACATACGTGCCGGCAATAGACGTCTCACGTGTTCGCATCAGCAAGCCGAACAGGGTCTGGTCGCGCGCCATCGGCTCCGAGCTGTGGGTGAAAAATGTGCCCAAGATGAATCCGAGCCACATCATCGTCCCCTAGTGTTTTCCCCGTCGCGCCGCAAATCACATACAACCACCTGGGCGTGTTCAGCGACGGGCCCCGGACAGCGAGCGCGGCTCGTTCGGTAGCACGCCGGCGACGTCGATGAGAGGATTGCTGCCCGTGGCAGGAAGCTGGAGCTCGCTGTTACCCACCCTCATTCCGCTGGCGCTCGTTACCGCCGTCTCGCCGCTGTCGATCATCCCGGCCGTCCTGGTGCTGCACGCTCCGCAGCCGCGGCCCGCCGGGCTGGCCTTCCTCGGCGGCTGGGTCTTCGGGCTGGCCGCGCAGACCGTGATCTTCGTGGCCGGCTCGGGTGGGCTCGGCGACATACACAAGTCGTCGCCACCGGCGTGGGCGTCCTGGACCCGGGTGGTGCTGGGCTCCGCACTGATCCTGTTCGGTATTTACCGGTGGCTGACCCGGCACCGGTCCACCGAGTCCCCGGCCTGGATGCGGCACTTTGCCACGATGCGCCCGCGGCGCGCGGCCATCACCGGACTGGTCCTGACCGTGGTCCGCGTCGAAGTGTTGCTGTTGAACGTGGCGGCCGGCTTGGCCATCGGCACCAGTCGCCTCGACGATGTCGACAAGCTGTCGGCCGGCATAGTCTTCGTCGCGGTGTCCGCGTCGACGGTGGCGATCCCGATCCTGGCCTATGCGGCCGCGGGCCATCGTCTCGACGATCTCCTGGAGCGCGTCCGAAACTGGATGGAGAAGCACAATGCCGCACTGATGGCGGCCATCCTGATCCTCATCGGTATTATGGTGCTGCACAACGGTATTCGCGCTTTGTAGCAGGATGCTGCGTGGTTACCGGTAGCCGCCGTCGGCCAGCCCGGCCTGCGCCTCGAGCCGGTTCGTCTTGCCAAAGAGCCTGTCGCGGGCCAGTTCCCAGAGGTAGGCAATGATCATCCGGGAATGACCCTTAGCGGCCCACTGTTGGGAGTGCAGCTCCTCGTGGTGCAGGACCCGGTCGAGCGCGAGAGTGCTTTTTACGGGCCGGCCCTTGCGATCGGTGTACCACGCGTGTCCGGACTCGACGATCTGGCGCAGCCGCCGGGCGGCGGCGGTCGGGTCCGTGACGTCGACCGCGACGTTGACCATGAAGATGTCACCCCACGCGGTGCCACCCTGCTGGCTGAAGAGCCGCTGGATCCAGTTGCCGCCCAGGCCCATAAGCATGCCGTTCGGGGTGGTGACGAGGCGTCCGCCAGTGCGGTGGACGAATCCGACGTCCTCGTCGTAACTCCAGCGGTTCGCACGCTGGCGATCGACGATTCGCCGCACTTCGTCGGCGCAGTACGGCGTCTCGGGGAAGTCGGTGGGCGGGCTTGCCGGGCCGCCGTAACCGGTGCCCGCGTTGAGGATGTAGGTCATCAGCGTGGCCGCGCGCACCTCGTCGCCGGGGGTGCCCGCCGGGACGAGGAAGAACGATTTGCCATCCGGATCGTTGATCTCGGTCATTTCGGCAAGGACCCGAAAGCTCTCAGGGGTGATGCCGTGTTGCGCCGCGATCGCGGTGGTGACTGCGGCGGGCACGCCCAGACGTTCGGCATTGGCCAGCCACGTGTGGTGATGGTCCGGTGGCGGTCGCCTGGTCATAGTCCGTCAATTGTTATCAGTCCCACCGCTAGGGTGTAGCGAATGAGCAGGGGGCCCTGGCAACGCGCGCGCGGAATCAAACAGATCACCCGGGGTTTGGGCACCCTTGATCGCGAGTTGTTCGTCGCCGTGGCCGAAACCCCCACCCCGCTGCTCGACACGGTCATGCCGCCGCTGACGCGGGCGGCCGACCATTCCAAGCTGTGGTTCGCCATCGCGGCCGGGCTGCTCGCGACCCGGAAGCCCGCCGCGCAGCGCGGCGCGACGCGCGGTGTCGTGACGCTGGGCGTGACGAGCCTGTTCACCAATCAGATCGCCAAACGAATCCGCCCGCGCTCCCGACCGCTCTACGAGTCGGTGCCGGTGGTCAGAAGAGCCCACCGCCGCCCGACGTCCAACTCGTTCCCGTCGGGACACTCGGCCAGCGCCGCCGCGTTCGCCGTAGGAGTGGGTCTGGAGAGTCCGCCGTTGGGCTTCGCGCTGGCGCTGCTGGCCGGACTGGTCGGGTTGTCACGCGTGGCGACCGGCGCACACTACCCCGGCGATGTCATCGCGGGGCTGGGCGTCGGTGCCGGGATCGCCGTGCTGGGCGGCAAGCTGGTCCCGCCCGTCATCGAAACCGCTCTGCCGCAATCGGAACCGCTGCGCGTCGAGACGCCGGAACGGCCGGACGGCTGCGGCGTGGTGTTCGTGGTCAATCCGGCCTCGGGTAGCGGTACCGGGGCTCGCGTCGTCGAAGAGGTTCGCACCGAGCTGCCGAAAGCCGAGGTTGTCGAGCTCGGTCCCGACGATGACCCCGAGCGGGTGCTGCGCGCCGCCGCCGCGCGCGCCGAAGTGCTCGCGGTGGGCGGCGGCGACGGAACGGTGGCCACCGCGGCGGCGGTGGCGGTCGAGGCGGGACTCCCGCTGGCTGTCTTTCCGGCCGGAACGTTCAACCACTTCGCAAAGGACATCGGCTGCGACACCGTCGGCAAGACGGTTGAGTCGATCCGTCGCGGCAGCGTGGCTTGCGTAGATCTGGTGTGCCTCAACGAAAGTCGGATGGTGATCAACACCGCCAGCATCGGCGCGTATCCGGCGTTCGTGCAGCAACGCGAAAAGTTGGAGAAGCGGATCGGCAAGCCGCTGGCCGGCTTCTACGCGATGCTGCACACACTGCGCAGCGATCAGCCGGTCCGCATCCGCTACGACAACAAGACCCTGCTGACGTCGCTGTTCTTTCTGGGCAACTCTCTTTATCTGCCAACGGGATTCGCACCGTCACGTCGAACGCGCATGGACGACGGTCTGCTCGACGTGCGCATTCTCGAAACCGGTCGCCGGTTGGCAACGACCAGGATCCTGACCGCGCTGGCGCTGGGACGGCTGCGGCGCAGCCCGCTCTACCACGAGCTGCAGGTGCCCGAATTCAGCTTCACGGCCGTCGACGCGCCGACGGTGATCGCCCATGACGGCGAGGTCGGCGACGAGTACCGCGACGCGAGCTTCACCGCGAAGTACCGGGTGCTGCCGGTGTTCTGCCCGATTCGCTGAGCTGGCCGTTCGGCTGATCGAACTCAATTGCGTTCTGCCCGATCGCTTTCCGCGTCAACACCCAGGTAGGCGTCGGCCCAGGCGCCGATGATTCGCCCGGCTCGGTGAGCTTGGCCACGGGTGGTGAGCAGGTGATCGGAGCCCTCGAGCGAGACGAAGCTGCGCGGATGCCGGGCCAGCCGGAAGATCTCGCTGGCGTTGTCGATGCTGACGGTGTTGTCGGTCGGCGAGTGCAGGATCAGCAACGGCAGCCGTAAAGCCTGGATCTTGTCGTGCAGCCGGGCCGCGCGGACATCCTCGACGAATGCGCGCTTGAGCGTCAGCTTGCGCCCGCCGACCATCCACTCGACGCTGCCCTCGGCCAAGCATCGGTCGACGACTGCGTCGTAATGCTTTTCGACGTGGCTGGGGTCAAACGGTGCCGCCACCGTGACGACCGAGCGCACGCTCGGGGCGCGCATCGCCGCGGCGATCACCGCGGCGCCACCCCACGAGTGACCGACCAGGATGTCGGCCGGCGTCCCGCGGTGCGTCATGAACTCGCATGCCCGGACCACGTCGTCGACCTTGACGGTGAACGACCCGTCACCCCAGTTCCCATCGGATCCACCGAGCCCCAGTGCGTCGAAGCGCAGCATCCCGATGCCGTCGGCCGCCAGCTGCTTGCAGATCCGGGACGCGGCCGGAGAGTCCTTGCCGAGAGTGAACCCGTGCGCGAACACCCCCCAACCGCGCACCTGCGACTCCGGGACCTCGATGACGCCGGCCAGATTCGCGCCGCTGGCGCTTTGGAACGTGACACGTTCGCCCATAGTGCCGATCTAACTACGCGACGCCGGGCCTCCGCGACGGCTGCTGATCTTTTCCCCAGCGGTGCCTTGGCGCGAAAGATAGGAATCGCAAAGGAAATTAGCGGTGTGAGAAGCGGCCGGCACGCGCTCCCCATAAGGTGGATGCGTGGCCTTTGCTGCGAGTCGCATGCTGGCGCGAAACGGGCAATTGCGCATGCTCATGGCGGCCTGGGTGGCCTTCTACGTCGGTGCATTCGCCCATATGGTCCTGGTGATCGCCTTCACCTTCTCGGTCGGAGGCGCTGCCGCCGTCGGTGCGGCGACGGTGCTGGTGACGTTGCCGGCCGGGCTGGTCGGGCCGCTGACCGCGCCGCTCGCGGCGAGCGCACATCCGCAGCGTCATCTGGCGTTCGGGAACGGGATTCGTGCCCTGACGATGGCCGCGACCATTATCGCGGTGCTCAGCGAAGCGCCTATCGGTGTCGTGTTGGTGATCGTGGCCCTCGACTCCGTTTTGTCGGGGGCTGTGCGGCCGCTGCATGGCGCGATGGTGGTCCGACTCTCGACTACCGCCGCCGAGGCGGCCGCGGGAAATGCCATGACCAGCTCACTCGTCAGCGCCAGCGCGCTGGTCGGGCCGGCGGTGGCCGGAGTGGCGTTAGAACTCTGGGGTTTCGGGTGGGCCTTCGCTCTCCCGGCGATTCTGTTCGTTGCCGGTGCGGCCGCGGCGGCGCTGATCCGCGTGCCGAGTGCCGACAATTCCCGACCCCATACCTCTGGGCCGTCCAGGCCCGCGACGTCGGTGCTCCGTCTGCTGGGGGTCGGGTTTCGCGGGATCTTCGCAAGTCGTCCCGCTGCCGCGGCCACCGTGCTGTTCTCCGTCAACGTCATCGTGCTGGGCGTCTGGTTTGCCAGCAGTGCGTCGGTGGCCAAGGAGCAGTTGCGTCTGGGCAAGGATGGCGTCACGACCATCATGACGTTTTACGGCGCCGGTGGACTGTTCGGAGCCCTGGCCATGCTGTCGTTCGCCGCGCGTCGCGGCCTGGCTTCCGTGCTCGCCGGTTCGCTGCTGGGCCTCGCTGCCGTCATCGCCTCGCTGGGAATGATCAGTTCGCCGGTCGTCGGTCTGGCGCTGGCCGGCGGGCTGGGTGTCGCCGGTGCCGTCACGTACGCGATCGCGCCCACTCTGGTGCAGCGCGGCGTCGCACGCGAGTCGATGGTGCCGGCCGTGGCCACCCTGCAGAGCCTGTATTCGCTTGGCATGGCCTCCGGCGCCCTGGTCGCGCCGTTTCTCATCGATCCGTTGGGCCTTCCCGCCACCCTGGGCCTGGTGGGCGGTGTGGCCGGGCTGATCTCGTTGCTGGCCTGGCCACGACTGCGCGGCGCCGACCAGCTCAGCGCAGAAGACGCCGCCAAGCTGGCAGTCATTCGCGCCGTTCCCATGCTTGAGCCGCTACCGGCGCTGGCACTTGAACAACTCGCGCGGGCCGCGACGCGCCTGACGCTGCCCGCCGGCTGCGAGGTCTTCCGGCAGGGCGACCCAGGTGATCGCTTCTACATGATCGCTGCCGGCGTGGCGGAGGTCGCGGTCGATGGTCACCGCGTAGCCACGCTTGGTCCCGGTGGCTCGTTCGGTGAAATCGCCCTGCTGCACGACGTGCCCCGCTCCTCGACCGTGACGGCGCGCGAGGAGCTGGATCTGGTGGCCGTCGAACGCGCCGAGTTCCTCAGTGCGCTGTGCACCGATAACGTGTCGGTCGGTCGCCTCGGCCGAATTGCCACTACCCGCATGGCCACCCCGCCGGTCGCCGAGCGCCTCGTCGAGGTGAACCGCGACACGACGCTGAGCAGCGGGGCCGCCCGCCAGCTGCTGGCCTCGCAGCCTCCGATGGCCGCGATCGAGGCCACGGCGCTCGGTGAGCTTGCCGATACGGCGCGGGTGTTCGCGGCCGGCGACGGTGCGCTGATCACCCGCGAGGGCGACTACGGCGATACGTACTACGTGATAGTCGACGGCGCCGCAAAGGTTTTCGAGAGCGACGCCGAGATCCGTGAACTGCGGGCCGGGGACGGATTCGGTGAGCTGGCGATCCTGCGCGACGTTCCCCGCACCGCCACCGTGCGGGCGCAGGGCGACACCACGTTGCTGGCCGTGGACCGCGACGCGTTTCACCGCGCTCGGCAATCCGGGTAACAGCCGCTATGCTGGCGCAACCCTGGCCAACGGAGGTTGCGGCGCGAATGAAAATTTCCA
This sequence comes from Mycobacterium sp. NGS40, assembly GCF_059812735.1. Classification (NCBI taxonomy): domain Bacteria; kingdom Bacillati; phylum Actinomycetota; class Actinomycetes; order Mycobacteriales; family Mycobacteriaceae; genus Mycobacterium; species Mycobacterium sp. NGS40. The sequence goes on from NZ_JCALDG010000001.1 coordinate 102,407, forward strand.
CGGCGCTGTGCTGGGTCTTGTTCATCCTCACATTGTTCGCCGCTGTAGTCATGGCGGTGTGTCCCTCGCTGACGGCCCAAGCCGGTGCTGCCCAAATGGGATTTCTCATCCTGTTCGTCGTGGTCCATGCGTGGCTGGGCTACTCCGCCCGCGGCATGATCACGTTTGTCGTCATCGCGTGCGTCGTCGCGTTCGCGTTGGAGGCAATCGGTGTGGCGACCGGTTTCCCGTTCGGCTCCTACGTCCATCACCTGCCAGGTCCGAAACCCCTGGGCGTTCCCCCGGTGGCAGTCGCAAGCTGGATCATGTTCGGCTGGCTGGCCTGGGCACTGGCCCGGGTGATCATCCGGGCCGAACCCGCGGTGGCTGGTGTTGGCGCCGAACGCTTTACGACACCCCTCGTGGCGACGTTCATTCTCGGCGGTTACGACCTTGTTTACGACCCGGTCGGAGCGACGGCACACGACTGGTATTCCTACGACCACCCGACCGGAGCGCTGGGTGTCCCGTTGACCAACTTCCTCGGCTGGCTTCTCACCGGCTGGCTGATCTTTCAACTCGCCGCGCTCGTCGAAAGCAGATTCCCCGTCCGGCCCGTCACCTCGGGGCGCGGCTACTGGCTGCTGCCGTGTCTATTCTGGCTGTCCACCGCCACCCAGGTATTCGCCGGCCTGATCCACCCGGCCGCCGGGACGGTGGTCCGGGGCGGCAAGACCATCCGGATCGCCGACGTGTACGAATCCGGCGCTTCGGCAGCGCTATTCACCATCGTCTGCACGGGGATCATCGCGCTGGTGCGGCTTTACAGCCGTCGGCCGTCACCTCGCTGATCCCCTTGGCGCGGCGCAGTATTCGCGCTACCGACTTGTGACGGCGTCGTGACGTCACCATTTGGAAACGGCGCGGTGCGGCGCGCGCTGTGCCGCCGGTCGCCCACCAACAATGGGGGCGGTCGTCGAGGGGCGACTTGGCTACGGCTATGTGGTTCTGCTGCGCGGAATGAAGGAGTTGGACGTTGATGACGATCTTTGATCGATTCAACATCGGTATTGTTGCTAGCGCTGGATTGTGCGGTGCCGCTATAGCGTTGAGCCCGGACGCTGCAGCCGTCCCATATATGACGGGTGGCGGTGCGTGCATGTACGGCCAGGCCGGCGAGGCCGGCGCGCCGGCCGCGGGGCCCGTGGGTGCAGGGGGCGCAGCCGGAGCGGCAGCGCCGTGTGCGGCCCCTTTGACTGACATGGCGGGTGTTCCAATGGTGGTGCCCGGTCCGGGAATTGTCCCAGTTCCGGCCGGTGCTCCGTTGATCGCGCTCGGACCGCCGGTGCCGGTGGTCCCCCCGTTGCCGTTTGCGCCTCCGGTGCCGATCGGTGCTCCGTTGCCGCTGGGTGCTCCGCTGGTTGCCCTCGGCGGGGTCGCGGATGGGCTTCCGGTCGCTCCGCTGATTGACATGTCAGGGGTGAAGGACGCGCCGACCGGACCGGCGCCCACCGGCGGGCCGGTGGCCGGCCAGCCGGTATCGCCCGGTCCCTCGCCGGTGCACGGAGGCTAAACCTCAGCAGTGAAAATGACCCGCCGGGCCGCACCCGGCGGGTCATTTTCATTGCGGGACATCGGGTTCCGCGTGGCGTGTGAAGCCAGGGCGTTGCGTGTGACGCGAGGGCGTTGCGTGTTAAGCCACGGCGGAAAGTCCGCCGAAATGCCGCCGGGAGCTCACATTCGACGCCGTGAGTTCACACTCGACGTCGCGGCGCAACGCTAGAGACCGCGAACCAACGCTAGAGACCGCGAACCAACGCTAGCGCCTGTCTCACAACGGTTTACTTACGACGAGGGCAGTTCGTTTGTGGCCTCGCGCACGACGACCGGGTCACCGACGTTGACCGTGTTGTAATACCACTCGGCGTCCTCGGGGCTCAGGCTGATGCAGCCGTGGCTGACATTCTCCAGCCCCAACGAATTGACCGCCCAGGGTGCTGAGTGCACGAAAAGACCATGGTTGGTGATCCGGACGGCGTAGTCGACGTTGACGAGATAACCGTCGGGATCGTTGACGGGAATGCCGACGCTGCTCGAATCCATTTGCACTGAGCGGTCTTTGGACAGAACGGTGTAGGAACCGATCGGCGTCGGGTACTCGGGTCTACCCAGCGAGGCGGGCAGCACGCCCTCTTGGCCGAAGTGCGGCCGGTGGTGCGGCGATGGCAGTGACGGCGGCGGTCCCGCCTCGACCCCGTCGATGCTCACGGTGAAGGTGTGCTCGGAGATGCTGGCGATGCCGATGACCCTCGGACCCGTCTTGATCTCGGCGGGTTGGCCTTCCACGGTCAGCGCGATCGTGGTGTGCGCGGGCCAGTATCGGTCGGGAACCCACTGCACCACTTTGTTGTCGAGCCATTCGTACTTGCCCGACATCGGCGGCGTCGACTTCACGTCGAGGGCGCGCTCGGCGGCATGCCGGTCGGTGACGGGGGAGCGGAAGGTCACTATCACGGGGTGCGCCACGCCGACCGCCTTGCCGCTGGTGGGCTGCACCGACGCGATGGGGAAGGGGGTATACGACTGACTGGCCGACACGAGGCTCAGATCGGCCGGCGCCGGCACATTCACGACGGCGGTCCCCGCGACCACGCTCGCGCCGACTCCGATGACAGCCACGGCACACCGAATACCCGCGCGCATAACCCCAATTCCTTTTAACTGACAGAGTTGCAATAGGAATGGTAAATGTCTGCTGAACTGCGGAAGCGTAAGGGCGCGTTAGCAATTGATCAAGTGTCTGTCACGATTTGGCCACAGCGGTCCGATCTGTCAACGTGGGTCATACGCAGGGCGGATGTCTGAGCACCAGTGTTGTCAGCAGAGGAGGACGGTGTGTCGGGGCGTTGGGTTCGTGGGGTTGGTCTGGCGGGTGCCGCACTGCTGTGCGCGGTCGCATTCGCGGGCACGGCGGTGGCCGCACCGCCTCCCGCGCCCGGGATTCTGGTCAGCGATGGAATCACCAAGTGCACAACGGGTTTCGCGGCCCAAAGCGGTGACGGCAGTTACTACTTGTTCACCAGCGGGCATTGTGACCACGGGGCGCCGTTCACTTACGACGAGAATGTCCCGCTCGGACACGTCACTTCCAGTGAGATGCTGGGCGACCTGAAGGACGCCGCGATCATCCGTCTCGACCCGGGCGTCGGCGCCCCGGGCGCTGACGTCGGCGGCCAACGCGTTCGGGGCGTCTTGAGCGCTTCCCAGATCAAGGCGGGCATGCCGTTCTGCAAGTTCGGTGCGATGTCCGGGGAGACCTGTGGCTCCGTCAAGAGCATCGACGGCGAAGTCGTCGAAGCCAACGTGTTCGCCCAGCCCGGCGACAGCGGCGGGCCCGGCTACGTGAAGAATCCGGACGGCACCGTGACCGCGGTCGGCCTGGTGATGGAGACGTCCCTCGCGGGTGACCCCAACACGACGTACTTCGTCCTGGTGCAGCCCCTGCTCGGCAGATGGGGTGTGCACCTCGTCAGCTGACGACGGCGCCGCCCCCGCGGCGTCAGCTCGCGCCCGCCGCGATCACCTGGTCCACCTCGACGGCCCGCTCTGCCATTTCGGCATGCGCCTTGTCGAGCGCTTCGGCCTGATCCTCGTCGGCCTTCATCAGCGACTCGATGTCGAAGCCGGCCATGTCCAGAACACCCATGTCCGAGAAGGCCTTCTGCACCTTGTCGCCCCACAGGCCGATGTCCTTGACGATCGGCACGATGCGGCTGAACAGGTGTGAGCGGAACTGGATCATCAATGGCGACGTGTCGACCCATTCCGCGCACGCTTTGACGTCGAGGTCGAGGGTCTCGAAAACCTCCTCGGCGCGGAACCGGTCGCGCATCAGGTAGCAGGCTTCCACGACGAACTCTTCGCGCTCGTCCCGCTCGGTCTCGGTCAGCGCGCAGTAGTAGTCCTTCAGCGAGATTCGGCCGAAGGCGACGTGTCGGGCCTCGTCCTGCATGACGTAGGCCAGCAATTGCTTGGCCAGCGAGTCCGGCGCCGCCATGTCACGCAGCACTCCGAACGCGGCCAGCGCGAGCCCCTCGATGAGGACCTGCATCCCGAGGTAGGGCATGTCCCATCGGGAGTCGCGCAGGGTATCGTCCAGCAGCGCGGTCAGGTGCTTGTTGATCGGATAGACCAGGCCGACCTTGTCCTGCAGGAACCGCGAGAACGCCTCGACGTGCCGGGCCTCGTCCATCGTCTGGGTGGCCGCGTAGAACTTCGCGTCGAGGTCCGGGACGACCTCGACGATCTTGGCCGCGCACACCATCGCCCCCTGCTCGCCATGCAGGAATTGGGAGAACTGCCAGGCTTGGGAGTGCAGGCGCATCTCGGCGCGGCGTGCGTCGTCGGCAGCCTCCCACATCGGGCTGCCGAACAGCGGATGGAATTCGTCGGGCAGCCCGACCGGATTCAGCGGGTCGACGTCTTGTGCCCAGTCGATGCGCGACTGCGCGTCCCACTGTTTGTCCTTGCCCTTCTGATACAGGGACAGCAGCCGGGCGCGGCCCTCGTCGTACTCCCAGGTGAAGCGCGCGTCGCCGGCGCTGGGGACTGCCCACGAATACGGCTCGGGGACGTCCGTGTACTTGTCTCTCGTGGTCATGGGCTGCCACCTCTCTCCGACGTGACCAGTGGTCATGTGATGGCTATCACAGTGCGCCGCGAGTGGCGGCACTGTCAACCCTTGACGAGCGAGCAAAACGATCAGTGCATGCGCGCGCTGCCGCCCAGGCCGATCTCGAGCACGCTGCCGGTGATGACCCCTGGATCGGTAACCAGATACACCACGCCGCGGCTGACGTCCTCGGGCTGTAGCCAGGGCTGGGGGATGGGGTTGGCTCGCATCATCCGGCGCACCAGATCGTCTGGGATGTCGTCACTTCCAGCCGGTTGCACCATCGGGGTTTGGACGGTGGTGGGGCAGATGACGTTGATCGTGATGCCCTCTTTGGCGACCTCTAACGCGGCGGATTTCGCCAGGCCGATGACACCCCATTTGGTGGCGTTGTAGGCGGCCAGCTCGGGAATGCCCATGCGGCCGCCCATCGAGGAGGTCACGACGATCCTGCCGAACCGCTGCTGGCGCATCACCGGTATCGCGGCCCGCAACGTGTGAAACGCACCGGTCAGGTTCGTGTCGATGAGCTGTTGCCAGACCACATCGCTGACGTCTTCCAGCAGCCCGGTGCTGACGATTCCGGCGTTGGCCACCACGATGTCAAGGCTGCCCATATCGGCGACGATCTGCTTGACCGCGGCGCCGACCGCGGCCGAATCGCGCACGTCCAGGGTTAGCGGCAAGCACCGCCCGCCCAATTCCTCAACGAGCTTCGTCGTCTCCCGCAGGTCTTCGTCGCTGCCCAGCGGATAGGTCAACTCCGCCATCGCTTCGGGGGCATCGGCAACCACGACGTCGGCTCCCTCTGTGGCTAATGCCAGCGCATGCGCGCGCCCCTGCCCCCGAGCTCCGCCGGTGATCAAGGCCACGCGTCCATCCAAAGCACCCATGGGGATAGAAGCTACCAGCGAGTCAGGCGCTTACCGGCGCGTCATGAAAGATGTTGCTGCGGAATATATTTCGTGGATCGCAGTCGGCTGGTGGTTTACGACGGCTCGCCTTCGGTGGGGGAGTCGTCGGCGTTGGCCAGGTGGTGCAGGACTCGTTCGTTGAGGGCGGCGAGGATGTCGAGCTCGGCCGGAGTGAGCAGGTCGATGAAGTTTCGGCGGACGTCCTCCACGTGCCCAGGCGCTGCCTTCTCGATGGCGTCGCGGCCGGCCGGCAGCAGGCAGACCATGGTGCTGCGGGCATCGTCGGGGTTGGGCTCGCGGCCGATCAGCCCGTCCTTCTCCATGCGCCGCACTTGGTGGGAGACACGGCTCTTCTCCCAGCCCAGCGTGTTGCACAGGTCGCGCGCGGGCATGCGATCCCCGTCGTGGCTGGTGAGCACCGCCAGGATCTCGTAGTCGGCCCCGGACAGTCCCGATGCCTGCAGTCCGCGGTTGAGCTGCACGTCGAGCTGATGGTGCGCGTGCCTGAACGCCCGCCAGGCGCGGTCTTCTCGGGGGTTCAGCCAGTTCGGTTCCATCAGTTGCCATGGTACTCGTTTGGTTGACGCATCAACAAAGAATGCATAAGGTTGAGGAATCAACCTTTCTCACCGATACCGTTAGACGGGATATCTCATGAGCAGCATCAGTATCATCGGCACCGGGAACATGGCCCGCACCATCGGCGCTCTGGCAGTGGCGGGCGGCAATGCCGTGCAGGTCATCGGCCGCGATCGGTCCAAGGCTGCCGACTTGGCCAAGAATCTCGGCGGCAGCGCCACGACCGGAGAGTTCGGCGCCGTCCCGGCCGGGGACATCGTCATCGTTTCCCTGCTGTACGCCAACGTCGTTCCGGTTGTAGCCCAATATGGAGACGCCCTCGCGGGCAAGATCATCGTCGACATCAGCAACCCGTTCAATTCCGCGGCCGACGGGCTCGCCATCCCGCATGACACCTCGGTCGCGCAGGAAGTTGCCAAGGCGGCTCCGGCCGGAGCCAGCGTGGTGAAGGCCTTCAACACAATCTTCGGCGTCGTCCTGGCCGAGGGCCGACCGCTCGACGTCTTCCTCGCGGGCGACGACGCGCGCGCCAAGAAGGCCGTGGCGGAGTTCATCGACAGCCTCGGGCTACGCCCGCTGGACGTCGGTGGCCTGAACATGGCGCACTGGCTGGAAGGAACGGGCCTGGTCATGATGGGTCTTGCGCGCCACGGCGTGGGGAACTTCGACTTCGCCCTCGGCGCCGCCGTTCCCGGCTGATCACCCGGGCTTACGGACCTCGACGAGCAGCCGCGTCGAGTGCGCGACGAACGGCCCCTCGGCCTCGATGTGTTCGTGAAGTTGGCGTAGCCGGTTCCGATAGCGCTGCACGGTGAAGTCCGGCACCGTCCAAATCACCTTGCGCAGGAAGTAGACGACGGCGCCGATGTCGAAGAACTCGGCGCGCAGCCGCTCCATGCGCAGGTCCACGATCTGCAGGCCTGCAGCCTGTGCCTGCGCGCGCACGGTGTCCGGGTGCAACTCGGCCCATATCTCTGGCCGCGGCGCGGTGAAATACTCGACCAGCTCGCGCACCGTGGCGGGCCCGATGTGTTGCGCGAAGTAGGTGCCGCCCGGCCGCAGCACCCGACGGATCTCCGTCCACCACACGGAGATCGGATGGCGTGTGGTCACCAGGTCGAACGCTTCGTCAGCGAACGGCAACGGCGGCTCATCCCGAGTCGCCACGAGCACCACGCCGAGCGGATGTAAGCGTTTGGTTGCCAGGGCCGCGTTCGGCGGCCAGGTCTCGAGCGCCGCCATCGTCGGGGGAAATGGTCCGGCGCCGGCCAGTACCTCCCCGCCTCCGGTGTGAATGTCCAGCGCGGCCGACACCGTCGCCAACCGGCTGCTCAGCTGCCGCTGGTAGCCCCAGGACGGCCTTTCCTCGGTCGCACGGCCGTCGAGCCAGGAGAAGTCCCAGCCGTCAACGGATACCGAATCGGCTTCGGCCACCAGATCTTCGAATGTTCGAGACATCATTGCCTTCTCGTCAAAGTGTCGAGCGAACGTCCTGGAAGCGATCGTAGGCATGCTCGACACAAGGGCAATGGCCGCTGAAACTCTAGGTAGCGGCGTGCGGGTATGGGAGCAATCGCGGAGGGTCGAAGGTGACGAGACACGCGACTTATGTCATCGCCTCCACTCCCCGTTCGGGCAGTTCACTTCTGGCCGCCGGCCTGGTGGCGACCGGAGTTGCCGGGCGGCCCGAGGAGTACTTCACGCCCGAGCACATTGCGTCCTACAAGGAAGACTTGAACCTTCCCGCGAATTGCTCATGGGACGAATATCTGGCGAAGGTTATGGCGTTCGCGACGACGGAGAACGGTGCTCGGGGCGTGAAAATCCATTGGCGCCATGTCGTTTCGCTAGCGCAAGCCCTGGATATTCGTGGCGATCCGGCAGCTGTTCTCGAAAAGCTTTTTCCCGCAGCGGCTTTCGTCAATATCGTCCGTGCTGATCGGCGTGCGCAGGCCCTATCGCTGTTTCGCGCCGAAGCGACTGGCGAGTGGTTTCGTTCGCACGGCGCGTCAGGAAGTGTGCGCCCGTGGGGGCTCTATATGGCTCGGTCCACTCCTGGCGAGGGCGCGGCCGATCTCAGCGGCGTCGCGCCGACATACGAGCAGATTATCGAGATAGAACGCAATCTTGATGTCGAGCAGGCAGCGTGGATCGATTACTTCACTACTCGCCGTCTGAAGGTTTTGACCGTCCAGTACGAAGAGCTCGACGCGAATTATCGCGGTGAGATTGCGCGAGTTTTGCAGTTCCTCGGCGCCGAACCCGCGCGCGCCGCCGGCTTGCCCAAACCGCCGCTCGAGCGTCAGTCCGACCACATCAACGAAAGCTGGCGCCGACTAATCGACCGGCGGCAGCGCGAGTTTCGCGGCTCGTGATAGCAGCGTCGATGTTGGGATCGGTAGCACAACCTTCGGTGTGCACTTACCGCGACGAGATCATTCGCCCCGAGGGAGTTCCCATGAGGTTTGCCGCCATCGCACTTGCCGGCCTTTTGGCCGGCACATCGCTGACCGCGAGCACCGCCCACGCCGACATGGTGCCTGGGCCGGTGCCGGCCCACATCTATCCGCTGCAGCCACCGCCCGGTCCCGTTGTCAACCCCGATCCGGTGGTGGCGGTGCAGGACTTTCAGCGCCACATCTCCGATCTGCACGACAACTGGGACGCTCTGAGCCCGGACGAGCGGAATCAACGGCTGAAGGCCCTACAGCAGGAGGCCCCGATGGTCGAGGCCGAGACTCGCAATCTGCCGCCGGGTCAGCAGCTGCAGGTCGAGGGCATGCTCTTGTCGGCGATGTTTCAGCTGACTGATCTTCTGCGGCGCATGCGATAACTCGGGTGGAGCCGATGGCGGTCGAGTCTCGCGCTTGCGCGCTCATTGAACTATTGATTTAATAGTCTAATTACTTAAAGATAGTTTCAGTCAGCGTTAGCGGTACTCCGACCCGGCGGGTTGGCACTGCTCATGTTGATCGACCTATCCCGCCGCCCAGTTCTCGCGAGAGGGGCCCTCCATGCCCGTGTATCAATGCGTCAGTTCTGCGGGGCTGGTGTCCGCCGACGCCCGCGCCCGCATCGCGGAGGGCATCACGCGCTTACACTGCGAAGTCACCGGCGCACCAGCAGCTTTCGTCAATGTGCTGTTCTCGGAGTACGTCAGCGGTGAGTTGTTCACCGGCGGCCAGCCGTCCCAGAATTCGTTCATTGCCGCAGAAATCCGGGCGGGCCGCGACTTGGACATCCGCCAGGCACTTCTACGGCAACTGAGCGCGATTTGGACCGAGGCGACGGGTCAGAACGAAGCCCAACTGCTGGTCGCGATCAAGGAGACTCCTGCCGAGAATGCAATGGAGGCCGGACTGATGTTCCCCAGGCCGGGCGAAGAAGCGCAGTGGATGAGCGAAAACGGCGCCAAGCTGGCCGCACTCGGATGGACCGTCTCCACTTAGCATGCCCAAATGACCAGCGCGCCAGGTAGCAAGGGCTGGCTGCCGTATTGCCCTTACTACGCAGTGGCCGGCGACATTCTGAGCCAGCGATGGGCCGCGCTGATTCTGCGCGTGCTGGTAGTTGGCCCGGCGCGTTTCGGCGAGATCTCTTCAGCCATCTCCAACATGACCGACCGACTGCTGTCTCAACGACTCAAGGACCTTGAGGCAGCCGGGCTTGTCGAGCGTGCCCTCGGCGACGGCCGTCCAGCGCGAATTCAATACCAGCTCACCGAGAAAGGCATTGAGCTTGGCGCGGTCCTGCTCGAACTCAACCGATGGGCCCTCAAGTGGGTGGACCCCGAGGAAGTGGAGTGGCCGACGTCCGTCGACTGAACTCTTTGGCGCCACTCCGGCGCGTGTAGCGCGTTATGCAGAATCGTCGGCTGATGGCCGCGGTTGCTGAGCTGCGGTTTTATGGAGCCGATGACGGGAATCGAACCCGCGTATTCAGCTTGGGAAGCTGATGTTCTGCCATTGAACTACATCGGCGCGGTTGCCCAAGAAGGCTAGCACCCGGGCGCGCAACCAGCCGCGACGGTCGAATGCCGACGCGTTATTGCGGCTATCCACCGAAATTTAAAATGCTCACATTTATTCTTTCGTTATCATGCCGTAATGTGCCGTGAGTGGGTCGGCACAGGTTAGCCAAGAAGCGGCGGAAGTCGCCGGTTGTCCTGGCAGCGATGCTTGCCCCGGCTGCGTTGTTCTTCGCGGTGGGCGGAGACGTCGGCCCAATTGCCGCGCCGGCAGAGGCCAAGGCCGTTATTGGTGACGTGGCTCCGAGCCGATTGGAAATCGTCGCTGCGGAAGCGAACTTGCCGCGCAGCTGGGCAGCCGCGGGTGCTCCCGATCGCCAGCCGATGGCATCTCGGTATCACGTTCGATCCCGCTTCTTGCCCGTCGGGCTCTGCTCGGAACAGGGCCTGCAGGTGCGCACGATCCTGGCGTCGCGCGCCATCAGCGCGACATTCCCCGAGATTCACGAAATCGGCGGTGTGCGACCGGATTCGCTGCCCTGGCATCCGCTCGGCTTGGCGCTGGACGTGATGATCCCGAACCCCCAGAGCGCGCAGGGCATCGCGCTGGGCAACGCGATCGTCGCGTACGTGCTGAAGAACGCGAACCGATTCGGCATCCAGGACGCGATTTGGCGCGGCGTCTACTACACGCCCACCGGTGCGCAAACGAGCAGGCTCGGCCACTATGACCACGTCCACGTCACGACGACCGGGGGCGGCTACCCCAAGGGTGGCGAAACGTACCTCGCCGACTGAGCGCGGGACAACGCAGCGGATAGGCTCGTCGCGTGCTGCTCTCCGATCGTGACCTCAGGGCCGAAATCTCCGCCGGCCGGTTGGGCATCGACCCGTTCGACGACACTCTGGTACAGCCCTCCAGCGTCGATGTTCGCCTCGACAGCATGTTCCGCGTGTTCAACAACACCCGCTATACCCACATCGACCCCGCCAAGCAGCAGGACGAACTGACCAGCCTGGTGGAACCCGCCGAGGGGGAGCCGTTCGTGCTGCACCCGGGCGAGTTCGTGCTGGGCTCGACCTTGGAACAGGTCGCGTTGGCCGACGACCTCGCCGGGCGCCTGGAAGGCAAGTCGTCGCTGGGCCGGCTCGGCCTGTTGACGCACTCGACCGCCGGATTCATCGATCCCGGCTTCACCGGTCACATCACCCTCGAGCTGTCCAACGTCGCCAACCTGCCCATCACGCTATGGCCAGGCATGAAGATCGGGCAGCTGTGCATCCTGCGTTTGACCAGCCCGGCCGAACACCCTTACGGCAGTTCCCAGGTCGGTTCGAAGTATCAGGGGCAGCGCGGACCGACACCTTCTCGCTCCTACGAGAACTTCATAAGAACTACATAGCTCCGGCGGGCTGCCCGCACGGTATTTGTAAGGAAGTATGTAGTAGTCGGGGTCGTTTCTTCCGCCCCGGGCATAGCTTGTCTTGCAACGCTTTTGGAGTGGTTCGCTTTGGATATCGTGCTCGGGGTATCGATCGCGCCGACTTCGGTTCAGATGGTCGTGGTCGAGGGCGAGAACGCCGACGGCGCCCTGGTCGAAGAGGATCAGTTTCCTCTCGGCGCCGTCGATGACACCCAACCCACAGCCGTTCCCGATCGGGTGATTTCCGCGATCCTCGGCACCCGCGAGGGTGCCGCCGATGCCGGGCTGGAACTGTCGTCGATCGGTGTGACGTGGACCGACCAGGCGCATGCGGCCGTGCTTCGCGACGCGCTGGCCTCCTACAAGCTCGAGAACGTGATGTTGGTCTCGTCGTTCCTCGCCGCTGCCGCACTCGGCCAATCCGTCGGCGGCGCAATGGGTTACGACACCACGGCGGTGCTGTTCGTCGAGCCCGACACCGCGACGCTGGCCGTCGTCGAAACCTCCGACGGTTCCATCACCGAGGTCTACAAAGAACAGATCGTCGCCGAGTCTTACGACGAGGCCACCGCACAGCTGACCGGGATGATCTCCTGGCTCGACGAGCTCTACACACCTCCCGGCGGGGTGTTCGTGGTTGGATCGGGTGTCGACGTGGGCCCGATCAAGCCGGCACTGGATTCCGCGACCTCGCTGATCGTGAATGCGCCGGAAGAGCCGGCAACGGCCCTGGCCCGCGGGGCCGCGCTGGCATCAGCCAACGCGCCGCTGTTCGCATCGTCGACCGCGGCGCTGGCCTACGCGCAAGACCCGGGCACCGGTGCCGTCCATCCGGATGCCGGGCCCGAATACCTTGGCGTGACGTATCTTTCCGATGCGACGCTCGGTCGCGACGAGCTCGCCTACAGCCTGGTGTCCGACGAGGACGCCGACGCGCCAACCGTCGTGATCGATCCGTCCGACTTGGGTGTGCCGAACGCCGGAGGACCTCGTCGCAGGCCGGTGCTGTTGGTCGGCAGTGGGATGGCGGTGATCGCCATCAGCGCGGTGGTCGCACTGGAAATCGCACTGGCCATCGGCATCCGCACCACGAACGTCGCGGTGCAGCCCAGCCCCAACCAAAACCTCATCGTGCCAACACAACCCGCGTCCGCGCCCCCGCCGGCCGAGGCGTCCGTCGCGCAGCCGAAGATCGTCCTGCCCGCACCCGTCGCGGCGCCCAAGCCGTTGCGTCCGGCGTTGGCGGCACCGTTGCCGGCAGCTCCTGCTCCCGTTGCGCTGCCGCCACTGCCCGCGGCTCCTGCTCCGATTGCTCCGGCGGTCCCAGCTCCGGTCGTGGTGCCGATCCCGGTGCCCCAGATCCGCATGCCGGCTCCGGAATGGCTGATGAGTCCGCCGGTGATCCAGGCCCCACCGCGACCGGTGTTGCCACCCGTGGTGGTGCAGCAACCGCCCCCGGTGGTGGTGCAGGAACCGCCGCCGGTGCACATTCCGGAGCCACCACAGTCACCACCGCATCAGACGCCTCCAGAATCTGGCCCGCGCGGCGGCCAGAGCGGTGGCCACCTTCCACCTCCCGGTTCGGGTTCGGGGGGCGTTAACGGTGGCGGCTCGGGTGGTCTTCCCGGTTCGGGTCCGGGTAGTCCTGGCGGTGGGCATGTTCCGCCTCCCGGATCGGGTTCGGGTGGGGGCCACGGTTCGGGTGAGCCGTCTGGCGGTGGTCCGTTCGGTGGTCGCGGCCATGGTGGTGCTGGTCCCATTGGCGGTGGACCCGTCGGCGGCGGTCCGGTTGGTGGGGGCCACGGTTCGGGTGGTCCGGTTGGTGGTGGTCCGGTTGGTGGTGGTCCGTTCGGTGGTGGCGGTCCCGTTGGCGGTGGGCCGATTGGCGGTGGTCCCGTTAGTGGTGGTCCGTTCGGTGGTGGCGGCCACGGCGGTGGTGGACCCATCGGCGGCGGGCCAATCGGTGGTGGATCAACTGGTGGTGGTCCGTTCGGTGGGGATGGCCACGGTGGCGGCCCGATCGGTGGCGGACCCGTAGGCGGCGGCCTCGGCGGTGGTGGACCCATAGGCGGCGGCCACGCCGGAGGCGGCTTCGGCGTAGGCGGCGGACTTGGCGGCGGTGGACTCGGCGGCGGCCACACAGGAGGCGGCTTCGGCGGCGGCGGACTTGGTGGCGGCGGCGGACTCGGCGGCGATCACAGCGGCGGCGGCCATGCAGGAGGCGGCTTCGGTGGCGGCGGAGGCGGCGGCCATAGCGGTGGTGGCTTCGGCGGCGGCGGCGGTGGCGGTCATAGCGGCGGTAGTGGCGGTGGCGGCGGCCATCACTAGTCATCGCGGCCCACGCGACCGAGCTCGAAGGCGCGTAAAGTCGGGTCGCTAGGGGAATACAGGGTGGGGAATCACGTCGTCTCGAGGCAGCCGGAGTCTGCGATGACGACGTCCTCCAAAACGCTGTCTAGCAAACGACTATGGGGGAGCAGTGGACACCGTACTTGGGGTGTCGATGGCGCCGACGGCAGTCCGGATGGTTCTGGTCGAAGGCGAAAATGGCGATGGCGCCACCGTCGATGAAGACAATTTCGACGTCGCGTCCGACGACGACGCGGCAACGACCAGCGCTGCCGATCAGGTGGTTTCGGCGATCCTGGGAACCCAGGAGGGTGCGGCCCAGGGCGGCTACCAGCTGACGTCGACCGGCGTCACCTGGACCGACCCCATCGAAGCCGCCGCCCTGCGCGATGCACTGGCCGCGCACAAGGTCGAGAATGTGATGTTGGTCTCGGCCTTCCTGGCCGCAGCCGCATTGGCGCAGGCAGTCGGCAACGAAACCAATTACGCGCAGACCGCGCTGCTGTTCATTGAACCCGACACCGCGACCTTGGCGCTTGTCGATACCGCCGACGGGTCGATTGCCGACGTGCACCGCCAGCCCCTGCCCGAAGACGATGACGCCGCGGTCGCGCAGCTGGCCACGATGGTCTCGGAGGCCGAGACGCTGGATACCCGCCCGGGCGCGGTGTTCGTCGTCGGCTCTGGTGTCGATGTTCCGCTGATCAAGCCGGCCCTGGAGGCCGCGACCACGCTCCCGCTGGCGATGCCCGAAGAGCCTGAGACGGCGCTGGCTCGCGGCGCCGCCCTGGCGTCGGCCCACGCCCCGCTGTTCGCCTCCTCCACCGCCGCACAGGCCTACGCCCAGGACCCCGGCACCGGTGCCATCGACCCCTTCGCGATAGCCCCCGGGTATTTCAACAGCCCGGCCTCCGAAGAGGGCGCCCTGGCATACAGCGCCGTTCCCGAGGACTTCGTCGACCCCTTTACGGGCGAGCACACCGCCGCCACCTCGCTCACCGATTACCAGGAACGCAGGTCTTTCGGGCTGGTGGGCAGTGTGGTGGCGTCGATCTTCATCGTCGGCGTAGCGGCACTGGTCGTTTCGCTGGCGGTAGCGATCCGGCCGACGGCCGGTGTGAAGCCCGTCCCCAGCCACAACATCGTCGCCCCAGCCACACCGGCGCCGGCGGCTCCAGCTCCGGCGCCCGCCGCCCCGGCACCGGCTCCGGCGGCTCCCGCGCCCGAGGCGGCCCCGATCCCGGCTCCGGCACCCGTTGCTCAGGTGCCCGCTCCTCAGGCGCCCGCCCCGGCTCCGATACCGGAGGCCCCGGCACCGGTTCCGGTCCAGGTCCCGGACGCGCCTGCGCCGATACCCGACGCGCCCGCGCCGATCCCGGTGCCGGCAGCTCCGGCGCCCGCCCCCGTGGCGCCGATTCCCGTTCCGATCCCGCTCCCGATACCTCCGGTCATCGGAGTGCCTGGCGTCCCGATCGGGCCCGGCGGGGGTGGCTTCCCGAATAACCCAGGCCGCGGCGGTGGCGGGTTCCCCGGCAATCCTGGCCATGAGGGAGGCGGCTTCCCCGGCGGCGGCGGTCACCCTGGCGGCGGGTTCCCTGGTGGTGGCGGCTTCCCCGGCGGCGGCGGTCACGGGGGTGGTGGCGGCTTCCCGGGCTTCGGCGGTGGTGGCGGTCACGGCGGTTTCGGCGGCGGACACGGCGGGTTTGGCCGCCATTAGGTCTACGAGAGCCAGCTGTCACCTCCCGTTTGCCTCCCGCTTAACGGAGCGATGCAGTTAGCTCATCGCGGCCCCTTACACACGGTGGTATGCGATGCACCGTCTTCGGCACTGGATATCTGGGTGCCACGCACGCAGTCGGCATGGCCGTGCTGGGACACGAGGTCGTCGGGGTCGATATCGACCCGGGCAAAGTCGCCAAGCTCGCCGCGGGTGACATCCCCTTCTACGAGCCCGGTCTCCGGGAGTTGCTGACAGACAACCTGGCTGCCGGCAGATTGCGGTTCACCACCGACTACGACTTGGCGGCCGATTTCGCCGACGTGCACTTCCTCGGCGTCGGCACGCCGCAAAAGAAGGGCGAGTACGGCGCCGACCTCAGCCACGTCAACGCCGTTATCGACAATCTCGTACCCCGGCTGACCAGGCCGGCGGTGCTGGTCGGCAAATCGACTGTGCCAGTGGGCACCGCGGCCGAGCTCGGCGAGCGCGCCGCTGCGCTGGCGCCCGCAGGGGTCGACGTCGAAATCGCGTGGAATCCGGAGTTCCTGCGTGAAGGACACGCGGTGCATGACACCTTGGAGCCGGACCGCATTGTGCTTGGTATACAGCAGGATTCGGTGCGCTCCGAGATCGTCGTCCGCGAGCTGTACGCACCCATCCTCGACTCCGGTGTGCCTTTCCTGGTAACCGATTTGCAGACAGCGGAATTGGTCAAGGTCTCGGCTAATGCCTTTCTCGCGACCAAGATTTCGTTCATCAATGCCGTCTCCGAGGTGTGTGAGGCCGCAGGGGCGGACGTCACGCTGCTGGCCGATGCGCTCGGTTATGACTCCCGCATCGGGCGCAAATTCCTCAACGCGGGCTTGGGTTTTGGCGGTGGCTGTCTGCCCAAGGACATTCGGGCTTTCATGGCCCGCGCCGGGGAGCTGGGCGCCAACCAGGCGCTGACGTTCCTGCGCGAAGTCGACAGCATCAACATGCGCCGGCGCACCAAGATGGTTGAGCTGGCGACCGCCGCGTGCGGCGGTTCGCTGCTGGGCGCCAACATCGCCGTGCTCGGAGCGGCTTTCAAGCCCGAATCCGACGATGTCCGGGATTCACCGGCGCTCAACGTCGCCGGCCAGCTGCAGCTCAACGGCGCCGCGGTCAACGTCTACGATCCGAAGGCTTTGGAGAACGCGCGCCGCCTGTTCCCGACGCTGAACTACGCGGTGTCGGTGGCCGAGGCCTGCGAGGGCGCGGACGCGGTCCTGGTGCTGACCGAGTGGCAGGAATTCACCGACCTCGACCCGAACGACCTCGCCGACCGGGTGCGGGCTCGCGTCGTCGTCGACGGCCGCAACTGCCTGGACGTCGAGCGCTGGACGCAGGCGGGCTGGAAGGTGTTCCGGCTCGGGGCGCGACGTCCCTAGACCGCACCCTTGACGAGTAGCCTGATCGCGTGGACTACGCGGCAGCCTTTCTCGACGAAAACCGCTCTTTTTCGGAGCTTTTCCGCGATGTCGACGAATCGCTCCCGGTGCCGACCTGCCCGGAGTGGAGCCTCAAGCAGCTGTTCCGTCACGTCGGCCGCGGCGATCGTTGGGCGGCGCAAATCGTGCGCGACCGACTCGATGAACGGCTCGACGTGCGCAGCGTCGAAGGCGGCAAGCCGCCACCGGATCCCGCCGACGCGATCTCCTGGTTGCACGGTGGAGCCCAACGATTGCTCGACGCCGTTGAACTGTCCGGCGTCCAGACAGCGGTATGGACCTTTCTCGGTGCGCGCCCGGCGAATTGGTGGATCCGACGCCGACTGCACGAGACGTCGGTACATCGCGCCGACGCGGCCATCGCGCTCGGGCGTCAATTCACCCTCGATCCCGCGGTCGCGGCCGACGGGATCACCGAGTTCCTCGAGCGCATCGTCGTCCAGGCCGGAAGCGACGGCGCCCCACTGCCGCTCGAGGACGGCCAGACCCTGCACCTGCACGCGACCGACCCTGGGCTGGGCGAAGCCGGCGAATGGACGATCAGCGTCTCCGACGGTGGCGTCGTCTGGTCACACGAGCACGGCAAGGGCAGTGCGGCGTTGCGCGGCGGTGCCACCGAGCTGTTGTTGGCGATGGCGCGCCGAACTCGGCTCGCCGACACCGGCATCGAGATGTTCGGCGACGACACCGTCTGGCAAACCTGGCTGCAGCGCACGCCTCTTTAGCAACGT
Source organism: Mycobacterium sp. NGS40 (assembly GCF_059812735.1). Lineage (NCBI taxonomy): Bacteria > Bacillati > Actinomycetota > Actinomycetes > Mycobacteriales > Mycobacteriaceae > Mycobacterium > Mycobacterium sp. NGS40. Next base: position 120,214 of record NZ_JCALDG010000001.1, read on the forward strand.
CGGGGAAACGACGTGCCGAGAAGTGGTACACGGTAATTTTTAGTCCATGACCACATCGGAGATTGCCACCGTGCTGGCTTGGCACGACGCTCTCGCCAGCGCGGACATCGAGACCTTGGCCGCCCTGTCCAGCGATGACATCGAGCTGGGGGACGCGCACGGAGCAGCGCAGGGCCACGAGGCGCTGCGCACCTGGGCCACGTCCAACCCGGCGACCACCGAACTCGGCGAGATGTACGTGCACGACGGTGTCGTGGTCGCCGAACAAACGGGCGGCGCTCCCGGTGCGCTGGCGTTCCGTGTTGTCCACGACCATGTCACCTCGGTGTTCCGTCATCAGGACTTGGCGTCGGCACTGGCAGCCACCGAACTCACCCGGGACGACCTCGTCACCTAGGACTTAGGAGCCACTACATGCGCGGAATCATCTTGGCCGGCGGTTCGGGCACTCGCCTGCACCCGATCACGATGGGCATCAGCAAGCAGTTACTGCCGGTTTACGACAAACCGATGGTCTACTACCCGTTGTCCACCTTGATGATGGCCGGAATCCGCGACATTTTGGTGATCACCACCCCGCACGACGCGGCCGGCTTTCAGCGGCTGCTGGGCGACGGTTCGCAGTTCGGCATCAACCTCAGCTATGTCAAGCAGGAGAGTCCCGATGGCCTGGCGCAGGCTTTTGTCCTGGGCGACAAGCACATTGGCAATGACTCGGTGGCTTTGGTATTGGGGGACAACATCTTCTACGGCCCGGGACTGGGCACCAGCCTTGATCGTTTCCAATCCATCGACGGTGGAGCTATTTTCGCGTACTGGGTGGCCAACCCGTCGGCATACGGTGTGGTCGAATTCAGCCCCGACGGCCTGGCGTTGTCACTGGAGGAGAAGCCGGCCACGCCGAAGTCGAATTACGCGGTGCCCGGGCTGTACTTCTACGACAACGACGTCATCGAGATCGCCAAGGGTTTGCAGCCGTCGGCACGAGGCGAGTACGAGATCACCGACGTCAACCGGATTTACCTCAACCGCGGCCGGCTCGCGGTCGAGGTGATGGCCCGTGGCACCGCCTGGCTGGACACCGGAACCTTCGACTCGCTGCTCGATGCCAGCGACTTCGTGCGCACCCTGGAACGACGGCAAGGCCTGAAAGTCAGTGTGCCCGAAGAGGTTGGGTGGCGGCGGGGCTGGATCACCGACGACGAGCTGGCCACCCGTGCCCGCACGTTGCTCAAGTCCGGCTATGGCGGCTACCTGCTGGAGATGATGGAACGGGGCTGAGCTCGCCCGGTTTGGCGAGCACGGCGGCGATCGCCGTGGTCAACGGGACCGAGAGCGCGAGCGCGATTCCGCCCACCGCGGAGCGCACGAGTTCGATGGCCACGCTTTCGCTGATCAGCACGTCGCTCAGCGAACGGTTCGCGACGCTGAAGAGCAACAGCAGCGGCAGCGAGCTGCCGGCGTACGCCAGCACCAGGGTGTAGACGGTGCTGGCGATGTGATCGCGCCCCACCCGAATCGCGCTCAAGAAGATCGTCCGCCGCGAGGTGTCACCGCCGACATGAGCGAGCTCGAAGACGGTCGACGCCTGCGTGACCGTCACATCGTTGAGTACACCCAGCGAGCCGATGATGAACCCGGCGAGCAGCAGCCCACTGATCGACACACTGCCCAGATACGCGCTGACCGCCGAGTTCTGTTCATCCGACAATCCGGTCAAATGGGCTAATTCGATTGCCCCCCAAGATAATCCGGCTGCCAATAGCAACGCCGACAAGGTGCCCAGCAGGGCGGCACTGGTGCGCAGGTTGACGCCGTGGGCGAGGTAGATGACTACGTACAGGATCGCCGCCGAGGCCACCAGGGACACCGGAACCGCGGGTGCGCCGTCGCGCAGCGCCGGGAGCAAGAAGACCACCAGCACCAGAAACGCGACCACGATCCCGACCAGCGCCAGCAACCCGCGCCAGCGCGCGACCGCGACGATGACCAACGCGAACGCCAGGGCCAGCCCCACCAGCGACCAGCCGCGCTCGAAGTCGTAGAACGCGTACGTGGTGGCGCCTTGCGGGTCGACCTGCCGCACCACCCGGATGTGGTCGTCGGCTTTGAATTGCGGCTGGCCGGGGCCGGGCGAGAATTCCAACAGGGTTTTCGCGCCGGCATTGGGCCCGGAATCGATTGCGACCAACGTCTCGACGCATCGTCCCGCGCCCGGCGTCCCCGGCTGCGGAGCCGTGGTGAGCACCTGACTGGCCGACGGGCTGCCGCAGTCAGCCAGCCCGCTGGACAGCACGTGCGCGCGCTCGGTGGTCACCGCCCCGCCGGTCGCGCTCTGAAACGGCATCGGGATGGCGACATGCTGGCGGCTCGGCCACAACAACGCCGCACCCGCAATCACGGCGATCCCGATCGCCACCAACAGCCCGACGACGATTTTGGCGGGCAGCGGACCCAGCGGGGACGGTCCTGACGACAGGTTGTGCGAGTGCGAGTGGGTCACCCGCTCCACCGTAGAGGCGGCCTACTGCCGGTAGGCGGTCAGGAAGTTACCCAGCCGCTCGATCGCCGCCGACAGGTCGCGTGCCCACGGCAGGGTCACGATGCGCAGGTGATCCGGGGCCGGCCAGTTGAAGCCGGTGCCCTGACCTACCAGGATCTTCTCCTGCAGCAGCAGGTCCAGCACCAGCTGTTCGTCGTCCTCGATGTCGTAGACCTCGGGGTCAAGCCGCGGAAACGCGTACAGCGCGCCATCCGGCTTCACACAGGACACCCCGGGGATCTGGTTGAGCTTGGTCCACGCGACATCGCGTTGCTCGAGCAGTCGGCCGCCGGGCAGCACCAGGTCGTCGATGCTCTGGTAGCCGCCGAGGGCGACCTGGATCGCATGCTGGGCGGGCACGTTCGGGCACAGCCGCATGTTGGCCAGCAGGCTGATTCCCTCGATGAAGCTGCTGGCGTGATCCTTGGGCCCGGTGATCGCGAGCCAGCCGGCCCGGTACCCGGCCACCCGGTAAGCCTTCGACAGGCCGTTGAAGGTCAGGCACAGCAGGTCCGGCGCCAGCGTGGCCAGGCTGATGTGCTTGGCGTCGCCGTAGAGGATCTTGTCGTAGATCTCGTCGGCCAGCAGCAGCAGTTGGTGCTTACGCGCCAGCGCGACGATCTGGGTGAGGATTTCGCGGCTGTAAACGGCGCCGGTGGGATTGTTCGGGTTGATCACGACCAGCGCCTTGGTGCGCTCGGTGATCTTCGACTCCATGTCGGCGATGTCGGGCTGCCAGCCCTGGGTCTCGTCGCACAGGTAGTGCACCGGCGTGCCCCCGGCCAGCGACGTCGACGCCGTCCACAACGGGTAGTCGGGCGAGGGAATCAGCACCTGATCGCCGTTGTCGAGCAGGGCCTGCAGTGTCATCGTGATCAGCTCGGAGCACCCGTTGCCCAGGAAGACGTCGTCGACGTCGAATCGCGGGAAACCGTCTACCAGCTCGTAGCGGGTGACCACCGCGCGCCGGGCCGGCAGGATGCCCTGCGAATCCGAGTAACCCTGCGCGTAGGGCAGCGCCTGGATCATGTCGCGCATGATCACGTCGGGCGCGTCGAAGCCGAACGGTGCCGGGTTGCCGATGTTGAGCTTGAGGATGCGGTGGCCCTCGGCCTCCAGACGCGCGGCATGCTGGTGCACCGGGCCGCGGATTTCGTACAGAACGTCCTGAAGCTTGGACGACTGCGCGAAGATCCGCTGCCGGTGGTGGCCGGGGCTGTGCACGGGCACCTGGTGAGTGGTCACGTCACCAATGGTGCCATCGGCGTCCACCGATTTTTGCTGATAGAGCCCAATCTGTGATCAGCGCTTCCCCGGGGGGCGGGCCCCGCGTGCGATCCCGAGCCCCTTGACAGGGGCTGCCGGGGGCGCCGCGTCACCGTTGGTGTCCTCGGACGGCTCCGGCTCCGGCTCGGGTTTAGCGTCGGCCTTTTGCTCGGCGGGTGCGGGGGCCTCTGCCTTCGCTTCGGCGGCCGGGGCCGCGGCCTTCTTGGCGCCTGGTCGCTTGGCCCCTGCGGCGATGCCCAGGCCCTTGACGGGCGCGGCCGGCGCCTTAGGCTCTGAGGGCTCTGAGGCCTCAGAGGCCTCGGCCTTTGGTTCGGCGGCCGGCGCGCTCTCCGGCTCGGCTTCGGTCGCCGGGGCCGCAGCGGCCGGGGCGGCTTTCTTGGCACCCGGCTTTCGGGCGCCGGCGGCCATGCCGAGCCCCTTGACGGGTGCGGCCGGTGCCTTGGCCTCGGCGGCGTCGGCCTTTTCCTCGGCCGCGGCTGCCGAGGCGGCCGGGGCGGCTTTCTTCGCGCCCGGCTTTCGGGCGCCGGCAGCCATGCCCAGGCCCTTGGCGGGAGCGGCTTCCGTCTTGGCCTCCGCAGCCGGTTCCTCTGCTGCCGGGGCCGCGGACTTCTTGGCACCGGGACGCTTGGCACCGCCGGCGATCCCCAGCCCCTTCGCCGGCGCCGCGGCCTTGGCCGGCTGCTCGGGCTCGGCGGCCGCGGGCTCTTGGGCCTCCGCGGGCGCCTCCTTCGCCGGTGCCGTCGCGGCGGGAGCAGCGGCCGTGGGCTCAGCCTTGGCGGCCCGCTTCTCTGCTTCCTTTGCGGCCGTGCCCTTCTCCGGCAGCGTGGCCTTGTCGTACTCGAGGGACCCGAGCAGAATCTGCGCCACGTCGAGCACCTCGACCCCGCTGCGGCCGGCCTCCTCCTGTCGGTCGTTGACACCGTCGGTGACCATCACGCGGCAGAACGGGCAGCCGGTCGCGATCGTCGCGGCGTTGGTGGCCAGCGCTTCGTCGACGCGCTCGTGGTTGATGCGCTTGCCGATGTGCTCTTCCATCCACATGCGCGCACCACCCGCGCCGCAGCAGAAGCTGCGGTCGGAGTTGCGCGGCATCTCGGTGAGATTCGCCCCGGCGAAGCCGATCAGCTCGCGCGGCGCCTCGTACACCTTGTTGTGACGGCCCAGGTAGCACGGGTCGTGATACGTAATGTCTTGCGAGACAGGCGTTACCGGCACCAGCTTCTTGTCGCGCACCAACCGGTTCAGCAGCTGGGTGTGGTGCAGCACGCTGTAGTTGGCGCCCAGCTGGCGGTATTCCCTGCCGATGGTGTTGAAGCAGTGCGGGCAGGTGACGACGATCTTGCGGTCGACGGTCTCCACGCCCTCGAAGACCCCGTCCAGCGTCTCGACGGCTTGGGCGGCCAGCTGCTGGAACAGGAACTCGTTTCCGGACCGGCGCGCGGAGTCACCGTTGCAGGACTCCCCGGTGCCCAGCACCATGAACTTCACCCCGGCGATGGCCAGCAGCTCGGCGACAGCCTTTGTGGTCTTCTTGGCCTTGTCGTCGTAGGCGCCGGCGCAACCCACCCAGAACAGGTACTCGTAGCCGTCGAAGCTCTCGACGTCCTCGCCGTAGACCGGGACGTCGAAGTCGACCTCGTCGATCCAGTTGGTCCGGTCGCCGGCGTTCTGGCCCCACGGGTTGCCCTTGGTCTCCAGGTTCTTGAACAGCACCGACAGCTCGGACGGGAACTCCGACTCCATCATCACCTGGTAGCGGCGCATGTCGATGATGTGATCGACGTGCTCGATGTCCACCGGGCACTGTTCGACGCAGGCGCCACAGGACACGCACGACCACAGCACGTCGGGATCGATCACACCGCCCTGCTCGGCGGTGCCGACCAGCGGGCGCGCCACCTGCTCGGGTCCGTGGCCGGGAACCCGGCCGAAGCCGGACTCCGGAACGTGGTGGCCTTCTTCTTCGACCGTCTCGAGGTCCAGACCTTCCATCGGCTCGGCGGTCTTCTCACCCAGGATGTAGGGCGCCTTGGCCATCCAGTGATCGCGCAGATCCATGATGACGAGCTTGGGCGACAACGGCTTTCCGGTATTCCAGGCCGGGCACTGCGACTGGCAGCGCCCACACTCGGTACAGGTGGCGAAGTCGAGGTTCGCCTTCCAGGTGAAGTCCTCGATCTTGCCGCGACCGAAAACGTCGTCCTCGCCCGGATCTTCGAAGTTGATCGGCTTGCCGCCGGATTCCATCGGCAGCAGCGGACCGAGGCCGTCGGGCAGGCGTTTGAAGGTGACGTTGATCGGGGCCAGGAAGATGTGCAGATGCTTGGAGTGCAGCACGATGATCAAGAAGAACAGCGCCACGGCGATGTGAGTCAGCAGCGCGAAGGTCTCGATCCATTCGTTCGCGGTCACGCCCAGTGGTTGCATGAGCGCACCCATGGCGTGGGAGAAGAACGCACCCCGACCGTAGGGGAAGTTGCCGGTGACGACAGAGGCGCCGCGGAAGATCGCGAAGCTGATGATGACCAGTGAGATCATGAACAGAATCAGCCAGGCGCCACCGGTGTGGGAGCCGTAGAAACGCGATGAACGGCCGTGTTCCTTTGGCTCACTTCGCAATCTGATGATCGCGAACGTGATGATGCCGGCCAGCACGGCGAGCGCGATGAAGTCCTGCAAGAAACCCAGTGCATCCCAGCGGCCGACGATCGGGATGTGGAAGTTGGGTTGGAACAGCGTGCCGTACGCCTCGATGTACACCGTGATGAGGATGAAGAAGCCCCACATGGTGAAGAAGTGCGCAAGGCCGGGGATCGACCACTTCAGCAGCTTGCGCTGACCGAACACCTCGGCGATCTGCGTCCAGATGCGGGTGCCGACGTTGTCGGTGCGACCGCTCACCGGCTGCCCGGACATGATCAGTCGATACAGCCACCAGACGCGTTTGAGTGCGAACAACGCCACGACCGCGGTCAGGCCCAGCCCCAACACCAATCTGATGATCGTCTGCGTGGTCACCGAAGGTCTCTCCCCATTGCATCGTCGCTCAACGAAAATTCGTTCGATCTTTGCTAGCTCATAGTGACATCTGGGCTGCTACCGACGCGAGAAAGGTTGCCCTAACTGCGACTCCCGAAAGCCTTTGACCTGCGGCTTAGCCTTCCGGGGTGAGCATGGCACGTAACATAGACAACATCTCCGAGCGTGAGCCGGCGCCCAGCCGACGGCGAATACGGGCCACGTGATGCTCGACGGTCTTCGCCGAAATGAAGAGTTGGGCGCCGATGTCGCGGTATGGCATGCCCAGCAAGAGGAGTTCGGCGACTTCGCGTTCGCGCTGTGACAGCGGTGATCCCGAGGTGGGCTGATGGGAGGGCGACGAAGCCGCGCCGTCCGGCTCGTCGCCGGTCAACCCGGTGGGCAGGCCGCCCGGGTCCGCGCCCAACTTGAGATCTCGGGCCAGCTGCAGCATCGCGCCGGACACCCTGCCGTCGGGTGTTTGCAGCGCGGCCTGCCCGGCCAGCCGAGTCGCGTCGGACGTCAGCCCGACATGCGCCAGCGCCCGCGCGGACGCGGTGACTTCGTCGGCGTCGACCTGGTTGGCCAGGACCCGTAACCAGGTGCGGCCGGAATTCGACAGGGCCTGCGCCAGGGTGCTGGATCCGGCCGACGCTCCTAGGGCTTGCCCATGCGGGGCGACCAAATCGGGTGCGTTGGCCAGGATTCCCGCGTGCACGCCGGCCCAGTGCAGTGGGATTGACCACAAGATCGGGTTGCCCAGCGACTCCAGCAGGGTAAACGCCTGTTCCAGGGCGTGGCGTAGCTGATCGACCTGGCGTATCCGGGCAGCGCCCACCCACAACTCGCCCAACGGCAGCAGCGCGAACAGGTCGATGGAGTACTCGGACAGCACCTCCATGCCTGCGTACCAATGCTTTTGAAGTGCACCGGTGTCACCGCTGCGACGCGCGATCGCCGTCTGCAGGGCCGCTGCCCACAATGCGTCGCGCCGGTGTAAGCCGGTCGAACCGACCGCCGTGACGTCCGCACTGGCCGACGGCAGCTGCCCGTCCTGCATCTTGATCCAGCCGGACAGCAAGGTGTGCCGAGGCGCGAAGAGTGCGTCGCCGTCGGTGCGCACGGCGCGGCCGATCACGCTGCGGGCACGGACCGGATCGCCGCCGTGGATCGCGGCCAGGGTTAGCAGTGCCGCCGGACTGTCCGGAATCACTTCGCTCGCAGTCTGTTCGGCCGCGATCGCCTGGCCCAGTTTCGCGATCGCGGCCGGATACGGGTGGTCCATCGTCAGCAGTAGTCCCTCGGCCAGGCTGCGCGCCGTGCGGGCGGCGATCGTCGGTGGGCCGGCGTCCTTGAGGCGCAACGCGGCACGCGCCGTCACCAGATCACCGGTCGAGGCGAGCGTAATCGCGGCCGCCGCGGCAACCACCGCGTCCGGGTGCGGGCCCAGCCAGCTGAACAATTCCGCTGCCTGATTCGCGTTGCCCTCGTGGGCTGCAATGCTGGCCGAAATCCGAACCGCTGCAGCGCGTTCGGCTGAATCAGGTGAGCTCAGCAGCGCGTCGGCCAGTGCTGCCGCGGCGGCGCAGTCTCCGTTGAGGGCCAGCGCGTCGGCGACCCGAGATGTCAGCCCTGCGGCTCCGGCTGCAACGGCTGCCTGGTAAAGCCTTGCGGCCCTGGCGGATACGCCGCGCGATGCCGCGGCGTGCTCTGCGAGGATGGCCGCCAGCCGGTCGTCTTTGAGCCCGTGCTCGGCGAGCCGCAACGCGAACGGCAGCGAAACCGTCGACATGTCCAGTTGTGAACGCAGCAGCGCGGTTTCGACCTCGCGGTGGTGGGCATTGCCGACGATCTGGGTGATCGCGGCGTGGACCAGCTGGAGGAATTCGGGGGAGTGTGAGGGCTCAATCAGCCCGCTGGCGCGGGCCCGATCGACCGTCCGACGTGCATCTGCCGCTGAAATACCCAGTGCCGCAGCCACATCGGCTGGTCCTAGCTCTTGGGTCAGCGACATGATGAGAAGCGTGTCCAGGTCCGGTTCGTCGAGCCGACGCAATCGCGCGATCAGCGCGAAGGTCGCTGCCTGGGCCGGTGTGTCGGTGCCCTGGGACGTCGCGTGCACCAGAAACGGGAGTCCCGCAGTACACCCCAGCAGGCCTTCGTCGACGGGAAGGGGGCCCAGCGATATCGGCGGTCGATCCCGTTCCATCGCCACGGTCAGTTCCCGCAGGCGCTCCTGCGGCTCGGCGGCCACCACCACGGTGGCCCGCGGGTCGGCGACGCAGTCGGTGAGGCTGAGCAGTTCGGGCTCGGTCAGCAGGTGAGCGTCGTCGATCACCAGCGCGGCGTCGGGCGAATCGCCGGCCTGGGGTGGCCGGGTGAGCACGGTCAGTCCGGCACCCCGCAGCGCGTCGCGGGCGGCGGCCAGGGCGGTCGTCTTGCCGGCCCCGATGCCGCCACGGATCATGAGCTTCACCGGCTTTGTCGACGCGTCGGCCACGGCCCGGACGACCTGTTCGAGCATCGGGGAGTCGCTCATGTCGCGTCCCCCTAATCGGTGCTGCACTGGTGGTCAGGAGCAGTTTTTCCACCATAGCCCCACGAACCCCCGTATCCGGGGAGTCATCCCCGTAGCCACGCGATTCCCCTACAGTGCCACCCCCTAATGCTCTCGGGCGCCTGGTGGGTTGTGCACCGATCACAGCACTGGGTCGGACGGATAGCATCGTGGTAATTGACTGGGCGGTCCCTGTAAATGCCGCCGGCAAGGGCAACGAACGGCGAGGAGGTGTGCCCGATGGCAAACTCGTTGCTCGACTTCGTGATCTCGCTGGTCCGCGACCCTGATGCTGCGGCGCGTTACGCGGCCAATCCCGCGCAGTCCATCGCGGAGGCCCACCTTACCGATGTGACCAGCGCCGATGTGAATAATTTGATTCCGATGGTGACGGATTCGCTGTCGATGGGCACTCCCGCCGGTCCCGCCTCGGGCGTGCCCGCCCCCGATCACGGGAATGTCTGGGCAAGCGGTGCGGCCGCGGCCGCCCTGGATGCTTTCACGCCGCACACCCCCACTGGGATGGTCGATTCGCATGGCCCGGCGAGCAGCGTGATCCATCCGCCGTCGATTCCCGCACCCGTCGAGGCGCCGGTCGATCCGCGGCCCTTCGGCATTGAGTCTCCTGGGGCATCGGTGCAGCTCGCAGGCTCTGAAACACCGGATAACCCGGTCGATCACGGGGCATTCCCGGCGCACGACCTGAGCCTGTGGGATCACCAGGTCACCCACCCGCACCCCGGCGAGCCGGAGCACCACGACTTTGGCCTGCACGGCTGATCCTTCGCCGCCGCGGTCGCATCCTTGCCGTTCTGAGCTGCGCTAACGCTGTCCGATAGGGGCCTCTTGGGTGCTGCGTCGGGGTTGTGGCGCACATCCCCTAATCCCCTAACGCTCCGCCCCCACGGATCCCGGTGAGGCACCGATCGCCTGGGGGATCCGTCCCCGATTCCGAGGAGGGGCGGAATCCATAGCGTGTATTGCAGAACGCCGGTCGATCCGGCGCAGGGGATGTGAAGGGGAATCAATCATGGACCGGCTGATCCAATACATCATGGGTTTGTTTGGCAACCCGGACGCCGCCCGCGCTTTCGTTGCGGGCCCCGGGCAGGCCATGACCGACGCAGGCCTGGTCAACGTGGCTCCGGAGGAGTTCTCCTCCGCGGTGGCCAGCGCTCTTCCTGGTGTGCCCCTTGGCGCGGGCGACCCGATCGGTGGGTTGCAGCAAGTGCTGACCGACCAGTACGGCTTTGCCCCGGGTTATGACGGCTACGGCTACGACCAAGGCTACGGCGGCTACGACCCGGGCTACGGGTACGGTCCCGTCGGCCTTGTCGGCGAGGTTGCCCAGGGCGCGGGCGCGCTGGTGGGTGACGCAATTGCCCCTGTGGTCGACGGCGCCGACGCCGCTCTCGGTCTGGGAAGCGCGATCGTCGGCAATGTGGGTGGCGGACTGCTCGGCGCTGTCGACGCCGGACTCTACGGCGCCAGCTACGGCGGGTTCGGCCTGCAACCTGGCTGGGGCTTTGGTCCCGGCACCGGCGGGTTCGGTCCCGGTTTCGGACCTGGCTGGGGCGGCTTCGGTCCGGGCTGGGGCGAGCCGGGTTGGGGACATGGCTGGGGTGACGGGCGGCCTGGTTGGGGACATGGCTGGGGTGACCGGCCTGGCTGGGGACATGGCTGGGGTGACCGGCCTGGCTTCGGTGAATTCGGCCATGGCACCGGGTTCGGTACCGGCTTAGGGGGCGAGTTCGGTCTGGGTGGTGGGATCAATGCCGGCCTGGGTCTTGGTGGTGGCTTTGGCGGACACACGGGCTTCGGTCTTGGCGGCGGCGGCCTGACGGGCATCGGGTTGGGTGCGCAGACCGGATTCGGCGGCCGTGCGGGACTTAGTTTCGGCGGCGAGAACGGCCTTGGCCTCGGTGGTGGCTTCGGCGGACACACCGGCTTCGATTTGGCCAGTGAGGTCGGCCTGGGCGGTCGCACCGGTATCGGCGTCGGTGGTGAGGGCGGCTTTGGTGGTCACGCCGGCTTCGGTGAGGGTGTCGGCCTGCGGGCCGGTGGTGGAGTTGACGGTGGCGCTGGGTTTGGTGGTGGCGCGGGTCTTGCTGGTGAGGGCGGCTTTGGTGGCCGCACCGCCGTCGGTGCTGGTGCTGGATTCAACGGCAGTAGCGGATTTGGTGGCGACGCCGCCGGCCACGCCGGTGTCGGTCTGCGGGGTGAAGCCGGTGGTGGTTTCGGCGCGGGCGGTCAGATTGGCGGTGGCTTTGGCGCCGGTAGTCAGATCGGTGCCGGCCTCGGTGCGAGCGGACAGGCTGGGGGCGGCTTCGGTGCTGGCGCCGGCAGTCAGATCGGTGCTGGCCTCGGCGCTGGCGGTCAGGCTGGGGGCGGCTTTGGTGCTGGGGCTGGTAGCCAGATCGGTGGCGGCTTGGGCGCAGGCGGTCAGGCTGGTCTGGGCGGCGCGTTCGGTGCCGGCGGTGGACTGTCCGGCAGCAGCAACCTGGGCGGTCAAGCTGGTTTCGGCGGCCAGGCTGCTCTCGCGAGCCAGGCGAGTTTCGGTGCTGGCAGCCAGCTGGCGGGTGCCGGCAATGCGGGTGCACTCGCCGGTGCAGGCGGTAATGCAGCCCTCGGGGTAGGCGGCAACGCGGCCCTCGGCGCGAGCGGTCAGGCGGGGTTGATCGCTAGCGAGGGGGCCGCGCTCAACGGCGCCGCCACTCCCCACGTCGCCGGCCCGCTTGGGGGTGTCGGTGTCGGCGGTCAGGGTGGTGCCGCCGCGGCCGGCGGCGCTGGACTTGGTATCGGCGGCGCTCGCAGCACCGGCTCGTTGAGCGGTGAGGGCGGGTTGGGAGGCCACGCCTCACCGCAATCCGCGGCCGTTGCCGGTGGCGCCGGCCTGGGCAGTCACGCTGAAGTCGGGGGGACCGGCGGCGCTGGTCTGGGCGGCCACGCTGGAGCCGGCGGTGCCGCGGGGGCAGGCGTCGGCGGTGGCTTCCCGTCCGGCGGAGCCGGCGGCGGCATCAACGCGGGTGCCAGCGGTGGAGCCCACGGCGGCATCCTCGGCCAGGAGGGTGCGACGCTCGGTGGCGGCGGCGGTGTCGCCGGTGGTGGCGGCATCGGCGCTCACGGCCCGGCCGGGCCTGCTGGACAGGCCCCGGTAATTCAGGGCGGCGGCGGTGCGGCAGGCGGTGTCGGCGCTCACGTGACGCCGCCGTCGAACCCCGGCTCGGTCTTCCAGGGTGGAGGCTCGGGCGCTGCCGGCGGCCACGGCAGCGTGGGCGGACCGGTGATCCATGAGCCGGCGCAGCAGGCCCCGGTGCAGCACTCGCCGGCCCCGGCTCAGCATGCGCCGATCGAGCACTCGCCCGCGCCGGTGCAGCACTCGCCGGCCCCGGTGCAGCATTCGCCCGCGCCGGTGCAGCATTCACCGGCTCCGGTCGAGCACGCTCCGGCGCCGCACAGCCCATCGGTGTTCGAAGGCACTCCGCACGCTCCGGCTCCGGTGCACGAACCCGCGCCGGCACCGCACGCGTCGCCGTCGCACGTCGGCGGCCCGCACGGGTAACGCGCGCGGACCTAGCGAAACGGCGGGGATCTTTTGATCCCCGCCGATTCGCGCGCATACCGTAATCACAGATGCGAGAAAGTGGGGAACCGCGGTGACTCAAGCCAGTGATCCGAGGCGCGTCAGCGTGATCGTCGAGCTGATCGACCACACCATCGCAATCGCCGAACTCAACGACCGCGATGACCTCAAAGAGCGCCTCATGCGCGCCCGCGAACGCATCACCGACCCGCAGATCCGGGTGGTCATCGCCGGGCAACTGAAGCAGGGCAAGAGTCAGCTGCTCAACTCGTTACTCAACCTGCCGGTGGCGCGCGTCGGCGACGACGAGGCCACCGTGGTCATCACCGTCGTCAGCCATGGCGACCCGCCGTCGGCCCGGCTGATCGTGGCCGCGGGCCCCAACGGCGAGCCCGTGCCCGTCGACATCCCGATCGACGACATCAACACCGATCTGCGACGAGCGCCGCAAGCCGGCAACCGGGAAGTGCTGCGCGTCGAGATCGGCGCGCCCAGCCCGCTGCTGCAGGGCGGGCTGGCGTTCATCGACACCCCGGGTGTGGGCGGCCACGGGCAGCCACACTTGTCCGCCACGCTCGGACTGCTGCCCAACGCGGACGCACTGATCATGGTCAGCGACACCAGCCAGGAATTGACCGAGCCCGAGATGTGGTTCATCCGGCAGGCGCATCGGATCTGCCCGGTCGCAGTGCTGGCGGCCACCAAGACCGACCTCTATCCGCACTGGCGCGACATCGTCGACGCCAACACCGGGCACCTGCAGCGCGCCGGGGTGGTGATGCCGATCCTGCCGGTCTCGTCACTGCTGCGCAGCCACGCCGTCACGCAGAACGACACCGAACTCAACGAGGAATCCAACTTCCCGGCGGTCGTGAAGTTCCTCAGCGAGCGGGTGCTCTCCCGAGAGAGCGAGCGGGTGCGGGACGAGGTTCTGCGCGATATCCGTTCGGCAGCAGAACAATTGACGATGGCTGCGGGCTCAGAACTCGCGGTCGTCAACGACCCGGGGCTTCGTGACCGCCTCGCCGCCGACCTGGAGCGGCGCAAGCGTGACGCGCTGGACGCGCTGGAGCAGACCGCGCTGTGGCAGCAGGTGCTCAACGACGGCTTCACCGACCTGAGCACCGACGTCGATCACGACATGCGGGCCCGCTTCCGCGCGCTCACCGAGGACATCGAGCGACAGATCGATTCGTGTGACCCGACCCGGCATTGGGCCGAAATCGGCAGCGACGTCGAGGAAGCGGTGGCCACCGCCGTCGGGGACAACTTCGTCTGGGCGTACCAACGCGCCGAGGAGCTGGCCGACGACGTGGCGAATTCGTTCGCCGCGGCAGGGCTGGATTCGGTGCTGACGCCCGAGCTGAATCAACGCGCGATGGGCGAGGACTTCGGCCAGCTCAAGTCGGTATCCGACCTGGATTCCAAGCCGGCGGGCAAGGGCCAGAAGATGGTGAGCGGGCTGCGTGGTTCCTACGGCGGCGTGGTGATGATCGGCATGCTGTCCTCGGTGGCGGGGCTCGGCTTGTTCAACCCCTTGTCGGTGGGCGCCGGGCTGATCCTGGGCCGCATGGCCTACAAGGAGGACAAGGAGAACCGGCTGCTGCGGGCGCGCGCCGAGGCCAAGACGAACGTGCGGCGCTTCGTTGACGACGTCTCGTTCGTGGTGGGCAAGGAGTCTCGCGACAGGCTCAAAATCATCCACCGCACGCTGCGCGACCACTACCGCGACATCGCCAACGAGATCTCCCGTTCGCTCAACGAATCGCTGCAGTCCACCATCGCCGCGGCGCATGTGGAAGAGGCCGAACGCGAGAACAAGATCCGTGAACTCGAGCGGCAGTTGAATATCCTGAACCAGGTCACCGACAATGTGGACAAACTGATGCCCCAGGTGACCGTAGGACGGGTGTGAGCACTAGCGATCGAGTGCGTGCGATTTTGGGCGGGACCATCCAGGCTTACCGTGGTGAGCCGGCGTTCCGGAACCGACCGGAAGTCTTCTACGAACTGGACCGCATCGGCGCGCGGCTGAACGAGCCGATCCGCATCGCCCTGGCCGGCACGCTCAAGGCCGGAAAGTCCACTCTGCTCAATGCTTTGGTGGGTCAAGACATCGCCCCGACCGATGCCACCGAGGCCACCCGCATCGTTACCTGGTTCCGGCACGGTCCCACGCCGAAGGTCACCGCAAACCATTGGGGCGGAAGGCATTCCAACGTGCCGATCAGCCACAGCGCCGGGTTGACCTTCGACTTCCGGACACTCAACCCGGCCGACGTGGCCGATCTGGACGTCGAGTGGCCCGCCGAAGAGCTGGTGGAGACCACGATCATCGACACCCCGGGAACGTCGTCGCTGACGCGGGAGGCCTCGGATCGCACGCTGCGGCTGCTGGTGCCCCCCGACGGGGTGCCGCGGGTGGACGCGGTGGTCTTCCTGTTGCGCACCCTTAACGCCGCAGATATCGCCCTGCTCAAGCAGATTGGGCAACTCGTCGGCGGATCCGCGGGTGCCCTGGGCATCGTCGGTGTGGCATCCCGGGCCGACGAAATCGGTGCAGGCCGCATCGACGCGATGCTGTCGGCGGCCGACGTGGCGCAGCGGTTCACCAAGGAGATGAACGAGACCGGCATCTGCCAGGCCGTGGTGCCGGTCTCGGGGCTGTTGGCGCTGACCGCGCGCACGCTGCGGCAAAGCGAGTTCATCGCCCTGCAGAAGCTGGCCGCTGCCGACAAGACCGAACTGAGCAAGGCCATGTTGAGCGTGGACCGTTTCGTTCGTGTCGAGAGCCCGCTGCCCGTCGACGCGGCCACCCGCGCCCAGCTGCTGGACCGGTTCGGCATGTTCGGGCTGCGGATTTCCCTCGCGGTGTTGGCCACGGGTGTCGCCGACGCGGCGGGGCTGGCCGACGAATTACTCGAGCGCAGCGGGCTAATGACGCTGCGTGAGGTCATCGATCAGCAATTCGCGCAACGCTCCGACATGCTCAAGGCGCACACCGCGCTGGTGTCGTTGCGCCGGTTCGTGGAGGCGTTCCCGATCGTCGCGACGCCCTACGTCATCGCCGACATCGACCCGCTGCTGGCCGACACGCACGCATTCGAAGAACTTCGGCTTCTCAGCCAATTATCCTCTCGCCCAACATCTTTAAATGAAGAAGAGCTGGCGTCGCTGCGCCGGGTCATCGGGGGATCGGGCACCCGCCCGGCCAGCAGGCTAGGCCTGGACCCCGAGAATGCAGACCCCGGGGAGGGGCCGCGGGCCGCGTTCGCCGCGGCGCAGCGCTGGCGCCGCCGGGCCGAGCATCCGCTCAACGACCCATTCACCACCAAGGCGTGCCGTGCAGCGGTGCGCAGCGCCGAGGCGATGGTCGCCGAATTCGCCGCGCCCGGCGCCCGGCCTCAGTAGCGCCGCCACGGCCAGTGCGGCCTCTCCCGTTCGGTCGGCGGCGGCGGCGTAAAGGTGGTCGTGGGCGGCGGGGCCGTGGTGGTGCTCGGCGGCTGATAGGTCGTGGTAGGTGGCGCCTCGGTCGTGGTCGTTGTCACGGGTGGCGCCTCGGTGGTGGCGGTCGACGGCGGTGGCGGTGCCTGTGTCGTCGTCGTGGCCGGGTTGGTGTTCGACTCGGTGATCGTCACCGTCTGCTCCGGCGAGGGGGCAGTCGGTTGAGTAGGCGGGGTCTGTACCGGCGCGGGCTTCTCCTCGCCGAGCGTCAACGCCAGTATCACGGCCACCAGGATGGCCGCGGCCGCGGCAGCCAGGCTCAACACCACGGCGGGACGCTGGTACCACAGTGGCGGGGCGGGGTAAGGGCCGTCGTCGCCGTCCTCGAAATCCATTGCGTCGCGGACATATTGGCCGCTGTGCTCGGGACCGGTGTAGGGGACGGGATCTTCCTCGTCGTCGTCCTCCGACCACGCCAGCGGACGCTCTTCTTCGACCCGGGCATTCGGCATGACCTGGGTCATGTCGGCCGGCGCCGCGGCGGCCAATTGCGTCGGGTTCTCGGCGACGGGACTCGCCAGCGCGCTCGGGGAGGGATGTTGTTGACCGAAGACGGCGGCGCCGAGTGCGGCGGTGAGCCCGGGCTGCGGCGCGGTGCGCACCGGCACTCCGAGACGTTCGGAAAGGCGGGTGGCCAGCAGCGGGATGGCAGCGCCACCACCGACCGTGGCCACGGCGGTCAGGCTGGAGGTCGGAATTTCGTTGCGCCGCAGAATATTTTCGATGCCCGTTACGAATTCGTCCAGCGGACCGGAGATCAGTTCTTCAAACTCGTTGCGGGACAACTCGACATCCTCGCCGGTGACCGCGGGCAGTGTGGTCGTGGTCGCTGTCGACAGTTCTTCCTTGGCGCGGCGGCAGTGTTCGAGCAGGCGGGCCATCGAGCCCATCCGTGTCGTGCTGGCCACGCCGCCGCTGGTGTCGGCCGGAATGGCTTCACGCAGGTGATCGAGGATGAGCTCGTCGATCCCGTCGCCGGAGAATTCGGTGTACCGCACCGACGGCCCGATCTGCGCAAGGTCCGACCCGGCGTCGCTCAGCGTCACGGTGGTGCCGCCGGCGCCGAAGTCGCACAACGCGACGATGCCCGCGGTCGGAAAGTCGGGTTCGGCCCGCAGCGCGGTGAGTGCGGCGGTGGCATCGGAGATCAGCGCCGGCGGTACGCCGCCCGGCGCCAGGCCCGGCTGGGCGAAGAATTCCTCACGCAGGGCCGCGGCCTGCGCCGGCGACCAGTACGCGGGGACCGCGATCGTGACCGGTGTTCCGTAGTCGACGGTCCGGGCCATCGCCTCGAGCGCTTCGACCGTCAGCGCGTCGCCGAGGTACTTCGTCCCGTCGGCTGCCACCAGCGGAGTGCGGTCCCCGACCCGTTCGACGAACCCCCGCATCACCAGGCCGGCGTCGGCCGGATCCAGACTTTCCTCGGGCAGGCCGACTTCGGATGCCCGCTGGTCGAACAGGCTGAGCACGGATCTGCGAGTCACCACGTCACCACCGGCACGGGCCGCGACCAGGTTGGCCATCCCGATGGACAACCCAAGCGACTCGGACATCTGGCGTTCCCCTGTGCGTTGTCGTAAATGTGGCTGTGGGTTCCCGCGAGTCTAGGTGGGAGCCCGTTTCACAGACCGGGCGGCAGCGTGATCTCGGTCGGTAGCCCGGGCAGCGGGGGCAGCGTGATCACCGAGGGCAGCTGTGGCACTGGGTACGCATCGCCCGACGACGTGGTCGCAGTGGTGGTGGCGGTCGACGGCGGCGTGTCCTCGGTGGACGCCGTCGGGGTGTCGGTGGGTGTGGTGGCCGGCGGCTCGCTCGACACCGTCGGCGCCGCGCTGGTGGTGTTGAACGACCGAGGCGTCGTGGTGGAGGGAACCAAAGTGGGGCCCGTTACCGGCTCCTGCGGAGGGGCGCCATGCATGAGCTGGATGATGCCCCAGACGATCAGCGCGATCAGGACCGCGATCAGCACGCCCCACCCGGCCAACGCAATTGGTCTACGCCAACCCGGAATCGGGTCGTCAGGGTCGGGCTGGGCGGTGCCGTACGCGTCGTCACCGTAGTGGATGTAGACGGTCGGTTCGTCGTCGACGAACTGGTCTGCCGGCGCTTGCCTTGCCATGGTCGCTGAGACTATCGGGGCGGTGTCGGCCGAGGTGGGACCCACACGGGCAGGTTCCGATCGGCCGTCAAACGTTGACTTAATTGCAACCAACTCGTTAGGGGATCGCGGGGATGGTCGTCGGTAGCCAGGATGGCCAATGACGCCGACGCGTCGGTTCTTGGCGAGTCGGCTGTGGGGCCGGCGACTCGACGGGGCCGCTGGTGGGTGGCTCGGTGGTCGTGGTGGCCGATGGCGGACTCGTGGTCGTGGTGGTCGTGGCCGTGCTCGTTGTGGTCGGCGTTGTGGTCGGCGTCGTGGTGGTCGTCGTGTGGGTGCTGGGGGTGTTACTGGTGCCCTGGTCCCCGATGAGCTCGATGATGCCGTAGACGATCAGGGCGATCAGGATCAGCACGGACAGGCCCCAGATGATGAGCCCTACCGGTTTGCGGTACCAGGGGGTGGGTTCGGTGTCCTCGTCGAAAGGATCGAGCGGGGGCTCCGCCGGGTCGGGAGCGGGCGGCGGCGGTTCATCGGCCGACGGGTGATCGCCCCTACCGACGCCTCTATACCGCGTCGGTTCATTGTTGAAGTCGTCCGGGGGGCCTGCCACGGCACCGATCGTACTGACCGGCCTCAGAACGTAGTGACCTTCTCCACGCTGACGAACATGCCGTGTCCGGTACGCGCGTTGGTGAACTTGGTACCGGCCTCGGACGCCTCGATCGTCCAGCCCTGCGCGTCGTAGGTCTTGTAGTCGATCGGGACCGTGGGAATGGCACCCAGGTTGCCCAAGATCCACTGCACGGAACCGGCAGAGGTGATGTGGACACCGTTGGCGTGTTCACCATCCTGCATGGGTGAGTCGGTGAACGGTGCCTCGCACCCGACGCTGTCCTTATTGATCTGGCAGCGCGTGACTCCGGACTTGGTCTCGATGAAGACGTAACCGTTCTGGTCGGGCGGCAGCGGAATCGCGCCGGCTGGTGCGTTCGGGTTGACCGGCGTCGTCGGTGGGATCCCGGTGGGATACGACGGCGCGGCGCTGGGTCTCGGTGCGGGAAAAGCGGGTTCGGTCGGTCCGGCGCCCGGCGCGGCGACCGGCCTGCCCTCGATGACGGACGAACAGCCGTTGATCAGCATGGGACTGATCACCAATATGGGCGAAAGCAGCAAGGTTCCACCGGCAAGACTCCACCGTGTCCTCTGCGAAAACCGCACGCGTCGCTCCCGAATCTTGGAGATATCAGAAGCAGACTACGCAGCAGACGGCGCTATGTGCTGGGGCGACGCGCGTTTGGAATGCCGTCGATAGCAAAGTGTTATCGCTGGACGGCAGACTCCGGCGCGTCGCGCGCCTCGCGCGTAATCTCGGCGGCGCGATGCGCGGCGGCGACGATGCCCTGATACCCGGTGCATCGGCAGAAGTTGCCGGACAGGCCTTCCCGGATTTCCCCGTCGGTCGGATCGGGATTGTCACGCAACATCGCCGTGAGCGACATCACGAAACCCGGCGTGCAGAATCCACATTGCAGGCCATGGCACTCCCGCAGCGCCGACTGCACCGGTGACAGGGTGCCGTCCGGCGCCGCGATGCCCTCGACGGTCGTCACCTCCATGCCGTCCACCTGCACCGCGAACATCAGACACGACCGCACCGCATCGCCGTCCAGCAGCACCGTGCACGCGCCGCAGGCCCCGTGCTCGCAGCCGAGGTGGGTACCGGTCAGCCCGCACTTGTCGCGCAGGAAGTCCGCCAGCGTCATGCGTGGCTCGACGGTGGCGACGAACGGAGTTCCGTTGACCGACAAGCGGACTGATCGTTCATGCATGTCGTGCTCCCGCGGCGTGTTCGATGGCTTTGGTCCAGGCGCGTGCGGTCATCGTGGCGCCCACCTGCCTGCGATATGACGCCGACCCCTGCAGATCGACCGGAATCGCGTCGAGTCCCGTCATCGCGGCCCGACCCACCTCTTCGGCGGCCACGTCGCCGGCCGGCCGGCCGATCACCGCCTGCTCGGCGGCGGTGGCGCGCAGCGGCGTGGGACCCAGTCCCAGCAAGCCGATTGCACAGCGCGATATCCGGTCACCGTCATCGAGCGTCACCGCGACCAGCGCGCCCGCGATCGCGAAATCGCCGTGGCGGCGCGAGAATTCGTGCATCGAGAATCCGGATCTGCCGTTCCAGAGGGGGAAGCGGACTCCGGTCAGCACTTCGTCGGATTCCATCGTGGTCTCCCACACCCCGGCGAAGAAGTCCGCGGCGGTGATCTCGCGACGCCCGCGCGGCGAAAGCACCTCCATGGTCGCGTCCAGGGTCAGCGCGACGGCCGGGTACTCGCCCGCGGCGTCGGCGTGCGCGATCGAGCCGCCCAGGGTGCCGCGATTGCGGATCTGGAAGTGCCCGATGAACGGTGTCACCTGAGCCAGTAACGGAACCGATTGACGGACGCGGGGATCGGCGCCCACCTTGGCCTCGGTGGTGCCGGCGCCGATCCACAGCTCGTGGCCCCGATGGTCGATGCCCTGCAGTTCGGTGAGCCGGGAAATGTCGATCAGGTGGTCGAAGTAGGCCAGCCGCATCGACAGCATCGGGATCAAGCTCTGCCCGCCGGCCAGGATTTTCGCCTCGTCGCCGAGGTCGGCCAGCAGACCCACCGCCTCTTGGATCGTGGCGGGCCGGTGGTAGTCGAACGTCGCGGGTTTCATTGATTTCCCTCGGCCACCAATGCGGCAATCGACGCCGGGGTGGCCGGCAGCCGGGTGATCGCCACTCCCAGCGGAGCCAGCGCGTCGTTGATCGCATTGATCACCGCCGGCGTCGAGCCGATCGCACCACCCTCGCCGGCACCCTTGTACCCGCCCGGCCCGGGGCCGGGGATCTCGACGTGACCGAACTCGATTGGCGGCACCTCCGTGGCCGTGGGCAGCAGATAGTCGACGAAAGTTGTTGCCAGCGGGTTGCCGTCGCCGTCGTAGACCATGTCCTCCATCAGCGCGCCGCCAATGCCCTGCACCGTTCCGCCCGCGATCTGGCCCTCCACGATCGCGGGATTTATCATCGGCCCGACGTCTTCGCTGACGATGTAGCGCAACAACGTGACCTTGCCGGTCTCGATATCCACCTCGCAGGTGCAGGCATGAGTCGCGTTGGACCACAGGATCGGCGCCTTGGCGACGTAGCGTGCGGTGGCCTCCAATGACGTCCCCGGCGGCAGCTGCTGCGGTGAGTAGTAGGCGGCGTAGGCCAGCTCGGCGAAGCTCAGCTTCTTCGACGAGTCACCGCGCACCGAGGCGGTCGAATGTGCCAGTTCCACTTCGGATTCGGTGACCTTGAGCTGGTGTGCGGCCAGCGTCACGAGTTTTTGCCGCAGGATCGCCCCGGCTTCTTCGACCGCCCCGGCGGTCATCGGCCCGCTGCGGCTGCCCTGCGTCCCGGCGCCGTACGGAGTGATCGCCGTGTCGCCCTGGATGGTGGCCACGTCGTCGATGTCCGCGCCCAGTGCATCGGCGGTTAGCTGAATCACGGTGGTTTCCAAGCTGTTTCCGCTCGAGCCGCCGTTCACGTAGACGTTGATCCTGCCCGTCGGTTCCATCGTCATCGTGGCGCCTTCGGTCGCCAGGTGACCGGTCGCCGCGCCGGTGGGCTCGATGTACGCCGAGAACCCGAGGCCCAGGTAGCGGCCCCGAGCCAGCGCCTCGCGCTGTTCCTTGCGAAAGCCTTCGTGGTCAAGGATTTTCACGGCCTGCTCGAAAGTCTCGGCCGGGGCGACGTGATCGTAGGGCATGCCGTTGGGGTTGAAGTAGGGCATCTCGTCGCGGCGCAGCAGGTTTCGCCGTCGCAGATCGACGGGATCCAGGCCCATCTTGCGGGCGCCGATGTCGAGAAGTATTTCGCGGGCCAGCGTTTCGTACTGCCAGGGGCCGCGGTAGGCGGCCAGGCCGCTGGTGTTGGAGAACACCGTCTTGTAGTTGAAGCTGGCCTTGGGCACGCGGTAGGGCCCCGGGAAGAACATGCCGATGGCCGCGGTGGTCAACACCGGATACGGCGTCGGATACGCGCCGATGTCCTGGATGAAGTCGATGTCGGCGGCCGCGATGTGGCCGTCCGCGTCGAATGCCATCCGGGCGGTGCCGTTGACGTGGCGGGCTTGTCCGGCCGACATCAGATTCTCGCGCCGGTCCTCGATCCACTTCAGCGCCGCCGGAACCTTGCGGGCGGCCAGCATGATGCACATGTCTTCCCGCATCGGAACGACCTTCTGGCCGAAACCGCCGCCGGTGTCGCGCATGATGACCCGAACCCGTTGTGCCGCAATGCCTAACAAGCGCGCGCAAAATGCGCGCAGTTCGTGCGGGGTCTGGGTGGACGCCCACAGGGTGAGCTCTCCGGTGGCGGCGACCCACTCGACTACCAGGCCACGCGTCTCGATCGGCACCGGCGCGTAAATCTGTTGGTAAATCTCCTCTTTCACCACGCAGGCGGCCGAGCCGAAGATCTCTTCGTCCGGCGGCGCGCCGCCCATCCCGCCTGCGACGTTGTCGGCGTACGTCTGGTGCACCAGCACGTCGGAAGTCTGCGCTGCGGTGAAGTCGGAAACCGCGGGCAACGGCTCGTAGTCGACGTCGACCAGTTCGAGCGCGTCCTCGGCGACGTAGCGGCTCTCGGCGACGATCAGCGCGACCGGGTCGCCGACGAACTTCGCCTCGCCGTCGGCCAGCGGCGGCCGCGGGGTGTCCGCGACGTCCTTACCGGCGACGGCGTGCCAGGACTCCTTGACGTCGGCGTTGAGGTCGGCTGCGGTGAACACCGCATGCACGCCGGGCAGCGCCAGCGCCGCGGCGGCGTCGATACCGTTGATCCGGGCGCGGGCGAACGGGCTGCGCACAAAGCAGGCGTGCAGCATGCCGGGCCGCGAGATGTCGTCCACGAAGGTGCCGTGGCCGGTCAGCAACCGGCCGTCCTCGACCCGCGGCACCCGGGTCCCGGCATAGCGGGGCGGCGGGGCGGTGGGCGGCCGTTGCACATCCTGAGTCATATCGCTCCATGGGGCTGTCGCTGAGCGAGAAGGTGAATGCCATCATAGGAGAGTGCGGTTACCGCGGTTCACCGATCCGCCACACCACGTCGCAGTCTTGCTGGCCGCCGGTGCCGGTCGCCGGTACGGGAAGCCGAAAGTCCTGGTCGAGGGCTGGCTGGACATCGCGGTCCGGGCGCTGCGCGACGGGGGATGCGCCGATGTCGTCCTGGTCTTGGGGGCCGCGCAGGTCGTGGCCCCGCCCGGCGTCACGGCCATCACCGCGCCGCAATGGCACGAGGGGCTCAGCGCGTCGGTGCGCGCGGGCCTGGCCGAGGCGGATCGGATGGGCGCCGACTACGCGGTCGTGCACGTGATCGACACTCCCGACGTGGGCCCCGACGTCATCGCGCGGGTGCTCGGCCGGGTCACGGACACCGGGCTGGCGCGTGCGTACTTCGGCGACCGGCCCGGGCATCCGGTGGTCATCGCGCGCCGGCACTGGCCCGAGGTGCTGGCCCGGATCTCCGGAGACAAAGGCGCCGGGGCGTATCTGCGCGGCCGCCACGACGTCGAGATCGTCGACTGCAGTGACCTCGCCGGCGGTCACGACGTCGACGAGCCCGGTTAAGTCACAGACCCAGTAGCTTCTCGGCGTTGCGGTGGCTGATGCGCGCCCGTTCGTCGTCGGTCAGCTCGAGCCCCTCCAGGAACGCGCGGGCGGCCTTCATCGACCCGAACGGGTAGTCGGCCGAGAACGCCACCCGGTCGATGCCGACCTGGGCGACCAGGTTGGCGTATGTCGCTTCGTCGTTGAAGTTGGCGAACGTGTAGTGCACGTTGCGCCGCAGGTAGGTGCTCACGGGGTGGTCGAGTCCGGTCAGTTCCGGCCTCAGCGTCGCGTCGAAGCGCGGCAGCATGAACGACGTCGACTCCCCCATGTGCCCGATCACGATCTGCAACTGCGGGTAGCGGTCGAATACGCCGCCGAGGATCAGCCGCAGCAGGTGTGTGGCGGTGTTGATGTGCCAGCCCCACCCCACGGTCGCGAAGGCAAACGTGACCTCGGGGGAGAACCCCGCGTAGCTGGACTCGATGACGCCCGCCGGCGGGATCGTCGGGTGCAGATAGACCGGAGCGTTGAGCGCCGCCGCGCGATCGAGAATCGGCTCGAAGAACGGGTCGTCCAGATAGCGACCTTGGCTGTGCCCGTTGATCACCGCGCCCACGAAGCCGAGCGTGCGCATCGCCCGCTCCAATTCGTCGGCCGCCGCGTCGGGCGCGCTGACCGGCACGCAGGCGAAGCCCGCCAGCCGCCCGGGGTACCGGGCGACCGCCGCGGCGAGTTCGTCGTTGCATTCGCGGGCCAGCGGGACCGCTTTCGGGCCGTCCAGCTGCTCGACACCGGGCGCGGCCAGCGACAGCACCGCCAGATCGATACCCGCCTCGTCCATCGCGGCGATGCGGCCGTCGCCGAGATCGGCGATGGGCTCGATCACGCCCGCGCGCGATGCGAGCCAGCTCCCCGGGCCGCTCAGGAATCCCGCTGTGGCGTAATGCTCTTCGAGTGCGATGGTCCGCACTTGGTCGTCCTCAGCTCTCCAGGACGCGGTTGGCCGCGGTCCAATACGGCAGTTCGTCGCGCTTGGCCGCCCACCGAATCGTCTTGGTGTAGCCGTATTCGGCCAGCGTCTCCTCGGCGTGCTCGCGTCCGAAGCCGCTGTGGCCCACCCCGCCGAATCCGGTGCCGATCGCGATCCGGACATAGTTGTTGACGAAGACGGCGCCGGCCCGGATCTGCCGGCTCACCCGCAACGCGCGGTCGCCGTCCTGGGTGAACACCGCCGCCACCAGTCCGAACGGAGTGCTGTTGGCGATCCGCACCGCCTCACCCTCCTCGGTGAACGGGATCAGGGTGACGACCGGTCCGAAAATCTCCTCCCGGGCGACCCGCATCCGCGGAGTCACATCGGTCAGCACGGTTGGCGACACGTAGAACCCGTCGGCCAGGCGAGGGTCGTCGGGCAGCGGCGCCTGGGCGGCGATACGCGCGCCCTCGGCCACGCCGAGCTTGAGGTAGTCCAGCACCTGCTTCTGCTGCGCCCGGGTGACCAACGGTCCGACATCCGTCGTGGGATCGGCTCCGTCGCCCACCCGCAGCTTTGTCACCGCCTTGCACAGCTTCGCGGCGAACTCGTTATAGATCTTGTCCTGCACCAGGATTCGCGACGACGCGGTGCACGCCTCGCCTTGGTTGAAGAAGCCGCCGTCGATGGCCGCCATCAGCGCCTCGTGCATGTTGGCGTCGTCGAAGACGATCAGCGGGTTCTTGCCGCCCAGTTCCATCAGCGTCGGGGTCAGGTTGCAGGCGGCATTGCGCATCACGGCCGAACCCGTCCGCGGCGACCCGGTGAAGGACACCTTGCCCACCAGGCGATGTCCGGCGAGCGCAGCACCCACCTCGCCCTTGCCCGGCACGGCGTGCACCACGCGGTCCGGCAGCACCGACTGAATCAGCTCGACCATGCGCAGCACGACCGATGGGGTCTGCTCCGGTGGCTTCAGCACGACGGCGTTACCGACGGCGAGTGCCGGAGCGATCTTCCCGGCGGTGTGGATGGGTGGCCAGTTGAACGGCACGATGGCCGCGATCACGCCGTACGGCTCGAGCGTGGTGACGTCCAGGACGGTGTCGTGGTCGCGCGCCTTGTTCGGCAGGTTCTCCACGATGCTGCTGAAGAACTCGAAGATCGAGATCGCCGCTTCGAGGTCGAACTGGCGCGCCTGGGCGATCGGCTTGCCCATTTCCCGTGACTCGAGCACCGCGAGCTCGTCCGCGTGCGCGCGGATGACTTCGGCGATCTGGCGCAGATAGCCCCCGCGCTCCCGGGCCGGCCGCTGCTTCCAGCGCAGGTGTGCGGCGTGGGCTTTGCGCACCGCCTGGTCGACCTCGTTGGGTCCCGCTCCCTGCACCACGGTGACGGTCCGGCCCGTCGCGGGATTCTCGACGACGAATTGGTCGTCGGTGGAGGCAGACGACCAGCGTGTTCTGGTCCTGGTCAGGGCGGGAGCTTGCAGAGTCATTGGCACGTCCAGCAAGGTTGGGGGTGGGGGCGGTCGACGGGCGGTCAGTCACGCTCGACGTCGTCGACGCTACGTTTAGCTGCGGCATCAGGGCCAACGAAATGTTCTGATGGGTACTAGCACGGGCGGTGATAATTGCTGCATGGAGCTGCGTCATCTGGAGTACTTCCTCGCCGTCGCGGACAACCGGAGCTTCACCGAGGCCGCAAAAAAGTTGCATGTCGTCCAATCGGGGGTGTCGGCGACGATCAAGGCCCTGGAGCGAGAACTCGACGCAGAGCTATTCCTCCGGGGTTCGGCGGGCGTCGAGCTGACTCCGGCGGGGGAGGAGCTGCGACCCCGCGCCCGCGAAACCCTGGATGCCGCCCGCGCGGCCAAGGACGCCGTCAACGCCACCCGCGGCTCGATCCGCGGCACCGTCACGGTGGGGATTCTGACGTCGATCAGCGTGATCGACATGCCCGCGGTGCTGGCCGAACTGCATACCCGGCATCCGGGGGTGACGGTGCACTTGCGCGCCGCCAGCGCCGGATCGGCCGGCCTCGCCCGCCAGCTGCGCGACGGCGATCTCGACGTTGCCTTTCTGGTCTTCACCGGCCCGCCGCCGGCCGACCTGAACGCCCGGCTCGTCGCGGCTGTTCCGCTGCTTTTGGTCGTACCGGCCGATCATCCACTGGCTCAACGTGATTCGGTGCCGCTGGCCGAACTGGAAGGCATGTCGTTCGTCGACAGCCCGCCGGGATACGGCACCAGAACCGTGATCGACAACGCGTTCACCGCCGCCGGTGTGGAACGGACCGTCGCGGTGGAGGTCGCCGACCTCGGCACGGCCGCGACCTACATCCGCAACGGCCTGGGGATCGGCTTCCTCAGTTGGACCATCCTCGACGAGATCGACGATTTCGGCCTGGCCACGCTGCGCGTCAGCGACTACGACCTCGAATGGCGATTGTTCGTCACCACGTCCTCGGCCCGGTCGACCAGCGCGGCTACCCGCGCCGTCCTCGCGCTGATCGACGAAGTCGCTTCCCGCTGAATCAGCTTGCGATGGCGACCTGTTCAAGCACAGCGTCCTCGGCCACCGCCCCGTAGCCGTAGCGTTCGATGACCTCGGCCCAGCGCTTCGCGATGATCGCGCGCTGTTCGGCCGTCACTTCGTACTCGTTCGTCCGGTAGGAAGCCTTGTCGTCGAGGTATTTCCGCAGCCGTGGCAGGTACCGATCGAAGTCACCCAGCTCCAGGTGCTCGTACATTTTGCGCAGCTGACCTTCGGGATCGCCGATCAGATCCTCATAGCGCAACTCGTAAAACCGTGCCGGGTCAACGAGTTCGCGTCCTTCGTCCAGCTTGCGATGCAGGTCGAGGTAGTTGGACAGGACGTTTTCATCCAGTCCCTGGAACGTCGGCCGCTGCAGCCCGTGCACCAAGGAGAACGACTTGAACAGGTTCACGGTCGAGGGATAGACGACGTACGGATCCCGGACGATGTGGATGAACTTCGCCTGCGGAAATATGTCCAGCAGCACCTTGATCCGGAAACTGTGCGTCGGACTCTTCAGGACGATTGCCTTGCGGCGGCGGAAGTACACCTGCTGGACGAACCGGAAAAAGGTCTGCTTCCAGGTTTCCAGTTCTCGGGCGCTCAACTTGTCCATGTCCAGGTAGTGCTCGTCCTGGGTCGGCCGGTTCGGGAACGCGATGGTGAGGTAGGGCGAGGGCAGTCCCAGCATGCACCAGGCGAATTCGTCTTCCTGTGGGTGCGCCATGCTCATGTCCATGTTGTCCATCGCGCGATGCTTCGACGTCAGGAATTCGGCGAAACGGGCGAACCGCTCGGTCAGCAGAAAATGATGCGGCGCAATGCATTCGTAAGTCGTCGGACCGGTGTGATGCTCGTCGAGCACCATCATTTCGTGCAGCATGGTGGTGCCGCTGCGCCAGTGCCCGATGATGAAGATCGGCGCATGGCCGACCGCCGTGTTGGCGACTCGCCTGCTGAACACGATGTTCTGCCACGTCCCCAGGAAAGAGTTGACGACGGACAGGCCCGTGTAGAGCACGGCGTAGTGCCAGCGGCTCCAGTGCACTGCGAAGCGGTTGCGGATCAGCAGGCGCATCCAGGCGGTGAAGTTGCAGCCGATCCACAGCGGGGCGGCCCACTCGTGCCACCATCGCGAGGTCGAACAGCCGGCCTTCATCGCAGGTTGAGCCGACACTGTTGGGTGGCGCGTCGGGAAACGACGACCCAAAGAGCAGTCATGACGCATCGCCCTTCTGGCGGAGGAACTTGGACACATGTACTGGACAAGTGCGGACGCTACGGATTCGTTGTGCTACGCATGCGTAATTAACAAGAACGTCATTTCAACGACACGGCGAGTTTGGGAATCGCGCCGTATCCACTGGTACCCGGGCTGATCAAACCCGTCGCAAAAATCGTAAGGCCCCCGGGAACAAGCTCCCGACACCAATCGTTAGCATCATCGACAAGTTGAGTGACCCAGACTCAATACTGGGTTGACAGGTCGGCACCCTCGGGGGCAGGCTTGAGCGGGGTTCACTCAGCATAGTGGCACCAAAGAAGCTCTACACAATCAGGAGGAATCACTATGGCTCGTGCGGTCGGTATCGACCTCGGGACCACCAACTCCGTCGTCGCAGTTCTAGAAGGTGGCGACCCCGTCGTCGTCGCGAACTCCGAGGGCTCACGCACCACGCCGTCAATCGTCGCCTTCGCGCGCAACGGTGAGGTGCTCGTCGGCCAGCCCGCCAAGAACCAGGCGGTCACCAACGTTGACCGCACTATCCGTTCGGTCAAGCGGCACATGGGCACCGACTGGTCCATCGAGATCGACGACAAGAAATACACCGCTCAGGAGATCAGCGCCCGCATTCTGCAGAAGCTGAAGCGCGACGCGGAAGCGTACCTGGGCGAGGACGTCGCCGACGCGGTCGTGACCGTGCCCGCGTACTTCAACGACGCCCAGCGTCAGGCCACCAAGGAAGCCGGCCAGATCGCCGGCCTCAATGTGCTGCGCATCGTCAACGAGCCGACCGCGGCGGCATTGGCCTACGGCCTGGACAAGGGCGAGAAGGAACAGACCATCCTGGTCTTCGACCTCGGCGGCGGTACGTTCGACGTCTCGCTGCTCGAGATCGGCGAGGGTGTGGTCGAGGTCCGCGCCACCAGTGGTGACAACCACCTCGGTGGTGACGACTGGGATGACCGTGTCGTCGAGTGGCTCGTCGACAAGTTCAAGGGCACCAGCGGAATTGACCTGACTAAGGACAAGATGGCGATGCAGCGGCTGCGTGAGGCCGCCGAGAAGGCCAAGATCGAGCTCTCGAGTTCGCAGAGCACCTCGATCAACCTGCCTTACATCACCGTCGACGCGGACAAGAACCCCCTGTTCCTCGACGAGCAGCTGACCCGCGCCGAATTCCAGCGCATCACACAGGATCTACTCGACCGCACGCGTCAGCCGTTCCAGTCGGTTATCAAGGACGCCGGCATCTCGGTGTCCGAGATCGACCACGTGGTGCTGGTGGGTGGTTCCACCCGCATGCCCGCGGTGACCGAGCTGGTCAAAGAGCTCACCGGCGGCAAGGAGCCCAACAAGGGCGTCAACCCCGACGAGGTCGTGGCCGTGGGTGCCGCGCTGCAGGCGGGTGTCCTCAAGGGTGAGGTGAAAGACGTTCTGCTGCTTGACGTCACACCGCTGAGCCTTGGCATCGAGACCAAGGGCGGCGTGATGACCAAGCTGATCGAGCGCAACACCACCATCCCGACCAAGCGGTCGGAGACCTTCACCACGGCCGACGACAATCAGCCGTCGGTGCAGATCCAGGTCTTCCAGGGTGAGCGCGAAATCGCTTCGCACAACAAGCTGCTCGGCTCGTTCGAGCTGACCGGTATCCCCCCGGCTCCGCGCGGTGTCCCGCAGATCGAGGTCACCTTCGACATCGACGCCAACGGCATCGTGCACGTCACCGCGAAGGACAAGGGCACCGGCAAGGAGAACACGATCAAAATCCAGGAGGGCTCCGGCCTGTCGAAGGAGGAGATCGACCGGATGATCAAGGACGCCGAGGCACACGCCGAGGAGGACCGCAAACGTCGCGAAGAGGCCGACGTTCGCAACCAGGCCGAGTCTTTGGTCTACCAGACCGAGAAGTTCATCAAGGAGCAGCGCGAAGCCGAGGGCGGGTCGCAGGTTCCCGAGGAGACGCTGGCCAAGGTCGACGGCGCGATCGCCGAGGCCAAGTCGGCGCTGGGCGGCACCGACATCTCCGCGATCAAGGCGGCGATGGAGAAGCTGGGCCAGGAGTCTCAGGCGCTGGGTCAGGCGATCTACGAAGCCACTCAAGCGGCCGGCGGACAGGCCGGCGGCGCCGAGTCCGGCAGCTCATCCGGCTCCGCTGATGACGTCGTGGACGCGGAGGTGGTCGACGACGACCGGGAGTCCAAGTGACTCAAGGAAATCAACACGGCAATCCGCAAGAGCAGGTAACTGTCACCGACAAGCGGCGGATCGATCCCGAGACCGGAGAAGTACGCGATGTCCCACCCGGCCCCCAAACTGCTGGGGCGCCGGGCGGGGCAGCGTCCGACTCGTTCGCCGGCGAAACTCCGGAGGAGGCGGGCAAGGCGGCCGAACTGATCGCCGACCTGCAACGGGTTCAAGCCGACTTCGCGAACTATCGCAAGCGTGCGCTGCGTGACCAGCAGGCCGCGGCGGATCGGGCCAAGGCCACCGTTGTCAGCCAATTACTGGGCGTGCTCGACGATCTCGAGCGCGCGCGCAAGCACGGTGACCTGGAATCGGGCCCGCTGAAGTCCGTTGCCGACAAGCTGATGAGCGCGCTGACCGGACTTGGTCTGGTCGCGTTCGGCGCCGAGGGCGAGGATTTCGACCCGGTGCTGCACGAAGCTGTCCAGCACGAAGGTGATGGCGGCGAGGGGTCCAGGCCAGTGATCGGCACCGTGATGCGCGAGGGCTACAAACTGGGCGAGAACGTTTTGCGTCACGCTCTGGTTGGCGTTGTTGACACGGTCTCGGGCGTGGGCGATGAAGCCGGCGCCTCGCCAAGCGCGGACCCCGGCGCGAGCGACACCGACGAAAATGCCGACACTGCCGGTGGTTAAGGCACAGAATCAGCACAACAGAAACAGCGAAAGGTGAAGGGAGGTGACGCGACATGGCCCAGCGTGAATGGGTCGAAAAGGACTTCTATAAGGAGCTTGGCGTCTCCTC
The DNA here is from genome assembly GCF_059812735.1 of Mycobacterium sp. NGS40. Classification (NCBI taxonomy): domain Bacteria; kingdom Bacillati; phylum Actinomycetota; class Actinomycetes; order Mycobacteriales; family Mycobacteriaceae; genus Mycobacterium; species Mycobacterium sp. NGS40. Next base: position 152,160 of record NZ_JCALDG010000001.1, read on the forward strand.
CGACGCCAGCCCCGAAGAGATAAAGCGCGCCTATCGCAAGTTGGCGCGTGACCTGCATCCGGATGCGAATCCCGACAACCCCGCCGCCGGTGAACGGTTCAAAGCGGTGTCGGAAGCGCACAACGTGCTGTCGGATCCGGCCAAGCGCAAGGAGTACGACGAAACCCGTCGGCTCTTCGCCGGTGGTGGTCTTGGCGGTCGGCGGTTCGACACCGGCGGCTTCGGTGGTTTCAACGTGGGCGGCTATGGCTCTGATGGCGCCGAGTTCAATCTCAACGATCTGTTCGACGCCGCGGGCCGCAGCGGAGGCACCAACATCGGCGACCTGTTCGGTGGCTTATTCGGACGCGGCGCGAGTGGCCGCCCGAGCCGGCCCCGGCGTGGCAACGATCTGGAAACCGAAACCGAGCTGGATTTCGTCGAGGCCGCCAACGGCGTCGCGATGCCGTTACGGTTGACCAGCCCGGCACCATGCACCAATTGCCATGGCAGCGGCGCACGTCCGGGTACCAGCCCGAAGGTGTGTCCCACCTGTAACGGCGCCGGTGTGGTCAGCAGCAACCAGGGTGCATTCGGTTTCTCCGAGCCCTGCACCGACTGCCGGGGCAGTGGCTCGATCATCGAGCACCCCTGCGACGAGTGCAAAGGCACCGGCGTCACCACCCGCACCCGCACCATCAACGTGCGAATCCCTCCCGGCGTCGAAGACGGACAGCGGATTCGGCTGCCCGGGCAGGGTGAGGCGGGGTTGCGCGGAGCACCCTCGGGCGACCTCTACGTGACGGTGCATGTGCGGCCGGACAAGGTCTTCAGCCGCGACGGCGACGACCTCACCGTGACGGTGCCGGTCAGCTTCAGCGAATTGGCCTTGGGATCAACGCTTTCGGTTCCCACGCTGGACGGCAAGGTTGGCGTGCGGGTGCCTAAGGGCACCGCCGACGGCCGGATCCTGCGGGTGCGCGGACGCGGTGTGCCTAAGCGCAGCGGGGGCAGCGGAGATCTGCTGGTCACCGTGAAAGTCGCTGTGCCACCGAACTTGGAGGGCGCCGCGCAGGAGGCCCTAGAGGCCTACGCGGAGGCCGAGCGCGCCAGTGGGTTCAACCCGCGCGCGGGGTGGGCGGGTAACCGCTGATGGCGAAAAACTCCAAGCGAGAGGATGCCCGCACCTTTTTGATCTCCGTGGCGGCCGAGCTGGCCGGCATGCATGCGCAGACCTTGCGCACCTACGATCGCCTCGGGCTGGTGACACCGAGCCGCACTTCCGGTGGCGGACGGCGTTATTCGCAGCACGATGTGGATCTGTTGCGTGAGGTGCAGCGGCTCTCCCAGGACGAAGGCGTCAACCTCGCCGGCATCAAGCGGATCATCGAGCTGACCAATCAGGTCGAGGCACTGCAGTCGCGGCTCAAGGAGATGGCCGAGGAAATCGCCATGCTGCGCGCCAACCAGCGCCGCGATGTCGCGGTGGTGCCCAAGAGCACCGCGCTGGTGGTGTGGCAGCCCCGTAAGCGGCGTTAGTCATCGGGCAGTTTGTCGAGAGTCTTTCGCGCTTCCTTGCGCCAGACCTCGTGCTCATCGTCGAGGTACACGGCCACGGCATCGCGCACGCCGGTGGCCTTCTGGCGCACCAGGGCTGCCATGGCCGCATCACGCGTCGCGGGATTCGAAAGCTGGCTAACGGCGAGCTCTTTGGCTTCCGCGGTTTTGAATCGACCGATCCAGCGCACCAGCCACGATTTGGTAGGGAAATCCCGCTCAGAGCGGATCGCGGCAGCGACCCGCGGGAAATCGGAGCGTTCAAGGATCTCGAAAAGCGCATATCCAACGGGCTCAAGTTCAAACCTGCCCAGTGGGGGGTCGATCTCGATTTGTTGAAACAAGACGTCGATCGCGGCACGATTACCTTTGGCGTTCTTCGTGATCAGGTTGCGAATCAGCCCCTCGCGCAATGCGTTCCGCTCTTCCCCCGGCGGGACACGCTCATCAAGATGTTGTAGCCAGTCTACGATGATGGGCACTGCCTGCGGGTAGTCGATCTTCGAATTTACTAACTGCCAGACGGTGTCTTCGGGAATGCCCGCCTCATTCAGTTCGCGTTTCAGTGCCCGTCGGTACTCGGGCCAGGCCTCTGGGTCTTCGTTGTGTCTACTCACGACAAGTTCCTGCTGTCATCGATCTCTACCTGTAAGCCCTGATAATCCCTTTGCAAGGTCTCTAATGCTCCCTGGTAGTCGGTGCGACCCTTGTCCACGACGATGACGAACTTGAAGCCACGTTCCTGCGCGTATTCGGCGAAGTCGCGAATCTGCTGCGTGACGCGGAGTTTCTGGACATTCTTTACCTCTCGAACCACGTGGTTGTCCCGCTCGAGCTCGTCAGGAATGCGGTATCTGGTTTTACCAGTGTTTGGATCGACTATCTGGATCCGTTGCTTCGGCACAGTCTGGTCGATGCCGGCGATCTCTTCGGCGCGACGGCCCTTGCGCCGGTTGTCGTTGACCCGCTGCGTCGGCGTGGGAGTAACGCTGCGCGGCACCAGCGCCAGGATCGACTTGACCGCCGGCAGTGCGGTGCCCATCGCGGTACCCGCTACTCCCAAGTCCTTCATCGACGCCGTGGCCGTCACCCGCAGCGCGGCGTTGAGCCCGTTGATCTGAGTGACGGCCGTTGCGATGAACGTGTTTTTGATGGCCTCGGCGATGAGATGCAATTGCGGCGGGTAGGCATCCAGGGCCGTCACGATCAGGTAGAGGCATTTGACGATGAATGCCATGTCGTCCTTGACCGATTTCAGCTCGTTGCCGTAATCCTTGGCCGCGCGCGACATGTCGCCGCATGCGCCCGCGATATCGGTGCTGACCATGCGCGCTTCATTGAGTCGGTCTATGACAAAGGCGATTTCAGCCGCCTCGACGTCGACGATCAGCCGTTGTTCCTCCGGCCCGGGTTGATCGTCGATGCCCACCAGGTCGTGGCCGAAGGTCTCCCACGCCGCCGAGGCCGATAGCGCGTGGTCGGGGTGACCGTCCGGCCAGCCGTCGGTGATCTGGCCGCGCACCAGGTCCCAATGCGGCGGCTCGGGATCGCCGCCTCCCGCAACCGAACTCACCTTTACGGCCGCGTCGATAAAGGTTCCCGCGGATTCACCCGGCGGTGTAACCGGCGCCCCGTAGGCATCCCGCTGGTTGAGGGTCGAGGCATCTTCGGTTTCGTCGTGGTTGACCCCGTCTTGGCGCAGCAGGCTGCCCAGATTGTGAAAGGCATTCACCAGCCGGTACGCGACCTGCCCGACTTCGTCGGCGGCGGCGTCGTAGGCCGTTGCCCACTGCGGGCCAACGCCGTGCGTGCCGGCCGCGTTGGCGGCGTCCACCCCGGTCAGCTTGTTCAGCGCGGCGGCGGTATGGTCGCTGTTCTCCTTATAGGCAGCGGCCGCATCGTAGAACAACTCTGGATCGACGTCCGTCACCAGTGGCCCCGCCCCACTCTCACGCTTGGCGGTTGAGTCTATGGCAGCCTGGGTCTACGCGTTAGTCACCTGAGCAGGAGCGTCGACGCAATGTCCTACGACCTGACGATCTATGCCCCATCCAGCATCGACGCCGACGAGCTGGACGCGATCGTCGCAACCATTCCCGGCCTGACCGTCGGCGAACGCGGTGACCGCGAGGTGAGTGTGCTGCGGGGCAAGCAGGAGAACTATGCGTTCACCGTGTTCGGTCCGTACGAGATCGATCCCGAGGATGTGCCCGACGACGTCATGCCGCACGTGCTGGAGCCCACCACCAGCTGGCAGGTCATCGTCGAAGGCAGCAACCCCGCCGAGACCAAGCCCGCCCGGCGCTTCGCGAAAGCCCTGGCCGTGGCCGCGGGGGGCGTGGCGATCGACGAGCAGACCGAGGAGATTCTCGGTGCCAAACGGGCCCGCAAAGTGCCGCGCCCCACATCCGAGCTGATCCGCATTCTCGACCTGCATTGGTACTCGCCGGAATCTGCACCCAGTGCCCCCAGGATCTGGCTGGAACTTGCCAGAAAGCTTCTGCCCGAAGCACTTCCACGCCGGTTTGGCAGCTACTATCCCTATCAACACCGGCTGGACCGCGATGGTGACGACGAATTCGTCTCCACCTATTCCGATGTAGCCTGGTTCACCGCGACGCTGCCGTGCCTGGACGGTGGGCTGTACTCAAACGTGTACGGCGGCAACATGGTCGACCATCTCAGGGTGGTCGCCGAGCCGTTGGACGAACCGCAGTGGCGGAACACGGTGCGGCGCTTCTTCGTCGAGTACGCCCGACGACGCGGCAGCTTGCTGGCCACCGGCGAAGTGCTGCGCAACCACAAACTGTCCGGACCCCCGGACCTCAGCTGGGACCGCAGCGGCACCCTGCGCGGCGCCGACGGAATTCTCGGCTTACCGGACCCGCCGATCTGGTGGACCTGGCTGGGCAGTGACTACCTGCCGTTGGTCGGTGACTACTTGCCGCCCGAGGACACGACATATTACGACGAGGGCGCCATGTATGTGCCCATCGACGAGCCCGCCGATCGCGGCCAACTGGCCGCACTGCCCGATCCTTTCCCGAAGTCGTTGCGCGTCACAGCAATTCCCTCTGAATACGGGCCGTCGAACCTGCCGACCAACAGCCCGGCAGCTATCCGCCCCACATCGCGGTGTTGACCTCCGCGTTGTGCACGTAGTTGCGATGGGCGATATGCGCATTGAGGTGCATGTCGAACACCACCTCGCTCATCTCGTCGGCCCAGCGTTGCCAGTGCTGCAGCCGCTCGAGGAACGCGTCGAATCCCACACCGTCCCAGGTTTGTTGCAGGCCCTTCAAATCGGTGGCGACTTCGTTCAGGCGGTCCTTCATCGTCTGACAGAACTGCCGCAATGCGTCGGCCGCATCCACCAGCTCGGCCTCGTTGACGGTGCGCCGCGCCACGATCAGAGCCCGCTCGCCGGAGGCGCGATGCTGCCGAGCGCGTCGGCCCCGGTGTCTTCCATTTTCGCGTAGGCCGCGGCCGCAGCGGACAGCGATTCTCCGATCCAGCGCAAGTCGCCGAGCATGTCGCCGCACTCGTCGTTGATCTCGGCCCAGATGCTCAGATACGCGCTGGCCGCCTGTCCGGTCCAGGTGCGGCCGAGGCCATCCAGCTGTGTTCCGAGCCTGGCACGCAGGCCCTCGATCTCGTCGGCCGCATCGGTGGCCACCTTGGACGCGTGTGTCAACCCCGCACAGTAGGCCCGTAGCTCATTCCCCGCCATCCCCCGCACCTTTCGAAAGAGGTCCTGGCTCAGGCTACCCTCAAACGCATGGCCGGTTGGCGTGACAACGTGACAGCAGAAGCCCAGGCCGATCTCGATGACCTGGTCGACGCCGCCGTCGATTTCGCGCTGGAACGCATCGCGTCGGCGGGGGAGTTCCTGCCCTTCACCCTCGCGGTGTCCATCGACGGCGAACGCCAAGCCCTCCAACCCAACTATCCCCGCGGCCAAGAGGTGCCGATCGGCGATCAGCTCGCCGCGCAGTGGCGCGCCGTCGCCGATCTGAAGGACAGCCTGCGCGCCGCCGCAGTAGCACTGAATGTGACTCTGCCCGAACGGAATCGGGACGGCATCGAGATCACCGTCGAACACCGCGACGGGGTGGCCATCGGACTGATATTTCCCTACGCCATCGACGCCGACGGCGAGGCAGAGTTGGTGGCGCCCACCGCGCACCGCGAAGAGCCGCGGGTGTGGACGGCCTGAGCCGTTACCGCGCCGGCGGTAAATCTCGCAGCTTCGCCAGCGCCTCGACGACCCGGCTCTCCAGTTCGCCCACTTCGGCATCGACATTTTCATTCGCGAAAACCATTGCCTCGCTCAGGGCTTCGTTGATGCGTTCGGACACCTCCCGAGCGCCGAGGCCCATAATCCCCGGATCGATGCGTAGGTCCACCAGGCGCAGCTGACCGTTGACGGTAACCTCGACGGTGCCGGTCTGATCGCTGACCGCGAAGGCCTCGGTGCGCATCCGCTCGACCTGCTCGTCGAGTAGTGACAGCACCGAGTTCCATTGCTGCAGCAGCTGCTCGACCTCCGGGCGCACGACTGCTAGAACCGGATGGAGAACACCGAGACCGCCGGCTCGCCGGGGCGCGCCGTGCGGTAGCCGCCGCGGCTCAGCGCGTCCGTAGGCGCGGTCATCGGCTCGAAGCAGACCAGGTCCTCGCCGGGTGGGGCGAAGATCTGGGTCGCCGAATACCCTTGCTCGAAGTGCACTTCCAGCCGGCGTCCGCCGCCGGACACCGCGAACACCGCACCTTCGGCCACCTGGTCGTAGGCATCGTCAAAAGCATTGTCGCCCAAGGGTTCTTTCTTGGCCGGCTGCTGGGAGAATCCGCCGGTGGGCAGGCCGCGCTCGTCGAGGCCCAGATGCCGCAACGGCGGTGTCTCGATGATCCACTCGCCGCGCGCCGCGTCGGGCACCCGAAGATACGGATGGAAGCCGAAGCACAGCGGCACCGCGGTCTCACCGGTCGCGGTGACGGTGGTGCGCACGGTCAGCGTCCGTTCGGCCAGTCGCACCGACACCGTCAGCAGGTGCGGGTACGGGAAGCCGGCCAGCAGCCGCGGCTCGGCACCGAAGTCGACCTCGACGGTCAGCTCGTTGGCCGACTCGGCGGCCACCCGCCAGTCGGGGTAGGCGGCCAGAGTGCCGTGGATCGGCAAGCCGTTGGGATCCGCGCGCACCCCGTTTTCACCCGGTGTCAGCTCGACGGTCACGTTCTCAGCGGTATAAGTGTTGCTGCTCAACCGATTTGCCCAGGGATACAGAATCGGGATGCCCATGGTCTTGCCGGCTTCGATGTAGGCATCCAGGCCGCGCCGCTGGCCGAGCAACTCCACTCCGGAGTCGGTCAGCGAGATGCCGATCATGCCCGCGTCCGGCACGAATTGTGCGGCCGCCGATGACGTGGGGTCGCGCAGGGTCACCACATGCACGCGGCCAGCCTAGCCGTTAGCGGCTGAGCGGGTCGTGCTGAATGCGCTCCGCCGGGGTGCCTTTGGCGATCAGTGCGGCCGTGGTCGCCTGGACCATCTTCGGCCCACCGCAGATCAGGATCTGCCGGTCGCCCCAACCGCCGTATTTGGTGACCACCTCGGGGAGTTGGCCGATCTGGTGGACATGCAGGCCGCGCGGCGGTGTGACGTCCGGGTAGTTCGTGGCCCACGCGGGATCGCTGTTGTATTCCGACACCGGCGAGACCGACAGCCAGGGGTTGTGGGCACAGACCTGCCACAGCGTCGGCAGGTCGTACAGCTCGCAGCGGTAGCGCGCGCCGAAGAACAGGTGTACCCGCGGGTTGTTCGCGTGGCGCGTCAGGTCCATGATCAGCGCGCGCAGCGGTGCCAATCCGGTGCTGCCGGCCACCATCAGGACGTCGCCGCCGTCGCGGTCGACGTGTAGGCCACCGTGCGGGCTGGACAACCGCCACCGGTCACCAGGTCGGCTTTCGTTGACGATCGCGGTGCTGACCAGGCCGCCGGGGACCTGACGGACGTGGAACTCGATCCCGCCACCGGGGTCGGCGGGAATGGCAGGACTGAGAAACCGCCACCGTCGTGGGCATTGCGGAACCTGGGCGTTGACGTACTGACCCGGGTGATAGTGCATCGGGCGGTCGAGTCGCAGCCGCACCACCGCGAGGTCCCGGGATACCCGCTGATGTTCTATGACGGTGCCGTCCCACCACGCGGGTCCCTCTTCGGCGTCGGCGGCCCCGCTCATCACTCCGGTGATCAAGTTCAGCGACTGGTTGGCGGCTTCGTCGACGGCATCTGTCCAGGCCCCGGGACTATGTTGGCCCAAGTGGGCGCGCAGTGTTGTCCGCAGCGCCCGCCGCAGCGACTCGTAATGTGCCGGCAGCACACCGTATTTGCGGTGATCCCGGCCGAGCTGGGCGAGAAAGGCTACCGGCTCCTGGGCGCGCTGCTCCACCAGCTCGCCGTAAACCCAGTGCAGTGCGTGGCCGAAAGCGGCTCGCTGAGCGGCCATTTCGGGCGGGAACAGGTCGCGCACCGAGCCGTCGATCGCGAACCAGTGCGTGTAGAAGCGATGGACCAGCTCGCCGCCGGCGCCCGAGTCGTCCGGGGCCAGCGCGTCGCGCAGTACCCGCAACGCAGCGGAGTCCTCTAATCCCACGGGGCCCGATTCTAGGCTCGCCCAGGCACGTCAGCCCTGGCCGACGGTGTTCGACGTGCCGGTGTTGGCGACATTCGGTGAGCCCCAGTGATAGGTGACGATGTTGTCGGTGCCCGTCGTGCTGATCGCGTCCGTGCTGTCGATCGTGACGCGATTCCCCTTGCCGGCGACGCTGAGGCTGGTGCAGTGGCCGGTGACGGTGATCGTGTTATCCACGCCGCTCACCGAGAGATAGCCGCCGTTGCAGGGGATCGTCTTCGTGGTGCCGGACCCGTTGACCTGCAAGGTGCCGTAGCTGGGGACGTTCGTGGGCAGGCTGCCGCCGGCCAGGCCGGTGCGGGTCCCGGTCGCCGCCAAACCCGCCACGACCAGCCAGCCGATCACGATGAGAAACCAGCAGGCCATCCCCACCCGCAGCCGTGGGCTAAGCGTGCCGGCCCAGTTGCCGTTCTCGTCGCGGTCGAGGTCGTAGGCGAAAGCGGTCACGCAGCGGGCCCGCGCCGGATTGCGCGTGTCGGCCAGGATCACCCCGTCGACGTATTCGCGACCGCGCGCCACCAGCTCGCCCCGGTGGCCGTCGAGTGTGTAAAACACCTCGGTCGTGGTGTTGGGACCGCTCCAGCGCTCCCGGGTGACCGTCCAATCATGTGCCATCGGCAGTCGTGTGTTGAAATGCTGTGCACGCGAGAGCTTTTCAGTGCGCGTGACGGTTGCGACCCGGCCCCACTTGAGCAATCCGATTCGCACCCGCGCGCCGAACAGCTGCACGGCATAAATCCCGGCCAGGGTGATTACCGCCGCCGCGGCGAAGGCCGCGGGCCGCCGGATCCACAGCACGACCGGGACGATCGCAACCGCGAGCAGCGTCCAGACGTACCACCAGCGAAACGGCAGCAGCTCGGCGAGCCAGAAGGTGGCCGGAACCCCGCGCGGCGGCGGCGCGAGGTCCTTATCCGTCTGATTCATGGACCAAAGTCCCCTATCGCATCGAGCCGAAAAAATCTAAACTTGAGCGGAACAGACTCAACCTTGACGGCGTTGAACAACGGGACAAGCATTTCCCCTATACCCGAACGGAGGTGTCTCGGTTGGCCAGCGACTCTTTTAACCCGACCACCAAGACGCAAGCGGCTCTGACGTCGGCGCTACAGGCGGCCAGCGCCGCCGGTAACCCCGAGATCAGGCCGGCTCATCTGCTTTTGGCGCTGCTGACACAAAACGATGGGATCGCGGCGCCGCTGCTGGAAGCTGTCGGTGTCGAGCCCGCGACCATTCGCGCCGAAGCCGAAAAACTTCTGCAACGGCTGCCGCAGGCCAGCGGATCCAGCTCGCAACCGCAGCTATCCCGCGAATCGCTGGCGGCGATCACCACTGCCCAGCAGCTGGCCACCGAGATGGACGACGAATACGTCTCCACTGAACACCTGATGGTGGGCCTGGCCACCGGCGACTCCGACGTCGCCAAACTGCTCACCGGGCACGGTGCCTCCCCGCAGGCGCTGCGCGAGGCGTTCGTCAAGGTCCGCGGCAGTGCCCGGGTCACCAGCGCCGATCCCGAGTCGACCTATCAGGCGCTGGAGAAGTACTCCACCGACCTGACCGAGCGGGCCCGCGAAGGCAAGCTCGATCCGGTGATCGGCCGCGACAACGAGATTCGCCGGGTGGTGCAAGTGCTTTCCCGCCGCACCAAGAACAACCCGGTGCTGATCGGTGAGCCTGGCGTCGGCAAGACCGCGATCGTCGAGGGCCTGGCTCAGCGCATCGTCGCCGGCGACGTGCCGGACAGCCTGCGCGACAAGACCGTCGTCAGCCTGGACCTGGGCTCGATGGTGGCCGGCGCGAAGTACCGCGGCGAGTTCGAGGAGCGGCTCAAGGCCGTGCTCGACGACATCAAAAATTCCGCCGGACAGATCATCACGTTCATCGACGAGCTGCACACGATCGTCGGCGCCGGCGCGTCCGGCGAAGGCGCGATGGACGCCGGCAACATGATCAAGCCGATGCTGGCCCGGGGTGAACTGCGGCTGGTGGGCGCCACCACGCTCGACGAGTACCGCAAGTACATCGAGAAGGACGCCGCACTGGAGCGCCGCTTCCAGCAGGTGCTGGTCGGCGAACCGTCGGTGGAGGACACTGTGGGCATCCTGCGCGGGCTCAAGGACCGCTACGAGGTGCACCATGGGGTGCGGATCACCGACTCCGCGCTGGTGGCCGCGGCCACGCTGAGCGACCGCTACATCACCGCCCGCTTCCTGCCGGACAAGGCCATCGACCTCGTCGACGAGGCCGCTTCCCGGTTGAAGATGGAGATCGACTCGCGGCCCGTCGAGATCGACGAGGTCGAGCGCCTGGTGCGCCGCCTCGAGATCGAGGAAATGGCGTTGGCCAAGGAGGAGGACGAGGCGTCCAAGGAGCGGCTGGAGAAGCTGCGTGCCGAGCTGGCCGACCAGAAGGAGAAGCTGGCCGAACTGACCACCCGGTGGCAGAACGAGAAGAGCGCCATCGACATCGTCCGCGACCTCAAGGAGCAGCTCGAAACGTTGCGCGGGGAGTCCGAGCGCGCCGAGCGCGACGGCGACCTGGCCAAGGCGGCCGAGCTGCGCTACGGGCGCATCCCCGAGGTGGAGAAGAAGCTCGACGCCGCACTGCCGCATGCCGAGGCCCGCGAGAACGTGATGCTCAAGGAGGAGGTCGGACCCGACGACATCGCCGATGTGGTGTCGGCGTGGACGGGCATCCCGGCCGGCCGGATGCTGGAGGGCGAGACCGCCAAGCTGCTGCGGATGGAAGACGAGCTGGGTAAGCGCGTCATCGGGCAGAAGGCGGCGGTGACCGCGGTGTCCGACGCGGTGCGCCGTTCCCGCGCCGGGGTCGCCGACCCCAACCGGCCGACGGGGTCGTTCATGTTCTTGGGCCCGACCGGTGTCGGTAAGACCGAGCTGGCCAAGGCGCTGGCGGAGTTCCTGTTCGACGACGAACGCGCGATGGTCCGCATCGACATGAGCGAGTACGGCGAGAAGCACTCGGTGGCCCGCCTTGTCGGTGCCCCGCCCGGCTACATCGGCTACGACCAGGGCGGTCAGCTGACTGAGGCGGTGCGGCGGCGTCCGTACACGGTGATCCTGTTCGACGAGATCGAAAAGGCGCACCCCGACGTGTTCGACGTGCTGCTGCAGGTGCTCGACGAGGGCCGGCTGACCGACGGGCAGGGCCGCACGGTCGACTTCCGCAACACCATCCTGATCCTGACGTCCAACCTCGGGTCGGGTGGCAGCGAGGAGCAGGTGATGGCCGCGGTGCGCTCGGCGTTCAAGCCGGAGTTCATCAACCGCCTCGACGACGTCATCATCTTCCACGGGCTCGAACCCGGCGAACTGGTCTCGATCGTCGACATCCAGTTGGCCCAGTTGCAGAAACGGCTGGCGCAGCGTCGCCTCACCCTCGAGGTGTCGCTGCCGGCCAAGCAATGGCTGGCCCAGCGCGGGTTCGACCCGGTGTACGGCGCCCGTCCGCTGCGCCGGTTGGTGCAGCAGGCCATCGGCGACCAGCTGGCCAAGCTGCTGCTGGCCGGCGATGTCCACGACGGCGACACCGTTCCGGTCAACGTCAGCCCGGACGGCGACGGCCTGATCCTCGGCTGATCCCCTTGACGCCGAACGTGCTCTCACGGCGTGAATTGAGCAGCGATATTTCCGCTCTCAGAGCACGTTCGGCATGTTCCGACTAGCGGCGCCGATCGCCCAGCTCGAAGTCACGGGTCTGGGCGCCGGCGTCGATTACTGCCTGCAGCAGTTCGCGGGCTTTCGGCTGTGCGAGGGTTTCGCGGAACAGCTGATCCTCGATGCGCAGCCCGGTCGGCAGGTCTGTGGTGGCGGCGTCGACCGCACGCTTGGCGTTGGCGATGGCGACCGCGTGCGACGACGCGATGCGGGCGGCGAGCTTGTCGACGAATCGCCGCAGCTTTTCGGCAGGCAGCGCGCGGTTCACATATCCCCAGGCCTCGGCGGTTTCGGCGTCGATGTCCAGGCAGCCGAGGATGACTTCCAGGGCGCGCGCCCGGCCCACCAGCCGGGGCAGCCGCTGGGTACCGCCACCGCCCGGGATGATGCCGACCGCCAACTCGGGATGACCCAGGACCGTCGCGCCGATCGCGGCGAATCGCATGTCGAAGGCCATCGCGAACTCGCAGCCACCGCCGCGGCAGACGCCCTCGATGACCGCGATCGTGGCCTTGGGCAGGGTCCGGATCCGCTCCGTCATGGCGTGAAACGGCGTCAGCTCGTCGTGCAGCCCGACGTCGTCTCCGGTTTTGCAGGCGGGCAGGTCCAGGATCAGCCCGACGTCCGCGTGGGCAATGAAGATTTCCGGGTCGGCGGAGTCGACGATCAGCACGCGCACCTCGTCGTCGGCCGCGACCTGGCGGGCCAGCCGGTCGAACTCGTTCAGTAGCGGCACGTCCAGCAGATTGATCGGAGGGTTGTCGATCGTCGCCCGGCAAACACCGTCGGCAGCGGCGACGCGAATCAGCTGATAGCCCTGGTAGCCCATGGCCGAACCCTACGGGTCTAGGACTCCGAAATCTTCACGTATCCCCGCTGCACGAGCCGCGCCATCGCATTGCGGTTGATCTTGATTCCGGGGATCAGGTCGGCGTTGCCCCAGCCCATCGCATTGGCCGTGGCGCCGCAAAGCTCGACCTGCGCGCCCTTTCGCGCGAGTTCGACGATGACCGCCTTGTACGGGTTGCCGGTTGCGACGTGCCGGTTGGCGTTGTACGTCGGATCGTCGAGGGTGGCGTGCCCCGCGTTGGTGTGGAAAACGATGACCACGTGCGGCTGCACCTGCCATTCGGCGGCATCTGCGAGGGCGAGCCCCGCGTGCAGGAGCACGGCCGGCATATCGCCCTCGAAGGACAGCGATGCCACGCTGAACACGACGTTCACCTCGTCGAGCTCGACGGGGACGTCGATATGCAGCGAATCGTCTTGACCTGACACTTCTTACTTCCAATCGGCCGGCAAACCGATCGGACACGCAGCGTCCTGGCAAACCTTAATGTGGTTGTGACCAGGTCGCATTCTCGGTTCGGGCGGGGTAGCAGATACGCTACTTAGGATGGTCCCCCTTTGGTTCACGCTCTCCGCGCTGTGCTTCGTCGGCGCGGTGGTGTTGCTGTATGTCGACGTCGACCGTCGGCGGGGGCGCAGCAGGCGCCGCAAGTCGTGGGCTCGCTCGCACGGATTCGACTACGAGCGCGAATCGACCGACATCCTCAAGCGCTGGAAGCGGGGCGTGATGTCGACGGTGGGGGACGTTTCCGCCCACAACGTCGTGCTGGGGCAGATCCGCGGCGAAGCGGTGTACATCTTCGATCTCGAGGAAGTCGCCACGGTGATCGCGCTGCATCGCAAGGTGGGCACCAACGTGGTCGTCGACCTTCGGCTCAAAGGACTGAAAGAGCCGCGCGAGAGCGACATCTGGTTGCTGGGCGCGATCGGCCCGCGGATGGTGTACTCGACCAACTTGGACGCGGCCCGGCGGGCCTGCGACCGGCGGATGGTCACCTTCGCGCACACCGCGCCGGACTGCGCCGAGATCATGTGGAATGAGCAGAACTGGACGCTGGTCGCGATGCCGGTGTCCAGCACGCGCACGCAGTGGGACGAGGGGCTGCGCACGGTGCGGCAGTTCAACGATCTGCTCCGTGTGTTGCCGCCGGTGCCTGCCGACAGCGACGAGCCGGCCGGACTGCGCAGCGCGGCGCCCAGCCGTCCGCTGGCGCCGGCCGGACGGGCGGAATTGCCGCCGCGGCGCTCGGCGCAGGATGTTTCCGGGTTGCTCGGAGACGCCGCGCGTCGTGCCCCGGAGTCCACCCGCCACGACGAGGGCCGTACCGAAGCCATCCGGCGCCCTCCGTCGTCGACCGGGCGCAACGGCCAGCAGGCCAGCAACTTCCAGCGCTGAAAGCCCTTGCGCCGCAATATGTCTGATCGCGACGAACTAGCCGAACTGGTGCGTCAATTGTCAGTGGTGCACGGCCGGGTGACCCTGTCGTCGGGCAAAGAGGCCGACTACTACGTCGACCTGCGCCGGGCCACGCTGCACCACCGAGCTTCCGCCCTGATCGGGGTGCTGATGCGCGAACTCACCGCCGACTGGGATTACTCGGTCGTCGGCGGGCTGACGCTGGGCGCCGATCCGGTCGCCACCGCCATCATGCATGCGCCCGGACGCCCGATCGACGCCTTCGTGGTGCGTAAGTCCGCGAAAGCCCATGGCCTGCAACGCCTTATCGAGGGCTCGGAGGTATCGGGACGACGGGTGCTGGTCGTCGAGGACACCAGCACCACCGGTGGCTCGGCGCTGACGGCGGTGCATGCCGTGCAAGACGCGGGAGCCGAAGTCGTCGGCGTGGCCACCGTGGTGGACCGCGCCACCGGCGCCGCGGAGGCCATCCAGGCCGAGGGCCTGCTCTATCGCAGCGTGCTGGGCCTGGCCGATCTGGGGTTGGGCTAGGGCTTCGTCGCTGTGCGCCGGTTCCTTGCGATAGCAATCTGTGCGGCCACCTGCCTGACAGGCTGCTCGGGTTCCAGCCACGCCGTTGCGCCGTACGGAGCGCAGGGCGCGCGACTGGGTGAATCGCTGGCGCTGCTGGGCTGGAACATGTCGGTGTCGAACCTGCGCTGGGACGGCGACTACGTGTTGGTCGACGTCGACGCCTCACCCGCCGATCCCAAGGCGCCGCACGCCAAACCGGAGGACATCCGGTTCGGGCTCTACGGCGCGCTCGCCCACCCCATGGAAGCCGCCGGGCTGGGCAGCTGCGACAAAGCGATGGCCACCGCGAACGACATCCGGACACCGCTGTCGGCGCCCCCCGACCGGCTGACCGGCGCGGTGTGTTTGGGCCCGCTGACCGACCGCAGCCAGGTGCGCGGCGTGTACAGCTACTCGGAGCGGGACCGGATCGCCGACACCTCCGCGGCCTACCCCGCGGCTTTTCCAGTGGGGCTGATGCCGACCAACGTCAACGACACCGGCCTGGTCGTCAAGACCACCAGCCTGTCGGCCTGGCACGGCGACGGTAAACCAGTGACCAACGCGCAACTCGGCGATCCGGGAGCCTTCAGCGGCGCCGGTTACATGCTGCTCGGGCTCGAGGCCGAGGCGGTCGCGGCCCGTTACCGCGACGACTCCGCCCGCCGCGGCGGCCCGATGATGCTGCTCGCCTCGCCGACGGTGCCCGGCCGCGGCCTGAACCCCGCTTGTGCCGTGTACGGGTCGTCGGTGCTGATCTTGCCCGACGCCTCGCTGGATGCGGTGCGTGTCTCCGCGTCGTTGTGCACCCAGGGCGAAATCAACCAGGCGTTGCTGTATGCGACGGTCGCGATCGTCGGCACCCACGCCGGGGTGTGGACCTCGCGATGAGCGAGCGATGAGCGAGCCCGGGCCGGGGCCCACCGAATGGGCGGTTCCACCGGCCGCCGGCGTCGGGCCCTGGGCAGGCGAGCCGCCCGACGACCCACGGTATGACCCAATTCTGTTGCGCGACGGCGACACTCGCAACGTCGTCGACGCTTACCGGTACTGGACCCGGGAGGCGATCATCGCCGACATCGACCGGCGCCGGCACCCGCTGCACATCGCGATCGAAAACTTCGGCCACGACGCGAATATCGGTTCGGTGGTGCGCACCGCCAACGCGTTCGCGGTCGACACCGTGCACATCGTCGGGCGGCGCCGCTGGAATCGCCGCGGCGCCATGGTGACCGATCGCTATCAACGGCTGTGCCATCACGACAGCACCGCCGAGTTGCTGGATTTCGCGACGGTTGCCGGGTTGAGCGTCGTCGCGGTGGACAACGTGCCGGGCGCCGCACGCCTCGAGGAAGTCGCACTGCCGCGCGAATGTCTGCTGGTGTTCGGCCAGGAGGGGCCGGGCATCACCGACGACACCCGCCTCGGTGCGGCGATCACGGTGTCGATCGCTCAGTTCGGGTCGACCCGCAGCATCAACGCCGGCGTCGCCGCCGGGATCGCGATGCACGCGTGGATCCGCCAGCACGGGGACCTCAGCCGCGCGTGGTGATCACCGCGTCTGCCGCGTCCTGTGTGCGCTCAGGGTGTCGAGTGTGCGCTCAGGGCGCCGTCAGCGCACACGCGAGCCGCCGTCAGCTCCACAGCGTGACGTGCACCTTCGGGCGAAACCTGGTCACCCCGACACCGGAGCCGCGAATCATCGCCTGGATGCACCGCGGCGTGGTGATGAAGCGGACCAGCTCCGACACCGCGGGCTGACGCGCCGTGGGCGCGAGCGTCGTCGCGCACCACTCGCCCGACCGGTCCAGGCCCGGCCCGTTCACATGCACCAGCCTGCCCGCGGCGAGGTCCTTGGCGACCGCGAAACCAATCGTCAGCGCGACACCGCCGACCCGCTGCACCTCCTCGAGCGCCGCCGCGTCGCTCTGGAAGATTCGCTGCTGTGACTCCGGAATTGCCAAGCCGCGCAGCATGTTTGCGATTTCTCCGTCCACGCTGCCCGCCGACGGCCCGAGCATCCACTGCTGCTGACGCAACAGCCCCGGCGACGGATTACCCGCGGCCAGTGGACTATTCGGCGTGACGACGGTGATGATCTGATATTTGAGGAAGGGCCGCAGGAAGATCGACTCGTCGGGCGGCGCCGAGTTCTCACTGGCCGGACCGATCGCGATGTCGACGGCGCGCGATGCGATCAGCTCACGGAAACGGCTCGTCGGGTGCACACTCAACTCCACCGACAGGTCGTCGGCCCGCGACGAGAACAACTCGATCAGGCCGGGCGCGGCGTGTTCGGCGAACGCCGTCGACGCCGCGATGCGCAGCAGCCGGCGCCCGTGCGCCGCCTCGGTGACCTCGATCGCGGTTTGCTGCTGCAGGCCCAGGATTTCGACCGCGCGGCTGGCCAGCCGCAGCCCGCCCGGCGTGAACGCCAGCCCCGCACCGGTTCTGGTGAACAACGGGTCGTCGAGTTCCTTGCGCAGCGCCGCGACATGCATCGAGATCCCGGCGTCGGAAACGCCCAGTTCCGCGGCGGCGGCTCGCACCGAGCCCAACCGAACCACCGCCGAATAGGCCCGAAGTTGAGCCGGAGTCATGCTTGTGAGCCTACTTTGGGATTTGTGCGAGACGTGCTTGCCGAGTTGATGAAGATTTGGCGTGCTGGTGGCACCGCTGGTGTGGGAACCGTGGTGCGCACCTTCCGCTCGGCGCCGCGGCTGCCCGGAGCCTCGATGGTGGTCGGGCCGGACGGGTCCGTGAGCGGTTCGGTGTCGGGCGGATGCGTGGAAGGCGCTGTCTACCAAGCGGCCACGGAGGTGACGCAGACCGGGACACCGCGGCTGGAGCGCTACGGGGTCAGCGACGGCGACGCCTTCGCGGTGGGCCTGACATGCGGCGGCGTCATCGACATCTTCGTCGAGGCGGTGTCGCAGGCAACCTTTCCCGAACTGGAGACGCTCTGCGAGGACGTCGACGCGCAGCGCCCAGTCGCGCTCGCGGTCGTCATCGCCCATCCCGATCCGCAGCGGATCGGCCGGCGCCTCGTCATCCGTCGCGACTCGGAGGCGGGATCGCTGGGATCGGCGCGCGCCGACGCCGCGGTCGCCGACGACGCGCGCGGACTGCTCGCGGTGGGTCGCAGCGAGGTGCTCAAATACGGGCCCGACGGGCAACGGCTCGGCGAGGGCATGGAGGTGTTCGTCGCCAGCTACGCCCCGCGGCCGCGGATGCTCGTCTTCGGCGCCATCGACTTCGCCGCCGCCCTCGCGCAGCAGGGCGCGTTCCTCGGCTACCGCGTCACGGTGTGCGACGCGCGTTCGCTGTTCGCCACCCGCGCCCGTTTCCCGGCGGCCGAGCATGTCGTCGTCGACTGGCCGCACCGCTACCTGGCCGCCCAGGCCGAGGCGGACGCCGTCGACGAGAGCACCGTGATCTGCGTGCTCACCCACGATCCGAAGTTCGACGTCCCTGTGCTCGAGGTGGCGCTGCGGCTGCCGCGGGTCGGCTACCTGGGAGCGATGGGCTCGCGGCGCACCCACGACGACCGGATGCAGCGGCTGCGGGCGGCCGGGCTGACCGACGCCGAGCTGAGCCGGCTCGCCAGCCCGATCGGGCTGGACCTGGGCGCTCGAACGCCGGAGGAGACCGCGGTCTCGATCGCGGCCGACATCATCGCCAGACGGTGGGGCGGCGGGGGCTTGCCACTGGCCCAACTGGCCGGCCGGATTCACCACGACGCGCCGGAGCAGCAGGTCACAGGCGAGTTCGAGGCGACTTCAACGATCCCTTAACTCGCTATTGACGCCCCTGTCAGAGCGGCCGACACTTGGGTTCCCCGTCCAAGTGAGGTGCGTCACATGCAGGTGCCCGGGCCCTTCGAATACGAACGCGCAACCAGTGTCGACCACGCCATCGGATTATTGGATCGGTTGGGGGAGGGGGCACGAGTAGTCGCCGGCGGGCACAGCCTGCTGCCGATGATGAAGCTGCGCATCGCCAACCCCGAATACCTCGTCGACATCAACGACCTGGCGCTCGAACTCGGGTACGTGATCACCGATCCCACCCTGGTCCGCATCGGTGCCATGACCCGTCACCGCGAGCTGCTGGATTCCGATCCGCTGGCCGCCGTCTGCCCGATCTTCCGCGACGCCGAACGCGTGATCGCCGACCCGGTGGTGCGCAATCGCGGCACCCTCGGGGGCTCGCTGTGCCAGGCGGATCCGGCCGAGGATCTGTCGACCGTGTGTGAGGCGCTGGACGCGGTGTGCCTGGCCCGCGGGCCGTCGGGCGAACGTGAAATACCGATCGACGACTTCATCGTCGGCCCGTACGAAACCGCACTCGCCTTCAATGAGATGCTCGTCGAAGTGCGAATCCCGCTGCGGCACAATACGTCCAGCGCATACGCGAAAGTAGAACGGCGCGTTGGTGATTGGGCCGTCGCGGCGGCGGGCGCGGCACTCACCCTCGACGGTGACGCCATCGCCGGCGCGCGGCTGGGCCTGACCGCCGTCAATGCCGACCGCAGTGCGCTGGCCGACGTCGCGGCCGGGCTGGCCGGGCGGCCGGCCACCGACGAGGTGTTCGCCGACGCGGGACAGCGGGCCGCGCAGGCCTGCGACCCGGTGACCGATGTGCGCGGCACCGCCGAGTACAAGCGGCATCTGGCCGCCGAATTGACCACTCGCACCTTGCGCACCGCCGCCGAGCGAGTGCGTGCCGGAGGGAATTAAGGCGATCGCCAGCGCGGCCGAGCCGGGTGCAGCGGGTCGCCGACAGAAAGGAATTAGCAATGCAGGTGAATATGACCGTCAACGGCGAGCAGGTAAGCGCCGATGTCGAGCCCCGGATGCTGCTCGTGCATTTCCTGCGAGACCACCTGCGGCTCACCGGGACTCACTGGGGCTGCGACACCAGCAACTGCGGAACCTGCGTGGTCGACGTCGACGGCGTGCCGGTGAAATCCTGCACGATGCTGGCCGTGATGGCCTCGGGCCACAGCGTGCGCACCGTCGAGGGCCTGGCGAGCCCGGGTCCCAGTGGCCGGCTGGACCCGGTGCAGGAAGGCTTCATGCGCTGCCACGGCCTGCAATGCGGCTTCTGCACGCCGGGCATGATGATCACCGCCCGCGCCCTGCTGGACCGCGACCCGGACCCCGACGAAGAGACCATCCGGGAAGCGATTTCGGGGCAGATCTGCCGTTGCACCGGATACACCACGATCGTGCGGTCCATCCAATGGGCCGCATCGCACTCAGCTCCCGTGGAGGCCGGCTCATGACCACCTTTACAGGGGAGGCATCTCGCCCGCCGTCACCGGAAGACCTGGCCGACAACGACCAGAAGCCCTGCGGCTACGGCCGGATGATGCGCAAGGAAGATCCCCGATTCATCCGGGGCCACGGCAATTACGTCGACGACGTCGTGTTGCCGGGCATGTTGCACCTCGCGATCCTGCGCTCGCCGTACGCGCACGCGCGCATCGTCAGCATTGATGTGACTGCCGCACAAGCACATCCGAAGGTAAAGGCGGTGGTCACCGGTGCCGACCTGGCCGAGAAGGGCCTGGCCTGGATGCCGACGCTGTCCAACGACGTGCAGGCGGTGCTGGCCACCGACAAGGTGCGCTTTCAGGGTCAGGAGGTGGCGTTCGTCGTTGCCGAGGACCGTTATTCGGCACGCGACGCGCTGGAACTCATCGACGTCGAGTACGACCCGCTCGATCCCGTGGTCGACGTGCGCACCGCGCTCGATCCGTCCGCGGCGGTGATCCGCACCGATCTGGAAGGCAAGACCGACAACCACTGCTTCGACTGGGAGACGGGCGACGCGGCCGCCACCGAAGCCGTGTTCGCCAAGGCCGACGTGGTGGTCAAGCAGGAGATCGTCTACCCCCGGGTACACCCGGCACCGATGGAAACCTGTGGTGCGGTGGCCGATTTGGACCCGATCACGGGAAAGCTGCGGCTGTGGTCAACCAGCCAGGCGCCGCACGCACACCGCACGCTGTATGCGTTGGTCGCCGGTCTGCCCGAGCACAAGATCCAGGTGATCTCGCCGGACATCGGCGGCGGATTCGGCAACAAGGTGCCGATCTATCCCGGCTACGTGTGCGCGATCGTCGGCTCGCTGCTGCTGGGCAAGCCGGTCAAATGGATGGAGGACCGCAGCGAGAACCTCACCTCGACGGGCTTCGCGCGCGACTACATCATGGTCGGCGAGATCGCGGCCACCAACGAGGGCAAGATCGTGGCGATCCGCTCCACCGTGCTGGCCGACCACGGTGCCTTCAACGGCACGGCGGCCCCGGTGAAGTACCCGGCGGGCTTTTTCGGGGTGTTCACCGGCAGCTACGACATTGAAGCCGCCTACTGCCACATGACCGCGGTGTACACCAACAAGGCGCCCGGCGGCGTCGCCTACGCGTGTTCGTTCCGGATCACCGAGGCGGTGTACTTCGTTGAGCGGCTGGTGGATTGCCTGGCGTTCGAGCTGAAGATGGACCCGGCCGAGCTGCGGCTGCGAAACCTGCTGCGGCCCGAACAGTTCCCGTACCGGAGCAAGACCGGCTGGGTGTACGACTCCGGCGACTACGAGACCACGATGCGCAAGGCCATGGACATGATCGGCTATGACGCACTGCGGGCCGAGCAGAAGGTCAAGCGTGAGCGCGGCGAGCTGATGGGCATCGGCATGTCCTTCTTCACCGAGGCCGTCGGCGCCGGCCCGCGCAAAGATATGGACATCCTCGGCCTCGGCATGGCCGACGGTTGCGAGCTTCGGGTGCACCCCACCGGCAAAGCGGTGGTGCGGCTTTCGGTGCAGACGCAGGGCCAGGGCCACGAGACGACGTTCGCCCAGATCGTCGCCGAGGAGCTGGGAATTCCGCCGGACGACATCGACGTGGTGCACGGCGACACCGACCAGACGCCGTTCGGGCTGGGCACCTACGGCAGCCGCTCCACGCCGGTGTCCGGGGCGGCCGCCGCGTTGGTGGCCCGCAAGGTCCGCGACAAGGCGAAGATCATCGCGTCGGGCATGCTCGAGGTGTCGGTCGCCGACTTAGATTGGGAGAAGGGCAAATTCCACGTCAAGGGCGACCCGTCGGCGGCGGTCACCATTCAGGACATCGCGATGCGCGCACACGGCGCCGGCGACTTGCCCGAGGGCATCGAGGGTGGGCTGGACGCGCAGATCTGCTACAACCCGGAGAACTTGACCTACCCTTACGGCGCCTATTTCTGTGTGGTGGATATCGATCCGGGCACCGCGGTGGTCAAGGTGCGGCGCTTCCTCGCCGTCGACGACTGCGGTACCCAGATCAACCCGATGATCATCGAGGGTCAGGTCCACGGCGGCATCGTCGACGGTATCGGGATGGCCCTGATGGAGATGATCGCCTTCGACGAGGAAGGCAACTGCCTGGGTGGATCGCTGATGGACTACTTGATCCCGACCGCGGTCGAGGTGCCGCATCTGGAGACCGGGCACACCGTGACGCCGTCGCCGCATCATCCGATCGGCGCGAAGGGCATCGGCGAATCGGCGACGGTCGGTTCACCGCCCGCGGTGGTCAACGCGGTGGTGGATGCGTTGGCGCCGTTCGGAGTTCGCCACGCTGACATGCCGCTGACACCGTCGCGGGTCTGGGAGGCTATGCAGGGCCGCGCCAAACCACCCATCTAGCCGCGCCGGCGACGACGCAGAGCGAGGGACGAGCGATGAGGAGGAGCGGCGCAATCCAGCCATGACAACGATCAGCCAGCGGGCTCAGGAATTGTTGGCGGCGCGGACACCGTTCGTGCATGCCACGGTGGTGCGTGCCCAGCCGCCCACGTCGGCGTATCCGGGCGACGAGGCAATCCTGTTGGCGGACGGGACAATTGAGGGGTTCGTCGGCGGGCAGTGCGCGCAGAATTCGGTGCGCAAGGCGGCGCTGGGTGTGTTGCAGGCGGGCGAGAGCGTGCTGCTGCGCGTGCTTCCCGACGGCGACGTGCATTTTCCCGAGGCCGCCGGCGCTTGCGTGGTGGTCAACCCTTGCCTGTCGGGCGGGTCGCTGGAGATTTTCCTGACGCCGCAGCTGCCGGCTCCGCTGATCCGGATCTACGGCGCCACCCCGATCGCCGACGCACTGATCGACGTGTGCGGGGTGCTCGGCTACGACGCGCGCCGTGACACCGATCTGTCCGACACCACCGCGGTGGTGGTCGCCAGCCACGGCGGACCGGAAGCCGAAATCATCCGTGCCGCACTGGATAACGGAGTCGGCTATATCGGCCTGGTGGCCAGCAAGGTCCGCGGCGAGTCGATCCTCAACGATCTCGAACTCTCCGAGGCGCAGCGGGCCCGCATCCATACCCCGGTCGGACTGCGGATCGGCGCCAAGACCCCCGCGGAGATCGCGGTGTCGATCGCGGCCGAACTGATCGCCGCCGTGCGCGACGGCAGCCTCGCCCGGCTGAGCTTCCCTGCGACCAGCGCACCGGCCGAGGCCGTCGATCCGGTATGCGGCATGACGGTGCCGACCGGCCCCGGTACCGAACACCTGGAGCTGGAGGGCGCCGACTACTGGTTCTGCTGCCCGGGCTGCCGATCGGCGTTCGCCGCCGACAAGGATGCCCAGTGACGTTCGACAGCCCCGAGGACGTGGTGCGCCAGTTCGATGCCGAGGACTATCTGCTCGACACCGGCACCGCGTCAGCGATCTATTTGGCGATCACTCTCGGCCGGCCGCTGCTGCTCGAGGGTGAGCCGGGCGTCGGCAAGACCACGGCCGCGAAAACCCTTGCGGCGGTGCTGAACACCCCGATGGTGCGGCTGCAATGCTACGAAGGCCTGACCGCGCACGAGGCGCTCTACGACTGGAACTACCAACGCCAGCTGTTGTCCATCCGGCTGGCCGAGGCCCGTGGTACCGGCATCGAGGAGGCCGACCTCTACACCGAGACCTATCTGGTGGACCGGCCCATCCTGCAGTGCGTGCGCCACGGCGGGCCGACGCCTCCGGTGCTGCTGATCGACGAAATCGACCGGGCCGACGACGAATTCGAGGCGCTGCTGCTTGAGTTCCTCGGCGAGTCCGCGGTGACCGTCCCCGAGCTGGGGACCTTTGTCGCCGAGCGCCCGCCGATCGCGGTGCTGACCTCCAACCGCAGCCGCGACCTGCACGACGCGCTGCGCCGGCGCTGCCTGTACCACTGGATCGACTACCCGGAACCGGCCCGGGCCGCCGCGATCGTGCGGCGCACGGTGCCCGGCGCGGCCGCGCCATTGATCGAACGGGCCACCCAGTTCGTCGGCAGCACGCGCGATCTCGACTTGGACAAGCCGCCCGGGGTGGCCGAGACCATCGACTGGGTCGCTGCCCTGGTGTCGCTGGGCGTCGCGGACCTCGTCGACGATTCCGCCGTCATGAGCCTGGGGGCGCTGGCCAAGACACCCGACGACCGTACGCTGATTCGCGAGGCGTACCACGCCTTTACCGAATACAGCCGCACCTGAGAGGACCCGCAGCATGAAGATCGCCAACCAGTTCACCGTCAGCGCGCCCATCGACCGGGCCTGGGATGTGCTGTGCGACCTGGAACAGGTGATCCCGCTGATGCCCGGCGCCCAGCTGACCGGCCATGAGGGTGAGGACTACCTGGGCAAAGTCAAGGTCAAGGTCGGGCCGGTCACCAGTGAATTCAGCGGCAAGGTGCGCTTCGTCGAACAGGACCGCGAGCAGTACCGCGCGGTCATCGACGGCAAGGGCAAAGAAGCCCGCGGCACCGGCAACGCGGCCGCCACCGTCACCGCGCAGCTGCAGGCCGACGGCGAGACGACCAGCGTCACCGTCGACACCGACCTGAAGATCGTCGGCAAGCTGGCCCAATTCGGCAGCGGCATGCTGCAGCAAGTGTCGGAGAAACTGCTGGGCCAATTCGTGGAATCGCTGGAAGCCAAGTTGGCCGCCGAGAAGACCGGCGCCGTGGCGACGGCCGAGACCAACGGCGCCGCGGCAACAGCCGAGCCGACGTCGCAGGAGTCGATTCCGGCCTGGCCGGCCAATCCCGTCCCGGGAACGCGGCAGGCGCCCGTCACCGAGCCCGAGCCGATCGATCTGTTGCAGCTGGCCGGTGGCGACCAGCTCAAGAAGTACGCCGTCCCGGCGCTGGCAGCGCTCGCGGCGCTGGTGCTCATCTGGGTGCTGCTGCGGCGGCGTTAGCGACTCGTGGACACCCCCTTGCTGCTGCGGGGCGTCGACCGGGCGGCCCTCGCCACGGCGCTGGTCGCCCGGCTGCGCGGTGCCGGGGTGTCCGTTTCCGCCAGCGGTCCGGCGAGTTTTGTGCAGGCGTTGCGAAAGCTGGCCCCGGACAACACCTCCGCGTTGTACTGGGCGGCCCGGCTGACGCTGGTCAACCGGATGGAGGATCTGGGCGCCTTCGACGAGGTCTTCGCGGCGGTGTTCGGAGCGGTCGAACTCGACGGCACCGGCGGCCCCGATTCGCCGCTGCCGTTGCCGGGGCGCAAGACGCCGGCCGCCGGCACGGTGCGACCGGGCGGCAGCGGGTCCGGGTCGACCGAAAAGTTGCCCTGGGTGACGCGGGGCAGCGCCGCCGCGCACGACTCGGCAAGTGCGAGCCTGCTGCTGCCCGACCTGCTACCCGGCCGGATCGCGGCCCTGGCCGACGAGTCGTTCGACCGCTTCGATCCCGAAGATCTTCGCCTGCTTGGCATGTGGCTGGAAGAGACGGTCGCGCGCTGGCCGCGCCGCCGCAGCCTGCGGTCAGAGCCCAGCCCGGCCGGCAAGCGGATCGACCTGCGGGCCACCATGAACGCGTCGCGGTCGACCGGCTGGGAATCGATGGTGCTGGCGCGAACCCGGCCGCGCCGCCGGCCGCGGCGAGTCGTCCTGCTCTGCGACGTCAGCCGCTCGATGCAGCCGTACGCCGCGGTGTATCTGCATTTGATGCGAGCAGTGTTGCGCCAGCAGGGAACTCGGCCCGAGGTGTACGCGTTCTCGACGTCGCTGACCCGGCTCACCTCGGTGCTGTCGCACCGATCGGCCGAGGTGGCGCTGCAGCGGGCCAACGCCAAGGTCGTTGACCGTTACGGTGGCACGTTCATCGGCCGCAGTGTGGCCGGCCTGCTCGCGCCGCCACACGGCAACGCGCTGCGCGGCGCGGTGGTGATCATCGCCTCCGACGGCTGGGACAGCGACCCGCCCGACGCGCTGGAGCACGCGATGGCACGGCTACGACGCCGCGCCGAACTGCTGGTCTGGCTCAATCCTCGCGCGGCACAGCGGGAATTCCAGCCGCTCGCCGGGTCGATGGCGGCCGCCCTGCCGTACTGCGATTTGTTCCTGCCCGCGAACTCGCTGACCGGGCTGCGCGACCTACTGCGGGCGCTGGCGGGTTGAGGCCAGCCCGTCATTACTCGGGATAGTCGCCGACTTCCAAGTCTTCGAGCAGGCTCGGATGTGTTGGCTTCCAGGCGAACCGCTGTTGCGTCAGGGCGCTCGACGACGGCTGGTCGACGCCGAACATCGCGCCCAGCGGACCGAAGTTCTCAGCCGGGGCGGATTCGACGGGCACGCCGAGCCGGCGGCCGATCACTTCGGCGATCGCCCGCATCGGGTCGCCTTCGTCGCCCACTGCGTGCAGCACTGAGCCGGGCGGTGCTTCTTCGAGGGCAAGCCGGAACAACGCAGCGGCATCGTCGCGATGCACTGCGGGCCAGCGTTGGGTGCCATCGCCGACGTAGGCCGATACGCCGGTGTGGCGGGCGGCCTGGATCAGCAGGCTGGAAAAGCCATAGCGCCCGCCGGCATCGTGCACCGACCGCGGCAACCGCACGACAGCGGATCGGACCCCGCGTTGCGCGAGATCGATGACGGCCTGGCCGGTACGGCCGCGTCCGGCCACCGGGCCCCCGGCGTTGAACGGGTCTTCTTCGGTGCTCACCCGCCCGGGCACCGCCGGGGTTCCGCTCGCGAGCACCAGCGGCTTATCGGTGCCGATCAGCGCCTCGCCCAACGCGGCGGTCGCGCGGGCTTCGTCGCCGACCGCGTCCCCGGCGGCGGTGAAGTCGTGCGAGAACGCCAAATAGACAACGCCGTCGGTGTCGCGGGCCGCCTGCTGCAAGACGGCGAGGTCGGTGATGTCCCCGCGCAGCGGCTCGGCGCCGAGTGCGCTGATGGTTGCGGCCGAGGCGTCGGATCGGGCCAGGCCGACGACGTGATGACCGGCGGCGATCAGTTCTGAGACGACGGCCGAGCCGATTCCTCCGCTGGCGCCGGTGACGAATACACGCACGAGCAGCTCCCTTCATGGTGATGCGACTATGGTCCCATCACGATACACAGTGATGGGA
This sequence comes from Mycobacterium sp. NGS40, assembly GCF_059812735.1. Taxonomy (NCBI): domain Bacteria; kingdom Bacillati; phylum Actinomycetota; class Actinomycetes; order Mycobacteriales; family Mycobacteriaceae; genus Mycobacterium; species Mycobacterium sp. NGS40. The sequence goes on from NZ_JCALDG010000001.1 coordinate 179,249, forward strand.
CGACAGTCGCATCACTAAGGTGGGGTCATGGCTCGTTGGCAACCCGATGCGCGCGAACGCTTGGTGGCGGCGGCGCTGGACCTGTTCAACGAACGCGGATACGACCAGACGACCGTCGCGGAAATCGCCGAGCGCGCGGGCCTGACGAAGAGCACGTTCTTTCGGCACTTCCCCGACAAGCGTGATGTGCTGGCAGCGGGCCAGGACGCCATCGCTCAACTGCTGCGCGAGGGCATTGCCGCGGCGCCTGCCGACGCGACACCGCTGACCGTGGTGTGCTGCGGCTTGAAGTCGGCGGCGGCGGCGTTCACGTCGTTCAACAAGGAACTGGCTCCCCGGCTCAAGGCCGCGATCGCGGCCAGTGCTGAGCTTCAGGAACGTAACGCGCTCAAGCAGATTGGGCTGGCCCTCGCGATGGCTGAGGCGCTGCAATCTCGTGGCTTCTCCGAATCGACCGCGGAGTTGGCCGCCGAGCTCGGCTCCCTGGCATTCAAGAAGGCCTATGCCCGCTGGGCCGAACCCGGCGAAGACCTCGACCTCGGTGCCATGGCGTGCGAAGAGCTAAACGAACTACACACCGCCGCAACCGATCTCAGCTGAGCTGAACCGGTCTTTCAGTGCGATGCCGGACCGGCCCAGCGTTCGCGCCCCGGCGACCAACGCGGCGGCGACGGCCGCGGCGGTGCGGTAGTCGAGGCCGTCGGGCGGATGGATGTTCGAGATGCAGTTGCGTTCCGCGTCGGTGAGTCCCGGTTGCGGTCGGTGCGTCAGGTAGATGCCCAGGCTGTCGGCGACCGAGAGCCCGGGGCGTTCGCCGATCAGCACTAAAACCGTTGTGACGCCTAATGCGTGGCCGATGTGGTCACCGAGTGCGACACGCGCCTGGGTGGCGATCACCGGCGGCGCGATGCGATAGCGGCCGTCGAATGCGCGGACCAAAGCATCGACCATGCTCGCGGCGTGGTCGGTCAGGGCGCGCGGCGACAACCCGTCGGCGAGCACAAAACCGATGTCCGCCTTGGCTTTTGGCAGGACAGACAGATCCGCGGGGAGTCGACCGAGATCGGGCCGGCGCAGGTACTCGCCGCGTGAGGTCGCTTGGCTGCGCACCCGCAGCGGCTGGCAGACGCCGATGCCGTGCAGCTGCTCGGTCAGGTCGTCGATGTCGAGAGGTTCGTGGACGGCGTCGCGCGCCGCGGCGTGCGCGGCCTGGAACTCCAGCACCCGCCGGGTGGGTAGCGAGTTTCCGGCCCGCCCGAGCCCGATGCGCGCCTGCGTGCTGGCCCGCAGCGGCGCCCAGAGGTCGCTCATCAGCCGGCCGCCAGGGCGCGCAGCGGCGACGTCGCGAGGTCGACGGGAAGAACCCGGCCGCCGGCGTCGACCATGCCCAGGCTGGCCAGCCACGCTTCGAATTCGGGTGCGGGCCGCAGCCCCAACGCTTTTCGGACGTAGAGCGCGTCGTGAAAAGACAGGCTCTGATAGCCGAGCATGATGTCGTCGGCACCGGGAACGGCGATCACGAATGCGGTGCCCGCCGCACCGAGCAGCGTCAGCAGCGTGTCCATGTCGTCCTGATCGGTCTCGGTGTGGTTGGTGTAGCAGACGTCGACGCCCATCGGCAGGCCGAGCAGCTTTCCGCAGAAGTTGTCTTCCAGCCCGGCGCGGATGATTTGTTTTCCGTCGTACAGGTATTCGGGCCCGATGAAGCCGACCACGGTGTCGATCAACAGCGGCTGCAGCGCCCGGGCCACCCCGTAGGAGCGTGCCTCGAGCGTCTGCTGATCGACCGGCTTGCCGCCGACCCCGAGATGCGCCCCGGCTGACAGCGCCGAACCCTGTCCCGTCTCCAGGTACATGACGTTGTCGCCGACGGTGCCGCGGCGCAGCGACCGGGCCGCCTCGTTGGCCTCGGTCAACATCGCGATCGAGGTGCCGAAGCCGGCGTTGGCGCCCTCGGTCCCGGCGATCGACTGGAAGACCAGGTCGACGGGCGCGCCCTGTTCGATCAGCTCCATCGTGGTCGTCACGTGGCACAGCACGCACGACTGCACGGGGATGGCGAATCTCTGGCGAATGTCGTCAAGCAGGTGCAGCAGGTCCGACGCCGCGCGCGGCGAGTCGGTCGCGGGGTTGACGCCGATCACCGCGTCGCCGCAGCCCATCAGCAGGCCGTCGAGCAGCGCCGCGGCGATCCCACGCGGGTCGTCGGTGGGGTGGTTCGGCTGCAGCCGGGTGGCCAGCGTGCCGGGCAGTCCGATCGTGGTCCGAAAGGCGGCGGTCGCCGTCGCGGCGGCGGCCACCAGGATCAAGTCCTGGTTGCGCATGATCTTCGACACCGCGGCCACCATCTCGGGAGTGAGCCCGGCGGAGACGGCGGCGATCCGCGCGGCACTGTCGTCGCGCGACGCCGCTTCCAGCAGCCAGTCGCGGAAGCCGCCGACGGTCAGATGCGCGATCGGGCCGAACGCCTCGCGATCGTGACTGTCGATGATGAGCCGGGTGACCTCGTCGGTCTCGTACGGCACGACCGCGTCGTGCAGAAACGTCGCCAGCGGTATGTCTGCCAGCACCCACGCCGCCGCGGCCCGTTCGGCGTCGGAATCGGCGGCGCACCCGGCCAGCTGATCACCGGAGCGCAGCGGCGTCGCCTTCGCCAGCACGTCGACCAGCCCCGCGAAGGAGTACGTGGTCCCCGAGATGGTCTGCCGGTAGCGCATATTCAACAGTAAGACACCTTCGGTTCAGCAGCAGGTCAACTCCGCCGTGCGGCCTCGGCCTCGAGTGTGCGCAGGCGGCGGCGATACGCCGCGCCGCCACCGTGGGCGCACGCTCGAAGCCCTGGATACACACTCAAGGCCCTAGACGCCCACGCCGGCTCTGGCGCCATGAGGCAGGATCGGTAGGTATGGACCAGCTATGGGCCAACCGGGCTGCCAGCTCCGAAGCCGCTGTTACGCAGCGCCACCTGAAACGGTTGTGGGGGTTACCGGGAACGCAGCTGGGAGTGGTGGCGTGGCCCGCGACGCGGCAGGCTCGGCTGTTCGGCACCTGGCATTACTGGTGGCAGGCGCATCTGCTGGATTGCCTGGTCGACGCGGAGCTGCGTGACCCACAGCCGCACCGGCGCACCGAGATCAACCGGCAGGTTCGCTCGCACCGGCTGCGCAACAACTTTCGCTGGACCAACAACTATTACGACGACATGGCGTGGCTGGCGATCGCGCTGGAACGCGCCGCCCGGATCGCCGGCGTCGAGCGTGGCCGCGCGCTGCCGAAACTCGCCGACCAGTTCATGAAGGCGTGGGTGCCCGAGGACGGCGGCGGCATCCCGTGGCGTAAGCAGGATCAGTTCTTCAATGCCCCCGGCAACGGGCCGGCGGGGATCTTTCTGGCCCGGTACGGCGAGCACCTGAAACGTGCCGCGCAGATGGCCGACTGGATCGACCAAACGCTGATCGACCCCGAGACCCATCTGGTGTTCGACGGCATCAAGGCGGGCTCGCTGGTGCGCGCGCAGTACACCTACTGCCAGGGTGTGGTGCTCGGTCTGGAGACCGAGCTGGCGAACCGCACCGGCGCCGAGGCCCGGGGCCGGCACGCGGCGCGGGTGCACCGCCTGGTGGCCGCCGTCAACGAACACATGGCGCCGTCGGGCGTGCTGAAGGGGTCCGGTGGCGGCGACGGCGGGCTGTTCGCCGGCATTACCGCTCGCTATCTCGCGCTGGTCGCCACCGCACTGCCGGGTGACTCCGCCGACGACGCGGTGGCCCGCGACACCGCGCGCACCATCGTGCTGTCGAGCGCGAAATCGGCCTGGGATTACCGGCAAACGGTGGACGGGCTGCCGCTGTTCGGCGCGTTCTGGGACCGCGACGCGACATTGCCGACGACCGCGGGCGCCCAGGCGCAATTCGTCGAGGGTGCGGTGAACGCCTCCGAGACTCCGGAGCGCGACCTTTCGGTGCAGCTGTCGGGGTGGATGCTGATGGAGGCCGCATGTAACGTCACGGCCGAATCGTCGCATTAGAAGGAGCGATCCGTGAGTAAAGTCCACCCCGATGCCGAGGCGGCGCTGCGGGACCTGCTGAAGGACGGAATCACCATTGCCGCAGGCGGATTCGGCTTGTGCGGTATCCCGGAGAATCTGATCCTGGCGCTGGTGGACAGCGGCGTCAAAGAGCTGACGATCGTCGGAAACAACGCCGGCGTCGACGATTTCGGCATGGGTCTGTTGCTCAAGGGGCGTCAGGTCAAGAAAGTTATTGCCTCCTACGTAGGAGAAAACAAGGAATTCGAGCGCCAGGTGTGGCCGGTGAGCTAGACCTGTCGCTCACCCCGCAGGGCACCCTGGCCGAGAAGTTACGGGCCGGCGGCGCGGGGATTCCGGGTTTCTACACCCGCACCGCGTTCGGCACCCAACTCGCCGAAGGCAAGGACATGCGCGTCTTCGACGGCACCGAATACGTCCTGGAGGAAGGCATCCAGGCCGACGTCGCGATCGTCAAGGCGTGGAAGGGTGATACCGCCGGCAACCTGATCTATCGGAAGACGGCGCGCAACTTCAACCCGATGATCGCCACCTGCGGCAAGGTGACGGTTGCCGAGGTCGAGGAACTGGTCGAGGTCGGCGAGCTGGATCCCGATCAGATCCACACCCCCGGCATCTACGTCGACCGCATCATCGCGGGCCCCAGCTACGAGAAGCGGATCGAATTCCGCACCACCAGCGGCGCCGCCGCGGCCAAGCACGAGAGCCCCATCCGCGAGACCATGGCCAAGCGCGCCGCAAAGGAACTGCGCGACGGCTACTACGTGAACCTGGGCATCGGCATCCCGACGCTGGTCGCCAACTACATCCCCGACGGCATCAACGTGACGTTGCAGTCCGAGAACGGTCTGCTCGGCATCGGGGCCTATCCGGCCGACGACGAGGTGGATCCCGACTTGATCAACGCCGGGAAACAGACCATCACCACGATCAGCGGCTCCAGCTTCTTCAGCAGCGCCGACTCGTTCGCGATGATCCGCGGCGGGCACATCGACCTGTCCATCCTCGGCGGCCTGGAGGTGGCCGAGAACGGCGACCTGGCCAACTGGATGGTGCCCGGCAAGATGGTCAAGGGCCCGGGCGGTGCGATGGACCTGGTGTCCGGGGTCAAGCGGGTGATCGTCGTGATGGATCACACCGCCAAGGACGGCAGCCCGAAGATCCTCAAGCAATGCACGCTGCCGCTGACCGGGAAGGGCGTGGTGGACATGATCATCACCGACCTGTGCGTGTTCGACGTCGACCCGGAACGCGGGCTCACGCTGACCGAACTACATCCCGGGGTGACGGTCGACGACGTCCGTGCCAAGACCGGTTGCGATTTCGCCGTCGCCTGAACCCGCTTTGGCACGTCGTCGTGCCAGGTAGCCGCGCGTGGCAGCGATGAATGCCGGCAGCATCGAGACGAACAGGATGACCAGGATGATCTTTTCCAGGTTGTGGTGCACGAACGGCACGTTGCCCAGGAAGTAGCCGGCCACCGTCACGCCGCCGCCCCACAGCACCCCGCCGACGATGTCGAACGCCAGGTACACCGGATAGCGCATGTAGGACACCCCGGCCACGACCGGCGTGAACGTCCGGATGAACGGCATGAAGCGGGCCAGGATGATGGCCGCGGGTCCGTACTTCTCGAAGAAGGCGTGCGAGTCGGTCACGTAATGCTGCTTGAAGAACCGGGAATCTTCCTTCTTGAACAGCGCCGGCCCGATGCGGCGGCCGATGAAGTATCCGGTCTGGTCGCCCAGCACCGCCACCACGGCGACCGCCGGCGCCAGCACCCAGATGTTCAGCGTTCCGTGCGCGGCCAGCAGACCGCCGGTGAACAGCAGCGATTCGCCCGGAAGTAGCGGAAACAGCAATCCGGTCTCGACGAAGACGATGACCAAGATGGTCGGCAACACCGCGGAGGCGAACAGGCCTTGGGGCCCGATCCAGAACATCGGATCGATGATGTCGGGCAGGGCCACGACGGCGGTGCTCATGGTGCCTCAACATACCGGCCCCGAGGTGGGTGCCCGCCGTCAACGTCGGGTTGCGATACTGGGACAACTGAAGTCTTCAGGAGGAATTTCATGCCCATCGCAACCCCCGAGGTCTACGCCGAGATGCTGGGACGCGCCAAGGAGAACGCGTACGCATTCCCGGCCATCAACTGCACCTCGTCGGAAACCGTCAACGCCGCCATCAAGGGCTTCGCCGACGCCGGCAGCGACGGCATCATCCAGTTCTCCACGGGCGGTGCGGAGTTCGCCTCCGGACTCGGCGTCAAGGACATGGTCACCGGTGCGGTCGCGCTGGCCAAGTTCACCCACCACATCGCGTCCAAGTACCCGATCAACGTCGCGCTACACACCGACCACTGCCCGAAGGACAAGCTGGACACTTACGTGCGCCCGCTGCTGGACATCTCGGCCAAGCGCGTGGCGGCCGGCAAGAATCCGCTGTTCCAGTCGCACATGTGGGACGGCTCGGCGGTGCCGATCGACGAGAACCTCGTGATCGCGCAGGAGCTGCTCAAGGCGTCGGCTGCCGCCAAGATCATCCTGGAGATCGAGATCGGCGTGGTCGGCGGCGAGGAAGACGGCGTCGCCCACGAGATCAACGACAAGCTGTACACCACCCCGGAGGACTTCGAGAAGACCGTCGAGGCGCTGGGCACCGGGGAGCACGGCAAGTATCTGCTGGCCGCGACGTTCGGCAACGTGCACGGCGTCTACAAGCCCGGCAACGTCAAACTGCGCCCCGACATCCTGGATCAGGGCCAGAAGGTCGCGTCGGCCAAGCTCGGCCTGCCCGAGGGGTCCAAGCCGTTCGACTTCGTCTTCCACGGCGGTTCGGGCTCGCTGAAGTCGGAGATCGAGGAGGCGCTGCGCTACGGCGTGGTTAAGATGAACGTCGACACCGACACCCAGTACGCGTTCACCCGCCCGCTGGCCGGCCACATGTTCACCAACTACGACGGTGTGCTCAAGGTCGACGGCGAGGTCGGCAACAAGAAGGTCTACGACCCGCGCAGCTACCTCAAGAAGGCCGAAGCGTCGATGACCGAGCGCGTGATCGAGGCCTGCAACGACCTGCACTGCTCCGGAAAGTCAGTCAGCGCCTAGTCGATGTCGGGCCAGGTGCCCGGCTGGCCGGGCGCTCGACGCCGAACGGGCGGCTGGCCGGGCGCTCGGCGGGCGAGATGACTAGCCGCTGGGGGACTGGCAGATCTTCCACTGGTCGTCGCGGTATTGCAGGTCGAGGCTGCGCGTCGAGCGGACCTGCGGGTCGTAGGCCATGAAGGTGGTGACGTTGGCCTCGGCGTGCTGGCCGTTGACGACGATCTGTTCGATGCTGGCGATCACCGGATACTGTTTGGCCGCCGAAACCCGTTGGTAGGTCTCGTTCCACGAGTGCTCGTCGTAGTCGACGTAGCCGTCACGGGTGGTGCCGCAGGTGATGCTGCGCAGCTGGGTCAGGTCGCCGCGCTGCACCGCCGTGTCGAACGCGTGGATCGATTGGCGCACCATGTCTTCCTGCGAGACGTGCGAGTGCTTGCCGCGGGTCAACAGCACGGTGCCCAGGATGGCGATCGCCGCCAGGGCCAACACGATCACCGTGATCGCCAGCACCCAGCCCCAGTTGAAACCCCTGCCCGACGGCTGCGGCTTGGTGCCGTCGCGGCCCGGAATAGATTGCGGCACAGCAGGTTTCGGAGGCATCGGGGGCTGTCCAGGCAGTGGCGGCTGTCCCGGCGGGCCGGCCGGGGTCGAGAACACCTCCGTCGCGGGCTCCGGCGCGGTGTGGATGATCGCCGTTTCCTTCGCGTCGAAGCCCGGCGCGGTGAAGCGACGTTCGGGTTGTTGGTCGTCCGGATTGGCCGCGGGATCGGTGCCGGGATCGGGCTTGTCGATCACCACGGTCTCGGTCTCGGGATCGGGAGGAACCATCGGATGGGCCTCGGTTGCGTCGTCGGCCTGCTCCGGGGTCGGGTCCACACCCGGCGGGGTGCCGCGGTCGGGCTCCGGTGGGTTAGGCATGAGTGGGAGCTTAGTCATCCGCGGCGGGACGGCAGAATAGAACGCATGACACCAATGGGTGATCTCCTGGGACCCGATCCGATCCTGCTACCCGGCGACAGCGAAGCCGAAGCCGAACTGCTCGCCAACGAGCATCCGGGCATCGTCGCGGCGGCGCATCCGTCGGCGTCGGTGGCCTGGGCGGCGCTGGCCGAGGAGGCATTGGCCGACGACCGGGCCATCACCGCGTACGCGTACGCCCGGACCGGCTACCACCGCGGCCTGGACCAATTGCGCCGCAACGGCTGGAAGGGCTTTGGCCCGGTGCCCTATTCGCACGAGCCCAACCGCGGCTTCCTGCGCTGTGTGGCCGCGTTGGCCAAGGCCGCCGACACGATCGGCGAGACCGACGAGCTGAACCGCTGCCTGGACCTGCTCGACGACTGCGACCCGGCCGCCCGCAAAGAGCTGGGCCTCTAGCAGTTCTCCGAGCAGTCGCTGTCGCGGCTCTCCACCTGCACGGTGGCGTGCTCGAGCCCGCGCTCGTGCAGCACCTCACGCGCGTCGCTGAGCACGGCGGTGGAGTCGGTGGAGCTGATCAGGTGCACGGTGCACATGTCCTTGCCCGGGGATAGCGTCCAGACGTGCAGGTCGTGCACCTCGGTCACGCCGTCGACGGCACCCAGGGCCGACCGCAGCTCCTCGACGTCGATGTGGGCCGGTGACGCCTCGGACAGGATCCGCAGCGCGGCGCGCGCCAGCGAGAATGCGCGGGGCAGCACCCAGAGGGCCACCAGCACGGCGACCACGACGTCGGCGTACGGCCAGTGCGTCGTGACGGTCACGACACCGGCGATCAGCACGCCCAGGCTGCCGACCGTGTCGGCGATCACCTCCATGTAGGCGCCCTTGACGGCCAGGCTGCCCTCGGAGTGCGACCGCAGCAGCATCGCGACCACGAAGTTGGCGATCAGTCCGGCCAGCGCCACGACGATCATCGGTATGCCGGGGACATCGGCTCCGGTACCCAGTCGCTCGATCGCCTCGTAGAGGATGAACGTCGCCACGCCGACCAACAGCACCGCGTTGGCCACCGCGGTGAACACCTCGGCGCGGTGCCAGCCGTAAGTGCGATTCGGCGACGTGCTGCCGCGCTTGGCCAAGATCACCGCCCCCAGCCCCATGAACACCGCGACGACGTCGGTCAGCATGTGCCCGGCATCTGCCAGCAGCGCAAGGGAATTGATCAGCAGCGAGGTGGTCAGCTCGATTACGAAGAACGTCGCCAAAATCCCGGCGGCCATGATCATGCGGGGGATCATCCGAGACGCGTCGGCCTCGGCGGGGGTGTGACTGTGTCCTGCGCCCATGGCCAACAATATATGCGTGGCAACGCATATATTGCAAGACCTAGAACCAGCGGCTCCAGAAGCGGGTCAGCGAGTTGCCGGCGCTGGCCAGCAGGTGCGGCACCCCGGAGAAGTCGAAGAGCCAGTCCACGACCGCGAACAGCCACTGGTTGACTGCGGGCGCCAGCAGCAGGAACAGCAGAATGAACACGCCATACTGCTTGGCCGGCGCCACGGCGCGCTGCGTCTCCGGGCTCAGATGAGGTTCCAGGGCGTCATAGCCGTCCAGCCCGGGGACGGGCAGCAGGTTCAGCACCACCGCCATGATCTGTAGGAGGCCCAGAAACGCCACGCCCGCCCACAGCACCCAGTGCTCCGGGTCGAAGAACAGCCGGGTCAGCGTCAGCAGCAGCACCGCCAGCACCAGGTTGGCGGCCGGGCCGGCCAGGCTGACCAGGGTGCGGCGCGCCGGCGACATGAACCAGGTGCGCACATACACCGCGGCGCCGGGCAGGCCGATCCCACCGAGCGCGATGAACACCATCGGCAGCAGCAGCGACAGCCCGGGATGGGCGTAGCGCCGCGGGTCCAGCGTCAGGTAGCCGCGGACCTCCTCGTCGTGGTCGCCGAACCGCCACGCGGTCGCCGCATGGCCGAATTCGTGTAGGCACAACGAAACCAGCCAGCCGGCGACCACGAAGATGAACACCCCGGCGTAGGACATCGGCTTCACGGTCGTCCCGGACAGCCAGGCCAGCACACCGCCGACGGCTGTCAATGCGACCAGTGCCAAGAAGATTGGGCTCGGCCGCACCGATGCGTGCCCGTGTGAGTCCACCGGTCGAAACTACCGGACCAGCAACCAGCCTTCGACGTGACGGTAGAAGGTCGATCGCCTGGCCGGGCGGGGCGGGGCGACACCGTCGCGCACCACCAGCACGCCGGTGCTGCCCAACTGGACGGCGCGCCCCGCCACCCAGCGACGCCAGCGTCCGTGCACCGCGGCGCGCAACCCCGGCACCGCGAGCGTCGGCTCGATGTACGCGCCGGTGATGTGGCCGTCGAACAGCTGCGTGTCGTCGACGACGGCCTCGCCGTGGATGTGCCGTTGGTCGCCGGGTGGTTGCCAGCCGGCGCGGCCGACGATCACCGCGCCGGTCTCGTCGCGTACCAAGGTGACTCGCCCGGATGTGCCGCGCCGGGCCCGACGGACCGCTCGCCGTCCCACCGGCAAGCGGTAGATGCGGGTGGCGCGGGTGCGGCGACGCGGCACGTAGGCCACTTCGACGTCGAGTCGCCCGGCGCGCAGCAGCCGGTTCAGCACGGCGGCCAGTTCGGCGTCGGCGCCGAGCACGATCAGCCGTCGATAGGGCCCGATCGCGGCGTCGATGTCGGCCGGGTCCTCGACCCGATGGACGGGCAGGCCGTGCAGCGGACCAGGCAGTCGCCGGTCGCCGAACCACAACACGGCCATGTCGGCCGTGTCCGTGGCGATATTCATGGGCTCCTCGCGACCTGCTGGGCTCGAGCAAATTTGCCCGGTTCCTCAGCGGGCCGAAAGACGCCCGCATCGTCACCGGACTAAGGTAAGTCCCCGGCTGGACCACAATAAGCAGGCGAGACCAGGCGGGAGCATGTCATGCCGGCAATCGTCCTCATCGGCGCCCAATGGGGCGACGAGGGCAAAGGTAAGGCCACTGACCTGCTCGGTGGGCGCGTGCAGTGGGTGGTGCGTTACCAGGGTGGCAACAACGCCGGGCACACCGTCGTCTTGCCCACCGGGGAAAACTTTGCGCTACATCTGATCCCGTCGGGCGTGCTGACGCCCGGCGTCACCAATGTCATCGGCAATGGCGTGGTGATCGATCCCGGCGTGCTGCTCGACGAGCTCAAGGGCCTGGAGGATCGCGGTGTCGACACCACCAAACTGCTGATCTCCGCCGACGCGCATTTGCTGTTGCCCTACCACGTGGCCATCGACAAGGTCACCGAGCGCTACATGGGCAACAAGAAGATCGGCACCACCGGCCGCGGCATCGGACCGTGCTATCAGGACAAGATCGCCCGTCAGGGCATCCGGGCCGCCGACGTGCTCGATCCCGAGCAGCTGGCCCAAAAGGTCGAGGGCGCCCTGGAACTCAAGAACCAGATCCTGGTCAAGATCTACAACCGTAAGGCGCTGGATCCGCGGCAGGTGGTCGATGCCCTGCTGAAACAGGCCGAGGGTTTCCAGCACCGCATCCGCGACACCCGGCTGCTGCTCAACACCGCGCTGGAGGCCGGCGAGACCGTCCTGCTAGAGGGCTCGCAGGGCACGCTGCTCGACGTCGACCACGGCACGTATCCCTATGTGACGTCCTCGAATCCGACCGCGGGCGGCGCGGCCGTCGGGTCCGGCATCGGCCCGACCCGGATCACCACGGTGCTGGGAATTCTCAAGGCCTACACGACGCGGGTGGGTTCGGGCCCGTTCCCGACCGAATTGTTCGACGAGAGCGGCGAATACCTGTCCAAGACCGGCGGTGAATTCGGGGTCACCACCGGGCGCCGGCGGCGCACCGGCTGGTTCGACGCCGTCATCGCCCGCTACGCGACCCGGGTCAACGGCATCACCGACTACTTCCTGACCAAGCTCGACGTGCTGTCCAGCCTGGAAACCGTGCCGGTGTGCGTCGGCTACCGCGTCGACGGCGTGCAGACCGACGAAATGCCGATGACGCAAAGCGATTTGCACCGCGCCGAGCCGATCTACGAAGAGCTGCCCGGCTGGTGGGAAGACATCTCGGCGGCCCGCGAATTCGACGACCTGCCCGCCAAGGCGCGCGACTACGTGTTGCGTCTGGAAGAGCTTGCCGGAGCACATGTTTCGTGCATCGGCGTCGGGCCGGGGCGGGATCAGACCATCGTGCGCCGCGACATCCTGGCGGCGCGCCAGTGAGCGATCCCGATCCAAAAGAACTCGATCCCGAATACGAACACCACGGCGGCTTTCCCGAATACGGCCCGGCCACCCCGGGCCCGGGATTCGGCCGGTTCGTGGCGGCCATGCGCCGGCTGCAGGACCTCGCCGTCTCCGCCGACCCGGCCGACGACATCTGGGACGACGCGGCCGATCGGGTGGTTGCGCTGACGGAGTTGCTGGGCCCGTTTCAGGCCCAGGTGGAAGGTCAGGCGCCGGCGGGCCGCACGCCCGAACTACCCGGCATGGGCAGCCTGCTGCTGCCGCCGTGGACGTTGACCCGCTACTCGCCCGACGGCGTCGAAATGACGGGCCATTTCACCCGTTTCCACGTCGGCGGCAACCACGCGGTGCACGGTGGTGTGCTGCCGCTGTTGTTTGATCACATGTTCGGGATGATCTCCCACGCCGCGGGACGCCCGATCAGCCGCACGGCCTTCCTGCACGTCGACTACCGCAAGGTCACGCCGACCGACGTGCCGTTGCTGGTGCGCGGGCGAGTCACCAGCACCGAGGGCCGCAAGGCGTTCGTCTCCGCCGAATTGGTCGACGGCGACGAGACGCTGCTGGCCGAGGGCAACGGCCTGATGGTGCGGTTATTGCCCGGTCAGCCCTGACGGCGCCCGTAGCATGCACTTGTGACCGAAGGACGACGCGAAACCGCAGGCGTACCCCGGGTGTTGTTGCTGGGTTCCGGCGAACTCAGCCGAGAGCTGGCGAATGCGCTGCGACGCCTGGGCGCGGAAGTTCACGAGCACTCGGACATGGACACCGTGTCGGGGGTGATCGACCGGCTACAACCCGACATCGTGGCGACGGCCGCCGGCCCCGTCTCCGTCCCGGCGCTCGAGGCGCTCGCGGCCCGTTCCGACAATGACGGCATCGAATTGGTGCCTAACATGCGCACCGTCCGGTTGACCAACGACCGGGAGGGCCTGCGCAGGCTGGCCGCCGACCAGCTGGGTCTGCCCACCGCGCCGTTCTGGTTCGCCGGCTCGCTCGACGACCTCAAGGCGGTGGCCGCCCACGGTGGCTATCCGTTGCTGGTCGAGCCGCTGGGCGCGACGGCCGGGCGCTCGATGGTGTCCGGTCCCGACGATGTCGAGCCCGCGTGGCGGCGGGCGACGGGTCACGCCGAGCAGCCGCGGGTGCTGGCCGAAACGGTGGTGGAGGTCGAGTTTTACGTCACGCTGCTCGCAATCCGCGGCGAGGGTCGCAACGGGCCGGTGATCGAGTTCTGTTCGCCGATTGGGCACCGGCGCGCCGAACCCGACGTGCTGGAATCCTGGCAGCCCCAGCATTTGAGCCCGGCGGCCCTCGATGCCGCCAAATCGATCGCCGCGCGCATCGTCAAGGCGCTCGGTGGCCGCGGCGTGTTCGGCGTCGAATTGATGATCAACGGCGACGAGGTGTACTTCTGCGACGTGAGCGCCGTTCTGCCGCAAAGCGTCTGGGTGACGCTGCGAAGCCAGCGGATTTCGGCATTCGAACTGCAGGCCCGGGTGATTCTCGGCCTGCCGGTGGATGTCCTGATGATTTCACCGGCCGCCGCGCGCACGAGTCACCCGGCGCCCACCGTCGAGGCACTGACCGCGGCGCTGGCCGTGCCGGAAAGCGACCTTCGCATCTTCGATGCGGGGCCGGGCCCGCGGCGTGGGGTGGCGCTGGCCACCGCGCCGGATGTGGCCTCCGCCCGCGACCGGGCCCGCGACGTGGCCACCGCGGCGTCCAAGGGCGGTTAACTAGACTCACGAGAATGAGCTACGCAGGAGATATCACGCCGCTTGAGGCATGGAAGCTGCTCAGCGACAACCCGCAGGCGGTCTTGGTCGACGTGCGCACCGATGCCGAATGGCGGTTCGTCGGGGTGCCGGACTTGTCGAGCCTGCGCCGCGACGCGGTCTTCATCGAGTGGAACACCGCGACCGGGCACAACGACAACTTCCTGGCCGAACTGAAGGACAGGCTTCCCGCGCAGGCGGGACCGGTGGTCTTCCTGTGTCGCTCCGGCAACCGCTCCATCGGTGCCGCCGAGACCGCGACCGAGGCGGGCATCGAGCCGTCCTACAACATCCTGGACGGTTTCGAGGGCAACCTCGACGCTCAGGGTCATCGAGGTGAAACCGGTTGGCGGGCAGTCGGACTGCCCTGGAAGCAACGATGACCCGCGTCGACGACGATGATGCCGGCGTAGCCGGCATTGAGGAGCGGCGCCAATGACCGACGTTCCGTCGGTTCGCATTCCGAAGGCACTGCCCGACGGCGTCGGCCAAGCCACCATCGGCGTGCGCGGGGGGCTGTTACGGTCCGAGTTCGACGAGACCGCCGAGGGGATGTTTCTGACCTCGGGTTATGTCTACCCGTCGGCGGCGGCTGCCGAGCAGGCTTTCTCCGGCGAGCTCGACCGCTTTGTGTATTCGCGCTACGGCAACCCGACCGTGTCGATGTTCGAGGAACGGCTGCGGCTGATCGAGGGCGCGCCGGCGGCGTTCGCGACGGCCAGCGGCATGGCCGCGGTGTTCACCTCGCTGGGCGCGCTGCTGGGCGCCGGCGATCGATTGGTGGCCGCCCGCAGCCTGTTCGGATCGTGCTTCGTGGTGTGCAACGAGATCCTGCCGCGCTGGGGTGTGGAGACCGTCTTCGTCGACGGCGACGACCTCGCCCAGTGGGAACAGGCGCTATCGGTGCCCACCCAGGCGGTGTTCTTCGAGACGCCGTCGAACCCGATGCAGTCGCTGGTGGATATCGCCGCGGTGACCGAGCTTGCGCATGCTGCGGGTGCAAAAGTGGTGCTGGACAACGTCTTTGCCACTCCGCTTCTGCAGCAAGGCTTTCCGCTCGGGGTTGACGTGGTGGTGTACTCCGGCACCAAGCACATCGACGGCCAAGGCCGAGTGCTCGGTGGTGCCATCCTCGGCGATCGCGAATACATCGACGGCCCGGTGCAGAAGCTGATGCGGCACACCGGCCCGGCCATGAGTGCCTTTAACGCCTGGGTGCTGCTGAAAGGCCTTGAGACACTGTCGGTTCGGGTGAATTACAGCAATGCCTCGGCGCAGCGGATCGCGGAGTTCCTGCAAGAGCATCCGGCGGTGAGTTGGGTGCGCTACCCGTTCCTGACATCGCACCCGCAGTACGACCTGGCCAAGCGTCAGATGTCCGGTGGCGGAACGGTGCTCACCTTCGAGCTCAACGCCCCCGGCGGCGCCAAGGAGCGGGCCTTCGAAGTACTGGACAAGCTGCGGCTGATCGACATCTCGAACAATCTCGGTGACGCCAAATCGCTTGTCACACATCCGGCTACGACCACACACCGGGCGATGGGGCCGGAAGGGCGCGCCGCGATCGGCCTCGGTGACGGCGTCGTCCGCATCTCGGTCGGCCTGGAGGACACCGACGACCTGATCGCCGACATCGACCAAGCCCTGAGCTAGCCGGCTCTCTGCTCGGCGGTCTGGCGTTCGGCTTCGGTCATCGCTTCTTGCGTTTGTGCTTCCATCCAGTTCGTCACGACTCGGGCGTACATCATCTGGTTGGTGATGGCCATCTGGCTGCGCCCGTCGCCCAGGAAGGTGATGAACCAGGCGATCACGGTGGTGAACCGGTTCTTGAAGCCGACGAGGTAGAGCAGGTGCAACCCCAGCCACGCCAGCCAGGCGATGAAGCCGCCGAACTCGAGCTTGCCGACCTGCGCGACGGCACTGAATCGCGAGATGGTGGCCATGCTGCCCTTGTCGAAGTAGTCGAAGGGCTTGCGGTTTGCCGGATCGTCGGTGCCCTTGACCATGTGCTTGATCAACGTCGCCGCGTAATGCGCGCCCTGAATCGCGCCCTGGGCCATCCCGGGCACGTCGGGCACCGACATCAGGTCCCCGACCACGAAGACGTTCGGGTGGCCTTTGATGGTCAGGTCGGGCTCGACGACCACCCGTCCGGCCCGGTCGACCTCGGTGCCGTCGGACTGGTCGGCGAGGATCTTGCCCAGCGAGCTGGCCTGCACGCCCGCCGCCCACACCTTGCACGCGCATTCGATGCGCCGCTTCGTGCCGTCCTTCTCCTTGATCGTGAGGCCCATGTAGTCCACGTCATCGACCATCGCGTTGAGCTGGACTTCGACTCCCATCTTTTCCAGCCGCTGCTGTGCCTTGAGGCCCAGCTTCTCGCCCATCGGCGGCAAGACCGCGGGCGCGGCGTCGAGCAGGATCACCCGGCAATCGCGGGGCTCGATGGTGCGAAACGCTTGCTTGAGGGTGCGGTGGGCGAGCTCCTTGATCTGGCCCGCCACCTCGACACCGGTGGGTCCCGCGCCGACGACGACGAAGGTCAGCCGGCGTTGCCGCTCGACGGGATCGTGGGTGAACTCGGCGGCCTCGAACGCACCGAGGATCCGGCCGCGCAGCTCGAGGGCGTCGTCGATGGTCTTCATGCCGGGCGCGTACGTCGCGAACTGGTCGTTACCGAAGTAGGACTGCTGGGCACCGGCCGCCACGATCAGGCTGTCGAACGGTGTCACCGTCTCCATGCCCATCAGCTTCGACGTCACGGTGCCGGCGGTCAGGTTGATGTCGTAGACCTCGCCCAGCAGCACCTGCACGTTTTTCTGCCGCTGCAGGATCAGCCGGGTCGCGGGCGCGATCTCGCCTTCGGACAAGATGCCGGTGGCCACCTGATAGAGCAGCGGCTGGAACAGGTGAGTGGTCGTCTTGGAGATCAGGGTGACGTCGACGTCGGCGCGCTTGAGCGCCTTGGCCGCATTGAGCCCCCCGAACCCGCTTCCGATGACGACGACGCGATGGCGCGACATGATTCTCCTTCAGGTCCTGTGATCCGTCTGGCTCCTACAGTCTCCGCAGCGCATCTCCACCGTACGACTTCGGCGGGATGAACGTTGGGTGTGGCCGCAGGGTTGCTGGTGCCGGCGCCGTCGCGCCGCCGCCAAGAGAGACCGGTTCGGACTTGATCTGTTGCCTACACTGCCGTCGGCCAGGGCCGCGGTGCCCTAATGGGTGGCATTCCAATGCGAGCTCCGGTCACCGCGCTGTGTCACTCGGACCAGTTCGGCGTGCTCCAGCACCTGCATCGCCTCGTCTAACACCGCGTAGAGCTGCTCCGCCGGCCGTGACACCTTGTTGGCGCCGCGGTGCCGGTGCAGGAGCCCGCTGACAAGCTGTAGTCCTGCGCGGCGCGCGACATCCGCGTCATCGCCAATCGCGAACGGCCGCCGATCCACCGAGTAGTGTCCGTCCCAGCGGCCTGTTCAGGAGAGATCAATGAAGCAATTTGGCTTGGTCGGAACGGTTGTCGCGCTTTCGGTCGGCGCACTGATTGCCTTGGCGCCCCCGGCCGGCGCCGGCTGCCAGTTGGGCGGCGTCGTACTCAGTAAGTGCGACGGACCCGTCCAGCCCGACGGCACCTGGCAACGCTGCGTCGTGTTTCCCCCGGCCGGCGGGCGTGACGGTTCTCCCGTTTACGTCGCCAACACGAATTGCCAGACGTTGGGTCCCGACCAACATCCGGCTGGCGTCGCGTTCACTGACCCACCGACGCACATCGACGACTAGGACCCCGGCGCTCGGCTGCTGACGGGAGCGCCGTCTCCCGTATTTCCCGGACAGTTGGCCTCTTTTCACGCCACGTTGAAAAGAGTCTCAACGCAAGGGGAATTTCACGCTACAATGAAACTCTTATGCCGAACAGATCGATAACCCCGGGGCCCCGAGATGAACGGGGGGTGCTCGCGGCGCGGATCACGGCGGCCGCTCGCGACGAGTTTGCCCAGCACGGCTGGGCGGGCACCACGATCCGCGCGGTCGCACGGGGGGCCGACGTCGACCCGGCGCTGGTCTACCACTACTTCGGGTCCAAGGAAGGTCTGCTGGACGCGGCGACGAACCCGCCGCAAAAGTTCCTGGAGAATGTCGCCAAGGTGTGGACCACGCCCGTCGATCAGCTGGGTGTCGCGCTGATCACCTTGTTGCTGGGGGCTTGGGCCGACGACGAAGTAGCGCCCACCTTGCGGGCCATCCTGCAGACCGCCGCGCACGAACCGGCCACCCACGAGAAGCTGCGCCGGATCGTCGAGGGCAGCCTGATGGGTGTATCGAACCTCGGTGTCGACGAACGCGACCGGATGATCCGCAGCGGGCTTGTCTCGACACAGATGATGGGGTTCGCGCTGATGCGCTACATCTGGAGGATCGAGCCGATCGCATCGATGACCGAAGGCGAAGCGATCGCGGCGATCGCCCCCAATCTGCAGCACTACGTCAGTGGTGACCTGACGGCGTGACCGGGCCGGGCCGTTCTCACGGGCCTCAGAACTACCTCATAAGCCCTGCCCAGCTGCGGCTGCCATCGTCTGACCATGAAGCACGTTGCGCCATATGCGATTATCGGCGTCCTTGCGGCCACCGGATCGGCACTGACCGCGCCGGCGGCGAAGGCTGACATCTCGCTGTATCGCCGACCGGGATGCTGGGGCGCCATCGCGGCGTCGCAGTCGACCGGCGAAGAATCAATCCGCACCGGCTACCCGACTCAGCAAAAGGCCGAGGACGCGGCCGTGATGTGGTGCGACGTGATCGGGAAAACCAACGACTGCCAGGTGGTCATCTCGGGGTTGGGCTGTCTGTCGATCGCGGAGAGCCCCGACGGGAAAATCCTGGCGGGGCGCCAGGCCTTCACCCAAGACGCCGCCGATGCCGCGGCGCGCGACGGCGCGGGGCCGGGTTCGATCATCGACCTCGACGGCTGCAGCGGCTGGTGAGTACCCGGCTCACGGCCACGGCGAGGCGGAGCTCTTGTAGTTCCCGTTGAGCGCGGTGCAGAAGTCGGAGTTCGTGCCGGCGAGCAACACGATGAAGTCGCCGCCCTTGTCGTTGAATGTCTGTGGTGGATAAGCCCATCCGCTGTTGCACATCTGGGTGGGGCTGCCCATCGATGGCCGGCGCCAGTTGGACATCTCGCACGCTTTCATGGCGGCGACGTCCGGGTAGGCGCTCTTGGCGATTACGAGCATCGCGCCTCCCCATTTCCCGTCGTTGCGGCGATAGCCGCGCGCGCCGAACCCGGCGTTGTTCTTCTGGCACCCCAGCGCGCGCTGCAGCGCCATGAACGGCAGGGCGAGGTCGCGATCACTGATACCGGCTGCGGCAGCGATGAATTGCGCCGCGTCGGGACCGTCGACTTCTTGGACGTTCGGATCGTTGAGGCTCTTGAGTTGCTGCGACATCTGCGACGCGGCGCCCCCGCCGCCGATGATCGGTCCGCCGTTGGTGGCTGTCATGGGCGGCAGTGTGCCGGTGGGATCGGCGACGGCGGTCGGCACCGCCAACGCGCCCAGCGCCAGCATGCACGCGATAGCGAGAATCCGCATACCTCAAACTCCTTCGCTCATCTCCCCGGTGGCATCGGTGGGGCCGCGTTCGGGGCCATCACCGCGCCGATCTTGCGGAACAGTATGTCGGCCTGATTACTGTAGTTGCCCTGGTCGTCGAATGCTTCCGGAGCGTAGGTGACCGCGACGGCGATCGCGATCTTCTGGGCCGGCAGATAGGCCTCTACGCCCGCGCAGCCGGAGAACAACGGGTTCTGCATCAGCCAATCGCCGGAGATGATGATGCCCAGGCCGTAGGTATAGCCCTCGCTTTGGTCGAAGCAGGTCGGGCAGCCGGGTTGGGCGTGGGTCTTGCCGCGCAGCGCCGTCGAGACCATCCTCCGGTACGAGTCGCCCGAGAGTAGCCTGCCCGAGCCGATCCCGACGGCGGTGGCTTCCATGTCGTCGATGGTGGTGGTCTGAATGGCACCGTGCGTGATCGTCCAGGACGGATTCCAGTAGGTGGACTCTTCGTAAAACGGTTCCCCCGCAGGGATTTTCAGCGCCTGGCGCCGTTCAGAGCTGAACGTGTGCAAGACGGGCCACGGGATTTCGGCCGTCTCGGCGTTCGCGGTGTGCTTGAGGCCGAGCGGGCCCAGCACCTCGTTGGCCAGCAGCGTCGGCATGTCCTGGCCGGTGGCCTTTTCCAGCGCCAGGCCCAGCAACACGTAATTGGTGTGCGCGTAATTCCAGTTGGTTCCCGGCTCGTAGAGCAGCGGCCGCCCGGAGATCTGGGCCAAGATGTCTTGAGTTGTCCACTGCTGGAACGGGTTCGCGTATGACTCGTTGGCGAATTGTTCGTTGCCGATGACGTAGTCCGGATAGCCCGACGTCATCTGCGCCAGCTGCCCCAGGGTGACTCGTCCGGAATTGGGGAAGTCGGGGAGCCATTTCGACAACCGGTCATCAAGGCTCAGCTTCTTCTGGTCGACCAGCTTGAGCAGCAACGTCGAGACGTAGGAGATCGCGACCGCGCCGTTGCGGAAGTGCATGTCGGTGGTGGCCGGCACCCCGGTCATCGAATCGCCGACGGCCCGGGTGAGCACCTCCTTGCCGTCCACCGTGACGCGAACGATCACGGCCTTCAGGTGCGCCTGCGTCATGAAGTTTCCGACCACCCGCAGCACGGCATCGGCCTTGGCCTGGTCCGCGGAGCCCGCGTGCGGGGGCGTCGACGGCGGCTTGGGCCCACAGCAGGCCACCACCAGGCAGGCGATCACCAGCCAGGTGACAGGGCGCAGCTGCCGCACGCGCATCAGCGGAAGGCGTCGCTACCGGTGAATGCCTGGCCGAGCACCAGCTGGTGCATCTCGGGAGTGCCTTCGTAGGTCAGCACCGACTCCAGGTTGACCATGTGCCGGATCACCGGAAATTCCAGTGATATTCCGTTGCCGCCCAATATGGTTCGGGCGGTCCGGCAGATCTTGAGCGCCTCACGGGTGTTGTTCAGCTTGCCGAAGCTGACCTGTTCGGGGCGCAGCCCGACGCTGTCCTTGAGGCGGCCCAGGTGCAGCGACAGCAGCTGTCCCTTGTGCAATTCGACGGCCATGTCGACGAGTTTGGCCTGAGTCAACTGGAATCCGGCGATCGGCCGGCCGAACTGGGTGCGCTGCGCGGCGTATTCGAGCGCGGCCTGCCACGCCGTGCGCGCTGCGCCCATCGATCCCCAGATGATGCCGTAGCGCGCCTCGGACAGACACGACAGCGGCCCGCGCAGCCCCTTGGCGTCGGGCAGCATCGCGTCGGCGGGCAGTCGCACGTCGTCGAGCACCAGCTCACTGGTGATCGAGGCCCGCAGCGACAGCTTGTGGTGAATTGTGTTGGCGGTGAAGCCCGCGGTACGGGTCGGGACGATAAAACCGCGGATCCCGTCATCGGTGTTGGCCCACACCACCGCGACGTCGGCGACCGAACCGTTGGTGATCCACATCTTGCGACCGTTGAGCACCCAGTCCGAACCATCCAGTCGCGCATGGGTTTTCATCGCCGCGGGGTCGGATCCGGCATCGGGTTCGGTGAGCCCGAAGCAGCCCAGCAGCTCACCGGCGGCCATGCCGGGAAGCCACTGCTGCTTCTGCTCCTCGGAGCCGAAGTTCCAGATCGCGAACATCGCCAGCGACCCCTGCACCGAGACCATCGACCGCACCCCGGAGTCGGCCGCCTCCAGCTCGGTACAGGCCAGGCCGTAATGCACCGACGAGGACCCGCCGCATCCGTAGCCCTCCAGGTGCATACCGAGCAGCCCGAGCTCGCCGAACTGCTTGCCCAGTTGGCGCACCGGCAGGTCGCCGATCTCGAACCACTCCGCGATGTACGGGATGACGTGCTCGGCGCAGAATTTCCGGACCGTGTCGCGCACCGCGATCTCATCGCTGGACAGCGACGCGTCCAACCCAAGCGGGTCTTCTCGGTTGAACGCGGGAGGTTTGTGTGTGCTCATACCAGTCAGCCTGCCACCGCGTCCGACGCGAAGAACAGCCTCCGGTGCAGCCCGGTAGTCTCGCTCTATGCAACGGCTGGGGTGGCTGGCCTACCTGTTGTCAGACGTGGTGGGCGTTTTGGTGTTCTGCGCCGTGGGACGCCGCAGTCACGACGAGGGGCTCAATCTCGCCGGCATCGCGACGACGGCCTGGCCGTTTCTCACCGGCACCCTGATCGGGTGGCTGGTGTCCCGGGGGTGGCGGCGTCCCACCGCCGTCGCACCTACCGGGGTGATCATCTGGTTGTGCACCGTGGTGATCGGCATGGTGTTGCGCAAAGTCAGCTCCGCGGGCGTGGCCGCGAGTTTCGTGGTGGTCGCGGCGACGGTCACCGCGCTGCTGTTGCTCGGTTGGCGGGTGGCGGTCGGACTAACGGTGCGGCGCCGCTCCGACGTCTAATGGCACGGTCCGACGACGACAGCTGGGGTCCCGACGGCGGCGTCGGCATGACCGCGACGTTCGGCGCGGTCGCGCGGGCACTGGCCACCACGAAGGGTCTGGTCCACGACCCGTTCGCCGAGCAGTTGGTGCGCGCCGCGGGGGTGCAGTACTTCACCCGGATGCTCGACGACCAGCGGTACGTCGACGACGGCGGCGACAACGCGATCATGACCGGGCTCATCAGCCTGCTCGGGGCGCACACCCGATTCCTGGATGAATTCCTCGCCGAGGCCGGACGGGCGGGCATCGCCCAGGTCGTGATCCTGGGCTCGGGCCTGGACACCCGGCCGTATCGGCTCTGGTGGCCAGCCGGGACCACGGTGTACGAGATCGATCAGCCGGACGTCATCGACTTCAAGACCGCCGTGTTGCGTCGGCTGGATGCCGAACTGACCGCGCACCGCCGGGCGGTCGGCGTCGACCTGCGTCGCGATTGGTTGACGGCGCTGCACCGGTCGGGGTTCGATGCCGCCCAACCCACGGCGTGGGTCGCCGAGACGTTGCTGATCGGGTTCCTGCCTCCCGACGGGCAGAGCCGGTTGCTCGACGACGTCTCGGCCGTCAGCGCGCCCGGCAGCCGGTTCGCCGGCGATCACCTGCCCACCTGGTCCTCCTTCCAGCTGGAGGCCGCGCAGACGTTCGTCAACACCTGGCGCCGATTCGGCCTCGACGTCGACCTTGCCGGTCTGACCTACCCCGGCGAATATCGCGCGGTCCCGCAGTATCTGGCCGACCACGGCTGGCAGACCGTGGAACGAAATGTCGCCGATTTGTTCAGTGCGATTGGAATGGCCACCCGCTGGCGCGGCACCCCCGATGACAACGCGATTACGCCTCGATATGTCACCGCCACACGATCAGCCGGGACCAGGGCAACACCCGGCTGGAATGCATCCAACTGGTAGGCGTTAGAGGTGAGGTGATGTCCAAGACCCAGCTTCGGTTTGTGCCGGCCGCGTTGGACGACGCGTTGGCGCAGCCATTGCTGGCCGAGCTGGCCGTCGAGTACGCGCAGCGTTACGAGAGCACACCACCAACCGTGTTGGCGTGGCTCAAGGACAACCCCACCGACGAGTTCGCGCCACCGGACGGGGGCATGTTGATCGGCCTGTTGGATGGCCGCCCGGTGACCGGCGGCGGATTTCGCCGCTTCGACGCCGAGACGGCCGAGCTCAAGAGAATCTGGACCGATAGCCGGCATCGTCGCCGCGGCTACGCGATGGCGCTGCTGGCCGAACTCGAGGCCGCGATCGCGGCACGTGGCTACCGGCGGGTCTATCTGATGACCGGCAACCGTCAGCCCGAGGCCGAGGAGCTGTATCAGGCCACCGGATACATCCGCCTGGACGCGCCGTTGCCGTCCGAAGGTCCGGTCTTCCCGATCGCTTTCGAGAAGTGGCTGAAGTGACCGGCGCACTGCATCTGGGCGTCGCGCTGGACGGATATGGCTGGGACCCGCTGGCGTGGCGAGCCACGTTGGCGGCCGACCCCAGCACCCCGTCGCAGCTGAGCGGACGTTACTGGGTCGGCCTTGCGGCCACCGCCGAGCGCGGGCTGCTCGACTTCCTCACCATCGACGACACCCTGATGCCGCAGCCCGGTCGCCGCGAGCGGATCGACCCGCGACGGCTGGCCGGCCGTGGCGACGCCGCCCTGGTCGCCGCGCGCATCGCACCCGCGACCCGGCACATCGGGCTGATCCCGGTGGCGACGGTGACCCATACGGAGCCGTTCCATATCTCCAAATCCATTGCCACGCTTGATTATGTATCGCACGGCCGGGCCGGTTGGCAGCCTCGCGTCAGCTCCACCACGCACGAGGCGGCGTTGTTCGGCCGCCGCGACGTATCGCTGGACGGCCTGTCGGACCTCTTTCCAGAGGCCGCCGACTACGTCGAGGTGGTGCGCCGGCTCTGGGACAGCTGGGAGGACGACGCGATCGTCCGCGACGTGTCGACCGGCCGCTACGTCGACATCGACAAGCTGCACTACATCGACTTCAGCGGAAAGTTCTTCTCGGTCAAGGGGCCGTCGATCACCCCCCGCCCGCCGCAGGGCCAGCCGGTCGTGGCGGTGCTGGCCCACCAACTACCGGTCTACGAATTCGCCTCTACCAGTGGCGATCTCGTGTTCATCACGCCAAAGGACGAGGCCTCGCTGCGCGGCATTCTGGACGAGGTGGCCGCTGCCGGCGGTGCGCGGCTGAAGGTCTATGCCGACGTAGTGGTGTCCTTTGGGGGCGACGGCGATCCCCGCTCCGATGCGCTCAACTTCACCGGCGGCCCAGCGGATTTGGTGGACCTGCTGCTCGATTGGCAGCGCCTCGGCATCGACGGCGCGCGGCTGCGACCTGCCGTCAATGCCACCGATCTGCCGGTGATCGTCGACCAGGTGGTCCCGCTGTTGCAGCGTGCCGGCCGATTCCGGGAGGCCTATCAGGAGGGCGAGACGCTGCGGGCCCGGCTCGGCCTGCCGGTCGCGCCCAACCGATACGCGGCGGTCCGGCGATGAACGCTGCGCTGTCCATCCTCGACCTCTCGCCGATCAGCGCCGGAAGCGATGCGGCGACGGCGCTGCGCGACACCGTCGAACTGGCCCAGCGTGCCGAAGACTGGGGCTTTCGCCGCTACTGGGTGGCCGAACATCACTTCGTCGGTGTCGCCAGCGCGGCGCCCGCTGTGTTGATCGGACAAATCGCGGCTGCTACCAACAGGATTCGGGTCGGCGCCGCCGCGGTGCAACTGGGCTATACCACCGCCGTCGCGGTGGTCGAAAGCTTCGGCGTGCTGGAGGCGTTCTATCCCGGACGCATCGACCTCGGTATCGGCCGGTCCGGGCAGCGCCGTACCGAAGAGCAGAAGCCCAAGAAGCCGAAGGAACCCCGTCCGCCGCGGGTGTGGCACGAGGTGGACGGCGTCGTCGTTCCGACCCCCTTCGACCTGCGCGGGCTGCTCGATCTCGAGCAGCTGCAAGCCACGATGGGGATCCTGCAGCAGCCGCAGGCCCTATCCCCGGACTTCGCCGAACAGGTCGACGATATCCTCGCGCTGCTCGAAGGCACCTACCACGTCGGTAGGTTCGACGTGCATGCCGTGCCGGGCGAACGAAGCGGATTGCGGCCGTGGGTCTTCGGCAGCACCCGGGGACAAAGCGCGCGGGTGGCCGGTGCCCGGGGGTTGCCGTTCGTGGCGAGCTATCACATCACGCCGGCCACCGCCCTAGAGGCGATCGAGGCCTACCGCGACGCGTTTGTGCCGTCGGCGGCGCTGGCCGAACCCTACGTCGTGGTGTCGGCCGACATCGTGGTGGCCGACGACTCCGATACCGCTAGGCACCTGGCCGCCGGCTACGGCCATTGGGTGTACTCGATCCGCAGCGGCATAGGTGCCATGCCTTATCCCGAACCCGGCAGCCTGCCGCCCCTGACCGACGAGCAGTTCGACCTGGTAAAGGACCGATTGGCAACGCAATTCGTCGGTGATCCCGACGAGGTGGCCGAGCGGCTGGAGGCACTGCAGCGGGTCACCGGCGCCGACGAACTCGTGGTCACCTCGGTGACGCACCGGTTCGAGGACCGGTTGCGGTCGCACGAGCTGATCGCCAAACGCTGGGGTCTGACGCAATGAACATCAGAAACGGTAAGCACCGCAAGCCGATTCATCTGGCCGCCCATTTCCCGGGTGTCAACAACACCACGGTCTGGACCGATCCCGGCGCGGGCAGCCAGATCGAGTTCGACTCGTTCGTCCACCTGGCCCGCACCGCCGAGCGTGGGCTGTTCGACTTCTTCTTCCTGGCCGAAGGGCTGCGGCTGCGCGAGCACCGCGGCCGGATCTACGACCTCGATGTCGTCGGGCGCCCGGACACCTTCGCGGTGCTGGCCGCGCTGGCCGCTGTCACCGACCGGATCGGGCTGACCGGTACGATCAATACCACCTTCAACGAACCATTCGAGGTGGCAAGGCAATTCGCCACGCTCGACCACCTGTCGGAGGGCCGCGCCGGCTGGAACATCGTCACCTCGTCGGATGCCTTCACCGGCGCCAACTTCCGCCGTGGCGGCTTCCTGAAGCACGCCGACCGGTACCGGCGGGCCGAGGAGTTCCTCACGGTCGCGCGCAGATTTTGGGACAGCTGGGAAGCCGACGCGGTGCTCGCCGATATCGAAAGCGGAACGTACGTCGACCCGTCCCGGATTCACGCCGTCGAGCATCGGGGCCCCGACTTCAACGTCCGGGGCTTCGGCACCCTGCCGGTCGGGAGGCAGGGTCATCCGATCCTGCTGCAGGCCGGTGACTCCGACGAGGGGCGGGCATTCGGCGCCCGGTACGCCGATGCGTTCTTCACCCTGCACGGCTCCTTGGAGGATGGTCAGCGCTACTACGCCGACGTCAAGGGCAAGGCTGTCGCGTCGGGTCGAGACCCCAACCAGCTCAAGGTTTTTCCGGCCGCGACCTTCGTTCTCGGTGACACCGACGCCGACGCGCAGGACAAGGCGCGCCACATCCGTTATCAACAGGTCAGTGGCGCCACGGCAATCGCGATGCTCGAGCAGGTATGGGGCCGTGAGCTCTCCGACTTCGACCCCGACGGGCCGCTTCCCGAATTCGATCCGGTCGTCGACAGCGACATCACCCAGGGCCGGGTCCGCCACGTCGACCCGGTCAAGGTGGCCGGCGGGTGGCGCGAACGCGCCAGGGCCGAGAAGCTGTCGATCCGTGAGCTGATCATCGCGGTCACCAGCCGGGAGCAATTCGTCGGCACCGCATCCCGGATCGCCGAGGAGATCGACGAATACATCCAGGCCGACGCCTGCGACGGGTTCATCCTCGTCCCGCATCTGACGCCGCACGGCCTCGACGAGTTCGTCGACCGGGTGGTGCCGCTGCTGCAGGAGCGCGGCGCGTTTCGCACCGAGTACACCGGCGAGACGCTGCGGGATCACTTGGGGCTCAGCGAGTTCGCGGCGCATACATGATGACGGCCACGCCCAGCAGGCAGATCAGCGCGCCGGTGACATCCCAGCGATCGGGGCGGAACCCGTCAAAACCCATGCCCCACAGCAGCGATCCGGCCACGAAGATGCCGCCGTACGCGGCCAGGATGCGACCGAAGTGGGTGTCGGGCTGCAGGGTGGCGACAAAGCCGTAGCCGCCCAGCGCGATCACGCCCCAGCCCACCCACATCCAGCCGCGGTGTTCGCGCACCCCCTGCCATACCAGCCAGGCGCCGCCGATCTCGAAAAGTGCGGCCAGGACGAACAACGCGATCGACTTGGCGACGGTCACAACGCGCCTGCTTTTTCCAGCGCCGCATCGGTCGCTTCGCGGATCGGACCGCGCCACAGCGGGCCGTGACCGGGCGCCAGCACCTCGGTCTCCAATAACGCCAGCGCCGAAAGCGTTCGGATGCAATCCTGCTGGCTGTAGCTGAAGATCGCCGGCAGCAGCTGCGGCCCGCCGTGCCGTATCAGCGGGTGCCCGGTGATCAGCGCGTCGCCGCTGGCCAGCACACCGTCGACCAGGTACGAGCAGTGGCCGTTGGTGTGGCCGGGGCTGAAAACGGGTCTGGGGTGGCCCGGCAGCGCCGCGGCGATTTCGGGCGTCAGCGGCCGGGTGGTCGGAATCCCGTCGCGGATCAGGCCGCCGCTGCGCACCACGTGCGCGGTCCACACCGCCCACCGGGGACGCCAGATGCGCAGCGCCAGATCGATCACCGAGACCTGTTCGAGGTACTCACGCTTGGCGTGGCCGACTTCGTCGGCGTGGCAGTAGACCGGAGTGCCGTGCTCGGCGGCGAACCAGATCGCCGAGCCCAGATGGTCGATGTGGGCGTGCGTCAGCAGGATCGCGCGCACGTCGCCGACGCCGTAGCCGAGGGCTTTCAGCGAGGCCAGCACCGCTGCCCGGTCACCGGGATAGCCGGCGTCGATCAGCATTACGCCGCTGTCGTCGGTGACCAGCGTCCAGTTGACGGCTTCACCCTGGGCGAGGTGCACGGTGTCGGTGACTTGAACAAGTGTTGGCGCTGGTGCCATGCCCGCGAGTCTAGGAGTAGAAAGAACGGGTGGCTGAACTGAAACTTGGATACAAAGCGTCTGCTGAACAATTCGCCCCGCGCGAGCTCGTCGAACTGGCTGTGGCCGCCGAAGCACACGGCATGGACAGCGCCACCGTCAGTGACCACTTCCAGCCGTGGCGGCACAAGGGCGGACACGCCCCGTTCTCACTGGCCTGGATGACCGCGGTCGGCGAGCGCACCGAGCGGCTGGTGCTGGGCACGTCGGTGCTCACCCCGACCTTCCGGTACAACCCGGCCGTCATCGCCCAGGCCTTCGCGACGATGGGTTGCCTGTACCCGAACCGCATCTTCCTCGGCGTCGGCACCGGAGAGGCGCTCAACGAGATCGCCACCGGATACGAGGGCGACTGGCCGGAGTTCAAGGAGCGCTACGCGCGGCTGCGCGAGTCGGTGAAACTGATGCGCGAACTGTGGCTCGGCGACCGCGTCGATTTCGAGGGCGAGTTCTACAAAACCAAGGGCGCCTCGATCTACGACGTGCCCGAGGGCGGTATCCCGATCTACATCGCCGCGGGCGGACCGCAGGTGGCCAAGTACGCCGGGCGCGCCGGCGACGGGTTCATCTGCACATCCGGCAAGGGCGAGGAGCTCTACAAGGACAAGCTGATCCCCGCGATGCGTGAGGGTGCCGAGGCGGCGGGCAAGAACCCGGACGACATCGACCGGATGATCGAGATCAAGATCTCCTACGACACCGACCCCGAACTGGCCCGGGAGAACACCCGGTTCTGGGCGCCGCTGTCGCTGACCGCCGAGCAGAAGCACTCCATCGACGACCCGATCGAGATGGAGAAGGCTGCCGACGCGCTGCCGATCGAGCAGATCACCAAGCGCTGGATCGTGGCGTCGGATCCCGACGAGGCGGTCGCCAAGGTCAAGGACTACATCGACTGGGGCCTGAACCACCTGGTGTTCCACGCGCCCGGCCACGACCAGCGCCGGTTCCTGGAGCTGTTCGAAAAGGACCTTGCGCCCAGGCTGCGGCAACTTGGCTGATACCGCTCGACCTGCTTCAGGGATTTACATCGCGGCGCCCGAGCCCGAGACCGGCAAGTCGACGATCGCGCTGGGGCTGCTCAACCGACTGACGGCCACCGTCGCCAAAGTCGGTGTGTTCCGGCCGATTACCCGGCTCGACGGCGATCGCAAGCGCGGCGGAGCCGGGCGTAGCGGGTCGCCGCATGATCCCGGCGAGGATCGCGACTATATCCTGGAGCTGCTGCTGACCCGTGCCACCGCGGGCCTGACCTACGAGGAATGCGTCGGCGCCACCTATCAGGAAATCCACGCCGATACCGACGCGGCGATCGCCGCCATCGTCGACGCCTACCACGCGATGGCGCAGGCATGCGACGCGGTGGTGATCGTGGGCAGCGACTACACGGATATCGCCGGTCCCGCTGAGCTCTCGGTCAATGCCCGCGTCGCAGTCAATCTCGGTGCGCCGGTGCTGTTGGCGGTGCGGGCCAAGGACCGCACCGCCGATCAGGTCGCCGGGGTCATCGAGGTGTGTCTTGCCGAGCTCGCCGCGCAGCGCGCCCACACCGCGGCTGTGGTGGCCAACCGGTGTGATCCGGCCGAATTGGGTGCCGTTGCCGAAGCGCTGCACCGCTTCGCCCCGCCCAGTTACGTACTGCCGGAAGACCCGTTGCTCTCGGCGCCGACGGTCGAGGAGTTGCGGCAGGCCGTGCACGGGACGCTGGTCAGCGGCGACGCCGAGCTGGTTCGGCGCGAGGTGATGGACGTACTGGTGGCCGGGATGACCGCCGACCACGTGCTGGAGCGGCTACGCGACGGCATGGCGGTGATCACCCCCGGCGACCGTTCCGACGTCGTTCTGGCGGCCGCCAGTGCCCATGCGGCCGAGGGGTTTCCGTCACTGTCCTGCATTGTGCTCAACGGCGGATTCCAACTGCATCCGTCCATTGCGGCACTGGTCGCCGGGCTGCACCTGCGGCTGCCGATCATCGGAAACGACCTGGGGACCTACGAAACGGCCAGGGCGGCGGCCTTGGCCCGCGGCCGCGTCACGGCAACCTCGCAACGTAAGATCGACACCGCAGTGGGGCTGATGGAGCGCCACGTCGATATCGCGGATCTCATTGCACAGCTGGCTATTCCGATCCCTACGGTCACCACCCCGCAGATGTTCACCCATCAGCTCACGCAGCAGGCGCGTGCCGATCGAAAGCACATCGTGCTGCCCGAAGGTAACGACGACCGCATCCTCAAGGCCGCCGGCCGGGTGCTGAAACGCTGTGTCGCCGACCTCACGATCCTGGGTGACGAATCTCAAATCCGTTCGCGTTCAGCCGAACTCGGAGTCGACCTGCACGACGCCACGATCATCGACCCGTACGACGACGAACTGTGTGACCAGTTCGCCGCGCAGTACGCCGAACTGCGCAAGGCGAAGGGCATCACCATCGAGCAGGCCCACGAGATCATGCACGACGTCTCGTATTTCGGGACCATGCTGGTGCACAACGGCATGGTTGACGGCATGGTGTCCGGCGCCGCGCATACCACTGCCCACACGGTTCGGCCGGCATTCGAGATCATCAGGACCGTGCCCGACGTCTCGACGGTGTCCAGCATCTTCCTGATGTGCATGCCCGATCGGGTGCTGGCCTTCGGCGACTGCGCGATCGTCCCGGACCCCACACCCGAACAGCTCGCCGACATCGCGATCAGTTCGGCGCGCACCGCCGCACAGTTCGGCATCGATCCGAAGGTGGCGATGCTGTCTTACTCCACCGGTGATTCCGGGACCGGAGTCGACGTCGACAAGGTCAGGAAGGCCACGGAATTGGTGCGTGCCCGGGATCCGCAGCTATTGGTCGAGGGGCCGATCCAGTACGACGCCGCGATCGAACCCTCGGTGGCCGCCACCAAGCTGCGCGACTCCGCGGTCGCCGGTCACGCCACCGTGCTGATCTTCCCCGACCTCAACACCGGCAACAACACGTACAAGGCGGTGCAGCGCAGTGCCGGGGCCATCGCGATCGGACCGGTGCTGCAGGGGTTGCGCAAGCCGGTGAATGACCTGTCTCGTGGCGCTCTGGTCGAAGACATCGTCAATACCATTGCGATCACCGCGATCCAGGCGCAAGGTGTCGGACATGGCTGAGCGCACTGTGCTCGTTATCAATTCGGGCTCATCGTCATTGAAATTCCAGCTTTTGCAGCCTGATTCGGGAATCACCCGGGCGCGCGGCGTGATTGGCGAGATCGGCGAGCCGTCCGGGCGGGCCGCCGATCACGAGGAGGCGCTGCGTCTGGCGTTTCACCAGCTGGCCGAGGATGGCATCGACCTGAAGTCGAGCGGCCTACTGGCGGTCGGACACCGGGTCGTGCACGGGGGCAGTGATTTCTACCGCCCGACGCTGCTCGACGACGAGCGGATAGCGGAGCTCGAGAAGCTGTCGGAGCTTGCACCGCTGCACAATCCGCCCGCGCTGCAGGGCATCAAGGTGGCACGCAAGCTGCTGCCGGATGTCGCGCACATCGCCGTGTTCGATACGGCCTTCTTCCACCACCTACCGGCCGCGGCCGCGACGTACGCGATGAACCGGGAGCTGGCAGAGCGATACCGGATACGCCGCTACGGTTTTCACGGCACGTCGCATCGCTACGTGAGCGAGCAGGCCGCCGCCTTCCTGGGCGCCTCGCCGGACAGCCTGAACCAGATCGTGCTGCACCTGGGCAATGGCGCCTCGGCCTCGGCGATCGCCGGCGGCCGGCCGGTCGACACGTCGATGGGCCTGACCCCGTTGGAGGGTCTGGTGATGGGCACCCGCAGCGGCGACATCGACCCCGGCGTCATCAGTTACCTGTGGCGCAGCGCGAACATGGACGTGGAGGCGATCGAGTCCATGCTCAACAACCGGTCGGGCGTCTGGGGCCTGGCCGGTGAGCGCGACTTCCGCCGGCTGCACGCGATGATCGAATCAGGCGACAGCTCGGCACAATTGGCGTACGACGTATTCATCCACCGGCTGCGTAAGTACATCGGCGCCTACCTGGCGGTGCTGGGGCACACCGATGTGCTGACGTTCACCGCCGGCATCGGCGAGAACGATGCTGTGGTGCGCCGTGATGCCGTAACCGGCCTCGAGGAGCTGGGCATCGTGCTGGACGAGGGTCGTAACCAGTCCAACAGCAAAGGCGCACAGCGGATTTCGGCTGACCATTCGCCGATCGCCGTGCTCGTCGTCCCGACCGACGAAGAGCTGGCGATCGCACGCGACTGTGCGGAGCTGTTGGCGAGTTAGAGGAGGCCCAAGCTGGTGCGGCCCGCCCCCACCGACGGCGTCGGGTCCGTCCCAATCGTTTGCACGAGCAGCTCGTAGTAGATGTCCCGAAAGTCGGTGGTGAACTTGAGATCTCCGTGGTCGAGGTTGGTGAGGCTGGGCTCTTCGCCGTAGAAGCCACCCTTGACGGGCACACCCGCGATGAAGACCGGGCCCGCGGTGCCGTGATCGGTCCCCTGTGACGCGTTGGCCACCACGCGGCGGCCGAACTCCGAGTAGGCCATCAGCACGACGTTGCGTCCGCGGCGATCTGCGGCCATGTCCCGCAGGAACGGGGCCAGCGCTTCGTCGAGTCTTTGCAGCAGACGCTGTTGGGTATCGCGCTCGTTGGCGTGGGTATCGAAGCCGCCCAGCGTGACGGTGTACACGCGGGTCGGGACGCCGGCGCGTACCGCGGCGGCAACCATATTCAGCTGCGCGGCCAGCGAATTACCTTCCTTATCAGCGGGTTTGATCGCCCCGAACGCCTTACTGGTGGTGCCGCTGGCGCGATAGGCCTTGCGAACCGCCGCCATCGCCGGGGTGTCAACGGGGTCGTCGTCGCCCAGCGCGCTGATGATGGCTTCAAAGCGATCCGCCTGCTGCTCCGGTGCCCGCGCCGGTGAAAGCGCTGCCGCCGTGTACTTTTCGCCGACCGCCAGCGGCGGCAACACAGGTCCGATGTTCACCGCGCGCAACGGATCGTCGCCGGTGGCATCGAGCCAGCGGCCGATCCATCCGGTCGGGACCGGTTCGGCGGGCGACGCCGTCTGCCAGATGTCCATCGACCGGAAGTGACTGTGGTCGGGCTTCGGATAGCTCACACCGCGCACGATCGCGAGTTGGCCCTGGCCCCACAACTGGGCCAGGCCCTTCATCGCGGGGTTGAGGCCCAGCCGAGAATCCAGGTGCAGCACCTCGCCCGGGGTATAAGCGAGCTCGGGTCGGGAATCGTGGTATGCATTGTCGGAGTAGGGGATTAGGGTGTTGATGCCGTCGTTGCCGCCGTAGAGCGTGACGATGACCAGCACCCCGGCACCGTCGGCGAGCGGCCGGTCCTCGGCGGCGCGCATCAGGTCGGGCCAGCCGACTGCGACCGCTCCGGAGAGCAGCCCGGCCGCGCCCACCCCGGCGCTGGCGATCAGGAATCTGCGGCGATTGATCTCGGGCATGGCACTCTCGTTACGACGTCAGGTATTCGGGTGTGTTGACCGCGGCGGCGATCAACTGTGGCGGCCTGCGCACCAGGGGTTCGAGCGCGTCGGCGGACCGGTCCGACCAGGAGCCGATGCCGAGCCAATAGCCGACTGCGTCGATGCGGTCGGCGGGGGCCACACTCTCGATGCCCGACAGGTCGCCGATGTGTGCCAGCCGGGCGGCCGCGCGCAGCCGCGCCTCGGCGCTCGCGGTCGTCAGCCATACCTGACCGTGCGGCCAGCCGCCGACGCTCGGCGGGTAGAACGGCCGCTGCCCAAGGGCTTTCAACGTGGCGTCGGCCATCTTCAGGACCTCCGGCTTGTCGATCGGAACCCGCAGCGCCCGCATCACACCGACCAGCCACTCGATCGGAGTGTTGACGACGGTCGCGCGGTTGGCGGTGAACTCGTCGTCGGTCAGGATGGCCCGGGTCAGCGCACGCAGATCGCGCCCGGAGCCGTAGGCCGAGACCAGCCGGCCGAGCACCTGAGGGGAGGCTGGTTCGTCTGAGGCCAGCTGCTGCCACAGCCGTCCGGTGACATATTCCGCCGACTTCGGTTGCGCCAGCACGGTATCGCAGAATCCGGCGGCGTCGAAATCGCGGGTTTGGCCGAACAGTGTTTTGCCGCCCGGGTCGTGTCGTTTGGGGGTCAGCGAGGTTTGGCCGTCGGGGTCGATCACCCAGCCCGTCAACGCCCTGGCGCCGGCGCGTACGTCGTCCTCGGTGTAACCGTTGCCATGGCCCAGCGCGAACAGCTCCATGAATTCGCGGGCGAGATTTTCGTTGGGCGCCTTGGCGGTATTGCTCTGTCCGTCCAGCCAGCGCAACATCGCGGCATCGGTCAGCAGCGCGTAGGCAAGCGCGCGGAAATCGCCCAGCGACAGGGTGCGCAGCTTCTCGTTCTGCGCCGCCATGTGTGCGGCGGACCGGACTTTCTGCGCGGAGGTCGCAAAGTGGTTGTGCCACAGCACGGTCAGTTTCTCGTGCACCGGCTGTTGTGCGTAAACCATGCGCCGCAACCACCAGTCCGACAGCATGCTCTGTTGTTCGGAGACCTGGTGGTTGAACTCCTTGCGGGCGGCCGGGGTCGCGCCCTTGCCCGGCGCGCGCAGCGGCTCCAGCCGCGGCATCGGGGTGGCGGTCGCACCGGGATCCGTTTCGGGGTCGCCGGCCAGCATGGCATCGACATACGACGGCCAGTTCCAGCGCACCGCCACGTCGACCTCGGGTCCGGTCACCCCGAAGCCGGCTCGTCGCAGCACGCGGGCCGCTGCGATCCACTGGCTGGACTGCCCCGGCATGAATTAACTGTGCGGCATGGAGCTATGAATCAGCTGTGCATGCGTGGCGTCCAGTGTGCGCTCAGGGCACCCTAGCCGCCCATTAGTGAGCCTGTGGATAGCCGAAATCACGGCAGGCACCGACGTGCGAGTGTTCGTCAATGCTCTATCTGGGAAGACCGTTCATCGGCAGCGAGGCCCTGTCGGATGGCGCGCTGACTCGCCATGAACTGCAGACGCAATACCGCGCGCTCTTTCCAAACATCTACCTATCAAAAGATGCCGAGGTATCACTGGAACGGCGCATCGTCGCCGCCTGGCTGTGGTCGAAGCGCAGAGGAATTATCGCCGGCGCAGCGGCTGCCGCATTACACGGCGCTAAATGGATTCCCAATGCTGTCCCGGTAGAGCTGATTTACGCCAACTCGCATGCACCGCCGGGGGTGCTGACACGGCGTGATGCACTGCTGGACAACGAGATGCAGCTGCTTGGCGGACTCGATGTGACGACACCGGAGCGCACTGCCTTCGACGTCGGCCGGCGCGGAGCGGTCCACTCCGCGGTTGCCCGACTGGACGCGCTCGCGCGTGCAACGGGTTTCAAAGTTGACGACGTGTTGCAGCTGGCCGAGTGCCATGCACGCTCACCCGGAGTTCGTCGCTTGCAGGCCGCGCTTGATCTCGTCGACGCGGGGGCGCAGTCTCCGCGGGAGAGCTATTTGCGGCTGCTGCTCATCGACGCGGGTCTGCCGCGGCCGCAGACCCAGATACCAGTCCTCGGGATGGACGGGATACCAGTCGCCTACCTCGACATGGGCTGGCCGGAGTGGATGGTCGCGGTCGAATACGACGGTGACCAACACCGAACCGACCGACGGCAATACGTCATAGACATCCGACGGCTGGACATGCTCGAGCAGATGGGATGGAAAGTCGTCCGGGTGGTGGCAGAAGACGGCCCGGCCAATATCCTGCGCCGGGTGCGGGAAGCGCTGGGCGCGTCGAGTGTGAACTGAGGCCGTCGAGTGTGCACCCAGGCCGACAAGAATGCACACGCAACGCCGAAAGCGGTGCTGTTCGACGCAACGCCGAAAGCGGCCCCGAGATTAGAACGTGCTGGTCGGCCGGACCCTGTTGGCCATGTCGACGAGCGTGTAGCGATGCCGCTGGGTGGGCGCTACCCGGGCCAGGCTGCGCAGCGATGCCTCGACCCCGAGCCGCAGCCCGTGCTGGGTGAACGGGAAGCCGAGGATGTGGTTGGTGCTGGCCTGGTTGTCTTCGAGCCAGTCCATCGCACCGCCGAGCACCAGCGCCCGGATCTGCAGGACCCGCGGTTCGGTGGGGGGCAGCGCCTCGACCCGTCGGGCGGCGTCGCGGATCTGCTCTTCGGTGACTTCGTTCGACGAGCGGCCGGACAGCAGCATCACCGCACTGGTCAGCCGCGCGGTGGTGAAATGTCGTGATGTCGGCGGCACCTCGTCCAGCGTGCGCACCGCGCCTCGCCGATCGCCGGCGGCCGACAGGGATCTCGCCAAACCGAACGCCGCCGAGATCACGCCGTCGTTCGTGCGCCACACCGTCTTGTAGAACTTGTCCACGTCGACATTGCCGGCGAGTTCGCCGGTGGCGGCCAACGCCAGCTTCGGCGCCAGCTCGCCGGGAAAGGTATCGAGCACCTCGGTGAAATGCTTGATGGCGGAGTCGTAATCGCCGGTGAGCAACTCGGCGACGGCCCGGAACCAGACCAACCGCCAGCGCCAGCCCACTCGCTCGGCCAAGTCGTCGAGTTTGCGGGTCGCCTTGGCCACATCGCCGAGATCCAGCAGCGCGCGCACCTCCATCAGCGGCAACTCGACGGACTCCGAGACGTCGATGCCCTCGGCGGCCAGCGAGCCGTGCCGCGCCGCGCGCAATGAGTCCAGGGTCTGCACCGGCTGAGAGAGCACCGTCGCCTGCAGCACCGGGGCGGCGACATCGGTGGGATCGACCAGCGGCACCGACAGCGCGGTCACGATCTCCCGGGCGGTCAGCTTCTCCGAATGCACCTGCCCGTCCAGGTAGACGTCGGTGTGCGCGAGCGAC
This sequence comes from Mycobacterium sp. NGS40, assembly GCF_059812735.1. Taxonomy (NCBI): domain Bacteria; kingdom Bacillati; phylum Actinomycetota; class Actinomycetes; order Mycobacteriales; family Mycobacteriaceae; genus Mycobacterium; species Mycobacterium sp. NGS40. The sequence continues at coordinate 216,838 of NZ_JCALDG010000001.1, forward strand.
AGGTCGACGCCGAAGGTCGAGCGGCTCGGGCTGAACAGCGTCGACAACCCGGGCCGCGGCACTCCGGAATCCTGTGCGACGACTTCCCGCAGCACGCCCATCAACTGCGTTGAGATCTCCTCGGCCGAACCGAACCGGCGCCGCGGGTCGGGGTCGATCGCGCGGCGCAGCAGCCGGCCGAACGAGTCGTAGGTCGACAGCACCGGGTCGTCTTCGGGCAGCCCGTCCACGTAACGGCCATTGCGGGTGCGCAGGTTCAACGTGAGCGCGGCCAGCGTGCGCCCGACCGTGTAGATGTCGGTGGCGATCGTCGGGCCGGTGCGCACGATCTCCGGCGCCTGATAGCCGGGTGTGCCGTAGAGGTAGCCGAACGAATTGATTCGCGACACCGCGCCCAGGTCGATCAGCTCCAGCTGCTCCTCGGTGAGCATGATGTTCTCCGGCTTGAGGTCGTTGTAGACCAGGCCGATGGAATGCAGATAGCTCAGTGCCGGAAGAATTTCCAGCAGGTACGCGATGGCTTCGGCGACCGGTAGCCGCGGGTCCTTCTTGCCCCGCTTGAGCGACTGGCCACCGATGTACTCCATGACGATGTAGCCGACCGGATCGCCGTGCCGGTCGGTGTGCTCGACGAAGTTGAAGATCTGCACGATCTGCGGGTGCACGACCTCGGCGAGGAACTGCCGTTCGGCCATCGCAATCGCCTGGGCCTCGGCGTCACCGGAATGCACCAGGCCTTTGAGCACCACCGGGCGGTCGTTGACGTTGTGGTCGACGGCCAGGTACACCCAGCCCAGCCCGCCGTGTGCGATGCAGCCCTTGACCTCGTACTGGTTCGCGACGATGTCGCCCGGATTCAGTTGGGGCAGAAATGAATACGGACTCCCGCAGGACGGGCATTTGCCTTCCGACTCGCCCTTGCCCGCGGAGCTGGACCGGCCCACCGGCTTTCCGCAGTTCCAGCAGAACCGCTTGCCCTCCGGCACCACCGGATTGGTCATCAGCGCTTCGAGCGGATCGATGTCGCGGACCCGGGGGATTTCGACCAGCCCACCACCGAGCTGCCGGGTAGGCGGTAGCACCCGCGTCGCGACCGTCATCCGGTCCTGCGGTTCGGTGTCTAGGCTCCCGATTGTGATGTGCGGCAGGTCGTCGTCGTCATCGTCGTCCCAGTCGGGCCGGAACAGTGCCTGGGTGGCATGCGCGCGCCCGGTCGTCGCGCCGGTCTGCGCTTCCCCCGCGTCGGTGCCCGGGTCGACGTCCTCGGTGTCGGCCTCGGTGTCGGTGTGTTCGGCCTCGGTCATCAGTCCACATACTTCGGTACGGGCGGGGCGGGCGCCGGTCCGAGAACCGTTAACCACTTGCGGTACAAGGTGTTCCAGGTACCGTCCCGGCGGATGCGTTCCAGTGTGCCGTTGACGAACCGGACCAGCCCGGTGTTGTCCAGGTTGATCCCGATGCCGTAAGGCTGGGTCGCCATGTTCGGTCCGACGATGTGCAGATACGGGTCTTCCTCGACCAGTCCGGCCAGGATCGAGTCGTCGGTGGACACGGCGTCGATCTCCCGCTGTTGCATCGCCACCAGGCAGTCCGCCCAGTTCACCACCGAGACGATGATCGGGGGCGGGTCGATCTGGCGGATCCGGTGCAACGACGTGGTACCCCGGGCCACGCAGACCCGCTTGCCGGACAGGTCGCCCACTTTGGCGATCGGCGAGTCGCGCGAGGCCAGGATCCGCTGGTTGGCGTCGAGGTAGACGGTGGAGAAGTTCACTTGCTTACGGCGCTCGCAGGTGATGGTCATCGTCTTCACGACGATGTCGACCTCGGAGTGCTGCAGTGCGGTGATGCGTTCGTCCGACGACAGGATCCGGTACTCGACGTGCGACGGGGCGCCGAAGATGTCGCGCGCGATCTCGCCGGCGATGTCGACGTCAAAGCCGGTGATCTCGCCGGTGATCGGGTCGCGGAAGCTGAATAGGTTGCTGCCGATGTCGAGCCCGACGATCAGCCGGCCGCGCGCCCGGATGGACGCGACCGCGGCGTCGGCCTCGGGCTTGGTGGCGAAGGGGCGCAGGCTGGCGGTGGCGTTGCAGTCCTGGCCGGTCTCGTCGGGCGGCAGCGGTGGCTCCGACGACAGCTGCTCCATGCCGACCGGGGTGGGCGGCGGCAACGTCGGCGCGGTGGCGACGGTCAATGTTTCCGTGTGCCCGCAACCCGCCAGCACGATCGCCGTGGCCAGCACGGCGGACGCCCGGCGGATCCTGGGCAGCGGGGTCATTATCGATACTCTTTCAGCCGCGGCCACAGACCCAGGGCGACCGCGATGGCGGCACCCAGGCTGAGCACCACGCCGCCGACCTGGGCGCCGGACAGCCCGCTGCGCGCGTTGATCACGTCGTTGCGCAGGTGCGTCCGGCACTGCGTCATGGCCTTGCCCAACTGGTCTTCGAGCTTGTCGAACGCGGGGGTGGAGTCGTCCTCGGCGCTGCCCAGCGCGATCTGGGTGGCCGAGCGGTAGTTACCGACCGAGATGTAGGAGTTGATGCGGTCGTTGGCCTGCCGCCACCGGACCAGCAGCTGGTCGGCGCCCTGCAGGTCGGGTTTGTCGACGGCATCGCTGCGGGCCATGTACTGGTCGATCTGCTGATGCATGAAGTCGATGCGCTGATAGAACGACTGTTTGCGGATCTGTTCGTCGCCACGCCGGATCAACGACAGTGTCTCGTCGGCCCGGGCCTGCTGCGCGGTGATCGCCACGCTGGTCACGGTCTTGAGCGACTCGGCCGCCGTGTTTTTGGCGCTACGGCTGGCAGTCGTGGAGATTGTTAGCGCAGTCCCGACCCACACCACCATGACGAGGATACCGAGCGCACCCACGACCAGCCCGGGATTAATTCGGCGCCGGGTGCGCCGGGCCAGCCAACGATGCGAGAACGCCCCGAAGACGACGGTGGTCGCGATGACGAGGACCACCGGAGCCGGAAAGTGGGTGGACGCTGTTGTTTCGGCGTCCACCCGTTCCGACGTCGCCTGATAGAGCTGCGCCGCGTCGGGCAGGATCGTCGACTGCATCAGGCCCGACGCTTCCGACAGGTACGACGAACCGACGGGGTTGCCTTCCCGGTTGTTGGTCCGCGCTATTTCGATCAGGCCGGTGTAGACGGCCAGCTCGGCGTTGATCTTGCCGAGTAGCTGGACCAGCGGTTCATCGGTCAGGCCGCTGGACGCCCGGGTCACCGCGACCGCCGCGTCGGTGATGGCCTGTTCGTAGCGCATCCGCACCGGCCACGGCTCGGCCTGGGCGATGAACGCGGTGGCCGCCGCGGCGTCGGCGACCGACAGCGTGGTGTAGAGCCGCCCGGCCGCGAACGCCAGCGGCTCGGTGTGGTTGAGCACGGTGGACAGCACTTGCTGGCGGTGGTTGATCGTCGTCGAGGTGGCGAACGCGCTGGAGACGCCGAGCGCCGCCAGCACGATGCCGATCGTCAGGATGCGGCCGGGTGTGGTCGAGATGAACCACCAACGGGGGTGGGCCGGTTCGCCCGGCGACCGCGACCCCAGCGGTTCGGTCGACGGGTGCGCCAGCTCAACCGTCACGTGTTTTCAGACCTCAACTTTCGGTCGATGGAATGCGCCGCTCGTACCTGTATAAGCGAATTCTAAGAGGATGTCGGCGCGGATGGGGGGAGGCGGCCCAATTTCGGTGATCGGCTGCATATCCTGAACGCGTGCATGGCGACGGTGACGGATGGGTGATATCCGACAACGGCGCCCACTACTGGGGTCGGTTCGGCGCGGCGGGTCTGCTGCTGCGGGCGCCACGGCCCGACGGTACCCCCGCGGTGTTGCTGCAACACCGTGCGGTGTGGAGCCATCAGGGCGGCACCTGGGGGTTGCCCGGCGGCGCCCGGGATAGCCACGAAACCCCGGAGCAGACGGCGGTCCGTGAAGCCCACGAGGAGGCCGGGCTGCGCGCCGAGCGCGTGGCCGTGCGGGCGACCGTGGTCACCGCCGAGGTTGCCGGGATCGCCGGTACCCGCTGGTCCTACACCACGGTCATCGCCGACGCCGGCGAGTTGCTGCACACGGTGCCCAACCGGGAAAGCGCCGAAATGCGCTGGGTCGCCGAGAACGAGGTGGCCGACCTGCCGCTGCATCCCGGCTTCGCCGCCAGCTGGGATCGGCTGCGCACCGCGACCGCGCTGATTCCGCTCGGCCATGCCGACCAACGGCGTCAGCACCTGCCGCGCACGCTCGAGATCGATGCCGGGGTCTTCGTCTGGTGCATGCCGGTCGACGCGGATCAGGCGCCGTCGCACCTGAGTCCCCGGATCAGCTCGCTGCTCGAAGCGCTGAACTGAGCTGTTCGGCCGCGGCGCGGGGGTCGTCGGCCGCGGTGATCGCCCGCACCACCACGATTCGCCGGGCCCCGGCCCCGAGCACCTCGGGCAGCCGTTGCGCGTCGATGCCGCCGATTGCGAACCACGGCTTGGCCGGGTTGAGCCGGGCGGCCGTCTCGACCAGCGGCAACCCCGGCGCCGAACGGTCGGGTTTGGTGGGAGTGGGCCAGCACGGGCCGACGCAGAAGTAGTCGACTTCCCCTGTTTCCAAGGCCGTCGTGGCGTCTTTGACCTGGTCGGCGTCGTGGGTGGACAGGCCGATCAGCGGGTGGGGCCCGGCGATGTCGCGGGCCACCTCCGGTGGCAGATCGCCCTGGCCCAGGTGCAGCACATCGGCCCCGGCCGCGCGGGCGATGTCGGCCCGGTCGTTGACCGCGAACAGCGCGCCGTGCCGGCGGGCCGCGTCCGCGAGGATCTCGCAAGCGGCCAGCTCCTCGCGCGCCTCCAGCGGGCCGAACCGCCGTTCACCGGCCGACCCCTTGTCGCGCAGCTGGATGATGTCCACTCCGCCGGCCAGGGCGGCCTCGGCGAACTGGGCCAGGTCGCCGCGCTCGCGCCGCGCGTCGGTACACAGATAAAGGCGGGCGCCGGTAAGACGGGTAACAGGATCGTGCACACCGCGACGCTAGCGCGCTAGCGTAGTACCCGAACAAACGAGAGACACGGGAGTCCCGAGCGACCTGCGGGGCTGAGAGTGGGCACAGCCGGCGAAACCGGAGCTGCCCTTACCGTCACACCTGATCCGGGTCATGCCGGCGAAGGGAGCGGAAGATGCCTTCGGATGTAGGGACGCTGGCCGTGATCGGCGGCGGCGTCATCGGGCTGTCGGTGGCGCGCCGGGCGGCCCAGGCCGGGTGGTCGGTGCGGGTGCACCGCACCGGCGACCACGGCGCGTCCTGGGTCGCCGGTGGCATGCTGGCTCCGCACAGCGAGGGGTGGCCGGGCGAAGAGCACTTGCTGCGGCTGGGCCTGGAGTCGCTGCGGCTGTGGCGCGAGGGCGGCTACCTGGACGGGCTGCCGCCGGAGGTGGTCACCGCCCGCGAGTCGCTGGTGGTGGCCGTCGACCGGGCCGATGCCGCCGACCTGCGCACGGTCGCGGACTGGCTGGACGGGCAGGGCCATCCCGTCATTTGGGAGCCGGCCGCACGCGATGTCGAACCTCTTCTCGCGCAAGGCATCCGGCATGGCTTTCGGGCACCCACCGAACTGGCCGTGGACAACCGCGCGGTCCTCGACGCGCTGGCGGCGGACTGCGAACGTCGCGGCGTCGCCTGGGCGCCGCCGGCGCAGGACCTGTCGCGGGTCTCCGGCGACGCGGTGGTGATCGCCAACGGCATCGACGCGCCGGCGCTGTGCCCGGGCCTGCCGGTGCGCCCGGTGAAGGGCGAGGTGCTGCGACTGCGCTGGCGGAAGGGCTGTATGCCGTTGCTGGGCAGAGTGATTCGCGCACGTGTGCACGGCCGTCAGGTGTACGTGGTGCCGCGCGCGGATGGGGTTGTGGTGGGTGCGACGCAGTACGAACACGGCCGGGACACCGCCCCGGTGGTATCCGGAGTACGTGATCTGCTCGACGACGCGTGCGCGGTGCTGCCGGCGCTGGGTGAGTACGAGCTGGCCGAGTGCGCCGCCGGGCTGCGCCCGATGACACCGGATAACCTTCCTCTGGTACATCGCCTGGACGACCGCACCCTGGTCGCGACCGGACACGGCCGGTCAGGCTTTCTGCTGGCACCGTGGACCGCCGAACAAATTGTGTCCGAACTCGTTCCGGTAGGAGTCCAGTCATGATCGTGGTAGTCAACGCAAATGCGGTCGAGGTCGAGGGCCCGACCACGGTCGCCGGGTTGCTGGAATCGCTCGGATTTCCCGAACGGGGGATAGCGGTGGCCATGGACGATGCTGTGCTGCCCCGGTCCAGTTGGACCACAAAGCTTTTCGACGGTGCTCGGCTCGAGGTAGTGACGGCGGTGCAGGGTGGCTGATTCCAAGCTGACGATCGCGGACCGCAGCTTCGCTTCGCGGCTGATCATGGGGACCGGGGGAGCGACCAGCCTGGCGGTGCTGGAGGAGGCGCTGAGGGTCTCGGGCACCGAGCTGACCACCGTCGCGATGCGCCGGGTCGACGCCGAGGGCGGTACCGGATTGCTCGACCTGCTCAATCGGCTGGGTATCACGCCGTTGCCCAACACCGCGGGGTGCCGCAGCGCGGCCGAAGCGGTGCTCACCGCACAGCTGGCACGCGAGGCGCTGAACACCAACTGGGTCAAACTCGAGGTGATTGCCGACGAGCGCACGTTGCTGCCCGACGCGGTCGAATTGGTCCGGGCGGCAGAGCAATTGGTCGACGACGGATTCGTCGTGCTGCCCTACACCAACGACGACCCGGCGCTGGCCCGCCGGCTGGAGGACACCGGATGCGCGGCGGTGATGCCCTTGGGTTCACCGATCGGAACCGGGCTGGGCATCACCAACCCCCACAACATCGAGATGATCGTCGCGCGGGCCGGTGTTCCGGTCATCCTCGATGCCGGCATCGGCACCGCGAGTGACGCCGCGCTGGCGATGGAGTTGGGTTGTGAAGCAGTGCTGTTGGCCACCGCGGTGACCCGGGCCACCGATCCGCCCGCGATGGCTGCGGCGATGGCGGCCGCGGTCACCGCAGGCTATCTGGCCCGGCGCGCCGGGCGGATCCCGAAGCGCTTCTGGGCGCAGGCATCCAGTCCGCGCCCGGCGCCGATGCGGGCCGCGGACCGGCTCGCGCAGGAGCGGGCCATCGAGCGATGAGAACAGCCGGGCGATGAGCGAACCGAAGAGTCGATCGAAACGATATGTAGCGCTGGGCAGTTCGATGGCCGCCGGTCCGGGCATCCAGCCGCGCGTTCACGGCGCTCCACGATGGTCGGGCCGATCGGCGCGCAATTATGCCCACCTGCTCGCCGAGCAGATGAACCTCCAACCGGGCCGGGAGTTTGTCGATGTCACCTTTTCCGGCGCCACCACCGCCCACATCCTCACCGATCGTCAGCACAGCGCGCCGCCCCAGATCACCGCGTTGGACGGCTCGGAGAACCTCGTCACGATCACGATCGGCGGCAACGACGTCGGCTACGTTCCGCTACTGATGGCGGCAGCCCTGCCACGGGCGACGCGGCGGCTGCCGCTGCTGGGGGCGCGGATCGCCGAACTGCTGGACCGTGGGGTGCGCGACCGGGCCGTGGCAGAAGTGTCCGAGTCCTTGTGTGCGGTCGGCAAAGCCGTGTGTGAACGGGCCCCGCACGCACTGGTCTTCTTCGTCGACTATCTGACGATCCTGCCGCCCGAAGGCGTGCCGGCACCGCCGATCTCGGACGAGGATGCGGCCCTTGGCCGCCGCGTGGCGGCGGCGCTGGAACGGCTCACGGCCGACGCCGCCGCTGCATCCGGCTGCGGGGTGGTCAGCGCCGCCGCGGCCAGCCGGGATCATCACGCGTGGTCTGCCCAACCGTGGACGACCAAACCGGCGAAATACATTGTGCCGCTGCCGGGTCGGCCGGCCCCGCTACATCCCAACGGCGCGGGGATGAAAGCGGTGGCCGAACTCGTTGCGGCCCAGCTCTAAAACTCAGCCGTTGGACTGCCACCACTTGTACAGGGCGGCCGTGTCCCCGTTGGACGCGCGGATGAAGGCCAGCACGTTCTTCGCGTCGACGGTCCAGAGGACCTCTGCCTGGCCGGAATCCGTCCCGCAGGCCACCTGTCCGGCGGAGTCGGAGCTGCCCTGGTGCCATGTGGTGGGCGACTTGGCGTCCCCGCAGTTGGCGAGGGTGTCACTGCTGATGAGCTTGGTGAACGAGCTGGCCGTGTCGGCGCTGTTGGCGAACAGGAAGTACTTGCCGCCCATCGGGCCGCTGGAATCGGTGTTCTGTCCGCACTGCAGGACCGCCACCACCGTGGCGGTAAACGAGCCCTGCACGTCGGACACCGCCTGAGAGGAGCAGTTGCTGCTGCTGTAGCCCTTCGAGAGGGCGCTCAGGAGCGTGGCGTTGTTGTCTGCCATCGCGGTGGGAGTGGCGACGCAGAAGAAGGTCGCTGTAAAGGCTGCGGCCGTCACGGCTCGCAGCGTCTTGGCCGGGTGAGGCATCCTCGCTCCTGATATTGGGGTAACCGCCTGAAAAGGCTGCGCCGACGATATTTGTCTTTGCCAGAATGATCGTAGGGGCAAACCACAGCTATGCAACCCATTCCGCCGAATACGGTTTACACCGGCATCATTTTCGGCGGCATGAGCGTGGAACCTGTTGCGGCTCAAGTCCGATCAGTCGTTGTCCTGCCACCGCCCGCGGAGCGAGGGCACGTCGCTTCTGGAAAGCTGGAACAGCTGAGGTTATCGGCGCTCGGGAATAGCTGGTAGACGGCGGACAGCCGGAGGCAACCCGTTGGGTCGCATACCGTTTGCACTGGCGAGATTCTCACCAACTCGACTCTGGAAACGGTTGCGGCCCAACCGCAGAAGGCTCAGCCGTTGTCTCGCCACCACGTGTAGAGCGACGGTACGTCGTTGCCGGCGGCACGGATCACGCCCAGCATGTTCTTGGCCTCATTGGTCCAGATGATCTCGGCATGGTTCTGAAAAGTCCCGCACGCCACCGATCCCGCGCTGGCGGTGGAACTGCCCTGGTGCCATGGCGTCGGCGAGGGGGCATTCCCGCAGTTGCTCAGGGAGTCACCACCGATGAGGCGCTGAAATGAACTCGCCAGCGCGCTGTGATCGCTGAAGAGGAAATATTTGCCGAGCAGCGGCCCGCTCGGGTCCGGGCTCTGTCCGCACTGCAGGTAGGCCAGCGCGCCGCTGGGAACCCCCTGGGCGACGCAGTTGTTGAGGCCGTATCCCTTCGACAGCGCGCTGGCTAGTGTGTTGATATCCGCGCCGCTTCCGGTGTTGGGGTCCGCGGTCGCTGTCGCGGTGCCCGCAAACGCCAAACCACCCACGAGAACCGCGGCCGTCGTGGCACGCAGCGGGTAACTGCGAGGTGACATCCGGCGACTCCTTCCGGCGGTCGCGGTGGCGTGTGGCTACCGCAATCGTAGGGCTATATCGGGGCTGTGCAATACATTCCGCCGCGCCATTTCTTTATGCGCATTATTCGGTCCTGACCTGGGCAATTCCGGGGCGACAACGGGAAGGCGATCCACACAACGCATTTCGTCGATAAGCCGCGGATCGAGCCGGCCCAGCCATCGGGAGAGGCGCTGCGGCGGCAACGATGTCGGGGGTTCGGACGAACTGATTTTTGCGTACATAGTGCCCTCGCCACTCCGCTCATGTATGGTAAGCACGCTTCACGCCAGCTAACTTCTCGCGACTGGAGAATTCATGACTGCACAACCGCCGCCCCCGGGTTACCCGCCCCAGCAGCCCGCCGGGCAAGCACCGGATAACTATCTGGTGTGGTCCATCTTGGCGACACTGTTCTGCTGTCTGCCGTTCGGCATCGTGGCCATCGTCAAATCCACTCAGGTGAGTGGGTTGTGGGCGCAGGGTCAGTACGCCGAGGCGCAAGCCGCAGCGGACGCCGCCAAGAAGTGGGTGAAGTGGTCGGTCATCGCCGCCGTCGTTAGCGCCGTCCTGTACGGCATCGTGCTGGCGATCATCGCCATGACCGCCGACACCTCGACCCCCGCGGCCCTGGCCGCAATGCTGTAACGGGGTTGCACGGACGGTGACCCTCCAGCGGCCGCTCACGCTCGGTCTCGGCGCCCCGCTCATGGTCGCCGCGTCGACGACGTTGGTGTGCGCGGCCACCTGGGCGGGCGATCCGACCACCCCGGGTGGCCCGCTGCCGGTGTGTCCCACCAAGGCTCTGCTGGGAATCGACTGTCCCGGTTGCGGCAGCCTGCGGATGATCTATTCGCTCTTGCACGGCAACGTGATGGCCGCCGCCAGGTTCAACGCGTTGGGCTTGGCGGCGGTCGTGCTGTTGGTGTGGGCCTACCTGGTCTGGACCTACGGCCGGGTGACGGGCCGGCGGATCAGGAGCTGGCAACACCACCGCTGGGCCGCCATGGTGACGCTCTCGTTGGTATTGGTTTGGTTTGTGGTGCGCAACATTCCGTTCGCCCCCTTCAGCGGGCTATACGTCTGACCTCACGCCGCGGTGAGCCGAGTGCGCCCAGGCGCGACGGGCGTCTAACCTTGGGCGCGATGGTGAACAAATCCCGAACGATGGCGGCGCTGCTCGCCACGGTCGCCCTCGCCGTGGTCGTGACCGGTTGCTCGCACCGGGCGGCGAACTCCCAGCAGGTGAGCGATCCCGCCGCGGCGGAGTTCGCCAACACGGTGCACAACAAGGTCACGGCCGACGCGATGATGGCGCACCTGACCAAGCTTCAGGACATCGCCAACGCCAATAACGGCACCCGGGCGGTGGGCACGCCCGGCTACGACGCCAGCGTTGACTATGTGGTGAACACGTTGCGCCACAGCGGTTTCGACGTGCAAACCCCCGAATTTTCGGCGCGGGTTTTTCATTCCGAGAAGCCCACGGTGACGGTAGGCGGTAAGACCGTCGAGGCGCACGCGCTCGAGTTCAGCCTCGGCACCGGACCCGACGGGGTGAGCGGCCCGTTGCTGACGGTGTCGACCGGCAACGGCCAGGCCTGCGCGGCCTCGGACTACGACAATCTTGCGGTGCAGGGCGCGGTGGTCCTGGTTGACCGCGGCACGTGCCCATTTGCGCAGAAGGAGGACGCCGCCGCGCAGCGCGGAGCGGTGGCGTTGATCGTCGCCGACAATGTCGACGAGGAACAGATGGGCGGCACGCTCGGGGCGAACACCGTCGTGAAGATTCCGGCGGTCGGTGTCACCAAATCCACCGGTATGCAGCTGCGCGCCCAGCCCGGGCCGGTCACGATCAAGCTGGACGCCAACAGTCAGAGCTTCAAGGCGCGCAACATCATCGCGCAGACCAAGACGGGCTCGCCCAACGACGTGGTGATGGCGGGCGCACACCTGGACAGCGTGCCGGCGGGACCGGGCATCAACGACAACGGCTCCGGCGTCGCCGCAATCTTGGAAACCGCAGTGCAACTTGGGAATTCGCCCCAGGTGCACAACGCGGTGCGCTTCGCGTTCTGGGGTGCCGAGGAACTCGGACTGATCGGATCGCGCAACTACGTCGAATCACTGAATTTCGAAGACCTCAAAAACATTGCCCTGTACCTGAATTTCGACATGCTCGCCTCGCCGAACCCCGGTTACTTCACCTATGACGGTGACCAATCCCTGCCGGCCGACACCCGCGGCCAACCGGTGGTACCAGAAGGTTCGGCAGGCATCGAGCGCACGCTGGTCGCCTACCTGAAGGCGGCCGGCAAGACCGCGCAGGATACGCAGTTCGACGGACGCTCCGACTACGACGGCTTCACCCAGGCCGGTATCCCGTCGGGCGGCTTGTTCTCCGGTGCGGAAGCAAACAAGTCCGCCGACCAAGTCAAATTGTGGGGCGGGACGGCAGATGAGCCGTTCGATCCGAACTATCACAAGAGCACTGACACGCTCGACCACATCGACCGCACCTCGCTGGGCATCAACGGCGCCGGTGTGGCCTACGCGATCGCTCTGTACGCCCAGGATCTCACCGGACACAACGGGGTCCCGGCCATGGCTGACCGCACCCGCCACGTGCTCGCAAAACGATGATCCGCCACCTGTGCTCGGTGGTGGTGCTGATCGGGCTGGTGGCAGGGTGTTCGTCGCCGCGGCATCCACCGCCGGCGGCCGCGCCGGACCTCGGCCGGGTGCTGGCTGGAAAGGTCACTGCCGACGGGATGTTCGTGCACCTGCGGGCGCTGCAGGACATCGCCAACGCCAACAAGGGGAACCGGGCAGAGGGGACACCGGGCTATGACGCCAGCGTCGAATATGTCGCGAAAGCGTTGCGCAGCAAGGGCTTCGAGGTGGCAACGCCACAGTTCGACCGGCTGTACGCGGTGTCACCGGGTAAGCCGTCGCTGACGATCGCCGCCAACAGCTATTCGGTGGACCAGGCCTCGCTGCTGGTCCGGACACCGCCGGGCGGTCTCAGCGGCCAACCGGTGAAACCCACGCAACCGTCGGGCTGCGCGGCGGGTGATTACCCGGCCACGCTGCCCGCGGGCGCCATCGCCGTCGTCGACGACGCGCGCTGCTCGGTGGTCGACAAGCAAAACAGCGCGAGGGCAAAGGGAGCCGCGGCAGTGATCGTGGTCAGCACCGCCACCGGCGAAGGAGCTCCGCCCACGTTGTTCACCGCGGGCTACTACAAGCAGCTGACCATGCCGGTCGCCGTCGTGAGTAGCTACGGTGGCAGCGCGCTGTCGCACGCCACCGCACCGGTGCGGCTGGTGCTGGACGCCGAGAACGTCAAGATCACATCGCGAAATGTGCTGGCGCAGACCAAGACCGGCTCGACGAACGACGTGATCATGGTTGGCGCCCACCTCGACGGTCCGCGCAGCGGTGCGGGCATCAACGACAACGGGTCCGGGGTGGCCGCGGTGCTGGAAACCGCCCTGCAACTGGGCCCGCTGGCGCCGGTGAACAACGCGGTGCGGTTCGTGTTCTGGGGGGCCGACGAGGACGGGCTCAACGGCGTCATGGATTATGTGTTCGGCCTGGACGACCAGCAGCTCAACGACATCGCGATGTACCTGGACTTCAACCTGCTCGGTTCGCCCAACGCCGGGTTCTTCACCGATGACGGCGATCAGTCCGGGCCGCCCGGACAGGGGATCGCGTCCGCTGATGTGCCCGAGGGGTCGGCGGGTATCGAGCGCACGCTGTCCGGCTATCTCAATCTGGCCGGTAAGCGGCCCGCCGACATGCCGTTGGGCCCCCGGACCGACTACCACCCCTTCATGATCGCGGGGGTGCCGATCGGCGGCATGAGCACCGGCGCATCGCAACTGAAATCGCCTGTGCAAGCGCGCCTGTGGGGCGGCAGGGCCGGAGTCGGATACGACCCCAATTTTCAAACCCCCCGGGACACGATCGACAACATCAACCGGGAAGCATTGGCCGTCATGGGTTCTGGCGTGGCATACGCGGCAGGCAGCTACGCCATGTCCATTTCCGGTGTCAACGGCGTCCCGCTCCACGACAAACGGCATCGGACCCGATTGCCCTAGCGGCGTTTGCTGGGCCGCTGGTTTTCGCTACGCTGTTCAACCAGCGGACCTAGAATGAGAACCCTTTGATGCTGCCGTGCAGCCGGTCGGGATGAGGTTGGGCATGATGAACCGCGGGCAAGGTCGACTTCGGCTGCAGGGCAGTCGCAGGCGCGTCATCGGCGGTTCGCTGAGGGCGGCAATTGCCTGTGCAGCGACGGTGTTCGTGGTAGCGGGGTGTACCACAGTCCTCGACGGGCGGCCCCTGTCGATGCTCAACGACCCGTTCCGGGTGAGCGATCTGCTCGCCACCGACGGCCACAGCGGAATCCGCGAGAACCCGGCGCCACCGAGCGGCACGGTGATCAACACCGACAACGGGCTGATCGACAAGTTGTCGTTGCTGTCGGTTACCGACATCGAGGACTACTGGAAATCGGCGTACAGCCAGTCGTTGCAGGGCACGTTCCTGCCCGTCGCGAAACTGGTCTCCTACGACTCCAACGATCCGAGCAGTCCGATCGTTTGCCACAACGAAACGTACAAGCTCGTCAATGCCTTTTTCACGTCCCGCTGCAACTTGATCGCCTGGGACCGCGCGGTGTTCATGCCGGTCGCGCAAAAGTATTTCGGCGACATGTCGGTCACCGGCGTGCTGGCGCACGAGTTCGGCCACGCCTTGCAGCAGATGGCGAAGCTGGTGACCAAGCGCGACCCGACCATCGTCCGTGAGCAACAGGCCGACTGCTTCGCGGGGGTCTATCTGTATTGGGTGGCTGCCGGGAAGTCGCCGCGTTTCACGCTGAGCACCGCCGACGGCCTCGACCACGTGCTGGCCGGGATCATCGTCACCCGTGACCCGGTGATGGATGCCGAAACCGAGAACGACGACGAGCACGGGTCGGCGCTGGACCGGGTCGGCGCCTTCCAGATGGGCTTCATCAGCGGCGCGTCGGCGTGCGCGGGAATCAACCAGCAGGAAATCGCACAACGGCGCGGAGACCTGCCCAAGGGTTTGCAGACCGATCCCAACGGAGACCCCGAGACCGGCGAGGTCCCGATCAACGAAGACACACTGTCGACACTGATGGACTTGTTGGGAAAGGTGTTCTCGCCGAAGAGCGCGCCGACGCTGTCCTTCCACCCGAGTGCTTGCCCGGACGCGAAACCCAGTCCGCCCGCGTCCTACTGCCCGGCGACCAACACGATCATGGTCGACCTGGCCGGCCTGGCGGCGATGGCGAAGGTCTCCGACGAGAAGGAACACACTCTGCCGCAAGGTGATGACACCGCCTTGTCGATCATCATGTCGAGATACGCGCTTGCGGTACAACACGAACGCGGTCTACCGATGCAGAGCCCGTGGACCGCGTTGCGGACCGCGTGCCTGACCGGTGTGGTGCACCGCAAGATGGCCGAACCGATCGACACCCCCTCCCACAAGGAGCTGCTGCTGACTGCGGGTGACCTAGATGAGGCCGTCGCCGGGTTGCTCACCAATCACATGGTCGCCAGCGATGCGGACGGGACCAGTGTGCCCGCCGGCTTCACGCGCATAGCGGCGTTCCGCGGCGGCGTGGCCGGCAACATGGACGCTTGCTACACGCGGCACCCCGGCTAACCAAGGCGTAGAGTATGGAACCACTTGACCTCAGGAGGCGTCGTGACGGAAGAACCGCCTAGCTATCCGCCCCCACCCGGCGAATCCGGTTATCCGCCGCCGGGGCAGGGTTATTCGCCGCCTCCGCCGGGACCGAGCTATCCGCCGCCGGGAGGAAGTTACCCGCCACCGCCGCCGGCGCCGGGCTATCCGCCTGTGCCGGGAGGCGGTTACCCACCCGCAGCAGCCGGTACCAACAGCATGGCCATCGCCTCGCTGGTCTGCTCGTTGTTGGGATGGCTCTGCGGCATCGGGCCGATTCTCGGCATCATCTTCGGCATCATCGCCCTGGGCAAGATCAAGCAGACCGGTGAAGGTGGCCGCGGGTTGGCCATTGCCGGCATCGCGATCGGCGCGGTCCTGATCGTGGTCGGCATCGTCGTCGGGATCCTCAGCGCGATCACCGGGACGGTGGAGCGGGATCGGTATCACGACAGGTATTCGGGCGCTCCCGCCACCGTTTACGTCGACAGCGTCGACTTGCCGGCCATCCCGGGTCTGGCTGCCTGAACAGGCTGGCGCTCAACCGATCTCGGCGAGCCTCGGAACCAGCTCGTCGCCGAAGCGGCGGATGTAGCCGACCGGATCGGGGTTTCCGGGTAGCGGGCCGATGTTGATCAACGTGAATCCCAGCTCGGCGTACCGTTCCACGTTCTTCAGGTAGCCGTCGACGTCACCGAACGGGTCGGCAAGAATGCCAACGGTTTTGCGGATGTCACCGGAGTCCCGGCCCACGGTGTCGCAGTGCCGGTTCAGCACGTCGACCTTGCGCCGCAGCACGTCGACCTCTTGGACCGTGCTGTTCCAGATGTCGGCGTACTGCGCGACCATTCGCAGCGTCTTCTTCTCACCGTCGCCACCGATCAGGATCGGCGGGCGTCGAATCGGTTGCGGCTCACAGATTGTCTCGGCCAACTGGTAGTGCTTGCCGGCGTAAGGCCCGTTGTCGTCACTCCACATCTGCCGACAGATCTGCAGCGTCTCCTCCAGCATCTCGAAGCGTTGGCTCACCGGTGGGTAGGGAATGCCCAGGGCGGCATGTTCACGGTCGTACCACGCCGCGCCCAGTCCCAGCATCGAGCGGCCCTGCGACAGCACGTCCAAGGTGGTGACTGTTTTGGCCAGCACACCCGGGTAGCGATAGGTGACTCCGGTGACCAACAGGGTGAGGTCGATCGTGCTCGTTTGTCCGGCAAGGAAACCCAGCGATGTATAGCCCTCGAGGAATGGATCCTCGGCCGGGCGCCCAGTGTTCTCCATCTGCAGGAAATGATCGGCCAGGGTGAACATCGTCGCGCCCGCTTGCTCGGCGGTCGTGGCCGCGTTGGCCAATGTCGGGCCCAGCTCCGTGGTGTCGCCGGGTAGAAAGTCGATAAAGTGCACACCTATTTCCATTGCCACCAATGCCCTTTCAGGATTCGGTCAATCGTTCAAGCAGTGCCAGCGCATCGACGATGATGCGGCGTTCGGCTTCGGAGTAGCGGTCCTGCAACTCGCGCGCCAGCCACTCCTCCCGCACTTGGCGGTCGCTTTCGGCACGCTGACGGCCCGCCTTGGTCAACGAGACCACTTGGCGCCGACCATCTTCGGGGTCGGGTGTGCGCTCGATGAATCCGCGCTGGCCCAAGGCGGCCAGGATGGTTGCCATCGACTGGGGACGCACCCGCTCCGCACCGGCCAACACGCTGGCCGACGACGCGCCTTCCTTCCAGAGTCGGGTGAGTACCGCTGTCTGTGACGGGGTCAGGTCGTTGCGGACCTCGACATCGCGCAACCGACGTCGTAGGCGGCTGAACACCACTCGAATGTCTCGGGCGGCGGTTGCAGCGGACTCGCCGATGCCATCCATGCCACCACCGTAAACTAGACAGTCCAAACTGTCCAGTTCCAACTGTCTAAATAGACTACCGCGAGACTGCACCTACCGGCAGCGCGTCTTGCGGAAACGGGTCGGTAGGTGCAGTCTCGCGGGAGCGGGTCAGGTCATGCAGACGTTGGAGAACAGCAGCACCGGCCAGGACACGATCGAGCCGAGAAACGACACCACCAGGTCGGCGCCCTGCATGCCGCGAAGATGGTTGGTGTGTGTCGATGACCAGATCAGCCCGACAATCGAGTAAGGAATGCCCAGCAGCACCGCGAGTGCGATCCACTCGGCCACCGTCATCTCGTAGTTCAACAACTGCCGCAGCTTGGCGATCAACCGACTGACTCCTTCCGGGTACCTGGCCTATCGTTGCGCATATGGCAGCGCTGGCGGCAGGGATGGCCCGCATTCGCAGCGGGCTCGCGCGACGGGTCTCGGTCCAGGCGCTCATCGAGTTGGCCCTGTGGCTCACCCTGCCCTACCTCCTGATCGGCTTCTTCTGGGCCACCATCCACCCGGACCGGGTGCGCGACCTGCAAGCCGAATGGGCAAAAGTGACCCCGATCAGTCCGGACCTGGTCGCCTTCGGCGAAGCCGCCGCGCTGTGGCCCGCGATCCTGCTGCTCCCCACCACCTGCACCCTGCCGGGGCAGTGAACCTCAGCCCAACAGGCGCAGCGCCGCATCGACCGCGAGCGCGGGCACGTCGAGTGTCTTCGAGCGCAAATCGTGTCGTGCGCCGGCGATTTCGACGACCTCGGTCGTCGCGGGGATCAACGCCGCGGCATCACGCACCTCGGTCGGCGTGCCGAAGGGATCCGAGGTGCCGTGGGTGAACACGGTGGGCACCCGAATAGCGGGCAGGTGTTCGGTGCGGAGTCGTTCAGGCTTTCCCGGTGGATGGACCGGATAGGAAAACAATGTCAACGCCCCGACCTGGAGCGGGTCTGCCTCGGCGACCACCATCGACGTCTGCCGGCCGCCGTAGGAATGTCCGCCCGCGATCAGCGGGCCGTCGGCAAGGGTGCGGCACAAGGCGATTGCCTCGTCGATTCCGGCGCGGTCGGTGGCCGCCGAGCCGGACGGCGGGCCCTTGGGGCGGCGCCGCCGGTAGGGCAGGTTGTACCGAACAGCCAGCCAGCCGCGCCGCGCCCACTCGTCGCAAACCCGTTGCAGCAGCTCCGATTCGCGGTTGCCGCCGGCGCCGTGCGTGAGCACCACGACACCGTGCGCGATGCCGTCGGGTTGGTGCGCTATACCCGCGATCTGGTCGAGATTCACGACAGCCGGAACAGTGGCGAGACCGGGCCGTGGCCCCGGCCGAGTGGGTAGGCGGCACGCAGGCATTCGGTGACCCAGCGCTTTCCGAATGCGACGGCCTCGGGAACGGTCAACCCGTGGGCCAGCGCGCAGGCGATCGCGGCGGCCAGCGTGTCACCGCCACCGTGGTCGTTGCCGGTCGCGATGCGCTCGGTATCGAACTCGTAGAAATCGGCGCCGTCATAGAGCAGGTCGCAGCTGCGTTGCGACGAGCGTAGGTGACCACCCTTGACCAGCACCCACTGCGGGCCCAGCGCGTGCAGTGCCTTGGCCGCCGCGCGCTGCGACTCGGCGTCCACCACGTCGAGTCCGACCAGCAGCCGCACCTCGTCGAGATTCGGCGTCACCAGCGTGGCCAACGGAAACAGTTGCGTGCGAAGCGAATCCAGGGCCGCCGGCGCCATCAGCGCATCGCCGTGCATGGACGCCGCCACCGGGTCGACAACCAGGGGCACCGTCAATTCGAGCCGGCGCCAGGTGGCGGCCACGGTGTCGATGATGCGCGGTGATGCCAGCATCCCGGTCTTGGCGGCCTGAATGCCGATGTCGCTGACCACCGCTTCGATCTGACCGGCGACCACGTCTTCGGGGATCTGATGAAAGCTCTTGACTCCCAACGTGTTCTGCACGGTCACCGCGGTGACCGCGATGCAGGCGTGCACCCCCAGCAGCGCAAAGGTGCGCATGTCGGCCTGGATGCCCGCACCACCGCCGGAGTCCGAGCCGGCGATGGACAGCACGCGGCGCGGCGTCGCACCCGGCGGTGCCAGGGGCAGGTAGTTCACTGTGCCGGATTGCCGCGACCCGGCCCCCGCGTCCGTGTCACGGCTGCGTGATCGGTAGATACACCCGGTTGCCGTGCTCGGCGAACTCGCGTGACTTCTCGGCCATGCCGTTCGCGAGCATGGCTTCGATGTCTTCTTCGGTTTCCAGGCCGTGCTTGGCCGCGTAGTCGCGGACGTCCTGGGTGATGCGCATCGAGCAGAACTTCGGCCCGCACATCGAGCAGAAGTGCGCGGCCTTGGCGGGTGCGGCGGGCAGCGTCTCGTCGTGGTACTCCCGCGCGGTGTCGGGATCCAGCGACAGTGCAAACTGGTCGTTCCACCGGAACTCGAAACGCGCCTGGCTCAACGCATTGTCTCGGTCCTGAGCGTGCGGATGCCCCTTGGCGAGATCACCTGCGTGGGCGGCGATCTTGTAGGCGATCACACCGTCCTTGACGTCCTTGCGGTCCGGCAGCCCGAGGTGCTCCTTCGGTGTGACGTAGCAGAGCATCGCGGTGCCG
This sequence comes from Mycobacterium sp. NGS40, assembly GCF_059812735.1. Taxonomy (NCBI): domain Bacteria; kingdom Bacillati; phylum Actinomycetota; class Actinomycetes; order Mycobacteriales; family Mycobacteriaceae; genus Mycobacterium; species Mycobacterium sp. NGS40. The sequence continues at coordinate 236,495 of NZ_JCALDG010000001.1, forward strand.
GCCTGGGCGATGATCGCCGCGCCGATCGCCGAGGTGATGTGGTCGTAGGCCGGCGCGATGTCGGTGGCCAGCGGGCCCAGCGTGTAGAAGGGGGCCTCTTCGCACAGCTCCTCTTCGAGCCGCACGTTCTCGACGATCTTGTGCATCGGGACATGCCCGGGGCCCTCGATCATCACCTGCACGCCATGGGCTTTCGCGATCTTCGTCAGCTCGCCCAGGGTGCGCAGCTCGGCGAACTGCGCGGCGTCATTGGCGTCGGCGATGGATCCCGGCCGCAGTCCGTCGCCCAAGGAGAAGGTGACGTCGTATTGGGCGAAGATGTCGCAGAGTTCTTCAAAGTTGGTGTACAGGAACGACTCTCGGTGGTGAGCCAGGCACCAGGCCGCCATGATCGACCCGCCGCGGGACACGATGCCGGTGACCCGCTTGGCGGTCAGCGGCACATAGCGCAGCAGCACGCCAGCGTGCACCGTCATGTAGTCCACGCCCTGCTCGCACTGCTCGATCACGGTGTCGCGGTAGAGCTCCCAGGTCAGTTCGGTCGGGTCGCCGTTGGTCTTTTCCAGCGCCTGGTAGATCGGCACGGTGCCGACCGGAACCGGCGAGTTGCGCAGGATCCACTCGCGCGTCTCGTGGATGTTCTTGCCGGTGGACAGGTCCATGATGGTGTCGGCACCCCAGCGGGTCGCCCACACCATCTTGTCGACCTCTTCGGCGATCGATGACGTCACGGCGGAGTTGCCGATGTTCGCGTTGACCTTGGTCGCGAACGTCTTGCCGATGATCATCGGCTCGATCTCGGGATGGTTGCGGTTGGCCGGGATGACCGCGCGTCCGCGGGCGACCTCGTCGCGCACCAGCTCGGCGGGCATGCCCTCGCGCGCGGCGATGAACGCCATCTCGGCGGTGATCTCACCGGCGCGGGCCCGCTGCAGTTGAGTGCCGCGGTCGCGGACCACACCGGGTCGTGGCGGTAGCCCGGCACTCAGATCGATCGTGGCGTCCGTATCGGTGTAGGGCCCGGAGGTGTCGTACAGATCGAAGTGCTCGCCGTTGGAGAGGTTCACCCGGCGCAACGGCACCCGGGCTCCGGGAACTCCCTCGAGCTCCCGATACACCTTTGTGCTGCCCCAGATCGACCCGGTGGTCACGGAAACGGTGTCCACGGTGGTGGAAATAATGTCAGTCATATTTTCATCTCCCTACGCCGGCATTATCCGGTCAGGTTCGTACGGTCGACGGCCCCAAGCCGTCCTCTCAGCACACTCGGCGTGCGCTCCCGCGGTTGTTTACTTTTCGGTGGCTAACGCCCGCACGCGACGTTACCCCCACCCCGGGCCATCCGCGCCGCACGGGAGCGCCCAATCGGTCCAGATTGCGAAAATATCGACGGGGTCAACGGCGGAAACAGGTTCCAATCAGCGGATTGCTCTTCCGTGAATTTCCCGGAGTGAGATGATGAAGGACGTGCAGCAGCCTAAGCAAGCGGGTGCCGCGACATTCACCCGGACTCGGAAGCAGCCGACGAAGGGGACCGGGGGCCCCGCGATTTCATACCTGAACGTCGGCAGCTTCAAGTTCTGGTTCGACGGGGAACGCTGGGAGTGGTCCGACGAGGTCGCGCGAATGCACGGCTACGAACCCGGGACGGTCGCGCCGACAACGAAACTGATGTTGTCCCACAAACATCCCGACGATCGGGAGCACGTCCGCGATCTGCTCCACCATGCGTTGCACTCCGGGGAGTCCTTCTCGAGTCGGCACCGTTTTGTCGACACATCGGGCGCGGTGCACGATGCGATCGTCGTGGCGGACCGCATCGTGGACGACGAGTCGGGTGCGGTGCGGGGGACGGCGGGCTACTACATCGACCTGAGCGGCATCGACGAAGCCCGTCACGAAAGCCGCCAGGAAGTTCTCGACGAGGCGCTGCCGGATCTGTTCGAAAACCGAGCGGCCATCGAGCAGGCCAAGGGCGTGATGATGGCCATCTACCGGGTCAGCGCCGACCAGGCGTTCCGGGTGCTGCAGTGGCGTTCGCAAGAAACCAACATCAAGCTGCGCACGCTGGCCAGGCAACTGATCCAGGAGGTCAGCGACCTGCCGCCGATGTCAGCGGTGGTTCAGAGCCAGGTCGACCATCTGCTGTTGACGATCCACGAGCGCATTCCCGCAGAAGCCGATCGCTAGACCTCTTCCATCGCTTCGCCGATTTCTTCCAGCAGCTTGTTGTGGTGGTTGCTGGCCAGGATGTGTCCGGCGGCGATGACCAGGGCGACCGGCCAGTCGATCAGTTCGAGTGCGGCCAGGGCGGCCAGGCCGCCGTAGTAGGCCAGCTGTTCGGGTCGCGGAATCTCGGTCTGCCCGATCACGGGCAGCTTCACCACGAAGGTTTCGCCCGCGCGAATTTTTTCTACCGCTTCGCGTTGAGATGTTGCACGGCGAGTTTTCTTTTCCGCCATCATTTGCCTTTCAGTAACGAAGGGTTTCCCAACTCGCCTAGTGACTTGGCCACCGTCGGTCTATGTCGACGACCGACTCCCTGGCCGATCCGATATTTTCGTCTGTTGCTTCGGTGCTACGCGTGCCGTTGCTCGAACTCTATGCGCTGCTGTGGCGCGTCGGGATCGTGGAGATCGTCCAGCCCGATCGGACGCATCGCAGGCCACCGCGCTTTTCGTCGCGAGTGATTTCGCGACCCCGGGCGACGATCTGCCCCGACCCCTCCGCACACGCTGCCGGGCGGCCGCACGGCCGGCCGCAACGAGCGTCCGCGTAAGTCAAGCCCTCTAGTTGGTACTGCGCAACGCCGCGGCGCCGGCGCGACGTCCGGCCGTCTTCTTGGCGGGGGCCTTGCCGGCGGCCTTCGGCGGTGCCGACTTTGGCGGCGCCGACTCGGTCGGTACCGGCTTGAGCTGGGCTTTCGCCGGGCCCTGGGGCTTGCGGTTGAGCCGGTGCAATACCAGCGCACTGCCGCCGACCGCCAATAGCAGCGGCCACTCGACCAGCCCGGCCACGCCCAACGCGCCGATGGCCAGCGCGGCCGCCGGGGTCGAGTGACTGCCCGAGTTGATCCCGCGCTTGATGCCCTCGGCCGCTCCGGTTACCCCACCCACGATTCCATTGATTGCCGCGCCTCCGACGGCGCCCGCAGCGGCGGTGGTGGCATCCGCCGCGCGATTGACAGTTTTGCCCGCGCTGCGGACTGCCCCTCCGACGACACCCATGATGACTCCCTGATTCCTTGGTCGCTCTGGTTGCGACCGCGTAGCAACATGTATACCCGCCGAACGGGCGGTTAACAGCAGCCACGAAAATTGTGCACGTATCTAACAACGCAAAATGGTGCCACGTCGGAAACGTCCTCACAACGCGAAGTCGCCTGGAATTTGCGCGGTTACCCGGGATTCAAGTCGACTAATACCGGAGCGTGATCGCTGGGCGCCTTGCCTTTGCGTTCGTCCCGGACGATCTGCGCATCGGCGACCCGCCCGGCCAGCGCCGGTGAGGCGAGGATGAAGTCGATGCGCATACCCTGCTTCTTCGGGAACCGCAGCTGGGTGTAATCCCAATAGGTATAGACGCCGGGGCCCGGGGTGAAAGGCCGTACCACATCGGTGAATTGCGCCTCGACAATCGCATTGAACGCCCGGCGTTCCGGCTCGGACACGTGGGTGGCGCCGGCGAAGAATTCGGTGCTCCAGACGTCGTCGTCGGTCGGTGCGATGTTCCAGTCGCCGACCATCGCGATCTGTGCGCCGGGATCGTCGCGCAGCCAGCCGGCGGCCGTATCGCGCAGGGCGGCAAGCCATTCCAGCTTGTAGGTGTAGTGCGGGTCGGTCAGCGTGCGGCCGTTGGGCACGTAGAGGCTCCACACCCGCACGCCGCCGCAGGTCGCGCCCAGGGCGCGGGCTTCGGCGGTTGCGGCCACCTCCGGCTTGCTGCTCCAGGTGGGCTGGCCGTCGAATCCGACCTGCACATCGTCTAAGCCCACGCGAGACGCGATCGCCACGCCGTTCCACTGGTTGAAGCCGACGTGGGCGACCTCGTAGCCCAGTTCCACGAACGGCAGGGCGGGGAACTGGCTGTCGGAGCACTTGGTCTCCTGCATGGCCAGCACGTCGACCTCGGCGCGGGCGAGCCAATCGGTGACGCGGTCCAGACGGGTGCGAATCGAGTTGACGTTCCAGGTCGCTAGTCGCACAGCTAGACGGTATCCCAGCCGGGCGACCGGGCCTCGAAGTAGCGACGGCGGTGGTGCAGCCGGAAGCCGAGGTTGTCGGCGCGGCCGGCGGTTGCGGTGTCGCCCTCGGCAAGGACGATGTATGCGCGGGTGGCGCCGCGGCGGGCCCCCCAGGCCAACTGGTCTTCGCGCGGCGCCGAAAGTCCTGCCCAGCGGGTGCCGTCGGGCGCATCGGTCACGACGGCACCCTCGCCCGTGCCCGGCTCTGGGGTGATGCTCGGCACGTCGCGGACCAACACGCGCTCGGTGTGATCGGCCACCGCGGTGCGCGGCGGGGTCAGCAAGCGTTCCGGGATGGCCAGCAGCGGGGATCGGCCGCGACGCTCGTACCAGGCGACGATCGCCAGGACGGAGCTGAACCGGGCTGAAATATCCAGTGGCACTGCCGAATTCGAGGCAAAGCCGGCTTCGTCGCCGTCCCCCTCAGCCGGGCGATGGTCCAGTCGCAGCAGCCAGCCATCCAGCCAGGCGTGTTCGAGGCCGGGCCGGGCGGCCGCGGCGGCGTACTCCAGCGCGCGGATCGCCGACGTGCGCACCGGTGCGTCGGTCAGTACCCGCAGGGCCACCGCGTCGGCGGCGGCGAATTCGAGGACCGCTCCTGTCTTCGTCTGCACGCGCACCACCGGATCGGTCGCCAACAGGTGTCCGACCGCATCCGAGAGTGGCGGAACCGAGCCGGCCGGACGCCGGTAGCGAACCGTCACGCGGGTTCCGAGGTCCGGCCACGAGACCATCAGTGACCGAACGGATCCGGTCCCTCGCCGGGCGTCCAGGACAATCCCGGCACACCCCAGCCGTGGGATTTGACGGTGCGCTTTGCGGCGCGGGCGTGCCGTCCGATCAGGCGGTCCAGGTAGAGGAAGCCATCCAGGTGCCCGGTCTCGTGCTGCAGCATCCGGGCGAACAGTCCGGTGCCCTCGATGGTGATCGGTTTGCCCTCGGCGTCCAGCCCGCTGACCCGCGCCCATTTCGCGCGCCCGGTGGGAAACGACTCGCCGGGAACCGACAGGCACCCCTCGTCGTCGTCGCTCGGGTCGGGCATGGTCTCGGGTATCTCGGAGGTTTCCAGGATCGGATTGACGACCACGCCGCGGCGGCGCTCGGTCATGCCGCGGTCGTCGGCACAGTCGTAGACGAACACCCGCAGGCCGTGTCCGATCTGGTTGGCGGCCAGCCCGACGCCGTGCGCGGCGTCCATCGTGTCGTACATGTCGGAGATCAACGCGGCGAGGTCGGCCGGCAGCGAACCGTCGGTGTCGACGGGTACCGGTGTGGTCGGTGTGTGCAACACCGGATCGCCCACGATGCGGATTGGTACGACTGCCATGGTCGGCTAGCTTAAGCCCGCCGACGATGCGCGCCGCAAAGCGGCGGGCTGAGAAGGTGGGCAATCAGGATCAGGGCCGCGAAGTAAGCAATGAAGGCAATCCGCCGACTCGCGGGTCTGGATGAGGGCTTGAGGGTTCGCGGCGTGATTCAATATTCGCCGAAACATGCCCCGGTGTAAGTCAAGTCAGCAGAGCTACAGGGAATTCGGCGGAAGGGTCCAGGGGAAGCGATATGGACAGCGCCATGGCGCGGGCAAATCGATCGGGGGACGATCCTGAAGTCGCCGATGGGCTGACCCGACGCGAACACGACATACTGGCCTTCGAGCGTCAGTGGTGGAAGTTCGCCGGTGTCAAGGAAGACGCGATCAAAGAGTTGTTCTCGATGTCGGCAACGCGGTACTACCAAGTGCTGAACGCGCTAGTGGATCGGCCAGAGGCGCTGGCCGCCGACCCGATGCTGGTGAAGCGGTTGCGGCGGTTGCGGGCCAGCCGCCAGAAGGCGCGTGCGGCCCGGCGCCTCGGCTTCGAGGTGACCTGACTAGCTACAGTAGGGCTCGATGAAAGAGCGTGTGCCCGATTCCACCGGGCTCCCACTGCGGGCCATGGTGATGGTGTTGCTGTTTCTCGGCGTCATCTTTTTGCTGCTCGGGTGGCAGGCGCTGAGCTCCTCCGGGAAATCCGACGACGACTCGGCCTCGGCGGCCTCGAGCGCCACCAGCACCAGCAGCACCGCCTCTTCGACCGCGACGAGTACCAAGCCCGCGGCCACCGATGCCGACGTCCACGTGTTCAACATCTCCGGCAAGGAAGGTGTCGCCGGGAAGACCGCGGACCAACTCAAGGCCGGCGGCTTCAAGGTCGTCGACGTCGGAAACCTGACGTTGCCCGAAGTGACCGTCACGACCGTGTACTTCACCGATGCCGGTAGCGAGCACGCCACCGCGGACGCGATCGGCAAGAACCTGAGCGCGCCGGTCGAACCGCGCATCCCCGCGCTTAGCGGAGAACCGCCCGGCGTAATCGTCTTGGTCGCGGGCTGACTCTGAGTCGCGAGCCGGGTTAGGCTCTCGCTATGCCTACGCTTGCCGGTCATCGCAACGTCGTTGTCACCCTGTCCGCAGCCACCAGTATCGTTTTGCTGGGCGCGTGCTCCTCGCCCCAACACGCCTCGTCGGTCCCGGGTACCACCCCTGCCATCTGGACGGGATCACCCGCGCCGTCGGCAACCGCGGGAGCCGCGAGCGAGGGCAGGCGGAGCATCACGACCCATCTGCGCGCACCCGACGGCACGCAGGTCGCGACCGCGACGCTCGAGTTCGCCAATGGCTACGCCACCATCACGATCGCGACGACCGGGGCGGGCCAGATCGCGCCCGGCTTCCACGGCGTGCACATCCACAAAGTCGGCAAGTGCGAGGCCAATTCGGTTGGCCCCACCGGCGGTGCACCCGGCGACTTCCTGTCCGCGGGCGGCCACTTCCAAGCACCCGGCCACTCCAACGAGCCCGCCAGCGGCGACCTCACCTCGCTGGAAGTTCGCAAAGACGGTGCCGGGACGTTGGTGACCACCACCGACGCCTTCGCGATGGAGGACCTGTTGACGGGTGAAAAGACCGCGATCATCATCCACGCGGGTGCGGATAACTTCGCCAACATCCCGCCGGAGCGATACAGCCAGACCAACGGAGCGCCGGGTCCGGATGCGATGACGATGAGCACTGGCGACGCCGGCAAGCGAGTGGCGTGCGGTGTCATTGGTGCCGGCTAACAGGCCTCTCGCGCATATCGATTTCGCCCGATCGCCGCGGCCGACGCTCGGTGTGGAGTGGGAGTTCGCCCTCGTCGACGCGCAGACTCGCGATCTGAGTAACGAGGCCACTTCCGTCATCGCCGAGATCGGCGAAAACCCGCGTGTGCACAAGGAATTGCTGCGCAACACCGTCGAGGTGGTCAGCGGCATCTGCGATAGCACCGGGCAGGCGATCGAGGATTTGCGCGAGACGTTGGGTCCCGCGCGTCAGATCGTCCGGGCCCGTGGCATGGAGCTGTTCTGCGCCGGGGCACACCCGTTCGCGCAGTGGAGCACCCAGAAGCTCACCGATGCGCCCCGCTACGCCGAGCTGATCAAGCGCACCCAGTGGTGGGGACGCCAGATGCTGATCTGGGGTGTGCACGTGCACGTGGGAATCTCCTCGGCGCACAAGGTGATGCCGATCATGACGTCACTGCTGCGCTACTACCCGCACCTGCTGGCGCTGTCGGCCTCCTCACCGTGGTGGACGGGTGTGGACACCGGTTACGCGAGCAACCGGGCCATGATGTTCCAGCAGTTGCCCACCGCCGGGCTGCCGTTCCAGTTTCAGACCTGGCCGGAATTCGAAGGGTTCGTCTACGACCAGAAGAAGACCGGCATCATCGACCACGTCGACGAAGTCCGTTGGGATATAAGGCCTTCGCCGCATCTGGGCACACTCGAAGTGCGAGTCTGCGATGGCGTGTCCAACCTGCGTGAGCTGAGCGCGCTGGTCGCGCTGACACATTGCCTGGTGGTCGACCTGGATCGCCGGCTGGAAGCCGACGAGACCTTGCCCACCATGCCGCCCTGGCACAACCAGGAGAACAAGTGGCGCGCGGCGCGCTACGGCCTGGACGCGGTGATCATCCAGGACGCCGACAGCAATGAGCGCCTGGTCACCGACGACCTCGTCGATGTGCTGAACCGGCTGGAGCCGGTCGCCAAGTTGCTGCACTGCGCCGACGAACTCACGGCGGTGGAGGACATCTGGCGCCACGGTGCTTCCTATCAGCGACAGCGGCGGGTGGCCGAAGAGCACGACGGCGATCTGCGTGCTGTCGTCGATGCGTTGGTGGGAGAGCTGGAAATCTGATGGAACTGGCGATGTTTCCGCTGGAGGCGGCGATGCTGCCGAACCAGGATCTGCCGTTGCGCATCTTCGAGCCACGCTTCGTCGCACTGGTGCGGCATTGCCTCGACACCGGCGAACCGTTCGGCGTGGTGCTGATCTCGCGTGGTCGCGAGGTCGGCGGCGGCGATTCGCGCTGCGACGTCGGCGTCCTGTGCACGATCGAAGAATGCGTCGAGCAGGGCGTCGAGCGGTACTCGGTGCGCTGCCGGACCGGCGAGCGGATTCGGGTGTCCGAGTGGCTCGCCGACGATCCCTACCCGCGGGCGTCGGTGCAGCCGTGGCCCGACGAACCCGGCGACGCGGTCACCGTGGCGCAGCTTGTCGACATCGAAGACCGGATGATGGCCTTGTTCGAGCGGATCGCCGAGGCGCGCGGCACCATGCTGCCGGAGCGCGAGGTGCTGCTGGGCCCCGACGAAGCCGACGCGGGACAGCGGCTGTACGCGTTGGCCACTCGTATCCCGATCGGCGCGGCCGATCGCTACAGTGTGCTCGCGGCGCCGTCGGCGGCCGACCGGTTCGCGGCACTGGGTGAGGCGGTCGACGCGATCGCCGAGATGGTGGAGTTCCAGCTGTCGGAGTAGCGGTGTGCTTTCCTATAGGGAAAATGATTGCGCGACTGGACGGTTGAGTGAAAGTACATCTGCAGGTACACGGATCGCCCACCGGTGCGTCGGCGAGTGCGGCCGAGATCGCCGAGACCGGTGCCGACGGCCTGTTCACCTTCGAGGGTCAGCACGACGTGTTCTTTCCGCTGCTCATCGCGGCCAAAGAGACCAACCTGGACATAATGACCAATGTCGCGATCGCCGCGCCGCGCAGTCCGCTGCATATGGCGCACGCCGCCTACGATTTGCAGGTTTACAGCGGCGGCAAGTTCCGGCTCGGGCTGGGCTCGCAGATCAAGGTTCACATCGAAAAGCGCTACGGCAGCACCTGGCATCGGCCGGCCGCGCGGATGGCCGAAACCATCGCCGCGATCAAGGCGATCTTCACGGCCTGGGAAGGCCAGTCCCCGTTGAACTTTCGCGGTGAGTTCTTCACCCACACCCTGATGGCACCCAACTTCAACCCTGGCCCGAACCCATTCGGGCCGCCTCCGGTTCTGATGGGGGCACTGGGCCCGATCATGACGCGCACCGCCGGCGAAGTCGCCGACGGCCTGTTGGTCATGCCGTTCAACAGCGCCCGTCACTTCGCCGACCGCACCGTCCCCGCGATCAACGAAGGACTGCGCCGTTCGCAGCGCTGCGCCAACGACTTTCAGGTGATCGCCCAGGCCATGGTCGCGGTCGGCAGCAACGAGGGAGACCTGGCGGCGGCGGTCGACGGCGTCGCGTCGCTGATCGCCTTCTACGGCTCCACGCCGGCCTACCTGCCGGTGCTCGAGGTGGAGGGCTGGGCGGATGTCCAACCGGAGCTCAACGCGCTGTCCAAGCAGGGACGCTTCGCCGAGATGCGGGCCCTGATCACCGACGACATGGTGGCCCGGATCGGAATCGTCGGGACACCGCAGCAATGCGCGCAGCAGATCGCCGAGCGGTTCGGCGATCACGTCGACGAAGTGTGTTGCTACTTCCCCTACTACACGCCGGTTAACGCCGACCTTGCCGGCCTGATCGAAGCCCTGCACCGAACGCCCGCCCGACGATGAGCAGCGACGTGGTGGTCGACGTCGACGCGGGCGTGGCGGTGCTCACCCTCAATCGGCCCGAGCACCTCAACGCCTACACCGCCGAGATGGGCGCGCTGCTGAGCCGGGCGTACCGGGAGTGTGACGAGAACGACGACGTCCGCGCCATCGTGGTCACCGGGGCGGGCCGGGCGTTTTGCGCCGGTGCCGATTTCTCCGGCGGCGCAACGCTATTCGACAGTCCGCAAGACGTTGCGGGTTTTTCCGCGTCGCCCATCGACCCGCCGGCGTTCGAATTGCGCAAACCGGTGATCGCGGCCGTCAATGGGCACGCCATCGGTATCGGGTTGACGATCGCGCTGCAGGCCGACATCCGCATTCTCGCCGAGGACGCCAAATACGGCGTGGTGCAGGTGCGCCGCGGAGTGATTCCCGATTGCATGGCGCACTGGACATTGGCGCACCTGACCAATCTCGGTGTGGCGGCCGAGGTGCTGCTGACCGGGCGCACGTTCGACGGGCCCGAGGCCGTCGCGTACGGTATCGCGAATCGGTCGGTGCTGGCCGCGCAGGTGCTCGACACCGCGCTGGAGATGGCCCGCGACATCGCGGTCAATGTGGCACCGATGTCGGCGGCATTGTGTAAGCGGCTGTTGTGGGACAGCGCGATTTACGGCTATACGCCGCGACAGGTTGCCTCGCTGGAGACGCGGTTGCATCACCGGGTGATGGGCACCGACGACGCTCGTGAAGGTGTCGCCGCGTTCCTCGAGGGGCGGGACCCGCGGTTCGGCTCGCAGCTGTCCCGGGACTGGAAACCGCTGCCGGAACCGTGAGTCGTCGGCCGAGCCTCGTCGAGTGTGTAATTTCGCAGGCTCGCACTCACACTTTGTCTGCGGATTTACCGCCTCGGCACAATGTGGCCCGAGCTTATGCGCTGGCACAAAGCTTTTCGGAGAGCAGCCAGAATTCGGCGGCGCGTTGGGGATCGCTCGCGTAGGGGGCGACGTTTTCGCTGATTCGGCAGTCTTCCAGGTACAGCGCACCGCGCCCGGCGAGCTCGGGACTCACCGCGGCCCACACCTGGGTGGCCGCACCCTGCTCGGGGGTGGAGAAGTCGAGACGCCCGTCGCTGGTCTGGCCGCGCAGTGCGCTGTTGTCCACGACGAGCTTGCGAAGATCGGAGAAGTCCTCGCGTGACATGTATCGCGCCAGCGCGGTGGCAACCGTGCCGGGATGTACGGCGTAGGCGCGAATACCCAAGTCGCGCAACCGCCGATCGGCTTCGATCGCGTGCAGGACGTTCGCCGTCTTGGAGGCGCCGTATGCCACGAACTTGTCGTAGTCGCGGTGCTCCCAGTTCGGATCGGCGAAGTCGACGTCGCCCATCACGTGGCCCCCGGAAGACAGGATCACCACGCGGGCGCCCCGCGCGGCCCTCAGCTGTGGGACCAGCAATCGTGTCAGCTCGAAGTGCCCGAAATGGTTTGTCCCGATCTGCAATTCGAACCCATCCCGGGTGCGGCCGAACGGGGTGAACATGACACCGGCGTTGTTCATCAGTATGTGCACCGCCGGCACGATGTCGCCGATCGCGCTGGCCGCCGCGCGGACACTGGACAGCGCGGTCAGGTCGAGCTCGACAGCCGAGGTCGTCGCGCCCGGTACTTCGTCGCGCACCCACCGGGCGGTTTCGTCCAGGGCGTCGGAGTTGCGGGCGGCCAGGATCACGTGGGCGCCCGCGGCGGCCAGTGCCCGTGCCGACTCCCGTCCCAGGCCCGACGAGGCGCCGGTGATCACACATACCTTGCCGGACAGGTCGATTCCCTCGACGACGTCGGACGCGGTGCGGCGTTCGCTCATCGGGTCAGCGTAGGCACGCGGTCGAAGCGCCGGGCTTTCAGGCTACGGCTGTGACGTCCTCGAGCACGGAATCGGCGGCGTGGCGTGGATTGACAACGCAGACGGTGGCGATCAGGGCGGCGATGAAGAACAGGGCCGCGGCGATCTGCAGCAACCGGGTGAAACTGGCATCGGTGAGCGTTCCCGCGGCGATCAGCCCCACGCTCGCCACGGAGGTCAACGCCGATGTCCGGCCCACCGCGTTTTGGATGGCCGCCGCGATCCCGCTGCGGGTGGCGTCAACCGAAGACAGGTTCAACGCGCCCAACGGTGTCGTGGTCAGTAGCAGTCCGATGGCCAGCACCGTCGTCCCGGGCAGCAGATGGGTGACGATATTGAATCCGGCACCGGGCCGGATCAGCAGCAGTCCCAGTCCGGCCAGGATCGGCCCCGCCGTCAGGAACACGTGCGGTCCGATGCGCGCGGCCAAACCGCCGACGCGCTTGGCGAACAGAAACGACAGGATCGGGTTGGGCAGGGTGGCCAGGGCCGCGACCGTCGCGCAGTAGCCCGCGACCTCCTGGGTGTAGAGCGCGACAGCCAGGGAGGCCATCGCGATGGCGCCGTAGACGAAGGCGGTGACCAGGTTGGCGGCGGCGAAGTTCCGGACGGTGAACAGGCGCAGCGGAATCAGCGGGTGCGGGGCACGCCGTTGCCAGCTCACGAACGCCAGCAGGGCCGCGATCCCGACGATCAGCGTGGCGACGATGCGGCCGGACCAGCCGTGCTGGCCGGCCTCGATCAGGGCATCGACGGTGGCGGCCAGCCCCAACGCGGCCAAGACCGCCCCGCGGACGTCCAGGCTGGCGCGGTGGGCCGGCCGGGGCACCGGGCGCAGCCAGAACGTCAAGGCGAAACCGATGACTATCGGGACGGCCGACAGCGCATAGATCCATCGCCAGCTCAGCAGGTCCACCGCCAGACCGCCCAGCAGCGGGCCGATCGCGAAGGCGGTGCCGGTCCAGCCCGTCCATGCTCCGATGGCTCGGTGACGGTCCGTGGGGGCGAATGTGGAGTTGATCATCGCCAGCGATCCGGGCACCAAAAACGCCGCCCCCAGACCTTGGATGACACGGCCCGCGATCAGCATCACCGGCGAGGTCGCGCTGGCCGCCAGCACCGAGCCGGTCCCGAAGGTGGCCAGCCCGAAACGCATGACCGGCACTCGACCGAACAGATCGGAGATGGAACCGCCCGGCAGGATCGCGGCCGCCAGGGCCAGCAGGTAGCCGTCGACAACCCACTGCTGCAGGCACAGGCCGCCGCCGAGTTCGCGCTCGGTGGCCGGCAGTGCCAGGTTCACCACGGTGCTGTCGAGGAAGGCCACCATCGACACCATCACCGCCACCACCATGACCCGGGTGGTGGGCGCCGTCTCGCGCAATTTCGCGAGCCGGCGCGCCCGGGGTGCGGGTTGCATCGCCGCACGAGACGGCTGGGTCACGAGCACGACGGCCTCGCGGGGCGGTTGCTCATCCGAGTCCTCCTCGAGGCACGCCGGAACGTGTTGGGCCGACGGCCTCTTCAGCATGATGTATGCGAAGTGGTTACGGACCAGCGCCGTGAAACGTTCAGGCCGAACTCATATGACCGCCGCCCGGCGTGGATCGGACTCGGCGGCGTGCTGCATCAGCCGCGGTGCCACGGCCCGATGCAGCGGGGCGATCACCGCCCAGACCATGCGGGCGGACAGTCTGCGGCGATAGTGTACTCGCGTGGTGAGCGTGGCCCGCCGGCCGTCCGGGCGCCGCAGCGTCAGCTCCCCGCGCATCAGCGGCCCGCGCGCGGTCAGCACCAGCTCGTCGGGATCCGAATGCTCGATCTGCCAGCCGATCAGGTGGTGGGTCGAGGAGTGCAGCTGAAATCGCAAGACGTGGCGGTGGATCCACGACACCGCGCCGCCACCGCGTTGCTTGCCGAGCGCGTCACGGAACATCTGTTCGGCGGTGCGCGTGTCGCCGGGTGCGATCGGGACCTCGAAGACGTCGGTATAGTCGGATGCGGTCTGGCCGCTCTCGTTCTGGTCGCGCAGTGCCGCGGCCGCAATGCGTTTCAGCGTCGCGCGCGCCACCACCCGGTGTGCACCGGTGCCGATGACCAGGGCGCGATAGATCCTTCCCCGCACACCCGGGAAGACGGCCCACGTGGTCGCGCGCAGCCGGGTGCGGCCCGCGTTTCCTGCCTCCAGCACGAACACCCACCGGTACACGGCGAACAGGTGGCGGCCCACGAGTGCGAAGCGTTCGGGCTCGCGGGCTTCGTCGAGCACGAATCCGATTGGCACCGTGAAGGGATCGCGCGGGTCGCGACACATCACCCGCAACAGCGCCGACCACGTTTCTTCCCGATCCGCGTCGATGGTTATGGCATGCTCGTCGATATAGGGTAATCGTTCCATATAGAAGGAATGTACTAGATCATGGCGCCTCCGCGGAAGCATGAAACCGACGTGATCCTCGATGCGGCCCGAACACTGGTGCTTGACGGCGGACCGCGCGCGGCAAGTGTCGCGGCGATCGCGAAATCCAGCGGCGCGCCGGCCGGCACGTTGTATCACCGCTTCGGCAACCGCGACGGCATCCTGACGGCGGCGTGGTTGCGCGCGCTGGAACGCTTCCAGTCCCGGGCGATGTCCGCGGCTGCCGATACCCCGACCGAGGTTGCGGTGGCGATGGCAGTGTCCGCGATCAGCTTCGCGCGCGAACTTCCGGCGGACGCGCGGCTATTGCTGACCATCCGACCGGCTGACCTGCTCGACGACCAGCCCGACGCGCAATTCCAGGAGACGGTGGCCGCGATGAATGCGCCGCTGATCGAGCGGGTCGGCGTGCTGGCTCGAGAATTGTACGGGCGCAAGGATTCCCGGTCCGTTGACGCTGTCTCGCGCGCGATCGTCGACCTGCCCTATGCCGTGGTCCGGCGGCACGCGCGCGACGATCCGATGCCGGCCTGGCTGGAGGACGATGTCGCGGTGTCGGTGCGTGCGGTGCTAGAAAGCTTTGGCGAACGCGCGTAGCGATGCCACCTGGACGGGATCCAGGGAGGGTCGCACGGTTTTGCGGGCCGCCTCGAGGTCGGCGGCGGTGACGTCGGCGGCATTGATGGAGCGCCGCATCGCGGTGAGTGCGGCCTCGCGCAGCAGAGCCACGCAGTCGGCCGCGCTGTACCCGTCGAGTTCGGCGGCGATGTCGTCGAGATTGACATCCGCGCTCAGCGGGATGGATTTTGCTGCGGTGCACAGGATTTCGCGGCGGGCGGCCCCGTCGGGCGGCTCGACGAACACCAGCCGCTCCAGGCGGCCCGGGCGCAGCAGCGCGGGATCGATCAGATCGGGCCGGTTGGTCGCGCCCAGCACCACGACGTCACGCAGCGGGTCGATGCCGTCGAGCTCGGTCAACAGCGCGGCCACCACGCGATCAGTGACGCCGGAGTCGAAGCTCTGCCCGCGCCGCGGCGCCAGCGCGTCCACCTCGTCGAGGAAGACCAGCGACGGCGCCGAATCCCTTGCCCGCCGGAATAATTCGCGAACAGCCTTCTCCGAGGCGCCCACCCACTTGTCCATCAGCTCGGAGCCCTTGACCGCATGCACGCTCAGCTGCCCGGTGCTGGCCAGCGCCCGGACCACGAACGTCTTGCCGCAGCCCGGTGGCCCGTAGAGCAGCACGCCGCGTGGCGGATCGACGCCGAGGCGCGCGAAGGTGTCGGGATGCTGCAGCGGCCACAACACCGCTTCGGTCAGCGCCTGTTTGGCCTCGACCATGTCGCCGACGTCGTCGAGCGTCACGTTTCCGACGGTCAGTTCCTCGCTTGCCGAACGGGACAGTGGCCGGATGACCGACAGCGCGCCGACCAGATCGTCTTGACGCAGCGTCGGCGGCCGGCCTTCGGCGCTGGCCCGCGACGCCGCCCGCAGCGCCGCCTCCCGGACCAGCGCGGCCAGGTCAGCGGCAACGAAACCCGGTGTACGGCCAGCGATTTCATCGAGGTTCAGCTCGCCGGTCGGCACGGATTTCAGCAGGGTCTCCAGCAGTGCTTTGCGGGTCGCGCCGTCGGGCAGCGTCAGGCCGAGCTCCCGGTCGCACAGCTCGGGGGAGCGCAACCGCGGATCGAGCTGGTCGGGCAGCGCGGACGTGGCGATCAGGGCCACGCCATCGGTGGCCACCGCGGTGCGCAGCTCGGCAAGGATCAGGGCGGCCACCGGCTCGGCGGTCGCGGGCAGCAGCGCGTCGGCATCGGTGATCAGCAGCACGCCGCCGCCGTCACGAATCCCGGTCACCGCGGCGGCTACCGTCTTGAGCCGGTCTTCGGCCGCCAGCGCGCCCACCTCGGGGCCGTCGAGTTGGATCAGCCTGCGGCCGGCACACACCGCCCGCACCATCGTCGTCTTGCCGACTCCGGCCGGGCCCGACACCAATACGCCCAAATTCGTGGTGGCGCCAAGGGTTTTCAGCAGGTGGGGTTCGTCGAGCGCCAGCTTGAGCCATTCGCTGAGCTTGCCGGCCTGTACTTGGGAACCCTTGAGATCGTCGACTCCGATGGCGGGATCCGCAACGGCGACCGGTTCCGGCCGGGCCGCGGCGGCGCCGACCGGAATCCCGTCGCCCCAGGAGACCAACGAGTTCGGTTGCACACTCACCGGCCCGTCGGGATCCACGCCGGTGACCGTGAGCAGCTCCGAGGTCCAGCTGATCCCGACCGCCGACGCCAGCGCAGTGGCAGCCGCCCGGCTGCCAGGAGGAGCCGAGGTGCCGGGCCCGAGGTCGCGGGGCAGCAGCGAGACCGCGTCGCCCACGGTCATCACCTTGCCGAGCAGGGCCTGCCGCAGCGTGGCCGAGGTGATCGATTGGATGGCAAGCGAAGAGCCGCTCAGCGTCACCGATCGCGCGCCGTACACCGTGACCGCGCTGACGATCACCGCGGTGCCCTCGCGCAAGCCCGCGTTGGACAGCGTCACGTCGTCGAGCAGCACCGTGCTCACCGGAATCGTCGTTTCGGCCAGCCCCGCCACCGCCGCGGTGGTTCGTGATCCCGTCAGCGACACCGCATCCCACTCCCGAATGCCAAGGGCGGCAACGGCGTTCGGGTGCATTCGGATGACGCCGCGGCGCGAGTCGACGGCCGAGGTGTTCAGCCGGGCGGTCAGCGTCAGGTGTCCGGACCCCGCGCCGGGATCCGTCATGGCAAGCGTCCACCCGGCTTACGCAGCCCCAGCCGCGCCATCGATCGTCCGCCGGGCCGTCCCAGCCGCACAATCGGGCGCCGGTGGGGCTGTGCGCGGCGGTTGGCGCGCCGCACGGCGCGCTGTTGCTCGGGCTTTTCGCCCCACACCTCGGGATGCGCGGCCAGCCAGCGCTGGTTGCGCACCGCGAAGGGAACGTGGCACAGGTAAGCGACGATGATGACCCAGATCAGGACGTAAGGAGCCAGCACCGCGGCCGCCGCGCAGATCGCGAGGATGGCCAGCAGCGGCGCCGCCCAGTTCGGTGGCACCGCCGCGGCGTGCATCTTGCGCATCGGGATCTTGCTGATCATCAACATCGACGTCCCGGTGATCCAGAGGCAGAGGAACACCGTCGACGACCACCAGCCATCGCCGAACTGCAGCTTGAGCCCGATCAGGCCGATCATCGAGATCGCACCGGCCGGCGCGGGCATTCCGACGAAGAACTCGTGCGCGTAGGCGGGCTTGGATCCGTCGTCCTGCAACGCGTTGAACCTCGCCAGCCGCAGCACCACGCAGACCGCGTACAACAGCACCACGATCCAGCCGGCCGGCGACGTCGACAACAGCGTCACGTAGAGCACGATCGCCGGAGTCACCCCGAAGTTCACCGCGTCGGCCAGCGAGTCGATCTCCTCACCCATGCGCGACTGCGCGTCCAGGATGCGGGCCACCCGGCCGTCCAGCCCATCGAGAATGGCCGCCGCGGCGATCAGCGCCATCGCCGCCTTCGGCTGATGTTCCAGCGCGAACTTGATCGACGTCAGGCCCGCGCAGATCGACAGCACCGTCATCGCGCTGGGCAGGATCTGCAGGTTGACCGCCCGGCCCCGAATCTTGTTGCTCATCGCAGATCGGCCAATACCGTCTCGCCGGCCACCGCGCGCTGGCCGACCGCGACGATCGGCTGGCTGCCCGGCGGCAAGTAGGTGTCCAGCCGCGAGCCGAACCGGATCAGTCCGTAGGTTTCACCGATCGACAACTTGTCCCCGACGTGCGCGTCGCAGACGATGCGGCGCGCGACCAGCCCGGCGATCTGCACCGCGACCACCTCGGCGCCACTGTCGGTCCGGATCCGCACGCTGGTGCGCTCGTTCTCGTCGCTCGCCGACGGCAGGTCGGCCGACCCGAAACGGCCGGGGCGGTGTTGCACGGCGATCACCTCGCCGCCGACCGGGGCGCGTTGCACGTGGGCGTCCAGGATCGACAGGAAAATGCTGACTCGCGGCAGCGGCGCGTCTCCCATGCTCAGTTCCGCGGGCGGGGCCGCGGCGTCCACCAGGCAGACGACGCCGTCGGCGGGGGCGACCACGACGCCCTGCCGCGTCGGCGGCACCCTGGGCGGGTGCCGGAAGAATGCCGCACAGGCACCCGCGGCCAGCAGGCCGACCCGGCGCGGCCACCGGTGGTTGCGGCCGACCAGCGCGAGGGCCAGGCCGGCGGAGATGAACGGCAGCCCCGCGGGATGCACCGGCGGCACGGTTTCTCTCACCAGCTGCAGCATGTGCCGTGGGCTGACGGCAGGGCCCTGGTAGGACAGGCCTTCGTCGGCGGAATGGCGGGGGCGTCGTGCCACCCGCGTCATCTTACGGAGCCCGGGTGGCGGCGCGCTTCGTGCGGGCCAGCAATGCAAGCATTGGTCTTTCACGCGCATAGGGGGTGTACGGATCTCGACTCGATCGCAGACTCCTGACCGCGCGGCGACGCGGCTGCGCCGCGCAAAAACAACCGTCACCATCGTCTTCACGGCTCACGCGGTGCTGGCCTCGGCCTGGGTCGCGTATATCCCGCAAGTCAAAGCACAGCTCGGCCTGTCCAATGCGGCGCTCGGCACCGCGCTCTTCGGTATGCCGCTGGGCTCGGTGGCCGCGATGATGTTTTGTCATTGGGCGCTGCCCCGATGGGGCAGTCACCGGTTGGTGCCCACCACTCTCGTCGGCTACGCGCTTGCCGGACCGGCCATCGGGCTGGCCTCCGGTGAGCTGTCGCTGTTCTCGGCGCTCACGGTGTGGGGTGTCTTTCAGGGTGCGCTGGACGTCGCGATGAACACCCAGGCCGGCACCGTCGAGCGGCTCGTCCGGGCACCGATCATGGCCCGCTTCCATGGCATGTGGAGCACCGGCGGACTGCTCGGAGCCAGCACTGGAGCGGCGTGTGTGGGCGCCGGAGTCGGTCTTGCCCCGCTGCTGGTGGCGGTGGGGGTGGTCGTGCTGGTTGTCGCGGTACCGTTCCTGCGTTACCTGGTACCGGATCAGGCAACGGCCGACGTTTCGGCTACGCGCTCCGCCAAGCGCTTCGGGTTGACGGCTGCCGTCGCCGTGCTGGCGTTGGTGTCGTTCGCGTCATTCCTGTCCGAGGGTGCCGCGGCCGACTGGTCGGCCACCTACTCGCGCAACGTCGTGGGGGCCAGCCCGGGCGTCGCCGCGCTGAGCTACGCCGCGTACACGTTGCTGATGGTCGTCACCCGGCTGGGCGCGACCCGTCTGCAGACGCGGCTGTCGGCGCGCCGGCTGCTGCCGGCCGTAGCGGTATTCGCGGCGATTGCGATGTGCGTGACGCTGGCGCTGGGCAACCCCGTCGTCACGGTGCTCGGGTTCGCCTGCCTGGGCGCCGGTGTGGCGCTGTTGGTGCCCACCGCGTTCAGCGCCGCCTACTCGGCCGGCAACGCCGGTTCGGCCATCACGATCGTGGCCGCCAGCGGCTGGCTGGGTTACCTGCTCGGGCCGCCGTTGATCGGCCATCTCGCCGACTGGATCGGGTTGCCGGCGGCATTGGTGACCATTCCGGTGATGGTCTGCGTGGCCGCAATCGCGATCCGCTGCACCACGGCGTTCGACGCCGCCGACGAGTTCCACCGGCAGGCTTAGCTCAGATCCCAGACCTGCAGCTCGGTTCCGGCGGACACCTCCACGACGTCCTCGGGGATGTCCAGCAGGCCGTTCGCGGAAGCCAGCCACCGCAGATGGTGCGAGGCCGGCGGGCCGTAGCTGAGCACGCTGCCGTGGGCGGTGTCCAGAATCGCGCGCCGGAATTGACGCTTACCCTTCGGCGAGGTCAGCGACTCGGCGAGCACCGCGGGCCGGTGCGGGCGGTGCGGATCCGGCAGGCCCATCGCCGTGCGCAGCGCGGGACGGATGAACACCTCGAAGGACACCAGCGCGCTGACCGGGTTGCCGGGCAGGGTGACGATCGTGGTGCCGGCCACCCGCCCGATGCCCTGCGGCATCCCGGGTTGCATCGCCACCTTGACGAACTCGACGCCCTGGTCTCCGTCACGTCCGAACGCGTCCTTGACGACCTCGTAGGCGCCGGCGCTGACTCCGCCGCTGGTGATGATCAGGTCCGCGTCGGCCGCGTGCTTGTCCAGAATCGAGCTGAACTGCGCGACATCGTCTTCGGCGGTCGCGACGGCGATCACGTCGGCGCCGGCCTCACGCACGGCCCCGGCCAGCATGATCGAGTTGGACTCGTAGATCTGTCCGGGCTGCAGCGGGGTGCCCGGCGTCACCAGCTCCGTCCCGGTCGAGATCACCAGCACCCGCTGGCGCGGGATCACCGGCAGCCCCGGCAATCCCAGCGCCGCGGCCAGGCCCAGCACCGCCGGCGTGACGACCTGACCCTTGCGCAGCACGGTGGTGCCCGGCGCCACGTCTTCGCCCGCCCGCCGAACGTGCTTGCCCGGCTCCGCGCGTGCACGGATCGCCACCGAGTCCACACCACCGTCGGTGTTCTCCACCGGCACAACGCCCGTCGCCCCGGTCGGCATCGGCGCGCCGGTCATGATGCGGTGCGCGGTTCCGGGTCGCAGCGTCAACTGATCGGTGCGCCCGGCGGGAATGTCCTCGGCGACCGGCAAGACCACCGGCCGGTCGGGTGTGGCGCCCTCGGTCTCCTCGGCGCGCACCGCGTATCCGTCCATCGCGGAGTTGTCGAAAACCGGCAGCGCCAGCTCGGCAACCACGTCATCGGCCAGAACCAGGCCCTGCGCCTGCGTCAGGGGCACCGTCACGGCGGGGCGGGCGCCGATCATGGCAGCTACGACGCGCTGATGTTCCTCGACTGACCGCACTTGGCCATTATCGGCCTGCCGGATTCCGGAGCTGGTACTGCCCGCCTCAGGGGTCGCGCCGACGTAGAGTCGAGAACGTGATTACCGGGTTGGCCCACACCGGCGTGTGCGTACCGGATTGTGAGGCCGCAGTGGCCTTTTACCGTGACGTGTTAGGCCTGCGTGTGGTCTCGCCGCCGTGTGTGATGGGCGGTAACGCCATTCGCAACGACATGGGTGAGCTGGTGGCCGATCCCACGATGAAAGCCGCCATCGTCGGCTTCGACGACGGCAGCGACCGCGTCCTCGAGGTGATCGAATACCTCAACGTCGACGGCGGCGATCAGCGGGCCGCCGCGGCCCTCACCGATCACGGGCTCTCACACGTCGGGCTGATCTGTGCGGATCTCGAGGCCACCCGCGCCGAACTCGAGAGCAAGGGAGTCCGGTTTCTGGTGAGCGGAGTCGCCGACGTCGCGCGAGTGCGCACCAGCTGGTTCGTCGATCCGTGGGGTGTGGTGTTCATCCTGGTGGAGAAGAGCCGGCCCGGGCGACCCTACTTCGCGCAATGGGACTGAAGCCGCGCGTCGGGGTCATCGGCGCGGGCGCCGGTGGCATCGCAATGGGAATCCAGCTCGCCGAGGGTGGCTACGACTTCACCATCTTCGACCGCGCCGACGGATTCGGCGGTACCTGGCGGCACAACACTTTTCCGGGGGCGGCCTGCGATGTGCCGTCGCATCTGTACTCGTACTCGTTCGCGCTGAACCCGCGCTGGAGCAAGACCTACGCGAACCAACCCGAGATCCTGGCCTACCTGGAACGGGTGGCCACCGAGCGCGGGCTGGGCCCGCACCTGCGGCCCCACACCTCGATCACCACCGTGCGGTGGTCGGACAGCCGCCGGCGCTGGACACTCGTCACCGGTGACGGCGATGCGCACGAGTTCGACGCAGTGGTCAGCGCGGTCGGGATGCTCGACGTGCCCAACGTTCCGGATATCCCTGGGGCGCAACGGTTTCAGGGCAGGCAATTCCACTCCGCGCGGTGGGATCACAGCAAGTCGACGGCAGGTGAGCGGGTCGCGTCCATCGGCACGGGTGCCAGTGCGATCCAGTATGTTCCGGCGATCGCCCCGAAAACCGCACATCTCACCGTGTTTCAGCGAACCCCGATCTGGATCTCGCCCCGATTCGACTTTCCGTTCACGCCGGAACAACACGCGGAGTTCGAGCGCGATCCGGCGGTCGTGCAGAAGCTGCGCGACGAGGCATTCGACGCCTACGAGTCGTCCAGCTTCGACGTCGACGCGATTCAGACCCGCGAGGCCACCGAGCTCGCCCGCAGTTACCTGATGCGCAAGGTCGCCGACCCCGCGCTGCGCGCCAAGCTGACGCCGGACTACCCGGTGGGCTGCAAGCGGCCGCTGATGTCGCGCGAGTGGTACCCGACGTTCGGATTGCCGAACGTCAGTCTGGAAACCGGCGCGATCACCGAGATGACCGAGCGCGGGGTGCGCACCGCCGACGGCGTCGAGCACCGCGTCGACACCATCATCTACGGCACCGGCTTCAAAGCCGCCGACTACCTTGCCAGCATCGACGTGTACGGCAGCGGCGGCCGTGCGCTGCGCGAGGACTGGCGGGACGGCGCGGAAGCCTACCTCGGCACGTTGATCGCCGGATACCCGAACTTCTTCACGCTGTACGGCCCCAACACGAACGGCGTCAACTCGATCATCTACATCCACGAGGCGCAAACGACGTTCGTCCGCCGGCTGCTCGACGTGATGGGTGATCGCGGGGCGCGCACCATCGAGGTCACCGGGGATGCGCAGCGCCGCTACAACGACGAGATCCAGGCCGCGATGCAGGGCAAGGTCTGGCTGGCCTGTACCAACTACTTTCGCCATCCCAGCGGCAAGGTTGTCACTCAGCTGCCCTACAGCGGGCGGACCTTCTTCGAGCGCACCCGCACGATGGTGGAGCAGGACTACGCGCTGCGCGCGTGAACTACCGGCAACAGCAGCCGCGATGACGATCGAACGGTGTTGATCGTGCTGGTGCCGACGGGCGCATGCCGGAAGTCCATGATGGCCGGAACGTCGGGATTCTGGTCGTCGCTGGTGAGTGTCAACCGGATGCGGTGCCCGCGGCGAAATCGTCGGGCGTTGGGCAGCAAGGGGATTCGGTACACGACGTCCTCACCGATCGGTATCCCGACTGCTGTCCGGCACCGTAGCACCGGCGCGCCGGGACGGCTGGCGTCGTCGTCGACCTCACGCAGACTGGCCCGAAGCCAGCCGCTGGTGAGATGCTCGACAGCCGAGCCGTCTTCGGCAATGTCGGACACGGTCACGATCCATCCGGTGTCCAACGCCGTCGCCGAGGCGACCAGTCGCAGTTCGATGTCACCCGCCACATCCAAGTCTTCGTCCAGCGGCGCGGTGGTCCAGGTCAGCAGCGACGGCGGATCGATCTCACTGGGCTTGGCGCGGTTGAGTCCTGTTCCCAGGGACCAATATTCGCGACTGCCCGGCTCGCCCTCGTCGACGGCGAGGCCTGCGTCGGCGCGCAGGGCGAACTCGACATGTGAGCTGTCGGGCGGCGGCCACGACTCCTGAGCCTTCCACTCCTCGGCCACCGGCAGGAAGTAGCGGAAGGCGGGACCCTCGAGAATTCCGGTGTCCTGTCCCTTGAGCCAGTGGTCGTACCACGCGAGCGCTTCGATGTGCATGCTCTCCCACGGCCAGGTAAGGCCGTATTTGCCGAGCATCGCGACCCGGACGCACGGGCTCTTGGTCAGGTTGCGCAGCGTGGAAAAGGTCGACGGCAGGTGCAGCGGCACGTTCTCCCAATCGCATCCCAAATAGACTGGTATATCGATGTTTTCGAGCAGATCAGTCAGGTCCCGTTCGTCCCACCATTCGTCGCGTATCGGATGTCTGACGACGGCGTTCTGCCACAGCTCGTCCCATGGCCGCGGCTGATGGGGCAGTTTCATCAGCAGGTTGAGCATGCCATTGGCCGATTCGCCGTTCATCGTGGCGAACTTCTTGTGTATCGGCGCCAGATTCAGCAGCCGGCGGCCAATGGCGAAAGGTGCACTGCGGTAGAACCGGTCACTCTTGGGTGCCGTCAGCCCGAGCATCGACAAAAACGAACTGACGAATTTCGTACTGGGCAGGCCGTGGTGCGTCGCGCCATCGTATAGATCGCTGGTTACGGCGAACGGAAAGATGGCCTTGAGGTGTGGCGGTCGCTCGACGGCTGCCTCGAGTTGGGTCATGGCGAAGTAGCTGATGCCCAGCATGCCGAGATTGCCGTCACACCATGGTTGTTCGGCGACCCACTCGATCACGTCGTGCATGTCGCGGCGCTCTTGGCTGTCGAAGAAAGCGAAAGTCCCACCGGAACCGCCGGTTCCGCGCAGGTTGACGATGACGTGGACGTAGCCGCGCGGTACCCAGAAGTCAGTGGCGCCCGCCTCGATGAAGCCGGCTGGGGCGCCGAGGTCTTGTATCTGCCGGGCGTAGGGGGATGCGGCCACCAGTGCCGGAAACGGCCCGTCGGCGTCCGGGCGGTAGATGTCGGCCATCAGCTCGATGCCGTCGCGCATCGGGATCTTGACGTTTAGGTGCCGACGCGTGCCGTACTTCGGTTCGCTCAGGTTGCGGAATTCGCGCCCCGATGTCTGCGGTCCGTTCAGCCGGCGCTGGCCCGGTTCGATTCCGGCGACGCGCTTCGAGGTAGTGATCATGGCCTTCTCTCCCATTTTTTCACGGATCGTTGAAACTAGCTTCACGCTACGGTGAAACTAGTTTCAACGCAACAGGAAATTCACGCTGTGGTGAAACTTGACGTGAAAAATGCGCTAACGGCTGGCGCGTCAGACCCAGAAGTTGTCGTGCCGGACGAACCACTCGCTGCGCTCGTCGTCAGTCATGGCGGCCAGCGCGCCAAAACCTTCGAAGTACGTCTCGCGCGGCGCGCCGGGCGCGAACAGCATCAGGATCGACGCGGGTCCGTCGGCCTCGTTGCGGAAGCCGTGGATCCCGCCCGGCGGGACGTAGAGGAAATCGTGTGCGCGGCCGTCGACCCACTCGGTGCCGTCGTAGAGCTTGATCGTCCCGGACAGCACGAAGAAGGCCTCGGACATGGCCCGGTGATAGTGCGCCGGGGGTCCGCCGCCGGCCGGGGCGATATCGACCCGGTACAGGCCGTAGTCGCCGTCGGTGGCCTGCTGATTGGCCAGGTAGTGGTAGTTGACCCCGGCGGTCTCGTAATCCGGTGGCGCATCACCGCGTTTGAGCCAGGCGCTGACTTCCGGCCGGTCGGCGGTGTAGCGGGGCGATGGATACGGCGGCACGACGAGGGACATGGAATCCAGCCTGCCAGTTAGCATCGCCAGAGTGGAGGTCCCGGAAAGGGCGCCCGAAGAGGTGCGAGTAGCGCGCCTCCTGGACGCCGAGGCCAAGGCGGCGCGACTGTTCGGCGAGATCGAAGCTCGCGCGATGGTCCGCCCCGGTGTGGGGGAGCGGGCGCTGTCCGACGAGATCCGCGACCTGGCCGCGGAGATGTTCGGGGCGAGCCGGCATTGGCACCGGCGCATCGTGCGAGCCGGCGAAAACACTTTGTTGCCCTTCAAGGAGCATCCGCCGGACCGGGTGATCGGCCACGACGACATCGTGTTCCTCGATTTCGGGCCGATCTTCCAGCAGTGGGAGGCCGACTTCGGGCGCACTTTTGTGGTGGGCGGCGACCCGGCCAAAATCGCTGTCCGCGAGGCACTTCCGCGGGTGTGGCGGGCCGGGCGCGAGTATTTCGACCAGCATCCGGCGGTCACCGGAGCCGAGTTGTTCGACTTTGTCGTCGGCGCCGCCCGCGCCGCGGGTTTCGAGTGGGGCAGCCCGATCGCCGGCCATCTGGTGGGCGAGTTTCCGCACAAGAAGATCTCCGGCGATGGCGTCCAGTGCTACATCACGCCCGGCTCGCGCAAACCGATGCGGCGTGCAGACGCCGGCGGGCGGCCGTGCCATTGGATCCTGGAGGTCCATCTGGTCGACCGCCCGCGTGGTTTCGGCGGCTTCTACGAGCAGTTGCTCGACTTGGCCTAGTCGATGCGAAAGACGACGCCGGTGAGCTCCTCGGAAACCGCCCACAACCGGCGCTGCCGCTCGGTGTCGTGCGACTTGGCGCTCGAGGCGACGACTTTGGGGTAGCCGCGGGTCTCGGCGAACCCGTCGGGGCCGTAGTACTGGCCGCCGAGGACGCCCGGGTCGGTGGCGGCACGCAGCGTCGGGAGCGCGCCCATGGCCGCGTCCTGAGCGATCACCGAGAAGAACACGTTGACGAGCGGCCGGAACAAAGCGGGCGTGTAGCGGCCCAGCTCGGTGTTCGACCCGCCGGGGTGGGCGGCGGCGGCGATCGTCGTCCCGTGCGGGGCAAGGCGTCGCTGCAGTTCGTAGGTGAACAACAGGTTGGCGAGCTTGGCCTGCCCGTAGGCCGCCACCCGGTTGTAGGAGCGCTCCCACTGCAGGTCGTCGAAGTGGATATCGGCCAGGATGCGATGGCCGACGCTGCTCACCGTCACGACCCGCGATCCGGGGACGGGCAGCAGCCGCTCCAGCAGCAGGCCGGTGAGCGCGAAGTGGCCCAGGTGGTTGGTGCCGAACTGCATCTCGAAGCCGTCTTTGGTGGTTTCCTTCGGCGTGTACATCACCCCCGCGTTGTTGATCAGCAGGTCAATGCGGTCGTAGTCGGCGTTGAGCTGTCCGGCGGCCGCGCGGACGGAGTCCAGCGACGTCAGGTCGAGCTCCTGCAGCGCGACGTCGGCGTGCGGGCTCCGGGCGGTGATCCGTGCGGCGGCGTCCTTGCCCTTGTCGAGATTGCGTACCGCGAGCACTACGTGGGCGCCCCGCTCGGCGAGCGCGGCGGCGGTTTCGTAGCCCAGGCCGGTGTTGGCTCCGGTGATGACGGCGACGCGGCCCTTCTGGTCGGGAATGTCCGCTGCTGTCCACTTGGCCATGGCAAACTCCTTTACGGATAAATTAAACGGGGCGAGCGCTCCGATTGATTCGTACTATACGGAACGTGCGCCCCGCTTTGTCAACCGATGGGTGGTGAATAGATGGCGCAGCCTGAACGTCGGTTGCGTGCC
This sequence comes from Mycobacterium sp. NGS40, assembly GCF_059812735.1. Lineage (NCBI taxonomy): Bacteria > Bacillati > Actinomycetota > Actinomycetes > Mycobacteriales > Mycobacteriaceae > Mycobacterium > Mycobacterium sp. NGS40. The sequence continues at coordinate 263,959 of NZ_JCALDG010000001.1, forward strand.
GACGCGGCCCGCAACCGGGCGCGGGTACTGGAAGTCGCCTATGACACCTTCGCGGCCGAGGGCCTGTCGGTGCCCATCGACGAGATCGCCCGCCGGGCCGGCGTCGGGGCCGGCACCGTGTACCGGCACTTTCCGACCAAGGAAGCGCTGTTCCAAGCGGTCATCGAGGACCACATGCAGCACCTCGTCGACGAGGGGTACGCGCTGCTGGAATCCGCCGGCCCGGGCGAGGCGCTGTTCGCCTACCTGCGGTCGCTGGTGCTGCAGTGGGGCGCGGCGGATCGCGGCCTGGTCGACGCTCTGGCCGGTTTCGGCATCGACATCGCTGCCGCCGCCCCGGATGCCGAGGATGCCTTCCTGGCGATGCTCGACGAGCTGCTGCGCGCCGCTCAGCGGGCGGGCACGGCGCGGCCGGACATCGGCGTACGCGAAGTGAAGACGATCATGGTCGGGTGTCAGGCCATGGAGGCCTACAACGCGGAGTTGGCCGAGCGGGTTACCGACGTCGTCGTCGACGGTTTACGCGCTAAGCGATAGCCCCCGACAACCGCGGCCCCGTTCTTGCACTCGGCATGGGCGAGTGCTAAGAATGACGTTGGCACTCGCAGTGTGCGAGTGCTAGGTCGGGACGGTGAGGCCAGCTCTGGTCGTCCGTCGCGGGCACTGCGCCCGGCCAGCGTAAGTAACGGGGTATGCCGCCATCCGGCGGCCTCCGTTTCATTCCCAATCCGGAGGAATCACTTCGCAATGGCCAAGACAATTGCGTACGACGAAGAGGCCCGTCGCGGCCTCGAGCGGGGTCTGAACGCCCTCGCCGACGCGGTAAAGGTGACGTTGGGGCCCAAGGGTCGCAACGTCGTCCTGGAGAAGAAGTGGGGCGCTCCCACGATCACCAACGATGGTGTGTCCATCGCCAAGGAGATCGAGCTGGAGGACCCGTACGAGAAGATCGGCGCCGAGCTGGTCAAGGAAGTCGCCAAGAAGACCGACGACGTCGCCGGTGACGGCACGACGACGGCCACGGTGCTGGCTCAGGCGCTCGTCAAAGAGGGCCTGCGCAACGTCGCGGCCGGCGCCAACCCGCTGGGCCTCAAGCGCGGCATCGAGAAGGCCGTCGAGAAGGTCACCGAGACCCTGCTGAAGTCGGCCAAGGACGTCGAGACCAAGGAGCAGATCGCTGCGACCGCGGGCATCTCGGCGGGCGACCAGTCGATCGGTGACCTGATCGCCGAGGCGATGGACAAGGTCGGCAACGAGGGTGTCATCACCGTCGAGGAGTCCAACACCTTCGGCCTGCAGCTCGAGCTCACCGAGGGCATGCGGTTCGACAAGGGCTACATCTCGGGCTACTTCGTCACCGATGCCGAGCGTCAGGAAGCGGTCCTGGAGGACCCCTACATCCTGCTGGTCAGCTCCAAGGTGTCGACGGTCAAGGACCTGCTCCCGCTGCTGGAGAAGGTCATTCAGGGCGGCAAGCCGCTGCTGATCATCGCCGAGGACGTCGAGGGCGAGGCGCTGTCCACCCTGGTCGTGAACAAGATCCGCGGCACCTTCAAGTCGGTCGCGGTCAAGGCCCCCGGCTTCGGTGACCGCCGCAAGGCGATGCTGCAGGACATGGCGATCCTGACCGGTGGCCAGGTCGTCAGCGAAGAGGTCGGCCTCTCCCTCGAGACCGCCGACATCTCGCTGCTCGGTAAGGCCCGCAAGGTCGTGATCACCAAGGACGAGACCACCATCGTCGAGGGCGCCGGCGACACCGACGCCATCGCCGGCCGGGTGGCCCAGATCCGTGCCGAGATCGAGAACAGCGACTCCGACTACGACCGCGAGAAGCTGCAGGAGCGCCTGGCCAAGCTGGCCGGCGGTGTTGCGGTGATCAAGGCCGGAGCTGCCACCGAGGTGGAGCTCAAGGAGCGCAAGCACCGTATCGAGGACGCGGTCCGCAACGCCAAGGCCGCCGTCGAGGAGGGCATCGTCGCCGGTGGTGGCGTGGCCCTGCTGCAGTCGGCCCCGGCTCTGGACGAGCTCAAGCTCAAGGGTGACGAGGCCACCGGTGCCAACATCGTCCGCGTGGCGCTCGAGGCTCCGCTGAAGCAGATCGCCTTCAACTCCGGGCTGGAGCCCGGCGTTGTCGCCGAGAAGGTCCGCAACTCGAAGGCCGGTACCGGCCTGAACGCGGCCACCGGCGAGTACGAGGACCTGCTCAAGGCCGGCGTTGCCGACCCGGTCAAGGTGACCCGTTCGGCGCTGCAGAACGCCGCGTCCATCGCGGGGCTGTTCCTGACCACCGAGGCCGTCGTGGCCGACAAGCCGGAGAAGGCCGCCGCTCCCGTCGGCGACCCGACCGGTGGCATGGGCGGTATGGACTTCTAAGAAGTCGCATAGCGAAGAAGCCCGGTTCCCCTGGAAACCCCAGTGGGCCGGGCTTTTTCGTGTGTCAGGGCTGTTCGAGACGCAGGCAGTCGTCCTTGTAGCCCGTCGTGCCGGGCATAGGCCGCGAGTGTGGGGTGTATGGACGTCCACACAACGAAATCCGTCCACAGGTCCCACGCTCGACACCTCAGCATTGGATGATCGGTCGGCACGGCGGCCGAACATGCCGCCATGGAGGACATTCCGTTTCGCGGCAGTGAGGCGCTCGGAGCCGGTGCCATCACCCGAAGTCAGTTGCGCAGCCGCTACCGAGCGGTGTTCCGCGACGTGTACATCGGCAGGGATGCGGAGCTGACGGCTGCGACCAAGGCGCGTGCGGCTTGGCTGTCGACGGGTGCGACCTTGGCAGGCTTGTCCGCCGCCGCGGTGTTGGGGACGAAATGGCTTGACGCCGCTAAGCCCGCTGAGATCGTGCGCGGTGACCGGCACGGTCAGCCGGGCATTGTGGTCCGCAGCTATCAGCTGGCCGATGACGAGATACACACCGTCGGTGGGATGCGGGTGACGACGGCGGCCCGAACTGCTTACGACATCGGCGGCGGCCTGCCGCTTGCCGCGGCAGTCCCGATTCTCGACGCATTGCTCAACGCGACGGGTATCAAACCCGCGCACGTGATCGCTTTGGCCGATCGGCGCCCGGGATGCCGCGGCGTTCGGCGGCTGCGGCTCGCGTTGGCACAGGCCGACGGCGGTGCGGAGTCACCGCAGGAGACCAGAGTGCGGTTGCTGCTCGTCAACGCCGGACTTCCAAAGCCTGAGACGCAGATCGAGTTTCGGGACCTGCACATCCGGGTCGACATGGGATGGCGCGAGTGGCAGCTCGCCGTCGAATACGACGGTGTTCAACATTGGGAGAACCGATATCAGCGGTCGTGGGACATCGAGCGAATCGCCTTGCTAGAAGCGGCCGGCTGGGCTGTGGTCAGAGTCAGCGCTGAGATGCTGTCGCGTCGGCCAGAGGCGATCGTTCAGCGCGTGTGGGACAAGCTTCGCGAGCGTGGGGCCTATGGACGAATTGACGGCTGTCCCCGTACCTAGGGCCCACACTCGGCGTCCTAGGGTAATTCGCGTGACTCTCCCACCTCCCGCCCCCACCAGCACCGCCGTCGTCACCGGGGCGTCGTCGGGCATCGGCGCCGCGATCGCCCGCGAGCTCGCCGGTCGCGGGCACGGCGTCACCCTCGTCGCGCGCCGCGAGGACAAGCTGCGCGAGCTGGCCGACGAACTGGCGAGCCGGGTTCGCGTCGAGGTGGTCGGTTGCGACGTCGCGGATTCCGCCGCTCGCGCCGGCCTTCTCGGCGAGGTCGAGCGTCGCGGGCTGACGGCCGAGATCCTGGTCAACAACGCCGGCATCGGCACCATCGGGTCGGTGACCGACGCGTCGGTCGACGACGAGATCGCCCAGGTCCGGGTCAACGTCGAGGCCGTTATCGACCTCACCACCCGCGCGGTCCAGCAGATGGTGCCGCGCGGGCGCGGTGCAATTCTCAACGTCGGATCCACCGCGGGCTACCATCCCTTCCCCGGCCAGGTCGGCTACGCCGCGACCAAGGCGTTCGTGATCAGCTACACCGAAGGACTGCGCGGCGAACTGGCCGGCACCGGTGTCACCGTCGCGCTGCTCAACCCCGGGCCGGTGCGCACCGACTTCCTGAAGAACGCCGGCATGGACGAGCGCAAATTCGCCGACGCGTTCCCGAAGTTCATGTGGCTGCCCGCCAGCGAAGTGGCGCGCGCCGGAATCGACGCGCTCGACGCCGACCGCGGATCCGTGATCCCCGGGCTGCCAAGCCAAGTCAGCACCCGGCTGTTCCAGTTCATGCCGCGACGTGTGCTGCTGCCGCTACTGAAAAAGCAGCATCCCGGCCTCAAACGGGACCGCTCAGCGACCTAACGGCCAGCGCCGCATCCAGCCCTCCACCGGAAGTGCGAGCGCGTTGCACAGCGTGCAAATGGTGCGATACCAGCCGACGGCCGTGAGCAATTCGATGCGCTGCTCGTCGTCGAGGTCGCGGCCCAGCGCGGCCCACGTCGCCTCCGACCACGAACCGGTGCGCTCCAGCTCGTCGACCGCCGCGATCAGCGTCCGCTCGGCCGGGTCCCACCGCGGGTCGTCGGGGCCGCCGGTCACCAGCGCGTCACACTCGTCGTCGCTGACTCCGGCGATCGGTCCCCAGAACGCCGCCTGCCCGCCCCACTCGTACTCGCAACCGACCAGCGCGCAGCTGCGCAGGATCGCGATCGTCCGGGTCCGCGGAGGCAAAAGCGCTGCGATATAAAGGGATTCACCGAGCTTACGCAGCCGGCCGGCCAGCGCTGGATGGCGCTGCAGGCAGCGCACCAGCAGCAGCGGCTCATACGAGCGGTCGGGGTGGCCCCAGCTGTTGATGCTGTGGGCGTCTTCCTCGCTCCACGGCGGGGCTAGCGGCGCGACGCGACTCATGCGACTGACTGTACGAGGTCACGCCGGCAGGGAGAACACCACGCAGTCGTGCAGGGTGCCGGTGGCCGCGGAGTCGGGATCGGCGTCGCGGTGCAGGAGCGCGCGGGTCGGCACCACATCCAATCGGACTGTCTCGGAGTCGGACTCGGCGACTTCGGCGTGGCCGTCGACGATCAGCGAATAGCCGCCCGGCTCGCGCGGCGGCCACAGCAGGGTGACGTCGCCGCGCCGGCTGAGGTTTTCGCGGGTGCGGCCGCCGATGAGTCCGACATCGAGGACGGCGCCGTCGCGCAGCCGCGGCTCGACCGTCACGGTGTGAACGCGGTATTCGTCGTCGACGGTGATCAGGTACGCGAACGGGAAGTCGGGCAGGGCGGCGGCCAGCCTGTCCAGATCCACCCTCTTCTTGGTGCGCATGATGTCGAGGATAGGCGCCGCGGGCGTGTCGTCAGTCCGCCGTCAAACCCGTCGGTATGGTGCCCGAGCCCAGATTGCTGAGCAGGCCCAGGTTCGCGGTTCCCGGGTTGAAACCGGTGCCGGCGGTCGGTGAGTTGAGCAGGCTCGCGCTGAAGTCCGCCGAAGCCGAACTGCTCGGCACGGTATGGGCGAATCCGGTGCCGGGGGTGTCGGTCAGCCAGGACCCGATGTGGCCGCCGGTGTGATCGAGACTGGCCAGTGTGTTGATGTGGTGCGCCAGGCTTCCGGTGCCCGAGTGGGGTCCGAAGATCAGGTCGCCGTTGTTGAATTGCACGCCGAGGTTCTGCATGACCTGCTGCCAGGGCGCCAGCTGTTCGGCGGCCGCCGAGGCGTCGGCGTGATAGCCGGACATCGCTGCCACGTCGGTGGCCCACATCTGTTCGTAGGCGGACTCGATGTCCATGATCGTGGGGGCGTTTTGGCCCAGGTGGTTCTGCGAAGCCAGCGCCCGCACCAACGCGCGGTTGGCCGTCACCACCGCCGGCTGCACCGTGGCCGACAGCGCCGTCTCGAAGGCGCCCGCGATGGCCGAGGCCTGGCTGGAAGTCGCCTCGGCCTGGGCGGCCGCCGCCTTGAGCCAGCTCACGTATTGGGTCGCGACGGCCAGCATCGCCGACGCCGAGGGACCCTGCCACGAACCGTTGGCCAGATCGGAGGCCACGGAGAAAAACGAGGACGCGGACGAGGCCAGGTTCTCGGCAAGCCCATCCCAGGCTTCCGCGGCAGCATGCAGCGGCGCCGATCCAGGACCGGCGTAAAGGAGGGCCGAATTGATCTCTGGCGGCAACCACGCGTAATGCGGGCTCGTCACTGCAATAACTTAACCGGGACAGGGCCTTCTTCGTGGCGTTATGGCGTGGGCGCGGGCGCTGTTTGGCGGCCGCGGACCAGCTTGCCGGGACGCGCGTCGGTGGGTTTGCCGTTTTCGGCGATCACTTCACCGGACACGATCGTGGCCACATACCCGTCCGCGGTCTGGTCCAGTCGACGCCCTCCGGCGGGCAGGTCATAGGTGATCACCGGCTTGTGCAGGCGCAGCCCGGCGTGGTCGATCACGTTGAGATCGGCCTTGTACCCCACCGCGATTCGCCCGCGATCGGCCAGCCCGGCGACCCGGGCCGGTACCGACGTCAGCTCGCGGACGGCCTCGGAAACCGTGAACCGTCCGGACGCCCGGTCCCGCGCCCAGTGCGCCAGGAAGAACGTCGAGTAACTGGCGTCGCAGATCATGCCGTAGTGGGCGCCGCCGTCGCCCAGGCCGAGCACCACGTCGTCGCGGTGCAGCAGCTCGCCGACCGTGTTCAGCGAGTTGCGCTCCATATTGCTGGTCGCGACCAGCAGCATGGCACGGCCGTCGTCGTCGAGCAGCCGGTCGTAGGCCTCCTCCATCGGGTGCACGCCGCGGGCCCTGGCCCGGGCCCCGATGCTGTCCGCCGGGTCCGGCTCGTAGTTGGGGTGCTCGCCGAGCGGGAAGATCCAGTCCCACATTTGCGCGACGTAGAGGATCGGGTGCCCGTGGCCCGGCTTGTCGGCCAGGATGCGGGCGCGGACCTCGGGCTTGCGCATCTCGGCGACCCGCTCGGCCAGTGGCAGATGCGCGATCTCCTGGTAGCTGGGGTAGAGCACGAACGGGTTGGCGGTCAGTTGCAGCCCGATGATCAACCCGATCGGGCGGGGCAGCAGCTGCGCGGTGATATCGCCGCCGGCGGCGTTCGCCTTCTCGATCATGTTGATCGCGTCGGGCCACGTCGGATCCCCGGCGTTGGCGACGACGAGGGTGAAGGTGACCGGCAAGCCGACCTCCTCGGCGACGTCGAACACCGTCTGCAGCACCGGCTGGTAGCCGCCGGCCGGAATATCGGGCACGAACTGCAGCAGCCCGCCACCGCCGTCGACGACGCCCTTGGCGATCTCCTCGATCTCCTCGCGGGCGGCTTCGTAACTCGGTATGGGCGAACCACTTTCGGTCTTGTGGATGGTCAGCCGCGACGACGCGAAGCCCAGCGCCCCGACTTCCATGGCCTCCTTGGCCAGCGCCCGCATCTTGGCCAGGTCGTCGGGGGTGGCGGCTTCGCGGTCGGCGCCGCGCTGGCCCATCACGTAGACGCGCAGCGGCGAATGTGGCAGGTAGGCCGCCACATCGATGTCGCGGCGGCCCGCTTCCAGCGCGTCGAGGTATTCGGGGAAGGTCTCCCAGGTCCACGGCAGGCCGTCGGTCATCACCACGCCCGGGATGTCTTCCACCCCGGCCATCACGTCGACGAGGACGTCGTGGTCTTCCTGGCGGCAGGGCGCGAACCCGACGCCGCAGTTGCCCATCACCACGGTGGTCACTCCGTGCGCCGAGGACGGCGTCAGGCGCTCCGACCAGATGGACTGACCGTCGTAGTGCGTGTGCAGGTCGACGAATCCCGGCGTGATCAGCAGGCCGGTCGCGTCGATCTCGCGTACGGCGCTGTCGCCGTTCACCGACCCGACGGCCGTGATGACGCCGCCGGTCACCCCGACGTCGCCGACGTAGGGCTCACCCCCCAGCCCGTCGACGATGGTGCCATTGCGAATCAGCAGGTCGTAGCTCACCTGATCAATCTACGACCGTGCCCCGAGTCGTGCCACGACCAATCCGGGATCGACTACGCGGGTATTGACTGCGCGATCCGCACGGCAACAACGTCTGAGCGGGCTAGCACGGAGGTCCGTAGTGTCGTCGGTATGTCAGATGCCGACGCCGCCGCCCGCGAGTTACTGCGCGATGCCTTCACCCGGTTGATCGAACACGTCGACGAGCTCACCGATGGACTGACCGATGAAGTGTCCAACTACCGGCCCACCCCGGACGCCAACTCCATTGCCTGGCTGATCTGGCACAGCGCCCGGGTGCAGGACATCCAGCTGGCCCACGTCGCCGGTGTCGAGGAGGTCTGGACCCGCGACGGCTGGGTGGACCGCTTCGCGCTGGATCTGCCGCGCCGGGACACCGGTTACGGCCACGGCGCCGCGGAGGTGGCGAGGGTGCGCGCGCCTGCCGAGTTGCTGTCCGGCTACTACCACGCGGTGCACAAGCTCTCGTGTGAGTACATCGCTAGCGTCACCGCCGACGAGTTGGCCCGCGTCGTCGACAGCAACTGGGATCCGCCGGTGACGGCCAGCGCCCGGTTGGTGAGCATCATCGACGACTGCGCCCAGCACCTCGGGCAAGCCGCGTACGTGCGGGGCATCGCGCCGTAGATTGACGGCGTGCGATTCCTCGCGACGCTGACGCTGTGGCTGGCCACCACGATTGCGCTGGCGGTGGCCGTCGGCGGGGCGTGGGTGCAGCTCAACCTCGTCGACGAGAACGGCTACGCGGCGATGGCCCAGAAAGCGGCGGGTGACCCCGCCCTGCAGTCCGCGATGGCCGGTGAGCTCACCAGCCGGACGATGACGCTGATCGCCGAGCATGGCGGTGGACGCACTCCGGTGGACAGCGCGCAGGTGCGCGACGCGGCCGGCACCTACACCGCCGGTCCGTCCTTCCCGCCGATGTTCGCGACGGCGAACCGGGCGGCGCACCGCTGGCTGTTCGCCGATGCGGGGTCCGATGATTCCTGGACGGTCGACGTGGCACCGATGCTCAACGACCCTGCGTTTCGGCAGATTTTGAGCGAGCACAACGTGTCGGTGCCCGCCACGCTGACCGTTCCGCTGACGGCGTCGGTGCCCCACTCGCTGCGGCAGGGAGAGCTGAGCCGGGTGGGCGCGTGGGGCAGGTGGGCGAGCTTGGGGGCGGTGGCACTGTGCGGGCTGTTGGCACTGCTGACGCTGCTGGCCGCCCGGCGCCGCGGCAAGGCGCTGACCGGTCTGGGTGTCTCGGCGCTGCTGGTCGGCGCGGCCGGGTGGGTCGGCATGGAGGTCGGTGCTCGCTACGTCAACGACGCGCTCAATCGCACCAGCGGCGACATCCGCCAGGTCGCCGATGTCATGGTGCGCACCGCCGAAACCGGGATGCGGGTCTGGCTGAACCTGACGTTGGCCGCCGGCGCGGGGCTGGTCGTGGTCGGCGTGATCGTCGCCGTGCTCGGCAGCCTGGTGAAGAAGGCCTAGCTCAGCGGCAAGGTCGCCAATATCGGGCTGGTGGGCTGGGGTGAGCCCGAGCCGGGTTCGACGGTGAAGGCCAGGGCCGTCGACTTGCCGAGGTTGGTCAGCGTCGCTGTCGTCGAGGGCGAGACGGCCGCGGTGCCCATCGTCCCCGCCGACGTCGGGCCCTTGGAGTCGATCAACCACATCTGGTAGACGGTGCCCGGACTGGGCGGCGGCACGTTGTTCATCACCAGCACTCCGGCGCCGCGATCGCGGGAGAACACCACCGTGGCCGTCCCGTTGGCCAGCGGGCGCGAAACCGTCCGCACGTCGGGGGCCGCCATCACCTGCTCGGCCACCGACTGCGTCGGCGTCGGGCGTAACAGCGTCTGCAGGCCGAATGCGGTCAGGGCCGCCACGATCGCCGCCGCGACCGATATCAATGCCGTGGTGCGCCAACGGTTTCGGCGCTTCGCCAGACTTGGGGTGGCCAGGGCCAGCACGGCGGACCGCAGATGCGCGGGCGGTTCGGCGACGGTGGAAGCCGAGACGACGGCCATCGTCTCGCGCACGGCGCGGACTTCCTCGGCGAAAGCCGACGCGACCGGCGCCGGTGCGGCCGCGAGGCGCGAGTCGATGTCCGCGCGCTCCGCGTCGGAGACCGCGTGCAGGGCGTACGGAGTCGCCAGCTCGAGCAGCTCGAAATCAGTGGGTTCGGTCACGGCACGTCCAGGCAGTTACGCAGCCCGCGCAGGGCGTCGCGGATGCGCGATTTGATCGTCGACAAATTGGCGGCCAGACGTTGCGCCACCTCCGTGTACGTCAGTCCGCCGTAGTACGCCAGCTCGATGCACTGCCGCTGCGCATCGGTCAGCCCGCCCAGGCAGTCGGCCACCCGGCGGCGCTCGTCGCCGGCGATCGCCGAGTCGGCGACCACGTCATGGTCGGTGTCGACGTTGGCCGCGCCGTAGCGCGATTCACGGCGACTGCCGGCCTGCTCGGCGCGCACCCGGTCGATCGCGCGCCGGTGCGCCATGGTCAGCAGCCAGGACAGGGCGGAGCCGCGGGCCGGGTCGTAGTCCGAGGCCGAACGCCACACCTCGAGATAGATCTCCTGCGTCGTTTCCTCGCTGTAGCCGGCGTCGCGCAGCACCCGGATCACCAGCCCGAACACCCTGCTCTTGGTCAGGTCGTAGACGGCGGCGAAGGCGTGGGTGTCTCCCCGCGCGACTTCAGGCAGCAACTCGTCCAGGTTGCTGCTCAGCTGCGGAAGTCCGGTCATTGTCAGGTAGCCTATCGCTGTTCACCTGGCCGCCTCGGCGACGGCTATCGACGTGCTGGTCTCGGCGGTCTCGGGACAAAACACGCGGTCCTTTGCTGATATTCCGCGAAGCCCGGCCGGCCGGTCATCAATTTCTCGGTCAGCCGGACCCCGGTCACATAGACCAGGAAGTAGGTCATCAGCAGCGGTGAGCCGACTGTCGCCAGCGACCACCAGCCGGTGATGGTGATCAGCCACAGACCCCACCACACGGCGGCGTCGCCGAAGTAATTGGGGTGACGCGTCCACGCCCACAGGCCGCGGTCCATCACCACACCGCGATTGGCCGGATCGGCCTTGAAGATCCGCAGCTGCCGGTCTCCGACCGCTTCGAAGGCGACGCCGACCAGCCACACCACCACACCGAACACCGGGACGGCGATCAGCGCTCTCGGGGTGGGCCCGGTCACCGCCGACAGCTGCAGCGGGAAGGAGACGAACCAGGTGATCAACGCCTGCAGCAGAAAAACTTTGCGCGCCACCTGCCCGGGCGTGGCATCGCCCAGCATGGCGGCATAGCGCGGATCCTCACCCTTACCGGCGGTCTTGCGGTGGATGTGCCAGCTCAGCCGCACGCCCCAGATCGTCACCAGCGCCAGCAGCAGCCAGCGCCGGACCGGGTCACCTTGGCCGAGCGCCGCGGCGACGGCGGCGATCCCGACGAAGCCGATACCCCAGGCCACGTCGACGACGTTGTAGCGGCCGATGCGTTTGCCGATGGTGAAGGTGACCGAATGCACCACGGCCAGAACCGCAACCGAGGCGCCGCACACCTGGGCCAAGTTCTGTACGAAGCTCACCTCACTCATCAGCACCCCTCGCGCGCGAACGTCCACTGGTAGACGTTCAAGTATCCCGATCGAAAGCCCGCCTCCGAATACGCCAGATACAGCTCCCACATGCGCTGGAACACGTCGTCGAAGTCCATCTGCGCCAATCGGTCTTGCCGCTGCAGGAAGCGCTCCCGCCACAGCCGCAGCGTCTCGGCGTAGTGCGGGCGCAACGAGGTCATGTCGACCGTGCGTAAACCGGTGCGGCGCTCGGTGATTGCGGAGATGGCCTGGGTGGACGGCAACAGTCCACCCGGGAAGATGTACTTCTGGATCCAGGTTCGCGTGTTGCGGCTGGCCATCATCCGCGAGTGCGGCATCGTGATCGCCTGGATCGCAACGCGGCCGCCCAGTCGCACCAGCCGTTCGAGGGTGGTGAAATACCGCTGCCACGCATGGAATCCCACCGCTTCGATCATCTCGACCGACACCACCGCGTCGTAAACTCCGTCAACGTCCCGGTAGTCGCAGAGGTCGATCGTCACCTTGTCGGTCAGCCCCGCCGCGGCAACCCGAAGCCGCGCCAGCTGCTGCTGCTCGACCGACAGGGTCAGCGAGCGGATCTCGGCTCCGCGGGTGGCCGCGCGGATGCACAGCTCGCCCCAACCGGTGCCGATTTCGAGCACCCGGCTGCCCCGGTGAACTCCGGCGAGGTCGAGCAGCCGATCGATCTTGCGCTCTTGCGCGGCAGCCAGATCCGACGCCGACGCCGGCAACCGGTCGAACAGTGCGCAGGAGTACGTCATGGTCTCGTCGAGGAATTCGGCGAACAGGTCGTTGGACAGGTCGTAGTGCTCGGCGATATTGCGCCGGGTGCGATCCCGGCTGGCACTCCACCACCGCGGTCGGAAGGCCGGCCCGATCGGACGCAGCCATTGCAGCGAGCGCGGCACCAATTCGTCGACCGAGCCGGCGAACACCGTAAGCATCCCGCTGAGGTCGTCCGACGACCATTCTCCTGCCATGTAGGACTCGCCGAAGCCGATCAGGCCGTAGCGCCCGATCCGGCGCGCCATCGCTTGCGGTTGGTGGACAATCAAACTCGGCACCGTCGGGTCGGCGGCACCGACCACCGTGCCGTCCGGGTAGGCCACCCGCAGCGGGAGCCGAGCGGCCGCGCGTCGCAGCAGCCGGTCGGCGGCGGCGGCAGAGGCCGCGCTCAGCGGCGCGGACGGCACCTTCGCGATTGCCGGCCAACGTTCGGAATCGATTGCGGCCGAGGGTTTTCGGATGGTTGATACGGTCATCGCCGTACCAACGGAACTCGACGTAACCACAGTGTGATCCCCTGAATTCGGATACGGACGGCCACCACCAGCGGCGCCAGCGGCGAAATGAGTTGCATGATCGCGACCTGCCCGGCGCTCGCCGGCCGCCGCTGCCCGTGCATGTTGGCCACGAACGCGGGCTGGCGGTCGCGGCGCAGTTCGATGGTGATGTTGACTTCGTCGTCTGGCCGCGGTGCTCGCACCAGGTAGTAGCCGTCCACCGCATTGAACGGCGAGACATAGAACTTCTTCTCGGTGACCACCGGCACGTCGGCCGGGGGCAGCAGGTAGGCGTGGCGCTCGCCGTAGGTGTTGTGCACCTCGGCGATCACATGGCGCAGTTGGCCGTCGCGGTCGTGGCACCAGAAGACGCTCAGCGGGTTGAAGACATACCCGAGCACGCGCGCCTGCAGTAGCGCGGTGACCCGACCTTCGGGCGCGGCCATTCCTCGGTCGGCGAAGAAGGCACCGAGCCGGTCGCGCAACGAGCCCGGCTGCCCCGCGGCGAAGTGATCCGAGGCGCGGAACCGGGCGAACGGGCGCAGCCACCAGGGCAGCCGCGGCAACTCGTCGACGTCGACATACCAGCTGTAGCTGCGGTATTCGAACGAATGGCGCACCGGGGCCTGTCGCGAATGACGGATCGTGGTGCGGTAGATCGCCGGTGTCAGCATCGGGCCACCGCGTCGCACTGATTCGCCGTCGGCCAGTCGGCACCGAGGCGCCGCGCCGCGGCCAGCCCCGAGGCGGCGCCGTCCTCGTGGAAGCCCCAGCCGTGGTATGCGCCCGCGAAGACCAGCCGATCGTCGTCCAGTGTGGGCAACAATGCTTGTGCCGCAACCGATTCCGGCGTGTACAGGGGATGGCTGTAGGTCATTTCGGCGATCACCGACGCCGGATCGACGCGGTCGTGACCGCCCAGTGTCACCAGGTACCGGCGGTCACCGTCCAGCCGCATGAGTCTGCTGACGTCATAGCTGACCACGACATGGTCCTTCCCGGGGGTAACCAGGTAGTTCCATGATGCGCGCGCACGGCGATTCCGCGGTAGCACCGATTCGTCGGTGTGCAGCTGCGCCCGATTGGTCGAGTACGGAATCGCGCCCAGCACCGCGCGCTCCCAGGGGGTCGGATCGTCGAGCAACAGCAGCGCCTGGTCGGGATGCACGGCGACGACGGCCGCGTCGAACAGCCGCGGCGGGTGGTCGCCCGCCTGCAGCCGCACGCCGTCGCGCACCCGGCGCAGGGAGTTCACCGGCGTCCCGGTCGACACCTCGGCGAGCCGCGCGGCGATGGCCTGTACGTAGTGCGCCGAACCCCCGGTCACGGTGCGCCAGGTGGGCGAGCCGAACACCGACAGCATGCCGTGGTGGTCGAGGAAGACGAACAGATAGCGCGCCGGGTAGCGCAGGGCGTCGTCGCCGGCACACGACCACACCGCCGCGACCAGCGGGGTGATGAAAAAGTCGATGAAATACGACGAGAAGCGGTGCCGGCGCAGGAAGGATTCCAGCGTCTCCAGTTCCTCCGGCTCGGTGCTGTCATCGCGCAGCAGCAGCGCGGCGGCGCGATGGAATCGGGTGATCTCGGCGAGCATGCGCAGGTGGCGGGGCCGCAGCGACTGTTTGCACGCGAACAATCCGCTGAGGCCCAGGGCGCCGGCGTATTCGAGCCCGATCTCGTCGGCGCGCACCGACATCGACATCTCCGAGGGCTGGGTAGCCACGCCCAGCTCGCCCAGCAGCCGGCCCAGCGTCGGGTAGGTCCGGTCGTTGTGCACCAGAAAAGCCGAGTCGACGCCGATCACCCGGTCGCCGTCGTCCAGGAAATGGGTGTGCGCGTGGCCCCCGAGCCGTACGTCGGCTTCATACAACGTGACGCGGTCGCGGCCGGACAGCAGGTAGGCGGCGGTCAGGCCGGCCACGCCGCTGCCGACGACGGCAACCGACCGTGCGGGTGAGGAGTCCACGACTCTCATTCGTAGCCACGCAGCTGGCGGATGGGCTGCTTCGTGCTTACGGATGTCTAGCCGAAAGTGAACGAAAACACCTGCAAGCCCCTGCTCACTTGCAGGTCGAATTGATCGCGGTGGGCACCGCCATCGGACACGATCTCGTGCAGCGTGGGGACGCCGCTGATCGGTGTGGCGGTGGATTTCCCGTCGCGGGTCATCGTGATGGTTCCGGTGCCGCCGACGACGACGAAGACGTTCTTGGCGGTGTAGTTCAGCCGGATCGCGGCGTCGTCGCTTTCGGCGGTGATGCCCTGGTCGTCGAGGGTCCACCGGCCGCGCAGGGCGAATTTGTCGTTAGCCAGCTGCGGCGGGAAGCTGAACCCGGTGGTGCCCGCCTGGTAGCTGCCGTCACCGCCGTAGGTGGTGGCTTTGTCGGGCGCCAGGTAGGTCTCGGGGGTCAGGTTGGTCTTGGGGGTGGTGTCGGCCCCGTTGACCGGCGGGGGCAGCGCGACATTCGGATTGGCGTCTACCAGCAGTTGGCGGATCAGCTTCTCGGTGCCGTCGTAGTCACCTTCGCCGAACTTGGTGTGCCGCAGCGTTCCGTTCCCGTCGATCAGGTATTCGGCCGGCCAGTACATGTTGTTGAAGGCGTTCCAGGTCGCGTAGTCGTTGTCCATCGCGATCGGGTAGTCGATGTGCAAGCCGGCCGCACCGCTGGCCACGTTGCCGGGAACCCGTTCGAAGGCGTACTCGGGGGTGTGCACCCCGATGACCACCAATCCGCTGTCGCGATACCGGTTGTACCAATCGACGACGTGCGGGATGGCGCGTTGGCAGTTGATGCAGGAGTAGGCCCAGAAGTCGATCAGCACCACCTTGCCCCGCACCGAGGCGGAATCGAGCGGTTTGCCGCCCGGGGTGTTGAGCCATCCGGTGATGCCGGTGATAGCCGGCGCCTGCCCGCACTGTTGCAGCTCGGTAGCGCCGTCGGCGCAGTTGGTGGGCAGCCCGTTGCTGGTGTTGCCCTGATTCAGTTCCAGCACGCTACCCGTGGTGGTCCCCGGTGGGCGGCTCGGAACCAAAGACCGTTGGATGTCGTTGGCGCCCAAGCGATTTTGCATCGCAGTCGTGTAGTCGGGTACGGCGCGCTGCAGCAGTGCGGGCAGGTTGAACACCAGCGCCACCGCCAGCACGATCATCATGATTCCGCCGGCGACCTGAATCTGGCGCTGATGACGGCGGAAAGCGGTAACCCGTTGCGCGACTTGCCGTCCGGCCAGCGCGAAAGCCAACAGCGGTATCGCGTTGCCGAGCGCGAACGTCGCGGTCAGCACGAACGTGGCCGGTCCCAGCGATGTCGTGCCGCCGGCCACCACGATCGCGGCCAGCACCGGCCCCGCGCAGGGTACATACAGGGCACCCAACGTCAGTCCCAGGCCGAAACCATCAGTGCTGCCGCTGTTTTGGCGTTGCGGTAGGAAGGTGAACGGCCGTTCGATCAGGTGTTGAAGCGGCGGGAAGATCAATCCCAGGCCGATCAGAGTGAGCACCACCAGGGCGGTCCACCGGATGGCGTCCTGCGGCAGGTGCAGTGCCGACAGCAGTGCGGAGCCGATCAGGGTGGCCAGGCTGAAGCTGCACACCAGGCCCGCGATCACCAGGTAGGGACGCATGGCCGAACTCAAACCGCGACTGCGGGCTTTGCCACTGCCGCCGTCCATGCCGGACAGAAAAATCACCGGAAGCACGGGCAGGATGCATGGCGAGATGCCGGTGATCAGGCCACCGAGTAGACCGATGAGCGCAATTGTGTGCATACGAGTTATTCGAGGCGGCGGAGGTTACGGACGGGATACAAGACGCTGACGACTCTCCACGGTAACCGCCCTGAAAAACACGTTATGTGCGTTATACAAATCACATGCTGTGCGTTACGCTCGGCCGGTGGCGCAACTCACGTTTCAGCGCGCCCGCACGGCAGAGAACAAGCGCCGGCGTGCGGCCGCACTCGTCGAGGCCGCACGCTCCCTGGCGCGCGAGACCGGTGTCGCGTCGGTGACGCTCACCGCCGTCGCCGGTCGCGCCGGCATTCACTACTCGGCGGTGCGCCGCTACTTCACTTCGCACAAAGAAGTCCTGCTCCATCTCGCCGCCGAGGGGTGGGTGCGATGGTCGGACACGGTGTGCGCGGAGCTGGCCGAGCCGGGCCCCATGTCGCCGGCGCGGGTGGCCGAAACGTTGGCCAACGGGCTGGCGGCCGATCCACTGTTCTGCGACCTGCTCGCCAACCTGCACCTCCACCTCGAACATGAGGTGGAGGTGGAGCGGGTGGTCGACATCCGGCGAACGATCTCGGCCGCCGCGGTCGCCCTCGCCGACGCCATCGAGCGCGCGCTGCCCAAGCTCGGCCGCTCGGGAGCGTTCGACAGCTTGATCGCCGCCTATTCGTTGGCGGCCGCCTTCTGGCAGATCGCCAACCCGCCGGAGCGGCTCACCGATGCCTACGCCGACCAGCCGGAGGCCGTGCCGCCCGAGGAGTGGAATATCGAATTCGGCCCCGCTCTCACCCGGGTACTCACCGCCACTTGCATCGGCCTTCTCGCTGAATCGCCATGACCAGCAAGCGAATTGGGATCGAACTCGGGGCCGGCGCAGTGTCGGCGAACCTGGAGCGGCCCGACGCGCGCCGGAGGCCGGCTAACGCACTCGGACGGGCGGTCGGTCGCTCGGTGAGCAGGAGGTGAGTGGGTGGCAAAGGCGCCTGTTGCCAATGCGGTGCGACGACTGTGGATCGTTCTCGTCATCGCGGTCGTGATCGCGGTCGCGGCCTTCTGCGTCCTTCGCCTGCGCTCTTTCTTCGGCAATCACGACACCTCGGGGATCGGCAGCAGCAGCCTGGACGACATCAAGCCGTTCAACCCCAAGCACGTGGTCTACAAGGTGTACGGGTCGGGGAGCACCGCCAATATCAACTACCTGGACATCAACGCCCAGCCGCGGCGCATCGACAACGTGCCACTGCCCTGGACGCTCTCGGTCACCACCACGCTCCCGTCGGTGAGCGTCAACGTGGTCGCGCAAACCGACGGAGGCCAGATCGGCTGCCAGATCATCGTGAATGACGTAGTCAAGGACGAAAGGTCGGTCACCGGAGTGAACGCCGAAACCTTTTGCATAGTGAAGTCCGCATGACCGACAACCAGGCCGCCGGGCTTCCCCACATGCCGCTGTTTGCGCGGTCGGTGTACAGATTCGCGCCCGTGATCGTCGTGGGCTGGGTAGCGCTGGTGGTGTGCCTGTCCATGTTCGTGCCCGACCTGGAAACGGTCGGCAAGCAACACACGGTGCCGATGAGCCCGAAAGAGGCGGCATCGATGCAGGCGACGCAGCGCGTCGGCAAGGTCTTCAACGAATTCACCAGCGACAGCGCGATCATGATTCTGCTGGAGGGCGACAAGCCGCTCGGTGACGACGCGCACCGCTTCTACGACCAGCTGATCAAGAACCTCGAAGCCGACACGACGCACGTCGAGCACGTCCAGGACTTCTGGGGCGATCCTCTGACGGCGGCCGGCTCCCAGAGCTCGGACGGCAAGGCCGCCTACGTGCAGGTGTATCTGCGGGGTAATCAGGGCGAGACCAAGGCCAACGAGTCCGTCCGATCGGTTCGCCAGCTGGTGGACTCGACGCCACCGCCGCCCGGGGTGAAGGCGTATGTGACCGGTGCGGCGGCCCTGACCGCGGATCAGTCGGCGGCCGGTGACAAGGGCGTCATCCTGGTCACCCTGCTCACGTTCGCCGTGATCATCGTGATGTTGCTGTGGGTGTACCGCTCGGTCATCACCATGTTCATCACGCTGGTGATGGTGGTGCTCGAGCTGTTCGCGGCGCGCCAGGTGGTCGCGTTCCTGGCGCATAACGAGATCATCGGCCTGTCAACCTTCGCGGTGAACCTGCTGGTGTTGATGGTGATCGCGGCGAGTACCGACTACGCCATCTTCGTACTGGGCCGGTATCAGGAGGCACGATCGCTCGGCGAGGACCGAGAACAGGCCTTCTACACCATGTTCCACGGGACCGCGCACGTCGTGCTGGGGTCCGGTCTGACCATCGCCGGCGCGATGTATTGCCTCAGCTTCACCCGCCTTCCGTATTTCCAGAGCCTCGGCGTCCCGTGCGCGGTGGGCACGCTGGTCGCCGTGCTCGCCGCACTCACGCTCGGCCCGGCCATATTGGCGGTGGGCAGCCGCAGCCGCTTCCACCTGTTCGACCCCAAGCGCACGATGCGGACCCAGGGCTGGCGGCGCGTGGGCACCGCGATCGTCCGGTGGCCGGGGCCGATCCTGGGGGTCTCGATCGGCATCGCGCTCATCGGCCTGCTGGCGCTGCCCGGGTACAAGACCAATTACGACAACCGCCAGTACCTGCCGCCGAGCACGAAGGCGGTCGTCGGATACGAAGCCGCGGAGCGGCACTTCTCCAATGCCCGGATGAACCCGGAACTGCTGTTGATCGAGACCGATCACGACATGCGGAATCCGGCAAACATGTTGGTACTGGACCGAATTGCCCGGGGCGTCTTCCATATCCCCGGCGTCGCCCGCGTCCAGACGATCACCAGGCCGCTGGGGGCGCCGATCGAGCACACGTCGATCCCGTTCCAGATCAGCATGCAGAACACGACGCAGGTCGAGAACCAGGAGTACATGAAGAAGCGGATGGCCGACATGCTCACGCAGGCCGACGCGATGCAGATGTCCATCGACACGATGCAGCGGATGTACGACATCACATCGAAGATGGCCGCCGTGACTCACCACATGGACGGCCTCACGCACGAAATGCTGGACGTCACAAGCAATATGCGGGACGAGATCGCCAACTTCGATGACTTCTTCCGACCGATCCGCAGCTACTTCTATTGGGAGAAGCACTGTTTCGACATTCCGGTTTGCTGGTCGCTGCGATCCATCCTGGACGCCCTCGACGGCCTGGATCAGATCGTCGAAAAATTCCAGTACCTGTCGAATGACATCGGTCAGCTGGATGCGTTGCTGCCGCAGATGCTGGCGCAGATGCCGCCGATGATCGCCACGATGTCGACGATGAAGCAGATGATGCTGACGATGCACAGCTCGATGAACTCGATGTACGACCAGATGGACGTGATGAGCCAGAACTCGACGGCGATGGGTCAGGCGTTCGACGCGGCCAAGAACGACGACTCCTTCTACATTCCGCCGGAGGTTTTCGACAACCCCGACTTCAAGCGCGGCCTGAAGATGTTCCTGTCGCCCGACGGGCACGCCGCCCGTTTCATCATTTCCCATGACGTCGCTCCGGCGACGCCCGAAGGCATTTCGCACGTCGACCCGATCAAGTTGGCGGCCAAGGAAGCGATCAAGGGGACGCCACTGGAGGGGTCCAAGATCTGGCTGGGCGGCACGGCCGCGGTCTATAAGGACATGCGAGACGGGTCCAAGTACGACCTGATGATCGCCGGGATATCGGCGGCCAGCCTGATCCTGATCATTATGCTGATCATCACCCGCAGCCTCGTCGCCGCGATCACCATCGTGGGCACCGTGCTGCTTTCGTTGGGAGCCTCCTTCGGCCTCTCGGTGCTTGTCTGGCAGGACATCTTGGGCATCCAACTGCACTGGATGGTGCTGGCGATGTCGGTCATCCTGCTGCTGGCCGTCGGATCCGACTACAACCTGCTGCTGGTATCCCGATTCAAAGAGGAGATCCACGCGGGGTTGAAGACCGGAATCATCCGGTCGATGGCCGGCACCGGTGCGGTGGTGACGTCGGCCGGTCTGGTGTTCGCCGCCACGATGGCGACATTCGCGATCAGCCCGCTACGCGTGATGGGGCAGGTCGGAACCACCATTGCCCTGGGCCTGTTGTTCGACACCCTGATCGTGCGGTCGTTCATGATGCCGTCGGTCGCGGCGTTGATGGGGCGCTGGTTCTGGTGGCCGACGCAGGTGCGCACCCGCCCGGCCAGTCAGATGCTGCGGCCCTACGGGCCTCGCCCGGCGGTCCGCAAACTGCTCGATGCGCCCGTGCTGGTGCCCGGCAACGGCGGCTCACCCAACGGGGAGGCGGCCACTACGGATCGCTTCCCCGCGCACTACTGACGGACTACAGCGCAACCACTTGCGGCAGCACGTCGTTGGTCTCTTCCACCGACTCGCCGCAGGTGCGGCAGTGCGGGCTCGCATAGCGGCGAAGCCGGCCGACCTTTACCCGCGCCTCGGGCTCGATGTGCTGTCCGCGCACCACGCACAGCATGTCGACGATCAGCCCGGCTTCGCGGGCGTGCACGTGCACGATGCGGGTGGTCGGCGCGTCGGAGTCGCCGATGACATCACGCCAGTCGAGGGCTGCGGCGGGGATCGTGGCTGGGGTCGCGGTGCGCATGGCCCCAACTATTCCCGGTGCGCTGGTCACCAAACATCCACCGAACGGCCCGACAACGGCTGATTCTGTTGTCCCCCGATCGGGGGACAAAAAGCAATTAACCCCGGGCCGGGCCCGGGGTTAATCGGTGAGTGCGGGGGGTTACGCCCAGTTCCAGACCGACATGTCGCCGGGCGGGTACTGGTTGCAGATGTCGGTCGACTTGGCGACGACACCCTTGTTGTTGAAGAAGATCTTCATGTGGTTGGGCCAGGCCACCCACAGCGGGTCGGAGACCGGCGCGTAGAAGTTCTCGGAGTAGCCGCGACGGTCCTGCGGCGCCAACGAGTAGAACCAGTGCGCCTTGTCGATCGTCGCCTGCTGGACGTTCGGGTGGTTGTTGAAGTCGATCATGTACCGCTGGTAGTACACCGGGCTGGTGTCCCGGGTGGCGGCCAGGATCTGCTCGGCGTCACACGTGGTGTTGATCATCCGGCGGGGGATCGGGAAGTCCTCCGTGGAGTCCGCCGACGCGGTCGCCGGGACGGTCACAGCGGCCATCCCCATTGCAAAGAACATGGCGCCTGCTCGCAGGCACGAACTCAGCCGAGACATAGCTGTAACGGTAGCACTTCGGGCATCCTGCGGGCGAGTCTTGGCCGACTTTTTAGTCCAGCTTATTAGCCATCGCTATCAGGGACGATGACGTGCGAGGGATCGGGCCGCAGGTCAGGCGGGGCCTGGCTGTAGTCGCCGAACGGGCCGTCGCGGTGCTGCACCGCGGCCCGGACGCCCTCGCTCTGCGCGGTGTTGATGAAGCCGAGCGCGTCGGGCGTATTGCGCATCAGGCCGTCCAGGATGCCGCCCAGCGTTTGGGTGGAGGCCAGTCCCATGTTCTCGTAGGCCTGGTTGACGATCATTTTCTGCGCCTGCAGCTGCGACAGCGGGATGTGTGCCAGCTCGGCGGCGATCTGCGCGACCCGGGCTTCGAGGCGGTCGAACGGCACCGCCTCGTTGATCAGCTCGATCTCGGCGGCCTGGACGCCGGACAGCGGCCGGCCGGTCAGCGAATGCCACTTGGCCTTGGCCAGGCTCAGCCGGTAGAGCCACATGCCGGTCAGGTACGCCCCCCACATCCGGCTGTAGGGAGTGCCGATGACGGCGTCTTCACTGGCGATGATGATGTCGGCGCACAGCGCGTAGTCGCTCGCCCCGCCGACACACCAGCCGTGCACCTGAGCGATCACCGGCTTGGACGCCCGCCAGATCGCCATGAACTTCTGCGTGGGCCCGGTCGCACGGGCGCTGACCATCGCGAAGTCCTTACCCGGATCCCACTTCCCGTCGGTCATCATCGACTCGCCCCAGTGCTGGAATCCGCCGCCGAAGTCGTAGCCACCGGAGAACGCGCGGCCGGCGCCGCGCAGCACGATGACCTTGACACCCGTATCCCGCTCGGCGAGGCCGATGGCGGCCTCGATCTCGTCGGGCATCGGCGGCACGATCGTGTTGAGGTGCTCGGGGCGGTTCAGCGTGATGGTCGCGACCGGACCGGACGTCCTGTACAGCAGGGTCTCGAAGTCGGGCTGGGTATCTGACATAGGCCCCAGTGTGGGCTAGTGGTCCTCGACGGGCGGGTCGGGTTCGCGATTTTCCGGAGTCGACGCGTAGATCTGGTCGCCGATCTTCAGGTAGGGCGTGGTGAAATAGGCGGTGCTCAGCACGAGGGTGGAGAAGATCAGTGTCGTGATGACGGCGTTCGGCCACAGCTGTCCGGTCCCGAAGCCGAAAAGGACGATGCCGAGAGCCGAGGTCCCCCAGTAGAAGTACCGGGCCTTGCGGCGTTGCGAGATGAATCGAAATCGTGCCTGCGCCCACCCCGCGATGATCAGGATCAGACCAGCAATGACCATGCCGAATTCGATGATGTCGAGGATCTTCACGGTTGGCCTCCCAGCGTGCGCCATAGGAACGAATAACTCAGGGCCGATTTGAAGGCGGCTTGCTCATTGTCCGCCGCACCGGCGTGCCCGCCCTCGATGTTCTCGTACAACCAAACCCGGTGGCCCGCGGCCTGCAGTGCCGCGACCATCTTGCGGGCGTGGCCGGGATGCACCCGGTCGTCACGCGTCGACGTGGTGAACAGCACCTGAGGGTAATCACGTGTCGCCGAAATGTTCTGGTACGGAGAGTATTCAGAGATGAATTCCCAGTCGTCCGGGTTGTCGGGGTCGCCGTATTCGGCCACCCATGACGCGCCGGCCAGCAGCAGGTGATAGCGCTTCATGTCCAGCAGCGGCACATCGCAGACCAACGCGCCGAATTTCTCCGGGTATTTGGTCAGCATGATGCCCATCAGCAGGCCGCCGTTGCTGCCGCCCTGGGCGCCCAGCTGCGCGACGCTGGTGAGGCCGCGGTTCACCAAATCGTCTGCCACCGCGGCGAAATCCTCGTCGACCCGGTGCCGGTTTTCGCGCATCGCCTGGGTATGCCAGCGTGGCCCGTACTCGCCGCCGCCGCGAATGTTGGCCATCACGTAGGTGCCGCCGCGAGCCAGCCACAGCCGGCCCAACACCCCGCTGTACCCGGGCGTCCTGGAGGATTCGAAACCGCCGTAACCGCTCAGCAGGGTGGGACCGGGGCCTTCGATCGCGCGTGATCGCACCACGAAGTACGGGATCCTTGTCCCGTCGTTCGACGGCACGAAATACTGCTGCACGTCCAGGTTTTCGGCATCGAAGAATGCCGGCGCGGACTTGATCTGCTCGAGCTCCCCGTCGCCGGTGCCGCGCAGCAGCCGCGACGGCATATCGAATCCACTTGAATCCAAGAAGAATTCGTCGCCGGTGTCGTCGGCGGCCGCGATCACCGTGTTGGTTGCCGGCGGGATTCCGGCGATCGTTTCGCGCCGCCAGGTGCCGGGTGTGACGATTTCGACCCGGCTGGCGACGTCGGCCAACGTGACCAGTAACAGCCGGTCGCGGGTCCACGCCGTCTGGTGCAGGCAGGTGTGCTCGTCTGGTTCGAAGACCACCTGCACATCGGCTGTGCCGGCGAGGAATTCGTCGTAACCGGCGGCCAGCAGCGAGCCGGCGCGATAGGTGGCGGCGCCGAGCGTCCAATCGCTGCGCAGCTCGATCAACAGCCATTCACGGTGGATCGACGTGCTCGCGTCGGTGGGCACGTCGATGCGGATCAGCTCCGATCCGCGTATTTCGTAGAGCTCCGAATTCCAGAAGTCGATGGAACGGCCCGCGAAGCTGCGCTCGAAGCCCGGCGTCCGGTCGGCGTTCGCCCCGGCGCTGACGTCCGTGCGCGTGCCGGAGAAGATCGTCTCGGCCTCGCTCAACGGGGTGCCGCGATGCCATCGCTTCACGATGCGCGGGTATCCGGATTCGGTCAGCGAATCGGGACCGAAGTCCGTGCCGACCAGCACCGTATCCGGGTCGGCCCAGCCGATCTGCGACTTGGCTTCCGGCAGTGCGAAACCGTCGGGGATGAATTGGCGTGTGCGCATGTCGAATTCGCGCACGATCACCGCGTCCGAGCCGCCGGGGGAGAGATTGACCAGGGCGCGGGTGAACTCGGGTTCGATGACCGTGGCGCCCGCCCACACCCACTTCTCGTCGTCCGCGCAGCCGAGCTCGTCGACATCGATCAGCACGTCCCATTCGGGGGAGTCGCCGCGGTAGCTGTCCAGCGTGGTGCGCCGCCAGAGCCCGCGCGGGTTGGCGGCGTCGCGCCAGAAGTTGTAGAGGTAGTCGCCGCGGCGGCGCACATAGGGGATGCGGGCGTCGGTGTCGAGCACCTCCAGCGCCTCGGCGCGCATCCGTTCGAAGTCCGCCTCGTACCGGCCCCCGCAGAACTGCGCCAGCGTCGGCTTGTTGCGCGCGCGCACCCAATCCAGTGCCTCTTCGCCGGTGACGTCCTCGAGCCACAGATACGGGTCGTCGGAGCCGTGATCTGTCGCTGTCATGCAAGCCCTGTCATGGAAGCCATTGTGGTCCCAGCGGTAATGTGAGCTGTATTACAGGTGAAGCAGAACGGGAGTCGAGCTGATGACTGTCTTCGCACGCCCGGGTTCCAGCGGGGCCCTGATGTCGTATGAATCGCGGTACGACAACTTCATCGGGGGTGAGTGGGTCGCCCCCGCCAAGGGTCTCTACTTCGAGAACCCGACGCCGGTGACCGGCCAAACCTTCTGCGAAGTGGCGCGGTCCGACGAGGCCGACATCGACAAGGCGCTCGACGCCGCCCACGCGGCCGCCCCGGCATGGGGCAAGACGTCACCGGCCGAGCGGGCCGCGGTGCTGAGCAAGATCGCGGATCGCATTGAAGCGAACAAGGATTCGTTGGCAGTCGCCGAAGTCTGGGAGAACGGCAAGCCGATCCGCGAGACGCTGGCCGCCGACATCCCGCTGGCCGCCGATCATTTCCGGTATTTCGCCGCCGCGATTCGCGCCCAGGAGGGCTCGCTGTCACAGATCGACGAAGACACCGTGGCCTACCACTTCCACGAGCCGCTCGGCGTCGTCGGCCAGATCATCCCGTGGAACTTCCCGATCCTGATGGGCGCCTGGAAGCTGGCGCCGGCGCTGGCCGCCGGCAACACGGTGGTGCTCAAGCCCGCCGAGCAGACACCGGCGTCGATCCTCTACCTGATGTCGCTGATCGCCGACCTGATCCCGCCGGGTGTGCTCAACATCGTCAGCGGCTTCGGCGTCGAGGCCGGCAAGCCGCTGGCGTCCAGCGACCGCATCGCCAAGGTCTCGTTCACCGGGGAGACCACCACCGGGCGTCTGATCATGCAGTACGCATCGCAGAACCTGATCCCGGTCACGCTGGAGCTCGGCGGCAAGAGCCCGAACATTTTCTTCTCCGACGTGATGGCCGCCAACGACAATTTCCAGGACAAGGCTCTCGAGGGCTTCACAATGTTCGCCCTCAACCAGGGCGAGGTGTGCACCTGCCCGTCGCGCAGCCTGATCCAGTCCGACATTCACGACGAGTTCCTGGAGCTGGCCGCGATCCGGACCAAGGCGGTGCGGCAGGGCGACCCGCTGGACACCGAGACCATGATCGGTTCGCAGGCCTCCAACGATCAGCTGGAGAAAATCCTGTCCTACGTCGAGATCGGCAAGGGGGAGGGCGCCAAGGTCATCACCGGCGGTGAGCGTGCCGAGCTCGGCGGCGATCTGTCCGGCGGCTACTACATGCAGCCGACGATCTTCTCGGGCAACAACACGATGCGCGTCTTCCAGGAGGAGATCTTCGGGCCGGTGGTGACGGTGACGTCGTTCGCCGATTTCGACGACGCGATGAGGATCGCCAACGACACCCTCTACGGTCTGGGTGCCGGGGTGTGGAGCCGCGACGGCAACACGGCCTACCGCGCCGGCCGCGAGATCAAGGCCGGCCGGGTGTGGGTCAACTGCTACCACATGTACCCGCCGCACTCGGCGTTCGGCGGTTATAAGCAATCCGGGTTCGGCCGCGAGACCCACCAGATGGCGCTCGACCACTACCAGCAGACCAAGAACCTGTTGGTGTCCTACGCCGATAAGGCGCAGGGCTTCTTCTGATGCGCGCCACGGCGGCCCCAGCAGGTGTCGTCATCACCGAGGCCGCCGCCGAACTGCTGGTTCGGCTGCAGCAGCGGCACGGGCCGGTGATGTTCCACCAGTCCGGCGGCTGCTGTGACGGGTCGTCACCGATGTGCTACCCGCGTGGCGACTTCCTCGTCGGCGACCGCGACGTGCTGCTCGGCGTCCTCGACGTGGGCGCCGACGGCGTCGCGGTGTGGATCTCGGGCCCGCAGTACGCGGCCTGGAAACACACCCAGCTGGTCATCGATGTCGTGCCCGGCCGCGGCGGCGGATTCAGCCTGGAGGCACCCGAGGGTGTGCGGTTTCTCAGTCGCGGCCGCGTCTTCACCGACGAGGAGAAAGCCCAGCTCGGCGCCGTCCCGGTGATCACCGGCGCCGCCTATGAGCGCGGCGAGCGCCCGTCGGCTCGGGGCCCGGTGATTGACGAAGCCGTGCCGGAAACGTGCCCGCCTCGTAGTCCGTGACTCAGTACCCTCGATGAGGTGATACCGCTACCCCGGCCCTGGCTGCTGGCCAGCGCGATGCTGATCGGCACCGCGGTCGGGTTGCTGGCGGGGGTGGCGTTGACGGTGCTGGTCCATACCCCGGTGCGGCCCGACATCGTCATCGCCGTGGTGGTCGGGCTGCCCGGAGTGATCGGGTTGCTGACGATCCTGTTCTCGGGACGTCGATGGGTCACGACGCTGGGCGCGTTCATTCTGGCCATCGGTCCCGGCTGGTTCGGGGTGCTCGTCGCCCTCGAGGTGACCTCTCGTGCCTGACAAAAAGGCCGAGCACGACCCCGCGACCAGTCCCGGGACGGCGCCGTTCGTCCCGGATTTCGAGGACACCGGCACGCAGGGATTCGTCCCGGACTTCGACGACACCGGTGAGCAGTCGGTGCCGTTCGTGCCGAACTTCGACGACACCGGCGTGCAGCTCATCCCCGTCGCCGCGAAGCAGCCGGCCGAATCCGCGGCCGTCGAAGCCCCGGTCGAGGCGCCCGCTGTTGCCTCCGAAGCGGATGCCGAGCCGGCCGTTGCGCCGGTGCAGTCCGTCACCGTCCCCGGCCGCTACCAGTACCTGAAGTGGTGGAAATTGGCGCTGGTGATCCTCGGCGTGTGGGCCGCGACGGCCGAGGTCGGGCTGAGCCTGTTCTATTGGTGGTTCCACACCATCGACAAGACGCCGGCGGTCTTCATGGCGCTGGTCTACGTCGTCGCGTGCACCGTCGGCGGCGTGATGCTGGCGATGGTTCAGGGCCGGCCGATGATCGCGGCGCTGTCCATTGCGGTGATGTCCGGACCGTTTGCGTCCGTCGCCGCCGCGGCACCGTTGTACGGCTATTACTACTGCGCACGAACGGGTCACTGTCTGGTCGGCGTCATCCCGTATTGACCCATCAGGGTGGTTCGGGTGGCCCACGGTGTCGTGCGGGGAGAAGTCCTCGCCCACTAGTGTGGGCTCGTGACTTCTCACTATGACGTCGTTGTCCTTGGAGCTGGTCCCGGCGGATATGTCGCAGCGATTCGCGCCGCGCAGCTCGGCCTGAACACCGCAATCGTCGAGCCGAAATACTGGGGCGGCGTCTGCCTCAACGTCGGCTGCATCCCGTCCAAGGCGCTGCTGCGCAACGCCGAACTCGCGCACATCTTCACCAAAGAAGCCAAGACGTTCGGCATCAGCGGCGAGGCGACCTTCGACTACGGGGTCGCGTTCGACCGCAGCCGCAAGGTGGCCGAGGGCCGCGTCGCCGGCGTGCACTTCCTGATGAAGAAGAACAAAATCACTGAGATCCACGGTTACGGCCGCTTCACCGACGCTCACACGCTGTCGGTCGAATTGAACGAAGACGGTGGCGCTGGAAATCCGGTCACGGTCACGTTCGACAACGTCATCATCGCCACCGGGAGCAGCACCCGCCTGGTGCCGGGCACGTCGCTGTCGGAAAACGTGGTCACCTACGAAGAACTGATCCTGACACGGGAGCTGCCGCAGTCGATCGTCATCGCCGGCGCCGGGGCGATCGGCATGGAGTTCGGCTATGTGCTGAAGAACTACGGCGTCGACGTCACCATCGTCGAGTTCTTGCCGCGAGCGCTGCCCAACGAGGACGCCGAGGTCTCCAAAGAGGTTGAGAAGCAGTTCAAGAAACTGGGCGTCAAGATCCTGACCGGAACGAAAGTCGAGTCCATCTCCGACGACGGGTCCGTGGTCCGGGTGGCGATTAGCAAGGACGGTAAGTCGGAGGAGCTGAAAGCCGAAAAGGTGTTGCAGGCCATCGGTTTCGCGCCCAACGTCGACGGCTACGGACTGGACAAGGCCGGGGTCGCGCTGACCGACCGCAAGGCCATCGGGATCACCGACTACATGCGCACCAACGTCGACCACGTCTACGCGATCGGCGATGTCACCGGAAAGCTGATGCTGGCCCACGTTGCCGAGGCCATGGGAGTGGTGGCGGCCGAAACCATCGCCGGCGCAGAGACTTTGGCGCTCGGCGACTACCGGATGTTGCCGCGTGCGACGTTCTGCCAGCCGAACGTCGCCAGCTTCGGGCTGACCGAGGAGCAGGCCCGCGAGGAAGGCTACGACGTGGTGGTGGCCAAGTTCCCGTTCACCGCCAACGCCAAAGCGCACGGCGTGGGCGACCCCAGCGGTTTCGTCAAGCTGGTCGCCGACGCCAAGTACGGCGAATTACTGGGCGGCCATCTGGTCGGCCACGACGTGTCCGAGCTGCTGCCCGAACTCACCCTGGCGCAGAAGTGGGACCTGACCGCCACCGAGTTGGCCCGCAACGTGCACACCCACCCGACCATGTCCGAGGCGCTGCAGGAGTGCTTCCACGGCCTGACCGGCCATATGATCAACTTCTGAGCGCCGATGATCCGCGGCGAGACCATTCTCGGTGCCCTGGCCGGTGCGGCGACAGGTTATGTGCTGTGGCTGGTTGCCATTTCGCTCGTCGGTGACAACGCGACAGCGGGCCACTGGGGTCCGCTGGTGTTGCTGGGGTCGGTGCTGTTCGGAGTTTTCGCCGCGATTGGGGGCTTCGTGTTGCGCCGGCGCCGCAAGTACCTGTGGGCGGCGTTCGCCTTCGACTTGCCAATACTGCCGGTGATTTTGACGCTGGCTGTGCTGGCCGACGTCTACGGCTGAGGCACTATCTCGGGTTGTCCAACTCGATGTTCAAGGCGGATATCGTCGCGGCCAGCCCATCGTATTGCGTTGCGAGCAAGCAGAATTCGATGAGCCGGTGTCGGTCGAGGTGCATCGCGAGTTGTCGCCAGGTGTCCTCGCTGATGGACCGGTTCTTGATCAGCTCATCGGTCGCGTTCAGCAGCGCCTGTTGCCGCGCGCTCAGTATCACCCGGGGCCCGTCGCCGTCCGGAGCGTCGGGCCACGCGAAGATCGTCTCCTGCATGTGAGCGTCCAGACCGAATCGGCGTGCCATCTTCCGATGATGCTGCAGCTCGTATTCGCTCGAGCGCAGATGCGCGACGCGCAGGATCACCAATTCGGTGTCCACCCGGGGCAACCGGCCGCGCAACAGCCGGCCGCCGTAGAGCGACCATGCCCAGAACAAACCTTGGCGCTGACCGAGGGTGGTGAACAGATGCATCTCGGGTGCCTGCAATTTGCGGGCAGCGCCTTTGGCCAGCAGCCAGTTGATCGGGCCCAGCCGGCGAAACTTGGTGGACGACGGGATGCGGGCGACGGGGCCGGTCTGCGTGTCGCTCATGGCTGTTTCACCAGGTACGGCGACACCGTGCTGCGGTGCTCGTCGAGATCGAGGGCGCGGCCCAACGCGGGGAAGGCTCGCTGTGGACAGTTATCGCGTTCGCAGACACGGCAACCCGCGCCGATGGGTGTGGCTGAACGGCCTGGGTCTCCGGACAAGTCCAGTCCTTCCGAGTAGACGAGCCGGTGCGCGTGCCGCAGCTCGCAGCCCAGCCCGATCGCGAAGGTTTTACCCGGCTGACCATACCGGGCAGCACGGCGCTCCACGGTGCGGGCCACCCACATGTAGTTGCGTCCGTCGGGCATCTGGGCGATCTGCACCAGGATCTTGCCCGGGTTGGCAAACGTCTCGTAGACGTTCCACAGCGGGCAGGTGCCGCCGCTGGAGGAGAAGTGAAAACCGGTGGCGGACTGGCGCTTCGACATGTTGCCGGCGCGATCCACCCGGACGAACGAGAACGGCACTCCCCGCATCGACGGCCGTTGCATCGTGGAGAGCCGGTGCGCGATGGTTTCGTAGCTCACCGAGTAGAACGCCGACAGGCGCTCGACGTCGTAGCGGAAATTCTCGGTGACGTCGTGGAATTGGCGGTAGGGCAGCACCGCGGCGGCGGCGAAGTAATTGGCCAGCCCCAGCCGGGCCAGCGTGTGGGACTCGTCGCTGGTGAATTTGCCCTCGGCGACCATGCTGTCGATCAGGTCGCCGAATTCGAGGTAGGCCAGCTCGGCGGCCATCTTGAAGACCTGCTGGCCCAGCGACAGGTGATTGCTCATCTCCAGCGTCTTGGTCTTGGGCTCGTAGCGGTGCAGGACCGTGTCGCCCAGGTCGATGCGCCTGTTGATGTGGACGCCGTGCACCTCGGTGAGCCGCCGGGTCAATTCGCGGGCCAGGTCGCCGTGGTTCAGCCGGGTGTGGACCGTCAGGTCTTCGGCCGCGGTGTCCAGCTCGTGCAGGTAGTTCTGCCGTTGGTAGAAGTAGTCGCGCACCTCCTCGTGCGGCATCGTGATGGATCCGCTGCCGCTGCCGTCGGAGTAGCGCTCCTCGGTGGCGGCGGCCAGCTGGGCGGTGGTGAGCCGGTAGCGCCGGTGCAGGTTGACCACCGCGCGGGCCAGGGCCGGGTGGGCGTTGACCATCTCGGCGACCTCGGGTGCGTCGACGTTGATGTCCAGATCGCGATCCATGGTCACCTCGCGCAACTCGGCGACCAGGCGGGTGTCGTCCTGGGAGGCGAAGAAGGTCGCGTCCACGCCGAACACCTCGGTGATCCGCAGCAGTACGGCCACCGTGAGGGGGCGGACGTCGTGCTCGATCTGGTTGAGGTAGCTCGGCGAGATCTCGAGCAGTTGGGCCAGCGCGGCCTGTGAGAACCCGCGCTCGTTGCGCAGCTGGCGAACGCGCGACCCGACGAACGTTTTGGACATTATGCCAGCTTACCCGGGTTGCGAAGAATGGATTTGCAGACTTGGCAACCACGAATCCGCGTCGTCAGGTTTGGCGTTTGTCCGCGCTCGTTGGCATGATTCGCCTCGGGGTCTCGGGTAAACCCCCGGGATTCCGCACGTGAGGCAATTGGGGAGCGAAGTCGTGAGCCTGGACAAATCAATGATGCCGGTGCCCGACGGTCACCCCGACGTGTTCGACCGGGAGTGGCCGCTGCGAGTCGGCGACATCGACCGCACCGGACGGCTGCGGTTGGACGCCGCCTGCCGGCACATTCAGGACATCGGCCAGGACCAGCTGCGCGAGATGGGCTTTGAGGAGACCCATCCGCTGTGGATCGTCCGGCGCACGATGCTCGATTTATTGCGGCCGATCGAGTTCCAGGACATGCTGCGCTGCCGGCGCTGGTGTTCGGGCACCTCCAACCGGTGGTGCGAGATGCGGGTCCGGGTGGACGGACGCAAGGGCGGCCTGATCGAATCCGAGGCCTTCTGGATCAACATCAACCGGGAAACCCAGATGCCGTCGCGCATCTCCGACGACTTCCTCGAGGGATTGCACAAGACCACGTCCGTCGACCGGTTGCGGTGGAAGGGCTACCTGAAGCCGGGCAGCCGCGACGACGCGGCCGAGATCCACGAGTTCCCGATCCGGGTCACCGACATCGATCTGTTCGACCACGTCAACAACTCGGTCTATTGGAGCGTCATCGAGGACTACCTGGCGTCGCATGTGGACTTGATGCGGGAGCCGCTGCGCATCACGATCGAGCACGAGGCGCCGGTGGCGCTGGGCGACAAGCTGGAGATCATCTCGCACATTCATCCGGCCGGATCGACCGAGCAGTTCGGCGCCGGACTCGTCGACCGCCCTGTTAGAACGCTCACATATGCGGTCGGAGACGAGACGAAAGCGGTCGCTTCGCTCTTCAATCTCTAACCGGACAAGCGTCCTGGTAAATCGCTGGCTGACCTGCGGATACCGGTTACTGACGGGTAGCTTCTGTAACGGTTCAGTTGCCGTACATCTTTGCAAACTTTGCAAAATGGGCGCGGAGTCGTGGCCAAAATTGGCAATGAAAATGGGTGGACCAGCATCAACAGCCTGTGCCATGGTCGTGTTAGCACACGAGCGAAGTTGAGCCTTAATCATCGCAAGACGCGCGGTCCGGCTCAGAATTCAGAATCAAAGGAGTAAGCCCAATGTCTGTTGTTGGCACCCCGAAGAGCGCCGAGCAGATCCAGCACGACTGGGACACCAACCCCCGTTGGAAGGACACCAGCCGCACCTACACCGCTGAGGACGTGGTGGCCCTGCAGGGCAGCGTCGTCGAGGAGCACACCCTGGCCCGTCGCGGCGCCGAGGTGCTCTGGGAGCAGCTGCACGACCTGGAGTACATCAACGCCCTGGGCGCCCTGACCGGCAACATGGCCGTGCAGCAGGTGCGCGCCGGCCTGAAGGCCATCTACCTGTCCGGTTGGCAGGTCGCCGGTGACGCGAACCTGTCCGGCCACACTTACCCCGACCAGAGCCTGTACCCGGCCAACTCCGTGCCGCAGGTCATCCGTCGCATCAACAACGCGCTGCTGCGCGCCGATGAGATCGCCAAGGTCGAAGGCGACCGGTCGGTGGAGAACTGGCTGGCCCCGATCGTCGCCGACGGCGAGGCCGGTTTCGGTGGCGCTCTCAACGTGTACGAGCTTCAGAAGGCGATGATCGCCGCAGGCGTCGCGGGGTCGCACTGGGAAGATCAGCTGGCTTCGGAGAAGAAGTGCGGCCACCTCGGTGGCAAGGTGCTGATCCCGACTCAGCAGCACATCCGCACCCTGACCTCGGCGCGTCTGGCCGCCGACGTCGCCGGTGTGCCGACGGTCGTGATCGCCCGTACCGACGCCGAGGCGGCCACCCTGATCACCTCGGATGTCGACGAGCGCGACCAGCCGTTCATCACTGGTGAGCGGACCAAGGAAGGCTTCTACCGCGTCCGCAACGGCCTGGAGCCGTGCATCGCGCGGGCCAAGGCCTACGCGCCGTACTCGGACCTGATCTGGATGGAGACCGGGACCCCGGACCTCGAGCTCGCGGCCAAGTTCGCTGAGGGCGTCAAGTCCGAGTTCCCCGACCAGATGCTGGCCTACAACTGCTCGCCTTCCTTCAACTGGAAGAAGCACCTGGACGACTCCACCATCGCGAAGTTCCAAAAAGAGCTTGGCGCAATGGGATTCAAGTTCCAGTTCATCACGC
This sequence comes from Mycobacterium sp. NGS40, assembly GCF_059812735.1. Lineage (NCBI taxonomy): Bacteria > Bacillati > Actinomycetota > Actinomycetes > Mycobacteriales > Mycobacteriaceae > Mycobacterium > Mycobacterium sp. NGS40. The sequence continues at coordinate 298,160 of NZ_JCALDG010000001.1, forward strand.
TGGCCGGCTTCCACGCACTGAACTACTCGATGTTCGATCTGGCCTACGGCTACGCCCGCAACCAGATGAGCGCCTACGTCGAGCTGCAGGAGCGCGAGTTCGCCGCCGAGGAGCGCGGCTACACCGCGACCAAGCACCAGCGCGAGGTCGGTGCCGGTTACTTCGACCGCATCGCCACCACGGTGGACCCGACGTCGTCGACCACCGCGCTGACCGGCTCGACCGAAGAGGGTCAGTTTCACTGAGTCTGAGCGGGCGTAAGTCCGCGAGGAGGAAGTGAAACCGGCAGGTTAAGTCACTGAGTCTGAGCGGGCGTAAGTCCGCGAGGAGGAAGTGAAACCGGCAGGTTAAGTCACTGAGTCTGAGCGGGCGTAAGTCCGCGAGGAGGAAGTGAAACCGGCAGGTGAAGTCACTGATCTCGGCCTAACCAGGGCTGAAGTAGCATAGGCCCCGCCCGGCGATCCTGGGCGGGGCCTATTGCGGTCTAGACCATACGACTGGAGAAACGCAGTGAGCGACAAAGGAATTCAGCGGGTTGGGGTTGTCGGGGCCGGCCAGATGGGGTCAGGAATCGCCGAGGTCTCGGTCCGCGCCGGCGTCGCGGTCACGGTGTACGAGACCACCGAGGCGCTGATCACCGCGGGCCGGAACCGCATCGTGAAATCGCTGGAGCGTGGCGTCAGCGCCGGCAAGGTGACCGAGCGCGAACGTGACCGCGCCCTGAGCCAGCTCACCTTCACCACCGACCTGAGCGACCTCGCCGACCGTCAGCTGGTCATCGAGGCGATCATCGAGGACGACGCCGTCAAGGCCGAGGTTTTCGCCAAACTCGACGAGGTGATCACCGATCCCGACGCGGTGCTGGCCTCGAACACCTCGAGCATTCCGATCATGAAGATCGCGGCCGCCACCAAGAACCCTCAGCGGGTGCTCGGCCTGCACTTCTTCAATCCGGTGCCGGTGCTGCCGCTCGTCGAATTGGTGAGCACCCTGGTTACCGACGAAGCCGCCGCCGCGCGCACCGAGGAGTTCGCCAGTTCGGTGCTGGGCAAGCAGGTGGTGCGCTGTTCGGACCGGTCTGGCTTCGTGGTGAATGCCCTGTTGGTGCCCTACCTGCTGTCGGCCGTCCGGATGGTCGAGGCGGGATTCGCCACCGTCGAGGATGTGGACAAGGCGGTCGTCGCCGGCCTGTCGCACCCGATGGGTCCGCTACGGCTGTCGGATCTTGTCGGCTTGGACACACTCAAACTGATCGCCGACAAGATGTTCGAAGAATTCAAAGAACCGCACTACGGCCCGCCGCCGCTGCTGCTGCGCATGGTGGAGGCGGGCATGTTGGGCAAGAAATCGGGTCAGGGTTTCTACACGTACTGAGCCGAAAAGCGAAGTCATCCGCCGACTGTCGCATTGCGTCTTCAGAGCCATAAGCCAGCGTCAGGTATTATTTCCGCGGTCACCAACGCGAGAGGTATCTATCCCCCCATGACGCAGCTCAGGCCGTATTACGAAGAGTCGCAGTCCATCTACGACGTGTCGGACGAATTTTTCGCACTGTTCCTGGACCCGACGATGGGCTACACCTGCGCTTACTTCGAGCGTGACGACATGACGCTGGAAGAAGCCCAGAACGCGAAGTTCGATCTGGCGCTGGGCAAGCTGAACCTCGAGCCCGGGATGACCTTGCTCGACATCGGCTGCGGCTGGGGCGGAGCGCTGCAACGCGCCGTCGAGAAGTTCGACGTCAACGTCATCGGAATCACGCTCAGCCGCAACCAGTTCGAGTACAGCAGGAAGCGGATGGCCAAGGTCGCCACCGACCGCACCGTCGAGATTCGGTTGCAGGGCTGGGAAGAATTCGAGGACCGGGTCGACCGGATCGTCACGATCGGCGCGTTCGAAGCCTTCAAGTCGGAGCGATATCCCGCGTTCTTCGACCGTGCCTACAACATCCTGCCCGACGACGGCCGGATGTTACTTCACACAATTCTGGCTTACACACAGAAGCAGATGCACGAAAACGGCGTCAAATTGACGATGAACGACATCCGATTCATGAAGTTCATCGGCGAGGTGATTTTCCCAGGCGGACAGCTGCCGGCAGTGGAAGACCTGCTGAAGCTCGCACCCGACGCTGGATTCTCGGTCGAACAGGTGCACTTGCTGCAGCCGCATTACGCCCGGACCCTGAACATGTGGGCCGCCAACCTTGAGGCCAATAAGGACAAGGCGATCGAGATCCAGTCCGAAGAGATCTACGACCGGTACTTGCACTACTTGACGGGCTGCGAGAACTTCTTCCGCAAGGGCATCTGCAACGTCGGGCAATTCACCTGCGTGAAGTAGCTACCGACAGCAGTGGCGGGCCGGACTGATTCGGCCGGCCCGCTTTTCGTCTACTTCTCCAGCGTGAACTGGTCGACGTCGGTGTAGCCCTGACGGAACAGCTTGGCGCAGCCGGTCAGGTACTTCATGTAGCGGTCGTAGACCTTCTGCGACTGGATCTCGATCGCCGTGTCTTTGTTGGCTTCCAGCGCGGCCGCCCACATGTCCAGGGTGCGCGCGTAGTGCAGCTGCAGCGACTGGGTCCGGGTGAGACGAAAGCCGGCGTCGGCCGCGTGCTCTTCCACCAGCGCCGGCGTCGGCAGCCAGCCGCCGGGGAAAATCTCGGCCAGGATGAACTGCGTGAAGTGAACGACCTCGTGGGTCAGCGGCAGGCCTTTGGCCCTGGCTTCCTTGAACGAGGGGCGCACGATGGTGTGCAGCATCATCACGCCGTTGGCCGGCAGCACCGAGTAGGCCATCTCGAAAAAGCGGGCCCAGCGGGCGCGGCCGAAGTGCTCGAAAGCGCCGATCGAGACGATCCGGTCGACCGGCTCGTCGAACTTCTCCCAGCCCTCCAGCAGCACTCGCCGGGTCCGCGCGGTGTCGAGCTGGTCGAACGACTTCTGAACGTGCTCGGCCTGGTTCTCCGAGAGGGTCAGGCCCACGACGTTGACGTCGTATTTTTCGATGGCGCGCCGCAGCGTGGCGCCCCAGCCGCAGCCGATGTCCAGCAATGTCATGCCCGGCTCGAGTCCCAACTTCGACAGTGACAGGTCGATCTTGGCGAGCTGCGCCTCTTCCAGGGTCATGTCGTCACGCTCGAAGTACGCGCAGCTGTAGGTCTGGGACGGGTCCAGAAAAAGGCGGAAGAAGTCGTCAGACAGGTCGTAGTGCGCCTGCACGTTCCCGAAATGCGGCGTGAGCTGTACGGCCATAACGAAAGAAGCCTTTCTGTATCCCGGAGGCGGGGACGAAGTGGGGAATGCCCATCGGCCTCCGGTGCATGCCCTCTGCATGCTATCGGGTTGGGTCGGCGCAGTTCGTGCGCGCGGCCGTCACATAGGGTCACACGAGACGGCCGCAATTCACAAACGAATCGCACGCCAGGGGCGGTTTAGGGCTCCCGCGGTGGTGCGATCGGCGACGGATGCGGCTCCTCGCGGAACTTCTCCAGCGATCCGCCGACTTCGACAATTCCGCACAGGGCGTTCCAGCTGAGCATGGTCAAGTAGTCGATGAGTTCGTCTCGGGTCATCCGCGGATTAGACATCCACGAGTGTGTGGCCAACTGCACACCGCCGACGATCAGGTAGGACCATGGTTCCGCGCCGCCGGTGTCGATCCCGGCCTGCAGCATGCGCCGGCGCATCAGCACCGCGATCATGCGCGCGATGATCCGCTCGGAGTCGGCGATCACTTTGCTCTTGCTGGCCGAGCTGTTGGCCATCACGAACCGGTAGGGCTCGGGTTCGTTCGCCACGGTGTCGACGTAGACGCGGATGACCTCGCGGGTCAGGTCCAGGCCGTCGAGATTGGATGTCAGCGCGGCGGCCATGTTCGGAATCAGCGTGGTCTGCGCGAAGCGCATCATCACCGCGGTCGTGAGGTCGTTCTTGTCGACGAAGTAGCGATACAGAACAGTCTTGGAAACCCCGATCTCGGCAGCGATCTCGTCCATGCTGAGGTAGCGGCCGTGTCGGCGGATCGCGTCGATCGTGCCGTCAACCAGCTCGTTACGGCGTTCCACCTTGTGCTGGTGCCAACGCCGCTTACGACCGTCCGTCTTCACGATTACAGCCGGGATTTCCTCTGCCACTGTCGACGATTCCCATTCACTAGACGCTCTCGATACTACGGCGTGGGGGCCTGTTTGGCGGACGGGACGCCCGGTGTGAGGGGCTCCACCGGCGGTGTCCCAACACGAACTCGCCGCAGCGAGACATGATGGTGGGGTGTCACATAGAGCCGAGGGGTCGAATCCGGCCGCAACGCGGCCGGAGCCGACCACGCCCACGGCCGCGGCGGGCCGGACTCGTACGTCCTTCGCCGAGTCGTTCGCCGGCGCCGATCCCGAGGCGGACGCGCAGCGCCGGGTGGCGCTTCGCCGGATGAAATTGGTGGCACTGAGCTTCCTGGTCGGTGCCACGGTGGTATTTCTGGCCTGCCGATGGGCACAGGCGCACGGCGGTGCGGGCGCCTGGGTCGGTTACGTCGGCGCGGCCGCCGAGGCCGGCATGGTGGGTGCGCTGGCGGACTGGTTTGCGGTGACCGCGTTGTTCAAACACCCGTTGGGCATCCCGATCCCGCACACCGCGATCATCAAGCGGAAGAAGGACCAGCTCGGCGAGGGCCTGGGCACCTTCGTGCGGGAAAACTTCCTGTCGCCCGAGGTGGTCGAAACCAAGCTGCTCGACGCCGAGGTGCCGGGCCGGCTCGGCAAGTGGCTATCGGAGCGTGCGCATGCCGAGCGGGTGGCCAGCGAGGCCGCGACGGTGCTCCGGGTTCTGGTCGAGTTGCTGCGCGACGAGGACGTCCAGCAGGTGATCGACCGGATGATCGTGCGGCGCATCGCCGAACCGCAGTGGGGGCCGCCGGTGGGCCGGGTGCTGGCGACGCTGCTCGCCGAGAACCGGCAGGAAGCCCTGATCCAATTGCTCGCGGACCGGGCCTTTCAGTGGTCGCTGAATGCGGGCGAGATCATCCAGCGGGTGGTCGAGCGTGATTCGCCGACCTGGTCGCCGCGATTCATCGACCATCTCGTCGGCGATCGCATCCACCGCGAGCTGATGGACTTCACCGACAAGGTGCGCCGCAATCCGGACCACGAGCTGCGCCGGTCGGCGACCCGCTTCCTGTTCGAGTTCGCCGACGATCTGCAAAACGACCCGGACACCATCGCGCGCGCCGACGCGATCAAAGACCAGCTGATGGCCCGCGACGAAATCGCCAACGCGGCCGCGACGGCGTGGAAGACGCTGAAGCGGCTGGTGCTCGAGGGCGTCGACGATCCCTCCAGTGCGTTGCGGACCCGCATCGCGGACAGCGTCGTGCGCATCGGGGAGTCGCTGCGCGACGACGCCGAGCTGCGCGACAAGGTCGATGGCTGGATCGTGCGGGCGGCTCAGCATCTGGTCTCGCAGTACGGGGTCGAGATCACCGCGATCATCACCGACACGATCGAACGCTGGGATGCCGAGGAAGCGAGCCGGCGCATCGAGCTGCACGTGGGCCGTGACCTGCAGTTCATCCGGATCAACGGCACCGTGGTCGGATCGCTGGCCGGGCTGGTGATCTACACCATCGCGCAGCTCTTTTTCTAGGGGTGCTAACTACTGCTTGCAAATGCAAGCACATGTCCGTACGCTCGTTGCTGTCAAGGTCAGTCATCGGACCGTAGGAGCACGCAATGCCACCGGAGGAGACGCTCTCCGCCAAGGTGTCGACAGCGGCTTCCGACATCGGCAGCTTCATCAGAAGCCAGCGCGAACTCGCGCAGGTTTCGGTACGACAACTTGCCGAGCTGGCCGGTGTCAGCAATCCCTATCTGAGCCAGGTTGAGCGCGGACTGCGCAAACCTTCTGCCGACGTGCTGAGTCAGATCGCGAAAGCGCTGCGGGTTTCCGCCGAGGTCCTCTACGTGCGGGCCGGGATCCTGGAGCCGAGCGACAAGAGCCAAGTGCGTGACGCGGTCATCACCGACACGGCGATCACCGAGCGTCAGAAGCAGATTCTGCTCGAGATCTATACCTCATTTGCCCAGCAAAACGAATCGATCCACGAGGAGTGTTCGCCCGAACCCGACAACCACGAGTGAGGTAGCCCGGCCCGGGCCGGCTCAGCTGCGACAACGCCTGAGCACGAGTTGGTGACGTATCGCCCAACGGCCGCCGGGTTACCCAGAAGGGAAGGATGCACCGATTCCCACTTACTCCGCGGCGCGACGCTGCGCCGACACCCACTCGATCGTCAACCCGACCCGACCAACCAGGAGGTTTATCGGCAAGTCGCGTGCCAGGTCAATCCGCGGGTCTTGACCACTCCACGCACCAGGAGCCGACGCTTGCCTCGACTTCCATACCAAACACTCCAACCCTGAGAACGACAACGAACCATGAAAGGAAACACCATGGCTGAAAACACGAACATCGAAGAATTGCGGGCGCCGTTGCTGGCGGCCCTGGGCGCGGCAGACCTGGCCCTGGCCACCGTGAACGAGCTCATCGGCAGCCTGCGTGACCGCGCCGAGGACACCCGCACCGACACCCGCAGCCGGGTCGAGGAGAGCCGCGCTCGCATCGCCAAGCTGCAGGAAGACCTGCCCGAACAGTTCACCGAGCTGCGTGAGCGCTTCACCCCGGAGGAACTGCGTAAGGCCGCCGAGGGCTACCTGGACGCCGCGACCAACCGCTACAACGAGCTGGTCGAGCGCGGCGAGGCTGCGCTGCAGCGGCTGCGCAGCCAGCGGCCGTTCGAGGAGACCCAGGCGCGCGCCGAGGGCTACGTCGACCAGGCCGTCGAGCTGACCCAGGAAGCGCTGGGCACCGTGGCCAACCAGACCCGCGCGGTCGGCGAGCGGGCCGCCAAGCTGGTCGGCATCGAGCTGCCCAAGAAGGCCGAGTCGGCGACCAAGGCAGTGGCGAAGAAGGCTCCGGCCAAGAAGGCGCCGGCCAAGAAGGCTCCGGCCAAGAAGGCTCCGGCGAAGAAGGCTCCCGCCAAGAAGGTCACCCAGAAGTAGTTTCGGATACCGAGTTGCCCTTCGGGGCAACTCGGATTCGACGTTTACGACGCTGCCCGCATACCCTTGAGTCGTGAATCATGCTGTGGGTACCGTCATGTTGGTCTTGCAGATCGGCGTCCTGGTGATGTCGGTGTACGCATTCATTCATGCGGCGATGCAGCGACCCGATGCTTACACCGCTGCGGATAAGCTGACCAAGCCGGTATGGCTGGTGATCCTGGGCCTGGCCGTTGCGTTGACATCGATCCTGAGCTTCGTTTTCGGCGTGCTCGGCATGGCGATCTCCGCCTGCGCGGCGGGTGTCTACCTGGTCGACGTGCGGCCCAAACTTCTCGAAATCCAGGGCAAGTCGCGCTGACTCGGTGAAGGCCGTGCTGGCCGCGGGCTTCGCGCTGCTGGTCTGGGTGCCCACCGGGCCCGTTACGGGCACCGCCCGGGCCGATCCCGGCACCGGTGCGGTCAACCCCAACCCGCCGTTTGTCGGTCACACCGAGTGGACGCAGTCGGGGCGGCTGGCCAGCTTGCGGGTCTTTCCGACGCCATCGGGGCGGCTGGCCTCCCGCGAGCCCAACAACCCAGGTGCGGCCGACGAGGCCTGGGCCGAGGTGTTGGCGATGGCACCGAACGCCGATACCCCCGGCATGCATGCCCAATTCATCTGCCATTGGCAATTCGCCGAATTGGCGCAACCCGGCAAGACGAGCTGGAACCTCGAACCGTGGCGGCCCGTCGTCGACGACGCCGAGATGGCCGCGTCCGGCTGTAATCCCGGCGGCCCGGAGGAGCCCAACTGATGATGCGTCGAGAACAGCTCGCGGCACTCGTCGACCACACGCTGCTCAAACCCGAGGCCACCGGCGCCGACGTGGTCGCGCTGCTGGCCGAAGCCGCGGACCTGGCCGTCTACGCGGTGTGCGTATCACCGTCGATGGTCCCGGTCGCCGCGGCGGCCGGTGGGGTCCGCGTCGCGACGGTGGCCGGCTTTCCGTCCGGCAAGCACGTCTCGTCGATCAAGGCGCAGGAGGCCGCCCAGGCGGTGGCATCCGGGGCGAGTGAAGTCGACATGGTCATCGACATCGGCGCCGCGCTGGCCGGCGAGCTGGACGCGGTACGTTCCGACATCGCGGCGGTGCGCGCGGCCATACCCGACGCCGTTCTCAAGGTGATCGTGGAATCGGCTGTGCTGCTGGGTGATTCGGACGGGCGCACGCTGACCGACGTGTGCCGGGCAGCCGAAGAGGCCGGCGCGGACTTCGTCAAGACCTCGACCGGGTTTCACCCCGCGGGCGGCGCGTCGGTGCGGGCCGTCGCGCTGATGGCCGAGGCCGTCGGCGGTCGCCTGGGGGTCAAGGCCAGCGGCGGCATTCGCACCGCGGCCGACGCGGTCGCGATGCTGGACGCCGGGGCGACCAGGCTCGGCCTATCCGGGACACGGGCCGTCCTCGACGGACTCGGCTGACGCCGGCCCCTAGCGGCGGCCCCGCGGCGTGCCAGGGCGGCAATACCCAGCCGGGCAAGCCCTAGATGTTGGCGAAGCAGGAATCGTTGTTTTCACCGGCCGGGATCGTGGCGTTCTGGGTCGAGAAATGGCTCGTCACGCCGGTCGGGGTCACTTGCACGCTGTCCGCGTGAATACCCAGCGGGTAGTCGGCGGTCAGCTTCGCGGTGTACGCGTCGAGGGTGGACTGGACGCTTTCGCGAGGCAGCGTGAAGCCCAGCGCGTTGAAGCTCTGAATCTGCAGCTGAATCCCCTTGCCGGACACCACAGGCTTGGTCGTGATGTTGTCCAGCATTCCCTTCAGTTCGATGGTGCCGTCGGCGGGATGGGTAGTCACGCTGTTGGTGACAAACGGGCCCAGCACCGGGACCGCGTTCTGCACCGAATCCTTGATGCCGTCACTGGTCCAGGTGATGGTCGCATCGAGCGATCCGATGGTGCCCTTGGACGACGACGTCCGGTCCAGCTTGACGTCTTTGATGACGATGTCGATCTTCATGCCCTTGGCATCGCGGATCTGGTTGCCGGCCGTCGACACCGAGATGTTGGTGAAGTGCTGCGTCGCGAGCTGCCACAGCAGCAGCGGCGCGACTCCGAACGACGCCGTGGCCTGGTCTTGGACCTCGCAGGCCACCGCCTCGGCGACCTTGGTGTCGGCCACGTGGCGGGCGTAGAGCTCGCCGCCGATCAGCCCCGCGAGCAGCAGCGACACCACGATGACGCAGATCAGAACGATGGACAGCGGGTCACGAAATCTCTTCTTCTTTGCCGGCGGCTCGGGCTGCTCGCTGGGCCGGCTGACCCGCTCGGTGGGGCTCAGCGGTGGCAGCGGCGGCGGCGCATAGCTGGCCTGCTGCGTGTCCGCCCCGGCCGGATAGTGCTGCTCGGTCGGGGCGGAGGTCGGGCCGAACGGACCGTGATCCTCGCTGGCCCCCCACGTGGACGGGCCCTCGTGCGGTGGTCCTTGCGGGTTCGTCACCCAACCGATTCTGCCCTATCGCTACGAGCAAAGTCGGACTGGTTGCGCAGCACCGCGATGCTTTCGCGAGCCTTCGCGACCAAGGCGGTGTCGATGTCGGCCAGTACCAGTTGTGGGTCGGGACCGGCCGAGGCGACCACCTCGCCCAGCGGCGAGGCCACCAGGCTGCCGCCGACGCCGGTCGGGGCGCCCGCGGAAGATCCCGAGCCCGCCAGTGTGGCAGCGGGATCGGCTTGGCCGGCCGCGGCGACGTAGCTCATCGAGTCCAGCGCGCGGGCGCGGGCCAGCAAGGTCCACTGTGCAAGCTTTCCCGGACCCGAGCCCCAGGACGCGCAGACCGCGATGAGCTGGGCGCCGCGCCGGGCCAGTTCGGTGTAGAGCTCGGGGAAGCGGATGTCGTAGCAAACGGTCAACCCCACCCCGACGCCGTCGACGGTGATCACCACCGGTTCCCGGCCTGGGGCGACGGTGCGCGACTCGGTGAAGCCGAACGCGTCGTAGAGATGGATCTTGTCGTAGTAGGCGTCCGGCTGATTCGGTGTGCCGGGCCCGGCCGCGATCAGCGTGTTCGTCACGCGCCCGTCGCCGGCCGGGGTGAACATACCGGCGATCACCGTGACGGCGGACGCGGTCGCGATCTGCCGCACCCCGTCGGCCCACGGCCCGTCGACCGGCTCGGCGATCGGTGCCAGCGGGACGCCGAACCGGCACATGGTCGCTTCGGGAAACACCACCAGCGTCGCGCCGGCGTCGGCGGCCCGGGCGGTGTAGTCGCGCACCTGTTCCAGATTGGCCGCCGGATCGCTGCCACTCAGCATTTGCGCCAACGCGATTCGCATGGCCGCCAGCTTAGAAGCGAATCACGCGTTGTTGGTGATCCATTCGGTGGTGAAGCGCTGCTCCCTGCTCACCAGATCGGCCAGATGCGTGCCGATGATGTTCTCCACCTTGCCGCCGATCAGCGGAATCCGGACGTGGATGCTGACCCGGAACGTCAGGCGTGCGCCGCCGCGGTCAATCGGCGACAGTTCGGCGGTGCCCAGGACGTTCACCGGGGTGTCCACGATCGAGCCCTTGATGGACGCCGTGGCGACGCCGTCGGTGACCGGCCCCCACGTCTCCTCGCGTCTGAAGAACAGATCGCCCCGGTGCAACTGGGTGACCATCGCGGGCAGGTTATGGCTGTGCACTTCCTGCAGCGTCACCACTTCGATGGTGCCGTCGTCGCCGGATTCCCCTCCCAAGCGGATCGACTCCAGCCGCGCCTCGTCGACCGGAATGTCGGCCAGCCTGGCCCGCCAGTAGTCGGGCTCGGCGAACGCCCGGTGCAGGTCTTCGACGCTGTCCTGATAGTCGGCGGACAAGTCGAATGAGCGGGGCATAGCAGGTCAGGCTACCGTTACGGGCCGTGACCGGATCGATCTTCGCTGGTGCGCGCGTCGCTGAGGCGGTGCCGCTGGCGCCGCTGACCACGTTGCGCGTCGGACCGGTCGCGCAACGCCTGATCACCTGCACCAGCAGCGAACAGGTTGTCGGCGTGCTGGACGAGTTGGACGGCGCACGTGACGGGCCGGTGCTGGTGTTCTCCGGCGGCTCCAATCTGGTGATCGCCGACGACCTGACGGACCTGACCGCCGTGCACCTGGCCACCCGCGGGATCACCGTGGACGGCCACCTGCTGCGCGCCGAGGCCGGGGCGGTGTGGGACGACGTGGTCGTCGCGGCGATCGAGGGCGGGCTGGGCGGCCTCGAGTGCCTGTCCGGCATACCGGGATCGGCGGGAGCCACGCCGGTGCAAAACGTCGGCGCCTACGGCGCGGAGGTGTCCGACACCATCACCCGGGTGCGGGTGCTGGATCGCGGCAGCGGTGCGGTGCGCTGGATACCCGGCGACGAGCTGGCCTTCGGCTATCGCACCAGCATGTTCAAGCGGGCCGGTCAGCAGGTGCCTGGCGTGGTGCTGGAAGTGGAGTTCGCACTGGACGATTCGGGCCGCAGCGCGCCCTTGCGCTACGGCGAGCTCACCGCGGCGCTGAATGCGGCCAGCGGTGAGCGTGCGGACCCGCGCGCGGTACGCGAGGCGGTGCTGGCCCTGCGTGCGCGCAAGGGCATGGTGCTCGACGCCGCCGATTACGACACCTGGAGCGTGGGTTCGTTCTTCACCAACCCCGTCGTCGCGCCGCAGTTCTATGAGTCGCTGGCCGGGCGCACCGACGGGCCGGTGCCCAACTACCCGGCGCCCGACGGCGTCAAGCTGGCCGCCGCGTGGCTGGTGGAGCACGCGGGCTTCGGCAAGGGCTATCCCGGCGACCCGGCCGCGCCCTGCCGGTTGTCCACCAAGCACGCGCTTGCTCTGACCAATCGGGGCAACGCCACCACAGCGGATGTGATCACCCTGGCGCGAACCATTCGCGACGGGGTCCGTGACGTGTTTGGCATCACACTGGAACCCGAACCGGTGCTGCTCGGCTGCCGCCTTTAGCTGTGGATTCGGTGTGTCTGTAGGCTTTCGCGACTCGTCGTGGCGCAAGCGGTGTCGGTACTGCCGGTATCTTTTATTGTCGTGAGCACATCCCCCGAACAGCCGCCGATCAATCGGCGGCTGGCGTTGGCAGCCCTTGGGCTGGGTGTGTTCGCGCCGAGCGTGCTGGCCGCCTGTAGCGGCCCCGCGGCCAAGCAAGCGCAGAAGAACAAGGAGCAGTCGGCGCCGAGTCTGAAATACCAGCCCGCCTTGGACAACCAGGGGGCCGCTGCCGATGTGGTTCCCATCGCGCCGGTCAGCGTCATGGTCAGCGACGGCTGGTTCCAGAAGGTGGCGTTGACGAATTCGGCCGGCAAGGTCGTTGCCGGAGCGTTCAACTCCGACCGCACCGTCTACACGACCACCGAGCCGTTGGGCTATGACACCAGCTATAGCTGGAGCGGCTCGGTCGTCGGCCACGACGGCAAGACCGTGCCCGTGACGGGCAAATTAACCACCGTCGCGCCCAGCAAGAAGATTGACGGCGGATTCCAGTTGGCCGACGGCCAGACGGTCGGCGTCGCCGCGCCGATCATCATCCAGTTCGACGCGCCGATCAGCGACAAGGCCGCCGTCGAACGGGCACTGACCATCACCACCAACCCGCCCGTCGAGGGCAGCTGGGCCTGGCTGCCCGACGAGCAGCAGGGCGCGCGCATCCACTACCGGCCGCGCGAGTACTACCCGGCGGGCACCACCATCAACGTCGACGCCAAGTTCTACGGCCTGCCGTTCGGCGACGGCGCCTACGGCCTGCAGGACATGTCTTTGAAGATCCAGATCGGCCGCAAGCAGGTCGTCAAGGCGGAGGTGTCGTCGCACCGCATCCAGGTCGTCACCGACGCGGGCGTGATCATGGACTTCCCGTGCAGCTACGGCGAGGCCGACAAGGCGCGCAACGTCACCCGCAACGGCATCCACGTGGTGACCGAGAAGTACGCGGACTTCTACATGTCCAACCCCGCGGCCGGCTACAGCCACGTACACGAACGCTGGGCGGTGCGGATCTCCAACAACGGCGAGTTCATTCACGCCAACCCGATGAGCGCTGGCGCACAAGGCAACACGAACGTCACCAACGGCTGCATCAACCTGTCGACCGAGGACGCCGCGGAGTACTACCCGACCGCGATGTACGGCGACCCGGTCGAGGTGACCGGCAGCTCGATCCAGTTGTCCTACTCCGACGGCGACATCTGGGACTGGGCCGTCGATTGGGACACCTGGGTGGCCATGTCGGCTCTACCACCGCCCAATGCGCACCCGCCGGCCAGTCAGATCCCCGTCACCGCGCCGGTCACGCCGTCGACGGCGCCGAGTCTGTCGGGGACGCCGACCACCACGACCACGACGACGACTACGTCCTCGCCTGGCCCTGGCGGTTAAACCGCATCGCATTGGCCTGATCGCGTGGCTTGAGCACGATCAGGTCCAGGTCGACGTGGGACGGCCGTGACGCCACGAACCCGATCACCTCGGCCACGTCGGCCGCCGTCAGCGGTGTGATGCCGGCGTAGACCGAGTCCGCGCGTTCCTGATCGCCGTCGAATCGCACCAGTGAGAACTCGGTTTCCACTGCGCCCGGCGCGATTTCGGTGAGCCGCACCGGCTTGCCCAGCAGTTCACCGCGCAGCGTGCGGTGCACCGCGCCCTGGGCGTGCTTGGCCGCGGTGTAGCCGGCACCGCCGTCGTAGACCTCGAGCGCGGCCACCGAGGTGACGGTGACGATCAGGCCGTCGCCGGAGTCGATCAGCTTGGGCAGCAGTGCGCGGGTGACCCGCAGCGTCCCAAGCACGTTGGTCTCCCACATCCAGCGCCAGTGCTCGAGGTCGGCGTCGGCGACGGGCGCCAATCCGCGAGCGCCGCCGGCGTTGTTGACCAATACATCGACCCGGCCCAGTTTGCTGGCGAGCGCGGCTACTGCCGCGTCGTCTGTGACGTCAGCCACAATTGCGGTGCCGGCTATCTCTTTCGCGAGGGCGGTTATCCGGTCCTCGCGCCTTGCCACAGCGACGACGTGAAACCCAAGGGCGGCAAGGGTTTTGGCTGTTGCTTCGCCGATCCCGGAACTGGCACCGGTCACTACCGCAACCCGTTGATGCGCGTTATTTGAACTCACTGAGCCAACTCTAATAAACGTGCTAAATTCCTGAGGTGCACCACAGCGCCCTGTTCAACAACACTGCCGCGTGTCTTTGCGCGGCATGTGCGTGTTGTTGCCGCGCACTTTGCCGCGCCTGAACCCAAAACAGGTTGTGGCCAAGACCGGCCATTGGAACTCGGACAAAGGACGCTCGTGCGCTCGACTTCTCTCACCCACACCCATCATTCGCCCAGCCGTGCGGGCCACCTGCGGCTGCACCGCCAGATCCTGCCGCCGTCGCTGCACATCTCCGACTCGGCCGCGGCCTCGGTGTTCCGGGCGGTCCGGCTGCGCGGCCCGGTCGGCCGCGACGTCATCGCCGGGGTCACCTCGCTGAGCATCGCGACGGTGAACCGGCAGGTCATCGCCCTGCTCGACGCGGGCCTGCTGCGGGAACGCGCAGACCTGGCCGTCTCCGGAGCCATCGGACGCCCACGGGTTCCGGTGGAGATCAACCACGAACCGTTCGTGGCGCTGGGCATCCACATCGGTGCGCGGACCACCAGCATCGTGGCCACCGACCTGTTCGGCCGCACGCTGGACACGGTGGAAACGCCGACGCCGCTGAGCCCGCCGGCCGCCGCTCTGACGTCGCTGGCCGAAAGCGCCACCCGCTATCTGAGGCGCTGGCACCGCCGGCGGCCGTTGTGGGTCGGGGTCGCCATCGGTGGCACTGTCGACGGCGCCACCGGCCACGTCGACCACCCGCGGCTGGGCTGGCGGCAAGCGCCCGTCGGGCCGGTGCTGGCCGACGCGCTGAGCCTGCCGGTGTCGGTGGCTTCGCACGTGGACGCGATGGCCGGCGCCGAGCTGCTGCTGGGTATGCGGCGGTTCGCGCCGAGCTCGCCGACCAGCCTGTACGTCTACGCCCGCGAAACCGTGGGCTACGCGCTGGTGATCGGCGGACGGGTGCACTGCCCGTCGAGCGGTCCGGGCACGATCGCGGGCCTGCCCGCGCACTCCGAGTTGCTCGGCGGCACCGGGCAGCTGGAGTCCACGGTCAGCGACGAGGCCGTGCTTGCCGCGGCTCGCCGGCTGCGCATCCTGCCCCCGGCCCCGGCTGGGCGCGCCAACGGACCCGCCGCTGGCATCACCGATCTGCTGCGTCTGGCCCGGGCCGGCAACCAGCCGGCCAAGGACCTGCTCGCGGAGCGCGCCCGAGTCCTGGGTGAGGCGGTCGCGCTGCTGCGCGACTTGCTCAACCCCGACGAACTGGTGGTCGGCGGCCAGGCATTCACCGAGTATCCCGAGGCGATGGAGCAGGTGGAGGTGGCATTCGCCGAGCGTTCGGTGTTGCCGCCGCGGGATATCCGCGTCACGGCCTTCGGTAACCGCGTGCAAGAGGCCGGGGCGGGCATCGTGTCCCTGGGCGGGCTCTACGCCGACCCGCTGGGCGCGATGCGCCGCGCCGGGGTGATCGGCTCCCGGATCCCGGAAGCCGTCGACGAGTCGTCCGCCTAACGCGAACGCCTTAGGCCGGTGGCCGGACCGTGCTGTAAAGATGAAGGAGTGCGGCACGACGACGTCCTCCTGCGCAGCGATCCGCGCCGGGTCGCGCTGTTGGCAGTGCACACCTCGCCCCTGGCTCAACCGGGTACCGGTGATGCCGGCGGGATGAACGTGTACGTGCTACAAAGTGCGTTGCATCTGGCCCGGCGGGGCATCGAGGTGGAGATCTTCACCCGGGCCACCGCGTCGGCCGATCCGCCGGTCGTTGAGGTTGAGCCCGGCGTGCTGGTGCGTAACGTCGTGGCCGGGCCGTTCGAGGGCTTGGACAAATACGACCTGCCCACCCAGCTGTGTGCGTTCGCGGCCGGGGTGCTGCGTGCCGAGGCGTCGCATGAGCCCGGTTACTACGACATCGTGCACTCGCACTACTGGCTGTCCGGACAGGTCGGCTGGCTGGCGCGCGACCGTTGGGCGGTGCCGCTGGTGCACACCGCGCACACCCTGGCCGCGGTGAAGAACGCCGCACTGGCCGCCGGAGACAGGCCTGAGCCGCCGCTGCGCACGGTGGGGGAGCAGCAGGTCGTCGATGAGGCGGACCGGCTGATCGTCAACACCGAAGACGAAGCGCGGCAATTGGTTTCGATCCACCATGCCGTCCCCGAGCGGATCGACGTGGTCCATCCCGGCGTCGACCTGGAGGTGTTCCATCCGGGCGAACGCCGGGCGGCCCGTGCCGCGCTGGGGCTTGGGCTCGACGAACAGATCGTGGTGTTCGTCGGACGAATCCAGCCGCTGAAGGCGCCCGACATCGTGCTGCGGGCAGCGGCGAAACTGCCGGGGGTGCGCATCGTGGTGGCCGGCGGCCCTTCGGGCAGTGGTCTGGCCACCCCGGACGGACTGGTTCGCCTGGCCGACGAACTCGGGATCAGCGATCGGGTGACTTTTCTGCCGCCGCAGTCCCGGCCGAACTTGGCGACCCTGTTCCAGGCCGCGAATCTTGTTGCGGTGCCCAGCTATTCGGAGTCTTTCGGCTTGGTCGCCGTCGAGGCGCAGGCGTGCGGCACGCCGGTGGTGGCGGCAGCGGTCGGCGGGCTGCCGGTCGCGGTGCGCGACGGTGTCACCGGCTCGCTGGTGCCAGGGCATGACGTCGACGACTGGGCCCGCGCACTCGACGAGCTGCTGCGCCTGGACGGCACGGCGCGGGGCGCGGCGATGAGCCGGGCCGCGGCCGCGCACGCGGCGACGTTCTCGTGGGAGCACACCACCGACGCGTTGCTGGCCAGCTATCGGCGCGCCATCGGCGATTTCACCGCCGCACGGCAGCGCCGGGTGCGCGACCGGGTGGCGGCGCGTAAACCGCGTCGCTGGACGCCGCGTCGCGGGGTTGGCGCATGACCCCGTCGGTGCAGCAGGTGATCGAGCGTGCGCTCGATGCCAGCGAGCTGACGTACTCGAAACATGAAGGCGCACATGGCGGTTTGCCGGGTCTGGTGGTGGAGTTGCCCGGCGAGCGCAGGCTCAAGACCAACACGATCCTGAGCATCGGCGAGCACTCGGTGCGCATCGAGGCGTTCGTGTGCCGCAAGCCCGACGAGAACCACGAGGGCGTGTACCGGTTCCTGCTCAAGCGCAACCGCCGGCTGTACGGAGTCGCCTACACGCTGGACAACGTCGGCGACATCTACCTGGTCGGCCGGATGTCGCTGGCCTCGGTGGATGCCGACGAGATCGACCGGGTGCTCGGGCAAGTGCTCGAAGCGGTGGATTCGGACTTCAATACGTTGCTGGAGTTGGGTTTTCGCTCGTCGATCCAGAAGGAATGGGATTGGCGGGTATCGCGGGGCGAATCGTTGAAGAATCTGGAGGCGTTCGCCCACCTGATCGACGACGAAGACGGCTAGCCCAGCTCGCGAGCGTAACGTGGCTGCGATTTCTGGGCCCGATTTTCGCAGTGCCCTTACGCTCGGCGCGCGTCGCACCCTGCGTGAGAGACTGACCGGCATGGGTGACACTGCGACGCTGGTACTGCTTCGCCACGGCGAAAGCGAATGGAACTCGCTGAACCTGTTTACCGGATGGGTCGATGTCGGGCTGACTGAAAAGGGCCGGGCCGAAGCGGTTCGCAGCGGCGAGCTGCTGACCGAGCACGGCCTGCTGCCCGACGTGCTGTACACCTCGCTGCTGCGCCGCGCGATCACCACGGCGCACCTGGCGCTGGACGCCGCCGACCGGCTGTGGCTCCCGGTACGACGCAGCTGGCGGCTCAACGAACGCCACTACGGGGCGCTGCAAGGCCTGGACAAAGCCGAGACCAAGGCCCGCTACGGGGACGAGCAATTCATGGCCTGGCGGCGCAGCTACGACACCCCGCCGCCGCCGATCGAGAAGGGCAGCAAGTTCAGCCAGGATGGTGACCCGCGCTACGCCGACATCAGTGGCGGCCCGCTCACCGAATGTCTGGCCGACGTGGTGGTGCGTTTCCTGCCGTACTTCACCGACGTGATCGTCCCGGATCTGCGCTTCGGCAAGACGGTGCTGATCGTCGCCCACGGCAACTCGCTGCGCGCCCTCGTCAAACACCTCGACCAGATCTCCGACGACGAGATCTCCGAGTTGAACATCCCGACTGGCATTCCGCTGCGCTACGACCTGGACGCCGATCTGCGTCCGGTGGTGCCCGGCGGCACCTACCTGGACCCGGAAGCAGCGGCTGCGGGCGCCGCGGCGGTAGCCAGCCAGGGTGCCCGGTAGGATTCAAACGCGGTTCATTTTCGCCGCTTTTGAGCGCGGAAAGCCCGTAGGCCAAATTCCGCATGAACGACAGCCGAACACCTGTAGCGCAAGTTGTGACTTGTCCGATTTTGGCCTCGTTCCGCTAGGGCTGCGTTCACCAGATTTGTAGGATTTTGTTCGTGACTGTGTTCTCGGCGCTGTTGCTGGCCGGGGTCTTGTCCTTGCTGGCGCTGGCCGTCGGAGTGGCGGCCGGCACTCGGTTGTCCGCACGGGTGGTGCAACGGCGGCAGCGCGTGGCCACCGAGTCGACCGGCATCACCGTCGCGCAGATGCTGCAACGAATCGTCACCCTGATGCCGCTGGGCGCCGCGGTCGTGGATTCGCATCGCGACGTCGTCTACCTCAACGAGCGGGCCAAGGAATTGGGCCTGGTGCGCGATCGGCAGCTCGACGACCAAGCCTGGCAAGCGGCGCAGCAGGCGCTGGGCGGGGAGGTCGTCGAGTTCGACCTACAGCCCGGCAAGCGCGGGGCCGCCGGACGGTCCGGGATATCGGTGCACGGGCAGGCAACGCTGCTCAGTGAGGAAGACCGCCGGTTCGCTGTGGTCTTCGTTCACGACCAGTCCGACCATGCGCGTATGGAAGCCACGCGGCGCGACTTCGTAGCCAACGTCAGCCACGAGCTCAAGACGCCGGTCGGCGCCATGGCGCTGCTCGCCGAGGCCCTGCTGGCGTCGGCGGACGACTCCGAAACCGTGCGCCGCTTCGCCGAGAAGGTGCTGATCGAGGCCAACCGGTTGGGCGACATGGTGGCTGAGCTCATCGAGCTCTCCCGGCTGCAGGGTGCCGAGCGATTGCCCAACGTTGTCGCTGTCGAGGTCGATACCGTTGTGGCCGAAGCGATTTCACGCCACAAGGTGGCTGCGGACAATGCCAAGATCGAGATTCGCACCGACGCGCCCTCCGGTTTGCGGGTACTGGGGGACCAAACGCTGCTGGTGACCGCATTGGCCAATCTGGTCTCTAATGCGATCGCCTACTCGCCGCCGGGTTCGCCGGTGTCGATCAGCCGTCGCCGTCGTGGCGACAACATCGAGATCGCGGTTACCGACCGCGGGATCGGGATTGCGCTAGAAGACCAGGAGCGGGTCTTCGAGCGGTTTTTCCGGGGGGACAAGGCGCGTTCGCGAGCCACCGGTGGCAGTGGGCTGGGGCTGGCGATCGTCAAACACGTTGCGGCCAATCATGACGGCAGCATCGGGGTGTGGAGCAAGCCGGGAACCGGTTCGACGTTCACCTTGTCGATCCCGGCCTATCAGGACACCGATAGCGACGAAGAAACCGAGCAACCCCGGGCCCGCGAGGCGCGGCCCAACAGGTCCCAACGAGAGGAAGAACTAAGTCGATGACCCGCGGATACGACGATGCAGAGCGCAGCGATGAGGAGGAGTGGCGCCCGTGACCAGTGTGCTGATCGTGGAGGACGAGGAGTCGCTTGCCGATCCACTGGCCTTCCTGCTTCGCAAGGAGGGCTTCGAAGCCACCGTGGTGACCGATGGGTCAGCGGCGCTGTCCGAGTTCGACCGGGCAGGCGCGGACATCGTGCTGCTTGATTTGATGCTGCCGGGCATGTCGGGCACCGACGTCTGCAAGCAGCTGCGCGCTCGCTCCAGCGTGCCGGTGATCATGGTGACGGCCCGGGACAGCGAGATCGACAAAGTTGTCGGCCTGGAGCTCGGCGCCGATGACTATGTGACCAAGCCCTATTCGGCGCGCGAGCTGATTGCCCGGATCCGGGCGGTGCTGCGCCGGGGCGGCGACGACGACTCCGAGATCAGTGACGGCGTATTGGAGTCCGGTCCGGTCCGGATGGACGTCGAGCGGCATGTCGTTTCGGTGAACGGCGACACAATCACGTTGCCGCTCAAGGAGTTTGACCTCCTCGAGTACCTGATGCGCAACAGCGGCCGGGTGCTGACCCGTGGACAGCTGATCGATCGGGTGTGGGGCGCGGACTACGTCGGCGACACCAAGACGCTCGACGTCCACGTCAAGCGGCTGCGGTCCAAGATCGAAGCCGACCCGGCCAACCCGGTGCACCTGGTGACGGTGCGCGGGCTGGGCTACAAGCTCGAAGGGTAGCCCCAGCCCGCGGTCGGCAAGGGCACCGTCATGGGGCCCGCGGCGCCAACTCATCGCCGCGCGAGGAGTCGAACAGGGTCCGCTCCTCGTCGGCCGCGCCTACTTCGATGCGCCGGCGCATGTTCGCTGTCATCGGTGGCAACTCGTCGAGATCGAACCATCTCGCCTCGGTGCGCTCGTCGTCGGCCGCATACGGCTCCCCGGATAGCCAGTTCATCCGAAATATGTGATCCAGGTACTGCGCGTGATCGCCGTTGGCGTGCACCGTCGGCTGGCCCACCTTGACCCAGGCCAGTCTGACAGCCTGCACCTGAACCCCGGTTTCTTCGAGCACTTCGCGCACAGCGCAATCCGCCGGATTCTCGCCCGGTTCCACGATCCCCGTCACCGCTGTCCAGGCGCCATTATCCGAGCGCTTCACCAACAGCACTTTGTGCTCATGAATGGTGACGGCGGTAACGCCGGGCAACCACAACGGCGCATGGCCGATCGCGCGACGCAACTCAACGATGAAGTCGGGAACCGGCACTCCCCTTCCTAACACGAGTGGCGGCACCACCGGCGCGGCGGCGCCCGCGCCGCACCCTCGACCCGAGGATGCACACCGCATCAGCGAGCCGCGACCACCTCGTCCGCGACCGCCAGCGCCAGCGCCATGATGGACACCTGCGGGTTCACCTCGGGGCAGCTGGGCAGGATCGACGCGTCGGCAACCCACACTCCGTCGATGCCGCGCAATCGTCCCGCTGTGTCGACGGGGCAGACCTGTTCATCTGCGCCGGCCGCCGCGGTGCCGGTGGGATGGAAGGCGGCCAGGTGCAGGCTCCTGGGATTGCTGCGGCTCAGCGCATCCCTTAAGGCCGACAGCGACGTCACCGTCGGTGCGCCGGGCAGACCGGTGAGCACCTCGACCGCACCCGCCGCGAACAACAGGCGGCCCATCGCCTCGACGGCGGTCACCAGCTTGGCGATGTCGGCACGAGAGATGTTGTAGCGCATCACTGTCTCGCCGCGCACCGCGAAGACCGAGCCCACTCCGCGGTCGGCGACCATGGCGCCGACCGTCGCGACTTGAGGTGCGCGGTCGAGCCAGCCGAGCAGCTCGGCGCCGTAGCCGGGAAAGACCATCGACCCCATTCCCGGCGGCGTCGAGGTTGCTTCGATCAACACGCCGTCCGACTCGTGAAATTCGTGGACGGCCGCGCTCTGCAACACGCCGTGCCAGGCGTACACATCATCGGCGAAGCGCCCGGCGAGCATCGTCGCCGGATGCAGCGCGAGATTTCGGCCCAGGCGCGGATGCGCACCAAACCCGCTGCGCCGCAACAATCCCGGTGTCTCGGTGGCGCCGGCGGCAACCACCACCGACTCGGCGAGGATGTCCAGCGCGGTGTCGTCTGGCCGTCGGGCCCGCACTCCGCGGGCCCGGCCGTTGCGGTGCAGTACCCGTTCGACGCGCGCCTGCGAGATGATCCGCGCGCCCGCGGCGCAGGCTTGTGGCAGCGCGTTGAGGTGCACACCGAACTTGGCGTTGCGGGGGCAGCCGATCGCGCATTGGCAACAACCTTCGCAGCCCGGCGCGTTTCGGGGGATCGGTGCCGCGTCCCATCCCAGCGTCGCAGCGGCATCAAGCAACAGGCGCCCGTTGCGACCCATGATCTGCAGGGGCACCGGCGCGACCCGCAGCGTGCGCTCGACATCGTCGAGATGGTGGGCCAGCCGGTCCGGGTCAGCCAGGTCGAGGCCGAACTCGTCGCGCCAGCGCCGCTGCACCGAAAGCGGTGGCCGGTAACACGTTCCGGAGTTCACCATGGTGGTGCCGCCGACCGCCCGGCCCAGGGGCAGGACTATGGACGGGCGTCCCAGTGCGACGGTTGCGCCGGCGCCGCGATACAACCCGGCATATCGGTCGATCGGATGGGTAGTGCGCAGCTCCTCAACCGTCCAACGGCGTCCCTCCTCGAGCACCACGGTGTCGAGGCCGGCTTGCGCCAGGGTGCGCGCCGCCATGGCGCCGCCGGCACCGGAGCCGACGATCACCACATCGGCGGTCATCACGGAGCGACTATCGGCCGAGGAGATGACCGTCAGGCGCGCATCGGGGCGCGCCGTATCGTGCGCCTGCGCCCGTGAAAGTAGCTCTGGGGCAAAGGTATCCGCGCCGTTGGCAAGCAGGACGATCGCCTTCATCGCCTCGACGGCCACTCCGGCATCCGGGCCGAGTGCGGCGAGCCGGCGCAGCACTTGATCACGCTGGCCGGCGTCGAGGCGCGAATTCGAGCGACCGGTGGTGAGGTAGCTTGCCGCACTCATGCACAGCAGTCCGGCCCGCACCGCCAGCCGTGTCGTCGCGGGCAGCTGCGTGAGGTAGCGCTCGACGCGGTCGACCAATTGAGCCGATGGCGGACCGCCGTGCTCCTCGGGCAGCAGCGCGGTGCCGAACGAGGCCAACGCGGCCCGGCGGCTCATACCAAACGCCCGAGCCGGCGGCCCAATTTGATGAAGAACGGGTAGGTCGCGAAGATGGCCCCCGCCGCCGCGTGCAGCGGCCAGCCCGCCTCCTCGGTCTTGACGCCGAAAACCCCGCTGTTCCACATGAAGTCGCGGCCATTGCGGGCACGGAAGGGGCGCCACAGCATGCCCAGTCCGGGCACGTTGTGGTAGAGGCCGAACGATCCGCCGAAGAAGACGCCCAGCGTGGCGGCCTCGGCGGCATCGCGGCGATCCGGCGGCAGTTGGCGCTCGATGAGCAGTCCGGAGGCGAACAGCAGCGGCGGGTCGAGCAGAAAGCTCATGTCGTTGTCCTTTCGTTGAGGGCGGGCGCCTCGCTGCCGCGCAGGCCGACTTCGGCGTGGCCGGTGCCCAGCACCGACCACCGGCGTTCGTCGACCTCGACGTAGATGTCGGCCTGTTCGGTGTTGGTGCACACCGCCGTGCCGCCGTCGGGATCGGTATAACCCAGGCTCACGCAGCGCTCCGGCGGCTGGTCGACGCGGATGAGCACGCGGCGACCGCCGATGCGTCCTTCCAGCTGCCAGTGCCGCAGGCCGAGGGTGGTGCGCATTCTCAGTGACGGCAATGTGCTTGCGGGCCAATCCTTTCCGTCGATACGAAAGCGAACGAACGCCAGCGGCGCCAGCCTGCGCAGGCCCGGTTTGTGTGATACCGCGGTGACGACCTCCAGGACGTCGCCGTTCCCGAGGTCGGCGTGGATCCAGCCCCAGCGTTTGGCGTTGCCATGTCCGTAGATGTGGGCGACGCCGCCGCGCCAGCCGTCGACGTGATGGGTGAGGCCGCCGACGGTCAGTGCGCCGGTGAAGTCGGCGGTCGGAGCGAGAACGACTTGAGCCCCGGGCAGCAGTTCGCGATCCCACACCGGCTTCGGGAAGGTCCACAGTGGCGCGCCGGCGTCTTTCCAGGCCAGTTCCCAAGCCAGGGCTCCGGCTCGTCCGGTCAGTTCTTCGGGAGCCGCGCGCACCCCGGCCGAGTCGAACCAGGCGCCGATCGCCGGTTGAACCGGCTCGGGTCCGAAACGCTCGGTGTGCGGTGCGGCGTCGGCCGGAAACCAGGTCGCCCAGCCGTGTGCGTAAGGGGCGCGAGCGTCGCTCGGTGCGACCGTTTCGCAGTGAATCCACAGGCCGGCCCGGGTCGACGGGTCCGAGAGGGTGGCGTACCAGACCTCCAGCCGACCTGTCTTGCCCCGCCAGCGCGCGGCCGCGGCCAATAGCTTCTCGTCCACCGCGTCGCCTCCACCACGTTGTCGGTCTCGCCCACTATATTGGTTGAACCAATGAACCAGTCAAATGTGCTTCGGCCACCCGACCGCCAGCGGGTGGACGAACAGATCACCGCGTCGATCGCCGACGCGATCCTCGACGGCGCGTTCCCGCCGGGCTCGGCGCTGCCGCCGGAGCGGGAGCTGGCCGAGCAACTCGGGGTCAACCGCACGTCGCTGCGACAGGGTCTGGCGCGGCTGCAGCAGATGGGCCTGATCGAGGCCCGGCACGGCAGCGGCAACGTGGTCCGGGATCCTCAGCAACTCACCCACCCCGCTGTGGTCGAAGCGTTGATACGGAAGTTGGGTCCCGAGTTTTTGGTCGAGCTCCTCGAGATCCGCGCGGCGCTGGGCCCGTTGATCGGGCGGTTGGCCGCGCAACGGTGCGGTCCCGAAGATGACGAGGCGTTGCGCGCCGCGCTGGCCGGCGTGCAGGACGCCGACAGCGCCGCAGCGCGCCAGGCGGCCGACCTCGCCTTCTTCCAGGTGCTCATCCACGGCACGCGTAACCGTGCGTTGGGGCTGCTGTATCGCTGGGTCGACCATTCCTTCGGCGGTCGCGAGCATGAGCTCACACCGGCCTACGACGAGCCTGAGCCGGTGATTGCCGATCTGCGGGCGATCACCGAGGCGGTGCTGGCGCGCGACGACGCCGCGGCTGCCGCGGCTGTCGAGGCGTATCTGCTTGCCAGCGCGCTGCGAATGGTCGCGGCGTACCGGTCGCAGTCGACCTGACCTGCGGGGGCTACTCCGCGATTCGCGTCGCCGGGTGGATGGCGATGAGCCCTAATTGACTGCGGCGCTTGCACATTGCCGCCAATTCGGCATAGGCCTTGGAACCGAGGAGCTCGGTGAGTTCGTCGGCGAGGCTTTCCCACACCTGCTTGGCCCCGACGTGCGCTGCCGGATCGCCGGTGCAGTACCAGTGCAAGTCGGCACCACCAGAGCCCCAGCCGCGGCGATCGTATTCGGTGATCCAGGTCTTCAGGATCTCGGTGCCGTCGGGCCGCGTCACCCACTCTTGACTGCGCCGGATCGGCAGCTGCCAGCAGACCTCGGGTTTCATCGTCAACGGCGGCACGCCCAGCTTGAGGGCCTTGCTGTGCAGCGCGCAGCCGACGCCGCCGGGAAAACCGGGGCGGTTCAGGAAAATGCACGCGCCCTTGTATTTTCGGGTGCGGTGTTGCGGTTGACCGTCGTGCTCGTCGAGTTCGAGATATCCCTTACGGCCCAAACCTTTTTCGCGGAATTGCCAGTCGGCGTCGGTGAGTTGTTTGACGGCGTCGTCCAGGCCGGCGCGGTCGTCGTCGTCGGACAGGAACGCGCCATGCGAGCAACACCCGTCGTCGGGGCGTCCCTCGACCGTGCCGCGGCAGGCCGGGGTGCCGAACACGCACGTCCAGCGCGACAGCAACCACGTGAGGTCGGCCGCGATCAAGTGCTCCGGGTTGTCCGGATCGAAGAACTCCACCCATTCACGGGCAAAATCCAATTCCACTTCTTGCCCGGGCTCGGGGTGCGAATTCGCCACGGATGCAACGTTAGACCAATATTCCTGCTGTTCGCTTCGCTGACACCCGAGCCGGCACCGGTGTGAATTGCCACTCTCCTCAGCGGGGCGCAACCCACGGCTCATCGTTGTCCCGCTAGTTTGTTTTCGTGCGATTAGGCGTGCTCGACGTGGGTAGCAATACGGTCCATCTGCTGGTGGTGGACGCCCACCGCGGTGGGCACCCCACCCCGATGAGTTCGACGAAGGCCACCTTGCGGTTGGCCGAAGCCACCGACAGCTCGGGAAAGATCACCAAGCGCGGGGCCGAAAAGCTGATCTCCACGATCGACGAGTTCGCCAAGATCGCCGTCAGCTCAGGCTGCGCGGAGCTGATGGCCTTCGCCACCTCCGCGGTCCGCGACGCCGAGAATTCCGACGACGTGCTGAGCCGGGTGCGCAAAGAGACCGGTGTCGCGTTGCAAGTGCTGACCGGGGTGGACGAGTCGCGGCTGACCTTCCTGGCGGTGCGCCGCTGGTACGGATGGAGTGCCGGGCGGATCATCAACCTCGACATCGGCGGCGGCTCGCTGGAGCTGTCCAGCGGCGTCGACGAAGAACCCGAAGTCGCCTTGTCGATGCCGCTGGGTGCCGGGCGGCTGACCCGCGAGTGGCTGCCCGACGACCCGCCCGGGCGGCGCCGGGTGGCGATGCTGCGCGATTGGCTGGACGCCGAGCTGGCTGACGCCAGCCTCGCCGTGCTCGAAGCTGGCGCCCCGGACCTCGCGGTGGCAACGTCGAAGACGTTCCGGTCGTTGGCCCGGCTGACCGGTGCGGCGCCCTCGGCCGCCGGACCGCGGGTCAAGCGGACGCTGACGGCCAACGGCCTCAGGCAACTCATATCTTTCATATCTAGGATGACCACCGCTGACAGGGCGGAATTGGAAGGAGTCAGCGCCGAGCGGGCGCCGCAGATCGTGGCGGGCGCTTTGGTGGCGGAGGCGAGTATGCGAGCGCTGTCGATCGAAACAGTGGATATCTGCCCGTGGGCGTTACGGGAAGGTCTCATCTTGCGCAAGCTCGACAGCGAAGCCGACGGAACAGCCCTCGTAGAGACTTCGGTGCGCAATGCTGGAGGTCAGGCAGCAGATCGGAACGCCAGCCGATCGAGAGGCGACAAACCATGACCGGACCACACCCAGAGACCGAGAGCCCCGGCACTCGGCCCATCTCGGTGGCCGAACTGCTGGCCAGGAATGGCACCATCGGCGCCCCGGCGGTCACCCGGCGACGGCGCCGCCGGCGCGGCGACAGCGATACGGTCACCGTCGCCGAACTGACCGGCGAGATTCCCGTCATCCGCGACGACGAAGAGCACGGCGAGACAACACACGAGGCCAATGGGGCCGTCGAGGTCGCCGAACCCGAGGCCGATCTCGAAGCGGCGCCCGAACCCGCCTCGCAAGCCGTCGTCGCCGAACCGGTCACCGAGGACCGGCCCACGCCGGCGGCCCGGCCCGAGGCGGCCCGGCCCGAGCCCCGCTGGCCCAAGTCGCCGCCGCAGCCGCCCCGGGTAGGGCCCGAGCGCAGTGCTTACCCCCGGCCCACGCGCCGTCCCGATACACCCGAGGCCGGGCCGCCCGCCGAGAAACCGGCCGGGCCCGCCGGTGAGCCCGCGGCACCCTCCGGCGCCGAGGACATGAGCCCGGACCCGGTCGACCATTACGCCGACATTCCGGTGGACGTCATGGATTCCGACGTGCGCGAAGCCGAACCCGCGACCGAGGATTCCGCTTACGTGCGCTCCTACCTGCAGACGTCTGATTCGACGCTGTTCGGCGGACAGACCCTCGCCGACGAAGTGGCCCGGCGGCGCAGCGACCAGCGAGAGGGTGCCGACGCGGACGCGTCGACCTCGGAAGAGGCGCCCGTTAAGGCCGGCGTCGACGTCGCGCGCGCGGACAAACCCAAGGACACCCAGCCGGCGCCCGGCAAACTCGAGGCGCTCTGGCGCGGCAGCTTGATCGTGTTGCAGTCGATGCTGGCCGTCGCATTCGGCGCCGGGCTCTTCATCGCGTTCGACCAGCTGTGGCGATGGAATAGCCTGGTGGCCCTGGTCCTGTCGGTGCTGGTCATACTCGGTCTGGTGGCCGGAGTGCGGGTGGTGCGCAAAACCGAGGACATCGCGAGCACGCTGATCGCGGTGGCAGTCGGGGCGCTGATCACCCTGGGACCGCTGGCGCTATCGATGCAGTCCGGCTAGGCGTCGCCCCCAACAGTGCGCCCAGCAATCAAGGTCGGCCTGTCCACGGCCTCGGTCTACCCATTGAGGGCCGAGGCCGCATTCGAGTACGCGGCCCGGCTGGGCTACGACGGCGTCGAGCTGATGGTGTGGAGCGAGTCGGTCAGCCAGGACATCTCGGCCGTCAAGAAGCTGTCGCAGCGCTATCAGGTGCCGGTCCTCTCGGTCCACGCGCCCTGCCTGCTGATCTCACAGCGGGTGTGGGGCTCCAATCCGATTCCCAAGCTGGAACGCAGCGTGCGCGCCGCCGAGGAACTCGGCGCGCAAACCGTCGTCGTGCACCCGCCGTTCCGCTGGCAGCGTCGCTACGCCGAAGGATTCAGCGAACAGGTGACCGCCCTGGAAGCGTCCAGCGACGTGATGGTCGCGGTGGAGAACATGTTCCCGTTCCGGGCGGACCGGTTCTTCGGGACCGACCAGTCGCGGGAACGGATGCGCCGGCGCGGCGGCGGGCCGGGCCCGGCGATTTCGGCATTCTCGCCGTCTTACGACCCGCTGGACGGCAACCACGCGCACTACACGCTGGACCTGTCGCATACCTCGACCGCCGGCACCGACGCGCTGGAAATGACCGAGCGGATGGGCGCCGGGCTGGTGCATTTGCATCTGTGCGACGGCAGCGGCCTGCCCGCCGACGAGCATCTGGTGCCCGGGCGCGGCACTCAACCCACCGCCGAGGTGTGCCAGCTGCTGGCGGCCGGCCATTTCGCCGGCCACGCCATCCTCGAGGTGTCCACGTCCAGCGCCCGCTCGGCCAGCGAGCGCGAAGCCATGCTCGCCGAATCGCTGCAGTTCGCCCGCACGCATCTGATGCGCTGACCGCGCAGTGACCCCTCAGGAGACCATGACCGCGCTATTCACCACTGCAATGACGCTGCGGAAGGTCGATCCGGGGGTATTCGAGGGAGAGCTCAACACGCACTGGACCATCGGTCCCAAGGTGCACGGCGGCGCGATGCTGGCGTTGTGTGCCAACGCGGCGCGTCACGCCTGTGCCGAGGCGGGGCACGAACCGGTGGCGGTGTCGGCGAGCTTCCTGTGGGCACCCGACCCGGGGCCGATGCGGCTGATCACGTCGATCCGCAAGCGCGGCCGGCGGATCAGCGTCGTCGACGTCGAACTCACCCAGGGGGATCGCACGGCCGTGCACGCGGTGGTCAACCTCGGCGAGCCGGAGCACTTCGAACCCGGCGGCGACACCGCGCCGCTTTTGTCGGCGAATCCGGTCCTGGACCTGATGTCGCCGGAACCGCCCGACGACATCGAACCGATCGGGCCCGGCCACCCGCTGGCCGGCCTGGTGCACCTGGGCGAGGGCTGCGATGTGCGGCCGCTGCTGTCGACGCTGGCGCCCAGCACCGACGGGCGGCCCCCGATGCTGCAGATGTGGGCGCGGCCGCGTGGTGTCGCTCCTGACGGCCTCTTCGCGCTGATGTGCGGCGATCTGTCCGCACCGGTGACGTTCGCCGTGGAGCGCACCGGCTGGGCGCCCACGATCCAGCTGACCGCCTTCCTTCGCGCCCTGCCCGCCGACGGCTGGCTGCGCGTGATCTGTACCTGCCTGGAGATCGGGCACGACTGGTTCGACGAGGACCACATCGTCGTCGACAGCCTGGGCCGGCTGGTCGCGCAGTCCCGGCAACTGGCGCTGGTGCCCGCGCCCCGGTAGCCGGGCGAAGCCCGGCCGTCTGCGATGCTTTCTCCGTGGCGAGAATCGCGATCATCGGTGGTGGCAGCATGGGCGAGGCCCTGCTGTCGGGTCTGCTTCGGTCCGGGCGAAAGGTCAAGGACCTGGTGGTGGCCGAACGTGTCCAGGAACGCGCCAAGTACCTGGCCGACACGTATTCGGTGCTGGTCACATCGTCAGTGGGCGATGCGGTGAGCGGCGCGACGTTCATCGTCGTCGCGGTGAAGCCCGCCGACGTCGAGTCGGTGATGGAAAAGCTGAGCAAAGCGGCTTCCGCGGTCGAAGGCGACAGCGCCGAGCAGGTTTTCGTCACCGTCGCGGCGGGGATCACGCTCGCCTCCTTCGAGTCCAAGTTGCCCGCCGGGACGCCGGTGGTCCGGGCGATGCCGAACGCGGCCGCAGTGGTGGGCGCGGGGGTGACCGCGCTGGCCAAGGGCCGTTTCGTCACCCCGCCGCAGCTCCAGGAGGTGTCGGCGCTGTTCGACGCGGTCGGCGGCGTGCTGACCGTGCCCGAATCCCAAATGGATGCGGTGACCGCACTGTCGGGCTCGGGACCCGCGTATTTCTTTCTGATGGTCGAGGCGCTGGTGGACGCGGGCGTCGCGGCGGGTCTGAGCCGGGGCGTGGCGACGGACCTGACGGCACAGACGATGGCTGGATCGGCGGCGCTGCTGCTGGAACGGCTGGATCAAGGGCCGGGGCCGGCCGACAGCGAGGCAATGGGCAAGCAGTCGGATGCCACCGCGGCGCAACTGCGTGCCATGGTGACCTCACCGGGCGGTACGACCGCCGCTGCGCTGCGCGAACTCGAACGAGGGGGGCTGCGCACAGCCGTCGACGCGGCCGTTCAGGCCGCAAAAACGCGCTCTGAGCAGCTGAGAATTACATCGGAATAATTTAAAGATTTCAAATTGATTGTCCCCCACCAGTACCAGTAACCCCACTAGTCCCGCTATTCTCCTTTCTGTATGCCCGTGTGGGTGCCAGCGGAGGGGAAGCCGCTGGCGTTGCGCGGGCCTGACACGATTGGGTTGCGATGACGTCTACCAATGGGCCATCGGCGCGAGATTCCGCAGGTAAGCCGCGGGACACAGCTTCGGCCGATAGCCAGGCAAGGACACAATTTCTCACCGTCGCCGAGGTGGCGGCCCTGATGCGGGTCTCCAAGATGACGGTTTACCGCTTGGTGCACAACGGAGAGCTGCCGGCGGTACGAGTTGGCCGGTCCTTCCGCGTGCACGCCAAGGCGGTGCACGACATGCTGGAGACGTCCTACTTCGACGCCGGCTGAGCCCGCGCTCGCCGCGAGACGCCGGCGGACCGATCGGGACGACGCGTGGCGCGTGGCCGTTCAACCGGCCGCGCGACCGGCGGTTTGGTGTTCGGTGCGGCCCGCCGGGTAAAGTGACCCCGAAGTTTTCAATTACTTCAGCAGTCCTTAAGAAGCGGTCACAGGTCAGATAGCGGAGTTCATGGGTTCAGTAATTAAGAAGCGGCGCAAGCGTATGTCGAAGAAAAAGCACCGCAAGCTGCTGCGCCGCACGCGAGTGCAGCGCAGAAAACTGGGCAAGTAAGCCCCGCTTCGCCGCACTCGCGAACTCACCGACCACCGCGCGGCCATAGCGCCGCGGCGCATCTCGGCCGCTAGGCTGTCCGGGTGGATTCGTCGAGCGGAGGCGGAGCCGGAACCGGCGACAACGCGGATAACACGATGCACTACCCCAAGGTGGTGCTGGTGACCGGTGCGTGCCGGTTTCTCGGCGGCTACTTGATTGCCCGGCTGGCGCAGAACCCATTGATCCAAGGGGTTATCGCGGTGGACGCGATTGCGCCGAGCAAGGACATGCTGCGCCGGATGGGGCGGGCCGAGTTCGTCCGCGCCGACATTCGTAATCCCTTCATAGCCAAGGTGATTCGCAACGGCGACGTCGACACGGTGGTGCATGCCGCCGCGGCGTCATACGCGCCCCGCTCCGGCGGCACGGCGGCACTGAAGGAACTGAACGTGATGGGCGCGATGCAGCTTTTCGCGGCCTGCCAGAAAGCGCCCTCGGTCCGGCGCGTCGTGCTGAAGTCGACCTCCGAGGTATACGGGTCAAGCCCGCACGACCCGGTGATGTTCACCGAGGACAGCAGTAGCCGTCGCCCGCTGCGCAGTGGATTCGCCAAGGACTCCCTCGACATCGAGGGATACGTGCGCGGGCTGGGGCGGCGTCGCCCCGATATCGCGGTGACGATTCTGCGGCTGGCCAACATGATTGGCCCGGCGATGGACACCACCCTGTCCCGGTATCTGGCCGGTCCGGTGGTCCCGACGATGTTCGGCCGGGACGCGCGATTGCAGTTGCTGCACGAGCAAGACGCGTTGGGTGCGCTCGAGCGTGCGGCGATGGCCGGCAAGGCCGGCACCTTCAACGTCGGCGCCGACGGCATCATCATGCTGTCGCAGGCGATCCGGCGTGCGGGCCGTATTCCGTTGCCGGTGCCGGGTTTCGGTGTGTGGGCGCTGGATTCGCTGCGGCGAGCCAA
The DNA here is from genome assembly GCF_059812735.1 of Mycobacterium sp. NGS40. Classification (NCBI taxonomy): domain Bacteria; kingdom Bacillati; phylum Actinomycetota; class Actinomycetes; order Mycobacteriales; family Mycobacteriaceae; genus Mycobacterium; species Mycobacterium sp. NGS40. The sequence continues at coordinate 330,467 of NZ_JCALDG010000001.1, forward strand.
TCGCTATACCGAGATCAATCGGGAACAATTCAATTACCTGAGTTATGGCCGGGTCATGGACACCTCGAGGATGCGCACCGAGCTCGGCTATCAGCCGAAATGGTCGACCGCGGAGGCGTTTGACGACTATGTTCGCGGTCGCGGCCTGACTCCCATAATCGACCCACATCGGGTACGCTCCTTGGAGGGTCGCGCCATAGCCTTAGCGCAGCGCTGGGGAAGCCGAAATCCAATTCCATGGGGTGGGGTCAGGTAGATATCGTGGCGGGTGAAACCAGAGCGAATGTCATTCCCCTGCACAGTAATCGGGGTCGCGTCGCAGCTCGCCGCAGAGCCGAAGCATCGCGTCAGCATCCTTCCTTGCTGTCCGATCCGCACGGTCACGCATCTGCCGAACAGATCGCCTCGGTGGTCCGCGAAATCGACGAGCACCGGCGCGTCGCGGGTGGGACTTCGTCAACTGAGGCTCCGCTCAACGAGTTTGCTCAACAGGTCGCCTCGGTCGCCGGATTTTTCCGGCAGCGTCTGACGGGCGACTACGCAGTCGACGAATTCGGCTTCGATCCGCACTTCAACAACGCGATCGTTCGGCCTTTGCTGAGATTCTTTTTCAAGAACTGGTTCCGCGTCGAGGTCAGCGGGATCGAGAACCTGCCGACTGAAGGCGCCGCGCTGTTGGTGGCCAATCACGCCGGGGTATTGCCGTTCGACGGACTGATGTTGTCGGTGGCGGTACACGACGAACATCCGGCGCAGCGGGACATGCGGCTGCTGGCCGCCGACATGGTGTTCGACCTACCTCTGGTCGGCGAAGCCGCCCGCAAGGCGGGTCACACCATGGCCTGCACGACGGACGCACACCGGCTGTTGGCCGCGGGCGAGCTCACCGCGGTGTTCCCGGAGGGCTACAAGGGCCTGGGCAAGCGCTTCGAGGACCGCTACCGGCTGCAGAGGTTCGGTCGCGGTGGCTTCGTGACGGCGGCGCTGCGCACCAAGGCGCCGATCATCCCTTGCTCGATCATCGGATCCGAAGAGATCTACCCGATGCTCACCGACGTGAAGCTGCTGGCGCGCCTGTTCGGCCTGCCCTACTTCCCGCTCACCCCGCTGTTCCCGCTGGCCGGACCGGCCGGGCTGGTGCCGCTGCCGTCGAAGTGGCGTATCGCGTTCGGTGAGCCGATCTACACCGACGACTACGCCGCGTCCGACGCCGAGGACCCGATGGTCACCTTCGAGCTGACTGATCAGGTGCGCGAGACCATCCAGCAGACGCTGTACCGCCTGCTGGCCGGGCGTCGCAACGTCTTTCTCGGCTAACGCATCGGCCAGCACTGACGAAAACGCCCCGGGCCGATTGGCACCGGGGCGTCTTGCGTACGGGTTACTTGACCAGCGTGAACTGGCAGACGTTGGTATAGCCGTCGCGGAACAGGTCCGAGCAGCCGCGCAAGTACTTCAGGTAGATGTCGTAGGTCTCCTGCCCCTTCAGGGCAATCGCCTCTTCCTTGTGCGCCTCGAGGGCATCGGCCCACGCGGTCAGCGTCGGGACGTAGTTCTTGCCGATGAAGTGGTGGCGCTCGATCTTGAAGCCGGCGTCAGTCGAGTACTTGTCGACCAGGTCCACCTGCGGCAGCTTCCCGCCCGGGTAGATCTCCTTCAGGATGAAGCTGATGAACCGCAGCAGGGTCATGTTGACCTTCAGGCCCATCGCGTTGCCCTCTTCGCGGCTGGGGACGACGATCGAGTGCAGCAGCATGCGGCCGTCGTCGGGCAGCAGGTCGTAGTACTTCTTGAAGAAGGTGGCGTACCGCTCGTACCCGGCGTCACCGGCGCCGTCGGCGAAGTGCTCGAAAGCCCCCAGCGACACGATGCGGTCGATCGGCTCGTCGGGGAATTCCTCCCAGCCCTGGATCCGCACCTCCTTGCGGCGGGGGCTGTCCATCTTGTCGAACTCCGCCACACAGTGGGCGTGCTGGTTCTCGCTGAGCGTCAGGCCGATGACGTTGACGTCGTACTCGGCCACCGCGTGCCGCATTGTCGAGCCCCAGCCGCTGCCGATGTCCAGCAGCGTCATGCCGGGCTCGAGGTTCAGCTTGTCCAGCGCGAGCTTGCGCTTGGCGTACTGCGCCTCTTCGAGCGTCTTGGTGAGGTTCTGCGGGTCTGGATTTTCGTCAAAGTAACCGCAGCTGTAGGTCATTGACGGGTCGAGCCAGAGCTTGAAGAACTCGTTCGACTTGTCGTAATGGGACCGGACTTTTTCGACTGGTGGCTTGAGCTGGGTGCCACCGGCTTCCCCCTGGGACGTCATCAAATCGACCCTACTTTCGTGCAGATATTGATGCAATCGCGGCGACGGTTTCTTCAGCGCGCGCGTCTGGGTGTGAGGCTTCCCCGAGCATGGTTACGACGCTGGTGACGATCGGTTTGCCGTCGGCGTCGGTCACCTCACTGCGGATCTCGGCGATCACAGTGCCGTGCGACTCGATGACCGAGTCTAGATAGGTATCGAAGTACAACTTGTCGTGGGCCAGGATCGGGCGGTGAAAGGTGAACTTCTGGTCGCGATGCAGCACCCGGGCGATGTTGATCGGGATGCTGAACTTCGTGAAAATGTCCAGCTGCACCCGGCGTCCGGCGATTGCCAGGAATGTCAGCGGAGCCACCACGGCCGGATACCCGGCTTCCCCGGCGTCAATCTCGCTGAAGTGCGTCGCGTGGTCGTCTTGCACCGAGGCCGCGAACTCGCGGATCTTTTCGCGGCCGACCTCGAAGTAGTCCGGTGCGCGGTAATGGCTGCCGATCAGGCCCTGGGTCCCCTCGGGAAGGGTCGTGGCCCCCTCTGATGTTGTCATGGCGTTGCGGGCTCCCCACTAATCGTTGCTCAGCGGCGCAGCCTATCAGCGGGATTGGCGCCGGGACGCCAACGCGGCCAGCGCACCGCCTGCGGCGCCGAGGGCCAGCGCCGACGGAACCCCGATCCGCGCGGCCTTGCGAGCGGTCCGGAAGTCGCGGATCTCCCATCCGCGCTCCCGGGCCAGGCTGCGCAGCCGGGCGTCGGGGTTGATGGCGACCGCGGTGCCCACCAGCGACAGCATCGGCACGTCGTTGTAGCTGTCGGAGTAGGCCGTACAGCGTTTGAGATTGAGGCCCTCGCGGATCGCCAGGGACCGAACGGCGTGCGCCTTGCCCGGGCCGTGCAGGATGTCGCCGACGAGCCGACCGGTGAAGACGCCGTCCACCGATTCCGCCACGGTGCCCAGCGCGCCGGTCAGGCCGAGCCGACGCGCAATGGTTGCGGCAAGCTCGTACGGCGTTGCCGTGATCAGCCACACCTGCTGGCCCGCGTCCAGATGCATCTGGGTGAGCTCCCGAGTGCCGGCCCAGATCTTGTCGGCGATGATCTCGTCGTAGATGTCCTCGCCGAGGGTGACCAGCTCTTCGACCGAGCGGCCCTCGATGAACGTGAGCGCTTTGCGTCGGCCGGCGGCGACGTCGTTGCTGTTCTCCTTGCCGAGTAGCTGAAACTTGGTCTGCGCGTAGATGAATCCGATCACGTCGCGATAAGTGAAGTAGTTGCGCGCGGCCAGACCGCGTCCGAAATGCACCGCGGAAGAGCCCTGGACCAATGTGTTGTCGACGTCGAAGAACGCCGCGGCGGTCAGGTCGATCGGCGGTTGCGGGCCACCTTGGGCGGCGGTCGCCTCTTGCAGGCCCTCGAGCGCGCGGGCGGCGCTGGCATTGGCCGCTACCGACTCCAGGTCAACTCGAACGGCGGGGTCGGCGTTGTCCGACTCATCCGACTCTGAGGAAGTCATCGCCACACCTCCTGGATCGCCGGGCCATCGGGTGGCCGGTCCGCGGCCGCTATCAACCCTATCCGGCAGGCTTGATGGCCGGTTTCACGCCTCCGACATGGGTTGGTGTTGTGGAGACTGCGGCGCGAAATGTGTTGTGACACTTAACTCTTCGATAGCACCGCTCGGCTTGGGATCGACAGGTCTCTCGACGTATGCATTTCTAGTGCACACGGCGTCACGCTTTTCGCAGTGCCGAAGAAATCCGAAAGGATGCGTAGCAAATCGTCATTGGCGGACAGGCCACGGAGATTCGCAGTCATCGAGATGTGCGTGAATCAGCGATTCTTTGGATCGTACTCAGTCCCGGAAATGTCATCCCAAAACTTTGGTGAGATTTCCTTGATTCGATCTTCCGGAGCGATAGCGTCCACCTCTCGCTGAAACTCGTCAAATGCTTTCCGTGCCCGTGCTAATTCTTCGGGCGTCGGTGGTGTGACGCCAGCTTCCTCGGGAGTTGAAAAGATCTTACCCGCGATTTTCTCGCTCATCATGCAATCTCCATATCACTCGCCTGCGCCTGTACCATACGCTATGCCTAGCGCTCAATCATCTCGATAATGGTCCGACCCGTTCTCGGGTCGACTGTCCTGTTTTCGACATAGAACTTTGATCCCGGCGGGAATAACACCTCTTTCTCGCCGGGATACATCGAGAAAGAAGAAATATCTCGACCAGTGAGGGAGAAAATTCTAAACTCGACATTTCCGCCGAACGCCGGTCCCTCTGCGACGGCCCGGAGAGTTGTCGTACTCGTAAAAGCAGGTTCTGTAATGACTCGGCCAGGTTGATATCGGTCGAGAACTTCGGTCGGTAAGCTTGTGCCTCGAATGACCGGGCCTTGGTAGGCTGGAAGCTTTTCTAATGCTCGATTTATCGCGTCGACTCGCGCTTGATGAGATGCATCCAATGCGCCGTTCCTCAGGACGTCATTTAATTCTTGATAGCCAGGCCCAGTGTAATCGGTCAACGCCGCTATATCAGCCGGTGTCAACGGGATCGTTGAATGTGGGTGGCCGCTGCCGTCGCCGGGTTCGAGTGGTGAGCCATCAGCCGGTGGGTATGGCGTGCCCTCACCGGGATGGTGTGGGGATCCGCCGTCAGGAAGATGCGGCGTCGCCCCATTGGGTTGGTGTGGTCCGTGTGGGCCCGGTTCACCCATGTGAGGCGCCCCGCCGTGCGGGACTGGCGCCTCGCCTGGGCCGCTACCTGTCGGCACCGACGGCGGATGCGGCGCAGACGGGTTTGCGCCTTTCTGAGCCAGCTCGCCCGGATTTTCGCTCGGAGTCGTCGGGACATGCTCATGCGGCTGGGGCGCGTCCGCAGGTGCAGACGCGGGTGGCTTGCCACCGGACGTCGGTGGCGGCGCAGTCGGTTTGGGCGTCTTACCGGCTGGAGGCTTGGGCTCGGTTGGGCTATGCGGCGGTGCGGTGCCGGCGGGGGCCGGGCCCGGCTTGGGCGTAGGTGCTGGACTGCCTGGTTCCGGCGGTTTCGGGCCGGTCGGCGGTGGTTTGGGGCGCTCGACGGGCGGCTTAGGCGTCTCGGGCGGCTTGATTCCCGCGCGATCGAGAGGCTCCGGCAGGGGCGGCTTCTTCAAGCCCTTGATGGCATCCAGCGCTGCGCGGCCCCTGGTGCCCAGCCTGGAAAGCGGTCCGCCCGGCAGGGCCAACGTCAGTCCGTCAAACAACGTCCGGCCGGCCGCCCCGACGGGATCGGTCTGCCACTGATCCCAATGGGAGACGTCCTTGCCCAATGCTTTCCACGAATCTTGGACCGACGGCGAACCTTCCGGGCCCAAGCCGGCCAGCGGCAACGCACCCCGGACCATGTCGTTCGAATCGTGGTAGAAACCCACCGGGTCGAACAGGAGCCGCAGCTGGCTCATGCTCAACGCGCCTTCGACGAATTCGGCGGCTTCGCTCAGAAACTCCTCGCCGCCGTGCCCATTCCGACCGATGATTCGCCCGACATCGGTACCGTGCAGAAACTGATCCCACTGCTTGGCGGCGTAATTGCCCATCGTGGTAACAATCGCCTCGGCTTCGGCGAGGGCGGAGGCGATCTCGGCTTCCAGCGCCTTGACCTCGGAATTGAAATTGTCGATCACCGTGCGGATGTCGTTGGCGATCTTTCTGATCTCGTCTTCGTCCTCGTCGGTCAGGATGTCCCAGACCTCTTTGAACCCGGTCAGCGGATCGCAGATCCGCGACAGCAAGTCCAGGATCGCCGCATGAACCTTGTCGATCTTGGCGGCATAGCTGCTGAGCTGACTCGCGATCCGTTGGCACTGCTGCACGAGTCGGGTGGAACGGCTGTATGCGTCGGTGAAGGCGTTCTCGACGAGTGAGGCCTCCGGAAGTTGTTGGGCGCGAATAACTCCCATCGCCGTCCCGGTCCCGAGAATTTCCCCGAGCGCGAACTGCGTGCCGGCTGCCGTCCACGCCGTGGCGGCGGCCCGCAATTTCGCCGAATCGCCACTGGGCCAGATCATTCCGAGGTACGGCGCGACCCAGCCCCAACCCGGCGGGGCGCTATCGCTGTTTCCGAGCGACGACGGCAAATGGCCCGCCGAAATGAAACCTGAGGACGGGGGTGGCGGAACCGTTCCACCGTTACCGCCAACGTTAGACATCGCTTCGGCCAGTGAGTAATTGTGCGCCGACATCCGTACGCCATTACCCAAGCTGCACAGCCCGTTTCGGGTCGACACCATGGCCTCGATGAGCTTGGCTGCCGAACGGTCGTAGTCGCGGCCGAGTGCAGCACCGGCAGGATCGTCGCCGGCCATACCGGCACAACCTGACAGTGCCGCCGTCAGAGTCGAGATCACCGACGCCAACCCCTCGGCGGCGGTCACCACCTCGGCGCCTGCCCCGTCAAGGGCCGCGGTATCAACCGCTAGCGGCGCCATTAGCTCACGACCACATCGCCAAATTCGTCGTCATGGCGCCGGTGTAGTTGCTGTGCGCGGTCGCACCGGCCGTTCGCAGCCGAGCCAGCGCCTCGCGCATTATTGCCTCGCCGCGAGCCCAGTGTTGATGGGCTTCGGCATGGGCAGCCGCTCCCTCGCCCGTCCACGTCGTGTGCAGATTGCTTACCAGAGAGTCGATTTCGGTCAACATGCTCTCGGCATAGCGTTGAAATTCGGCCATCCGTTGCACGGCATCCGCCAATGCCTGCGGTTCCACCCGGAATGCCTCAGCCACGGTGCACCTGCCGGACCAGCTGCGCGGATACAGCCTCGTTGTTCAGATATTCCTGGCCGGCCCGGTCTACCGCCTTGGCCAAGATCGACAGTCCCATCTCGACCTCGCGAGCACCGCGATGCCACAGCTCCCACGCGGCCGAGTAGGCGCTTCCCGATCCGCCCAGCCAGCCGCCCAACATGTCGCCGACTTGACCGTCCAGCTCGGCCAGCTGACTCCGCAGCGACTCGGCCGCACCGAGTAGTCCCTGCGCGAACCCCTGCATCATGTGGGGGTCGACACGCAGATCCTCGTTTGCGGCCATAGCCGAAATTTAATCCGTGCCGTGGCCGCCCACAATTCACTTTTGGGTGTCCAAATGTGCCGATGCCACACTGGTGCCATGACCAAGCGCCCCAAGGTGGAGCTGCTGACTCGCGCCGGATGCACCATCTGCGAGCGGGCCCACGCACGGCTGGCGGAGTTAGCCGGGGAGCTGAATTTCGACCTGGCCACCACCGACGTCGACGCCGCCGCGGCGACCGGCAACCCCGGGCTGCGGGCCGAGTTCGGCGATCGGCTGCCCGTGATTTTGCTGGACGGCCGCGAGCACAGTTACTGGGATATCGACGAGCCGCGGCTGCGCGCGGACCTCACCCGATAATGGAGCGGGGTGGGCGACGACTCATTATTTGGTAGCCCACCGAATAAACGTTTACCGTAGATGGCAGTTCAGTTACTGGAGTAGCGAGGGAGCTGGCCAGGTGATGCTGCCGTGAGCATCTTGCTCTTCGGGGTTTCGCACCGTAGTGCGCCGGTCTCCGTTCTGGAACAACTCAGCATCGACGAATCGGATCGCAACAAGATCGTCGACCGGGTTTTGCAGTCGCCGCTGGTCACCGAGGCCTTGGTGCTGTCGACATGCAACCGGGTCGAGGTCTACGCGGTGGTTGACGCGTTCCACGGCGGTTTGGCCGTGATCGGGCAGGTGCTGTCGGAATACTCCGGAATGTCGATGGGCGACCTCACCAAACACGCGTACGTGCGCTACAGCGAGGCCGCCGTCGAGCACCTGTTCGCCGTCGCCAGCGGTCTGGACTCCGCGGTGATCGGCGAACAGCAGGTGCTCGGGCAGGTGCGCCGCGCCTACGCCGCCGCCGAGTCGAATCGCACAGTCGGGCGGATCCTGCACGAGCTGGCTCAACGCGCGCTGTCGGTCGGCAAGCGGGTGCATTCCGAAACGGCGATCGACGCCGCGGGCGCCTCGGTGGTGTCGGTCGCGCTCGGCATGGCCGAACGCAAGGTGGACGGGCTGGCGGGCAAGACCGCCGTCGTCGTCGGCGCCGGCGCGATGGGCGCGCTGTCGGCGGCCCACCTGATCCGGGCCGGTGTCGATCACATCCTGGTCCTCAACCGGTCGCAGTCCCGGGGACAACGGCTGGTCCGCAAGATTCGCGAATCGGGCGTGCGCGCCCAGGCGATGACGCTCGACCGGCTCGCCGATGCACTGGCCGACGCCGACGTGGTGGTCAGCTGTACCGGCGCGGTGAGTCCGGTGGTGTCGCTGGCCGACGTGCACAACGCGCTGGCCGCCGCGCAGCGCGACGACACCGGCCACCCGCTGCTGATCTGCGACCTGGGCATGCCGCGCGACGTCGATCCCGCGGTGGCCGGGTTGCCCGGCGTCTGGGTCGTCGACGTGGAGCGCATTCAGCACGAGCCCTCGGCGCACGCCGCCGCCGGCGACGTCGACGCCGCACGCCACATCGTGGCCGCCGAGGTTGCGGCCTACCTGGCCGGACAGCGGATGGCCGAGGTGACCCCGACCGTGACCGCGTTGCGCCAGCGCGCCGCCGACGTCGTGGAAGCCGAGCTGTTGCGGCTGGAGAACCGGCTGCCTGGCCTCGAGAGCGCCCAGCGCGAAGAGGTCGCTCGCACTGTCCGGCGCGTGGTGGACAAGCTGCTGCACGCTCCGACCGTGCGAATCAAGCAACTCGCCAGCGCCCCCGGCGGCGACAGCTACGCCGAGGCACTACGCGAACTTTTCGAACTCGACCAGACCGCCGTCGATGCCGTGGCTGCGGGTGAATTGCCGGTACTCCCAATGGGATTCGACGCCGGCACGCAGCAATCCGCCGAGTAACCCGATTGGCGCACGTGATCCGGTTAGGCACGCGGGGCAGTCTGCTCGCCACCACCCAGGCCTCCGTCGTTCGAGACACTCTGATCGCCAACGGCCACCCCGCGGAGTTGGTGATCATCAGCACGGCCGGTGACCAGTCGTCGGCGCCCATCGAAAGTCTGGGTGTGGGGGTGTTCACCACCGCGTTGCGCGAGGCGATCGTAGATGGCCGGGTCGACGCTGCCGTGCACTCTCACAAGGATTTGCCGACCGCCGACGACCCGAGGTTCAACATCGCGGCCATCCCGGCACGGAATGACCCGCGCGACGCGCTGGTTGCGCGCGACGGACTGGTGCTCGGGGAGTTGCCGGCGGGTTCGCTGGTGGGCACGTCATCCCCGCGACGGGCCGCGCAGCTTAGGGCATTGGGTCTCGGTTTGGAAATCCGCCCCCTACGAGGCAACCTAGATACCAGGTTGAACAGGGTAAGTAGTGGTGATCTAGACGCCATCGTGGTGGCCCGGGCCGGACTGGCCCGCCTGGGCCGGCTCGCTGATGTCACCGAGACGCTTGAGCCGGTGCAAATGTTGCCAGCGCCGGCTCAGGGTGCGCTCGCCGTCGAATGCCGCGCCGAGGACAGCGGGCTGGCGGCAGTGCTGGCGGAGTTGGACGACTCCGACACACGCGCAGCGGTCACCGCGGAGCGAGCCCTGTTGGCCGAACTGGAGGCGGGTTGCTCCGCACCGGTGGGAGCGATCGCCGAGGTGGTCGAGTCCATTGATGAGGACGGCCGGGTCTTCGACGAGCTGTCGCTGCGCGGTTGCGTGGCGGCGCTCGACGGATCCGATGTGATCCGCGCGTCCGGCATCGGCGCTCCCGAGCGGGCCCGAGAGCTAGGGCTCTCGGTGGCAGCGGAGCTGTTGGAGTTGGGCGCGGGAGAGCTGATTGGGGGAGCGCGGCAAGACCCCGCGCATGAGAACTGAATGACCTCAAAAAGGGATGACTTGGGAGCGACAATGACGACGCGAGGGCGCAAGCCGAGACCGGGCCGCATCACGTTCGTGGGTTCCGGCCCGGGTGATCCGGGATTGTTGACCACACGGGCGGCCACAGTGCTGGCCAATGCGGCTCTGGTGTTCACCGATCCCGACGTACCCGAACCGGTGCTGGCGCTGATCGGCAAAGACCTGCCGCCCGTTTCGGGCCCGGCACCCGCCGAACCACCACCCGCGACGAGCGATGGGTCAGCCGACGCGGATCCGCCACCGGCGGCGCCGACGGTGCTGTCCGGTGGTGCCGACATCCGCCCGGCGCTCGGCGAGCCCGCCGAGGTGGCCAAGACGCTGACCGCCGAGGCCCGCACGGGCGTCGACGTGGTGCGGCTGGTGTCCGGCGACCCGCTGACGCTCGACGCGGTGATCAGCGAGGTGAACGCCGTCGCGCGAACTCACCTGCACATCGAGATCGTGCCGGGCCTGGCCGCGACCAGCGCGGTGCCGACGTATGCGGGTCTGCCGCTGGGCTCCTCGCACACCGTGGCCGACGTGCGCGACCCGCAGGTGGATTGGGAGGCGTTGGCGGCGGCTCCCGGCCCGCTGATCCTGCAGGCCACGCCGACGCATCTGGCCGACGCGGCGCGCACGCTGATCGAGCATGAGCTGGCCGAGACGACCCCCTGCGTGGTGACCGCCCAGGGCACGACCTGTCAGCAGCGTTCGATCGAGACCACGTTGCACGGGCTGACCGACGCGGCCGTCGTGGCCGGCGCCGGCGACCCGGCGGGCCCGTTGACCGGACCGCTGGTGGTGACCATCGGCAAGACGGTCAACAGCCGGTCGAAGCTGAACTGGTGGGAGAGTCGCGCCCTGTACGGCTGGACCGTGTTGGTGCCGCGCACCAAGGACCAGGCCGGCGAGATGAGCGAGCGACTCACCTCCTACGGCGCGCTGCCGGTCGAGGTCCCGACCATCGCGGTCGAGCCGCCGCGCAGCCCCGCCCAGATGGAGCGTGCTGTCAAGGGATTGGTCGACGGCCGGTTCCAGTGGGTGGTGTTCACCTCCACCAACGCCGTGCGCGCGGTGTGGGAGAAGTTCGGCGAGTTCGGGCTGGACGCCCGCGCATTCTCCGGCGTGAAGATCGCCTGCGTGGGCGAGTCGACGGCTGACCGGGTCCGGGCCTTCGGGATCAGCCCCGAGCTGGTGCCGGCCGGGGAGCAGTCCTCGCTGGGTCTGCTGGACGACTTCCCGCCCTACGACAGCATTTTCGATCCGGTGAACCGGGTTTTGCTGCCGCGTGCCGACATCGCCACCGAGACGCTGGCCGAAGGTCTGCGCGAACGTGGTTGGGAGATCGAGGATGTCACCGCGTACCGGACGGTGCGTGCGGCGCCTCCGCCGGCGTCTACCCGCGAAATGATCAAGACGGGTGGCTTCGACGCGGTGTGCTTCACGTCCAGCTCGACAGTGCGCAACCTGGTCGGCATCGCCGGTAAACCGCACGCGCGCACCATCATCGCCTGCATCGGCCCCAAGACGGCCGAGACCGCCGCCGAGTTCGGCCTGCGGGTGGATGTGCAGCCCGACACCGCTGCCATCGGCCCACTGGTCGACGCGCTGGCCGAACACGCCGCGCGGTTGCGCGCCGAGGGCGCGCTGCCACCGCCGCGTAAGAAGAGCCGCAGGCGCTAGTGGCGTACCCGCGGCAGCGCCCGCGTCGGCTCCGTTCCACCCCCGCGTTGCGTCGCTTGGTGGCGCAAACATCCTTGGAGCCAAGGCATTTGGTGCTGCCGATGTTCGTCGCCGACGGGATCGACGAACCGCGCCCGATCCCGTCGATGCCTGACATCGTGCAGCACACCCGCGAATCGCTGCGCCGCGCAGCCGCCGATGCGGTGGCAGCCGGAGTGGGCGGGCTGATGCTGTTCGGTGTGCCGCTCGACGAGGACAAGGACGTGACCGGCTCGGCCGGTACCGACCCCGACGGCATTCTCAACGTCGCGCTTCGGGACCTGGCCAAGGATCTCGGTGACGCCACGGTGTTGATGGCCGACACCTGCCTCGACGAATTCACCGACCATGGTCACTGTGGCGTCCTTGACTCCCGGGGCCGGGTGGACAACGACGCCACGCTGAGGCGATACGTGAAATTGGCTGTGGCGCAAGCGGAATCGGGCGCTCAGGTGGTTGGTCCGAGCGGCATGATGGACGGGCAGGTGGGCGCCATTCGCGACGGCCTGGACACGGCGGGCTACACCGATGTGGTGATCCTGGCCTACGCCGCGAAGTTCGCTTCGGCGTTCTACGGCCCGTTCCGGGAAGCGGTGAGCTCGAGCCTGTCCGGCGATCGTCGCACCTACCAGCAGGAACCGGGCAACGTCCGAGAAGCGGTGCGGGAGATCGAGTTGGACATCGACGAGGGCGCCGACATCATCATGGTCAAGCCCGCGATGGGTTACCTCGACGTGGTGGCCGCCGCGGCGGAAGTCTCGCCAGTGCCGGTGGCCGCCTATCAGGTGTCGGGGGAGTACGCGATGATTTGTGCTGCGGCAGAAAATAATTGGATCGACAAGCGCGCCGCGGCCCTGGAGTCGCTAATCAGCATTCGCCGGGCCGGTGCCGACATCGTGCTGACCTATTGGGCCGCGGAGGCGGCGGGTTGGCTTTCCTAGCGGCCACATCGCCGGTAGACGATCAGGGGATGAGGCTTCCATGACGACAGCGAGGGATGTCGATCCCGGCCCGTTGTTCTACGAACCCGGCGCCAGCTGGCTTTGGGTGTTGAGCGGCCCGGCCGCGGCGGTGTCGATGATCCTGATCGAAATGTGGAGTGGCGCAGCGATATCGCTGTGGGTCCCGGCGATCTTCCTGGTGATGGTGTCGGCGTTCATCTCGCTGCAGATCAAGGCGGCGCGCATCCACGTGTCGGTCGAACTGACCCAGGACGCCCTGCGTCAGGGCACCGAGACGATCCTGGTGCGCGAAATCATCAAGGTTTACCCCGAACCGGAGAATCCGGCGAATTCCGACAGGGAGTTGGCGCGCTGGCAGTCGGCTCGGGCGCTCGGCGAACTGTTCGGGGTGCCGCGCGGCCGGACCGGAATCGGCCTCAAGCTCACCGGGGGGCGCACCGCGCAGGCTTGGGCCAAACGCCATCGTCGTCTTCGGGAAGCGTTGACCCCGTTGGTGCAGGAGCGCGTGGAGCCGGCCCGATCGGACGTCTGGGACATCGACGACGATGAGCCTCAGCTGTGATCGCCCGCTACCGGGCCGTGGTCGAACTCGTCGTCGCCGGCGTGGCGCTGGTCGGTGTCGGAGTGAGCTGGGTGCACGCGCGACACATCGTGAACGTGGCGCCGATCACCGATGGTCAGCCGTCCACGACGGCGTTGGTATACAACCCCCAGCTGCTGCTGCTGGCCTTGCTGCTGGCGTTGATCGCCGGAGTGCTGGCCGTCCTTGGGGCCGCCAGGCTGTGGCGCGCTCGACGCGCCGCTACGCCGTCTTCCTGAACAGCGGCATCGCCAGCCGGCGGCGGCAGACGACCGCGTCGGCCAGGTCGCCGAATGCCTGGGGCACCGAGCCGGCGATCGGAAACACCGAATCGCCGTTGCCGGCGACCAGCTGCTCGATCACGTCGGGGCCGGCGACCAGCGTCCACTCCACCCCGGCGCGGCGGCAATCCTCGTCGAATGTGTACAGCAACGAGAAGCCAGCACCGGCGAAGTCGGTCACGGCGCTGATGTCGAGTACCAGAGGATTGTCGCCGACGACGAAACGGCGAACGCAGCCGCTGACCCGGTCGACATTGACGGCGTCGACCTCTCCCCGGATGGTCACCACCGTCGCGAGGTGGCGGCAGTGAGCCCGAACCTCGGCTCCGCCGCAGTCGAGGCTTCCTTGTCGAGCTGTGGTCATCGCGATCGTCATGAACGCCCCTATTTCGGTGGTGGTGCGAAGGCCGTCCGCAATGCCGACCAAGCTAGCTACAACGGTGCCCGCCAAACTTAAGGAGACCGACAGTTACGTCTAACTGTTTGCTAAAAAGCTGACCGAGTAGATGTCTGCGGCGGCATGTCGGCGGGCACACCGTCGCCGTCACGCGATCCGGGCCGCCGCGCTGTTAGGCTGCTCTGGCTACCGGTTGCGAGTCGGGGGGCTTGGGATAGGGCGAAATGCCCGGTCAGCCGGGTGAGAAGGCAACGAAAACCGCAAGGGCCAGAGCGAAAGAGCGTCGTGCGCAGCGCAGAGATCAAGGGTGAGATCAAGGCCCTGACGGGACTCCGCATCATCGCCGCCGTGTGGGTGGTGCTGTTTCATTTCCGGCCGATGCTGAGCGACATCTCGCCCGATTTCCGCGAGAACCTGGCGCCCGTGCTCAATAGCGGCGCCCAGGGCGTCGACCTGTTCTTCATTCTCAGCGGGTTCGTGCTGACCTGGAACTACCTCGACCGGATGGGTCGTTCCTGGTCGACGCGCGAGACCCTGCACTTCCTGTGGCTGCGGCTGGCCCGGGTCTGGCCGGTGTATTTGGTCACCATGCACCTGGCCGCGTTGCTGGTGATCCTTTCGATGCACGTCGGCCATGTGCCGCTGCCCGAGGCGAACGACCTCACCGCGATCAGTTACATCCGCCAGGTCCTGCTCGTGCAGCTGTGGTTCGAGCCGTTCTTCGATGGAACCAGCTGGGACGGGCCGGCCTGGTCGATCAGTGCGGAATGGCTGGCTTACCTGCTTTTCGGCGTGCTGGCCCTGGTCGTGTTCCGGATGAAGCTGGCCACCCGGGCGCGGACCCTGATGTGGCTGGCCGTCGCGGCCTCGCTGCCGCCGGTGGTGATGCTGTTGGCCAGCGGGCACTTTTATACGCCGTGGAGCTGGCTGCCGCGGATCGTGACGCAGTTCGCCGCGGGGGCGCTGGCCTGCGCGGCCGTGCGCCGGTTGCGGCTGAGCGACCGCGGTCGCCACATCGCCGGATACCTCTCGTTGTTGCTGCTGGCCGCGGTGGTGGGCGTGCTGTACTGGTTTAACGCCCATCCGATCGGCGGGGTCGTGGAAAACGACAGCGGCGGCGTGGTCGACGTGCTGTTCGTCCCCCTGGTCATCACGCTGGCGGTCGGCCTGGGCAGCCTGCCCAGGGTGCTATCCACCCGGGTGATGGTCTACGGCGGGCAGATCTCGTTCTGCCTGTACATGGTGCATGAGCTGGTGCACACGTCCTGGGGATGGGCGGTCGAACAATTCGAGCTGACGCCGTGGGAGTCCGATTCCCCCTGGAAATGGAACGTGCTGGGCCTGTTCGCGATCGCTCTGGCGCTGTCCAGCCTGCTCTATCACGTCGTGGAGGAGCCCGCCCGGCGCTGGATGCGCAGGATGGTCGACGTCCGTTCCGCGGCCCAGCCAACCGAGGCCGGCGAGCCGGCCGCGGCCAGGGTTCGCCCGATCGACGGTGGACTGGAGCCGATCGCCGAGCGCACGGCTTCCTGAGTGCCCGCGAATCATGCTGTGCCCCATGCCCTCTCGGACCAGGAGTTCGCAGTGGTAGCCACGCCGCACTGGTAGCTTGGGGCATGCCGATCCATCCGGTCCTGTATCGCACCTGTGAAACAGCGCGTTGACGGCCGGTTCGCGTCGGTTATTCGTACGATTTCCGTTGGTCGGGTGCATTACCGGGCCATGCAGTGCACAGGGGTGCAAAAGGGGGGAGTAAGAGTGAGTCGTCTGGCCGCGTTCGTCGTCAACCTTGCTCTGCTGGTCGGCGTGGGCTGTGAAGTCGTGGCACACCCGGCATACGCGCTGCCTTACCAGGCATTGACTCTGGATGGCCGGCTGACCCACATCGCGGTGGTCGGCGACTCCTACACGACCGGCACCGACGAGGGCGGCCTGGGCCCGAACGCGTGGACCGCCCTTGCCTGGCAAACACTGACCAAGCGCGGCCTGCAGATCGACGCCGAGGTGGCGGCCGAGGGCAGGGCCGGTTATGCCGTACTCGGTGACCACGGCAGCATCTTCGAGGATCTCACTGTCAGGTCGGTCAAGGCCGATGACGTGCTGGTGGTGTTCTTCGGCTCCCGCAACGACCAGGGCACCGATCCGGGCATGCTGGCCGGGCGCGCGCGCGATACGTTCCAGATTGCGCGCATCCTGGCACCGACGGCGAGATTCCTGGTGATCGGACCGCCGTGGCCGACCGCCGATGTGCCCGAATCGGTGTTGCAGATTCGTGATGTGCTCAACTCGGAGGCCCGGGCTGCGGGTGCGGCGTTCGTCGACCCGATCGGCGCCCACTGGTTCGTCGACAGGCCCGACCTGATCGGCCCAGATGGCGTGCACCCCAATGACGCCGGGCACCGATACATGGCTGACAAGATTGCGCCGCTGATTCGCACGCAGTTATTCAGGTAGCGAGGCAATGGAAGTTTCGGCGGGCTGGCCCCCTCAAAACGCCAGCCGCGCAAGGCTTTACGCGCCGACCCTGAGCGCTTAGTCCTCTGCGTGCCGTTCGTAGTCCCACTGCTCCAGGCGTGCTTGTAGCTGCATCAAGCCGATTCCGGCGACTGGCGTAGCAGCCGCGATGCAGACCAACAACAGCGGGGACATTTCAAACCTCCAAAACCCTTACATTCCTAACACGTTCGGTTTCGCGGCGGGGTTCATTCGCAAAGAAAGTCATCGCAACGTCATCCGTCCGTTATGGCTCCGTCTGCGAGTGCGCCCATCACTGGCGCCAACAACTGCGCATATTCGGTTGTGACGTGGTTGTCGTCGCGAAACACCAGGGTGTTACCGACGATCATGGGGCACCGTTCGGACGTGCAGAACAGGTCGGTGAGGTCGGCGTAGTGGCCGCCGTTGCCGGTGGCCGCGGCCCGCTCGGCGGAGATACCGCCGTCGTTGACCGCGACCGAACGGCTTGGAGCGCAGGCGGTGGCGTCGTCCAGGTGTCCCGATAAGCAGGTGGGCACCGGGGACTGCGGATCCGGGGCGGGGCCGAGCACCAGCACGGTCGCGCCGGTGCGGCGCAGTTGTGCGACGGTGCGACCCAGCGTCTCGATCCACGCCGGGTCGTACGACACGAAGCCGAAATCGCCGCCGTAGCGCCGGCTCATGTCCAGCACGACCAGCCGCGGATGCTCGGCAGCCACCCGGGCCAGCACCTGCGCGCGCCATTGTTCGCACTCGGTGTACTCGCGGCCCAGATACGGGCTGTCGATGGGCAGGTCCTGGATCGGGCAGGTCACTTTGGCCATCGTCTCCAGTCGCCAGTGCCGCTGCTCGGCGACTTGGGCAAAGGCCGGGTTCCACATCGCCGCGTGCGAGTCGCCGATCAGCGCGACCGTCGTCGGCGAGCCGACGTCGCCTGCCGCACACTCGCTTTGCCCGATGTCGCGCCAGGAGCGCACGCAGCCGTTGACGAACACGGCGGCCTTGTCGGCCGGCGCCTGGGCCAGCGGCGGATCCAGATTCGACGGGACGGCACGCAGGCCGGCGGCCTGCCCGACGGCGTCGCGCACCTGCGCCAGAGCCTGCTGGACGGCCGTCTGCTGCGCACCGGCGTTGGGGGCGGCGGTGGGCAGCGCCATGATGGTGGCCTTCGCCGCGGCCGGGCCGTGGCCGACCGGAACCGGTATCACCGTCAGCAGCAGCACGCAGGCGGATGCGGTGGCGGCACTGGCGATCCCGGCTACGGCCAGGCTCGTCTTGGCCGACCGGCGCAGCGCGGCGGCGAACCGACCGGGATTCTCCACCAGATGGAACGTGATCACTGCCAGCCCGGCGGAGACGGCCGTCGCGGCCAATCGGGCCGCCAGGCCGGCTTCGCCCAGCAGCCGCGGCATCAGCAGCAGCACCGGCCAGTGCCACAGGTACCAGGAGTACGACACCCGCCCGATCGCGCGCATCGCCGGCCGGCACAGCAGCCGTCCGACCCCCAGGCTGCGGGTGGCACAGCCACCGCCGATCACCAGCGCGGTGCCCAGCACCGGCAGCAGCGCCGCGGTGCCCGGGTAAGGAGTAGCGGGGCCCAGCTGGGTGCAGGTCAGCAGAATCAGCGCCAGGCCGCCCCAGCCGGCGATCGCCGCGGGCAGCAGCGGCAGCCGGCGCCACTGCTCGATCGACAGCGCGACCAGGCCGCCGACGGCCAGCTCCCAGGCCCGGGTGGGCAACGAGAAGAACGCCCACGGCGGCGAGCTACGGGTCCACACCACGGCCGCCGCCAGGGAGGCCGCGGCGACCAACGCCAGCACCGCCGCGTACGGCGCCGCCTTGGCTTTGGCATCGGCATTGGGACTGGCCTCAGCGTCGCGCCGCACCCGTCCGGCCAACCACGCGGTGCCGATGATCAACACCGGCCATACCAGATAGAACTGCTCCTCGACGCCGAGTGACCAGTAGTGCTGGAACGGCGAGGGCCCCTCGGCGTTCAGGTAGTCGGTGCCAAGGTGGGCGAACCGGTAATTGCCGACGTAGAGCGCACTGGCGATGCCGTCGAGGAACACGCTTCGGGCCTGCAACGGCGGCAGCACGGCGGCCGCCGCGATGGCGGTGACGACGGCGACGGTGGCCGCGGCAGGCAACAGCCGTCGGGCCCGTGCTCCGTAAAACCGGCCCAGCGCAATGGTTTTCGCGGTGCTGACTTCGCGCCACAACAGGCCGGTGATCAGGAAGCCGGAGATGACGAAGAAGACGTCGACGCCGATGAAGCCGCCGGCGGTACCGGGAATGCCCGCGTGGTAGAGCACCACAGCGACGACCGCGACGGCCCGCAGGCCCTCGATGTCGGGGCGGAACCCGCGTCGGGGAATTTGTCGGGTGGGGCTATCGCCCGCTGGTGAGGGCGGGCTCGACGCGGTTTCCTGCCGGACTGCCATGCCTTTGTTGGGATGCCTCGCTAGGTCGCCAGCCAGGAAAGCTCGCCGGGTAATTGCAAACGCCACCACGTCATGTCGTGGCCTCCGACGGTGAAGCTTACCGCCGGAGGCGTTTTGAGTTGGCTCACGAATTGGCGTGTCGCGGGATAGAACCGGTCGAATGTTCCGCAGTCCACCCGCAGCGGAATCTGCGACAGCGCCGGCAGGCCCATGACGCTGTTGGTCATCCAGTCCTCTTCGCTGTCAAACGCTTTGGGTGCGCAGTCGGCGTAGGACGGGTACAGCGCCGGGCTGATTGCGCAGATCCCCGCGGTCCGCGACGGCCCCAGCTTGGCGCCCAGACGCAGTGCCCCGTATCCACCCATGGACCAGCCCATGAAGCCCACCCGAGACGTATCCATGCCCATCGAGCCCAGCATCGGCAACAGCTCGTCGAGGACCATCGCGCCGGAGTCGGTACCGTCGGCCCGCTTGTGCCAGTAGGAGTCGCTGCCGCCGTCGACACCGACCACCGCGAACGGCGGCTTGCCCTCCTTGACCAGCCGGGCCAGCGCGTCCTCGACACCGCAGTCCAGCATCATGTTCGCGTCGCCGTCCTTGCCGTGCAACGCGATTACCGGCCGCAGCGGCCCGCTTTGCGACATCTGCCCGGGCGGCAGCGCGATCACCCAGTTGGTCTTGACCCCGCCGCGCGCCTTGGAGATGAACGAGCCCGTCAGTTTGTTGGGCAGGTTGCTGCTCGCGGTCGACGGTTCGAACGGGGAGGGCAATGGCGCCGCTCGTGGCTGCAGCGGATCCAGCCAGGCGCTCAACGCCCACGCGCCCGCGGCCGCAACGGTGGCATTGGCGCCCAATCGCAGCACCGCGCGGCGGTTCGGTTCAGGCACGAGCGTCATAATGCCGCGCGCACCGCGTCATTCCGACCCCGTCGCGGAGTTTGGAAGGGCTTTGTGATGCGGCAGTCATCGAGCAGTGACGTGCGGCGCAGCACAGTCCGGCGGATGGAATCTGCGAGGTTTCAACCCTCGCGCGGCGCACCGCGCTTCGCGACGCTGGAGCTTTCGTGCATGGTTTCGAAACGAATGCTGATCAGGAACGGAAAAGGATTCGATGACTCTGGCATTTCACTGGTTCTTGCCGACGTACGGGGATTCGCGCAATCTCGTTGCCGGTGGGCACGGTACTTCGATGCACGGCGACCGGCCTGCGACGCTGCGATATCTGCACCAGATTTGCGCCGCCGCCGAGGACAACGGTTTCGAGGCGGTGCTCACACCGACCGGATTGTGGTGTGAGGACGCCTGGTTGACGACGGCGACGCTGATCGAGCGCACCGAGACGCTGAAGTTCCTGGTCGCCTTTCGCCCGGGCCTGCTGAGCCCCACCCTGGCCGCACAGATGGCCGGCACCTTCCAGCGCCACTCGGACGGACGGCTGCTGCTCAATGTCGTCACCGGTGGCGAACCCCACGAGCAGCGGGCCTACGGGGATTTCCTGGACAAGCAGGCGCGCTACGCCCGCACCGCCGAATTTCTCGACGTGGTGCGGCAATTGTGGACCTCGAAGGAACCGGTGACGTTCGCCGGTGAGCACGTTCACATCGAGGGCGCACAACTGAACAATCCGCCCGACCCGATTCCCGAGGTGTTCTTCGGCGGCTCGTCCGGGTCGGCCGGGCCGGTCGCGGCGAAGTACTCCGACGTCTACCTCACCTGGGGGGAACCGCTGGCGGCCGTCGGCGAGAAATTGGATTGGGTGCGCGGGCTGGCCGCCGATGTCGGGCGGACCCTGAAATTCGGGTTGCGGATCCACGTGATCAGCCGCCCGAGCGCCGAGGAAGCCTGGGCCGAAGCCGATCGGCTGCTCGAGGCGATCGACCCGGCGGACGTCGAACGCGTGCAGGCGAGTCTGGCCCGCAGCGAATCCGAGGGACAGCAGCGGATGCTGAAGTTGCACGGCGGCAAGAGCAGTGAGTTGCTGATCGCCCCCAACCTGTGGGCCGGCGTCGGCCTGGTGCGTGGTGGTGCGGGCACCGCGCTGGTCGGGTCGCACGAAGAGGTCGCGCAGCGACTGATCGAATACGCGGACCTCGGCATCGACCACTTCATCCTGTCCGGATACCCGCACCTGGAAGAGGCGTACTGGTTCGGCGAGGGCGTGCTGCCGCTGCTGGAGCGCCGGGGCGTATGGAAGCACCCCAATCGCAGGCCCCGGCAGCCGGCCTCGTCGACACCGTTCGCCGCGGCGTCGGCGCAATAGCCGTGGCGACGACGCTGCCCGCCCCCGCACCGGCGGACAACCTCGACGAATCCGACGCCGACCGGCGCCGGCGCCTGCGCACCGTCGTCGCGGCGAGCCTGCTCGGCACCACGGTGGAGTGGTACGACTTCTTCCTCTACGCCACCGCCGCCGGGCTGGTGTTCAGCAAGCTGTTCTTTCCCAACGCCAGCTCGCTGGTGGGCACGCTGCTGGCGTTCGCGACGTTCGCTGTCGGGTTTGTGATGCGGCCCGTCGGTGGCCTGGTGTTCGGCCACATCGGTGACCGGATCGGGCGCAAACGCAGCCTGGCGCTGACGATGCTGATCATGGGAGGTGCGACGGCGCTGATCGGCGCGCTGCCGAGCGCCGCCGCGATCGGGGTGTGGGCGCCGATCCTGCTGCTGGTGCTGCGCGTGCTGCAGGGTTTCGCACTCGGCGGTGAGTGGGGCGGTGCGGTGCTGCTGGCCGTCGAACACAGCCCCGGCGACCAGCGCGGCCGGTACGGGGCGATCCCCCAGATCGGCCTGGCCCTGGGCCTGGCGCTGGGGACCGGCATATTCGCGCTCCTGCAGGTCGAGTTGGGTTCGGCGGAGTTCCTCGCCTACGGCTGGCGGATCGCCTTCCTGCTGAGCCTGGTGCTGGTCGTGGTCGGCGTCCTGGTGCGGTGGCGCGTCGACGAGACACCGGCGTTCCAGGAGCTGCGCGACCTCGAGGCGGCGTCCACCGTGCCGATCCGTGAGATTTTCCGCGGCGGCCGCTCCAGGCGAAACACCTTGCTGGGACTGCTTTCTCGGTGGGCCGAGGGTTCGGCGTTCAACACCTGGGGGGTGTTCGCGATCAGCTATGCCACCGGGTCGCTGGGCTTCCACAAGGTGCCCGTCCTGGTCGTGGTGACCATCGCCGCCCTGGTGATGGCGGTGCTGTTGCCCGTGTCGGGCGCACTGACCGACCGGTACGGCGCCCGGCGGGTCTACCTGGTGGGCGTGGTGTGCTACGGCCTGCTGACCTTCCCGGTATTCGCTCTGTTCGGCACCAGGAATCTGGTGTTGTTCGGGCTGGCGATGGTCATCGTGTTCGGTGTCGTGCACGCGCTGTTCTACGGCGCGCAGGGCACGCTGTTCTCGTCGCTGTACCCGACTCAGACCCGCTACACGGGCCTGTCGTTCGTCTACCAGTTCTCGGGCATCTATGCCTCCGGGGTGACGCCGATGATCCTGACCGCGCTGATCGCCGCGACCGGAGGCACGCCGTGGCTGGCGTGCGGGTATCTGGTTGCCACGGCGGTGATTAGCGTGATCGCCACGGCGTTGATCCGCGACCAAGATCTCTACCTCTAAGCCCCCTGCACAGTCACTTTCCTCAGTAGGCTGCACTACTGGAGTTGTCGTTCCCCGTCGGCAGCCGCCGAGGAAGCGAGAAGGCAAGTGACTGACGCTAACGTCGCCGGTTTCGAGTCGTTGTATGACCAGGCGGAGCACACCGACCGGCGGATCCCCTGGGACATCGGCGGCCCGCAGCCCGCCGTTGAGCAACTGGTGGCTTACGGCGGGATCCGCGGCCAGGTGCTCGATCCCGGTACGGGTCCCGGCTACCACGCCATTCATTTTGCGGCGCAAGGGTATTCAGCAACCGGAATCGACGAGTCGCCGTCGGCTATCGAGCGCGCCAAACGAAACGCCGAACAGGCCGGGGTCCAAGTCGATTTCCAGGTGGCCGACGCCACCAGGCTGGAAGGTTTCGACGGCCGATTCGACACCGTGGTGGACAGCGCGTTTTATCACGTGTTTTTGAATGACGAGGACGTCCAGACCCGGTACGCACAAGCGCTGCACCGGGCCACCAAGCCCGGGGCACGTCTGTACATGTTTGAATTCAGCCCCCACAACGTCAACGGCCTGCAGTGGACGGGTATACCGGCCGACAATTTCGAGCGGGTGCTCGGTGGTAGCGGGTGGCATATCGACTACCTGGGTGCAACGACCTATCAGGCCCGCTTCCTCAAGGAGACGTTCGACGCGATGAAAACCTTTGCGTCCGACCAGCAGGGCGAGATTCTGGAGAAGATGCGACCGCTGGTGCATCGACTGGGCGTGATCGATCCGCTCCTGGAAGACCACCGGGTGCACCTTCCGGCGTGGTCGGTGGTGGCCACCCGCCTGGACTAAACAGCTTCAAGGGCGGGCGCTTGCAACGGCGTCGGGACACCGGCGTCGGCCTGGCCCAGCAGGCCGGCGCGGGCCGGCGTGCAGACCGTCTCGCCCAACAGCGCGCTGGCGTTGAGCTGGGGCTGGATTCCCGAGGTTCCCGCCAACCCCGGTGAGCCGCTCGCGACCGCGGTCGCCGGCGCCATTGGGGCCGTGCTGGGGGCGATGGGCGTCGCGACCGGGCTCAGGGAGGTGATCGCGAATCCCTCACCGCTGATGTTGGCCGTGCCGCCCCCGACCTCGACGAGGGCGGAGCTGCCGGCGCTGAGCATCACTGGGGCGTTTGGCTGGACTACGGTTGCGGCGCCCTGCTCTAAAGGGATTACGAAGCCGTCCCCCAGCAGGATGACGCCGTTGCCGCCTTGGAGGGTGACCGTGACAGTGGAGTCGCCTTGAGCCCCGACGAACGCCACGCTTGTTTCATCGAGAGTGGTTGTCACGGTGTAGGAGCCGGGACCGATGGCGGGGTCGGCGTCGGCGGCGGCGCTAGAGACGAGCTGGTTCGTGAAGCCGCTCGAGTTGAGTTGCTGCGTGGCGGTATTCGAGCTGAGCTGTACCAGGGATTGGGTGCGGGCGCTGGTGGTGTTGCCGGAGGCTTGGGCCACGGCGCGAGTCTGGTCCAGCTGCCCGTCCGGCCGGGTGGTCTGTTGTGGTTGGTCAAAGGGTTGCAGTGCGCTGGCGGTCTCGGAGTCGGCGGCGTAGGCGTACATCGCGGTGGCGTCTTGGACCCACATCTCCATGTACTGGGCTTCGGTGGCCGCAATCGCCGGCGTGTTCTGTCCCAGGAAGTTGGTTGCCACCAACACCATCAGCTGGGCACGGTTGGCCGCGATGACCGGCGGAGGCACCGTCATCGCGTACGCCGCCTCGTACGCAGCCGCGGCGGCGTACGCCTGTGCGGCGGTTTTCGCGGCTTGAGCGGCGGTGGCCTGCAGCCACCCCACTTGGTGTGCGGCCGCGCCCGCCATCACCAACGACGAAGGACCCAGCCAGCGGCTGGTCAGCTCCGCGACCTGCGCGGTGCAGTCACTCGCGGCCACCTCCAGCTGAGCGCTCACCGCATCCCAGCCCGCTGCCGCCGCCAGCATCGGTCCCGCCCCGGGGCCGGTATACATGAGTCCGGAGTTGACCTCCGGTGGCTGCAGCGCGAAATCCATGGCATGAGCCTCTTTTCGGCCATAAGCGTGTTTCTTACGGAGCTTCATGCATGCGCAGAGGATCTAACGCCGCTTACGTAAACGCGCGGCGACAGCGTGCTTAAGCTCCGCTATAGACCACGGGATTCATGCGTGAAAACGCTTCTGCTGTTGGAATTCCGCGGGCCTGAGGGTTTCAATTGCATTCTCTCCCAGCATTTCACGCGATATTTTTAAAACCCACGTCGAATCCAGGTAGTTCGGGCTAATACATCGCGGGTCCGGCTAGAGGTGACCGGGCGCCGCTCGCAAACCAGCGGCGTGGCGACTGGCTGCATAACCTGAGCGCCAGTCGTCGGGCGCTTCTGGTTGATGCATCAGCCACCATGTGCTGTGGTTAATTTCCATGACTAGCTGGGGCGCGCCGGGAGGCCCGAGACATGCAAGACGTGAGTAGCACTGCGGAGCTGCGCCAAGGGCTTTCGCAGCGGCAGCTGAGCATGATCGCGCTCGGCGGGGTGATCGGCGCCGGGTTGTTCGTCGGGTCGGGCGTGGTGATCCGGGACACCGGTCCCGCCGCGTTCCTGACGTATGCGCTGTGCGGGGTGCTGGTCGTCCTGGTGATGCGGATGCTGGGCGAGATGGCCGCCGCCACCCCGTCGACCGGATCGTTCGCCGATTATGCGGCCAAGGCGTTGGGCGGCTGGGCCGGGTTTTCGGTGGGCTGGCTGTATTGGTACTTCTGGGTGATCGTCGTCGGGTTCGAGGCGGTCGCCGGCGGCAAAGTCCTCAACTATTGGTTCCACGCGCCACTGTGGTTGCTGTCGCTGTGCCTGATGGTGTTGATGACCGCGACCAATCTGTTCTCGGTGACATCGTTCGGCGAGTTCGAATTCTGGTTCGCCGGAATCAAAGTCGCGACCATCATCGCATTCCTCGGCATCGGTGCGGCGTTCGTGCTCGGCCTATGGCCAGGGCATCACGGCGGGTTCGCCAACCTGACCGCTCACGGCGGATTCTTCCCCAAGGGCATCGGCGCGGTCTTCGCCGCGATCGTCGTGGTGATCTTCTCGATGGTCGGCGCCGAGATCGTCACGATCGCCGCGGCCGAAAGCCGCGACCCGGCGCTCGGCGTGCAACGGGCGACCCGCTCGGTGGTCGTGCGCATCGCGATCTTCTTCGTCGGCTCGGTCTTTCTGCTCGTCGTCATCCTGCCGTGGCACTCGGTCGAGCTCGGTGCTTCGCCGTATGTCGCGGCGTTCAAGCAGATGGGCCTGGCCGGTGCGGATCAGGTGATGAACGCCGTGGTGCTCACGGCGGTGCTGTCGTGTTTGAACTCCGGCCTCTACACCGCGTCGCGCATGTTGTTCGTGCTCGCCGCGCGCAACGAGGCGCCGATGCGGCTGGTCAAACTCAGCGGACGCGGGGTGCCGCACTTCGCCATCTTGTTCTCGTCGGCGATCGGGTTCCTGTGCGTGCTGATGTCCTGGCTGGCGCCGCGCACGGTGTTCCTTTTCCTGCTCAATTCCTCGGGCGCGATCATCTTGTTCGTCTACTGGCTGATCGCCCTGTCACAGATCATCCTGCGTCGGCGGACTCCCCCGGAGAAGCTGCGATTGAAGATGTGGTTCTTCCCGGTGCTGTCGATCCTCACGCTGGCCGCAATCACCGCCGTGCTGGTGCAGATGGCGTTCGACCATTCGGCACGCAGCCAGTTCTGGTTGTCGCTGTTGTCCTGGGCGTTCGTGCTGGGGCTGTATGCGGTGATGCGCGCGAGGGTTCGCCGCGCCGCCTAGGACGTCTTGGTGAACAGCACCGCCTGCTCGAACGGCAGCCGCCCGAACACCTTCTGCACCCCGTCGCTGACATGCTCGGCGGCCTCGTCGCGGCTGACGATCTGGGGGTCGGTGATGCCGAACGTCTTGCCGTGGCGCCGCATCTTCCCACCGCCGGCCGCCTTGAGGTTCTTCAGCCAGTCGCGGTCCGGGCCGTAGGTCAGCAGCACCGCGATGCCGGGTTTGCCGTCGACGGTCGCGTTGAACGCGCTCACCGGCGTGCGGAACTCCTTGCCGGATTTTCGCCCGGTGTGCTCGATGATGGCGAAGGACGGGGCCCACCCGGCCCACATCTTCTGGATGGGGTTGGTGACGTGCCGGTTGAACCGGGCCAGGCCTTGGGGAAGTTGCATGACACCATCCAACTCTTCCTCGGCGGGCGACTTCAAGGCGTCGCCGCTTAATCCGGCGCAAACGGCGTAGGTTCATTGCATGGCCGCCTCACCCGGCGATGAAGCCGCCCAACGCGCTCGCGAGCTGCTGCAGCGCGCCGCGGAGCTCGCGGAACGCAAGGCCGTCACGCCCGAAGACGCTGAACGCGCGGCCGAGCGTGCCGCGCACGCCCGGGTGCGCGACCAGCAGGCCCGCGACCGGGAGCTGCTGCGCCACTACGAGGCCGGCGCGGCCCACGAACGCGCCGCGGAGATCGAGGAGCTCGCTGTTCGGGAGGGTCTCGGCGATGTCGCGGCGCACCGTCGTGCGGGAGAACGAGAACGCGCGGCGGCCCGCCGGGACCTGATGGCCGCGCAGGAATCCGACCAACAGGACGCCTGACTGCTACACCCTGTAGTTGAGCGATCGGCGAAGGCTGGGACACTGGTCGGCATGGGCAGCACTGATCAGACGACCGCGTCGGTGCGCACCTCGGCGCGGTTGTTCGACGACGCCTGCAAGGTCATCCCCGGCGGGGTGAACTCGCCGGTGCGGGCGTTCACCGCGGTGGGCGGCACGCCGCGCTTCATCACCGAGGCGCACGGCTGCCGGCTCACCGACGCCGACGGCAATCGCTACGTCGACCTGGTCTGTTCCTGGGGCCCGATGATCCTGGGCCACGCGAACCCGGCCGTGGTCGACGCGGTCGCCAAGGCCGCGGCGAACGGTCTGTCGTTCGGGGCGCCCACCCCTGCGGAGTCCGAGCTGGCCGCCGAGATCATCGGCCGGGTCGCGCCGGTCGAACGGCTGCGGCTGGTGAACTCCGGCACCGAGGCCACGATGAGCGCGGTGCGGCTGGCCCGCGGCTTCACCGGCAGGGCCAAGATCCTCAAGTTCTCCGGCTGCTATCACGGCCACGCCGACGCATTGCTCGCCGACGCCGGATCCGGGGTGGCGACGCTGGGACTGCCGTCCTCGCCCGGCGTCACCGGTGCCGCCGCGGCCGACACAATTGTGTTGCCCTACAACGATATTGACGCAGTGCGCGAAACGTTCGCGCAGTTCGGTGACCAGATCGCCGCGGTGATCACCGAGGCCAGCCCCGGCAACATGGGTGTCGTCCCGCCGGGTGCGGGCTACAACGCGGCGCTGCGGGCGATCACCGCAGAGCACGGCGCGCTGCTGATCGTCGACGAGGTGATGACCGGCTTCCGGGTCAGCCGAAGCGGTTGGTACGGAATCGATCCCGTCGCCGCGGACCTGTTCACGTTCGGGAAGGTGATGAGCGGTGGGCTGCCCGCCGCCGCATTCGGCGGACGGGTCGAGGTGATGGAGCGTCTGGCGCCGCTGGGGCCGGTGTATCAGGCCGGCACCTTGTCGGGTAACCCGGTGGCGATGGCCGCCGGGCTGGCCACCCTGCGCGCCGCGGACGATGCCGTCTACGCCGCGCTGGACGCCAACGCCGACCGCCTGGCCGGGTTGTTCTCCGAAGCGCTCACCAATGCTGGTGTGCCGCATCAGATTCCGCGAGCCGGCAATATGCTCGGGGTGTTCTTCACCGACACGCCGGTCACCGACTTCGCGTCGGCTCGCAATAGCCAG
This sequence comes from Mycobacterium sp. NGS40, assembly GCF_059812735.1. Lineage (NCBI taxonomy): Bacteria > Bacillati > Actinomycetota > Actinomycetes > Mycobacteriales > Mycobacteriaceae > Mycobacterium > Mycobacterium sp. NGS40. The sequence continues at coordinate 358,901 of NZ_JCALDG010000001.1, forward strand.
ACGTGGCGCTACCCGTCGTTCTTCCACGCCCTGCTGGACGCGGGGGTCTATCCGCCGTGCAGCGCGTTCGAGGCGTGGTTCGTTTCGGCGGCACTCGACGACACCGCGTTCGAGCGAATCGCGGCCGCGCTGCCCGGTGCCGCGCGCGCTGCCGCGAGCGCGACCCACGAGGGAGAAGCTTGATGGCCGAACAAACCCGGGTGCATGTGATGCGCCACGGCGAGGTGCACAACCCCGACGGCATCCTGTACGGGCGGCTGCCCGGATTTCACTTGTCCGACCGGGGGAAAGCGCAGGCGGCGGCCGTCGCCGACGCGCTGGCCGGCCGCGACATCGTCGCGGTCATCGCCTCGCCGCTGCAGCGGGCGCAGGAGACCGCGACCCCGATCGCGTCCGGGCTCAACCTGCCCATCGACACCGATCCCGATCTGATCGAGTCGGCGAACTTCTTCGAGGGCCGGCGGGTCAGTCCCGGTGACGGCGCCTGGCGCGACCCGCGGGTGTGGTGGCAGCTGCGTAATCCGTTCGCGCCGTCCTGGGGTGAGCCCTATCGCGAGATCGCGCAGCGCATGTCGACCGCGGTGGACAAGGCGCGTGCCCGCGGCGCGGGCCACGAGGTGGTGTGCGTCAGCCATCAGCTGCCGGTGTGGACGTTGCGGCTGCACCTGACCGGCCAGCGGCTGTGGCACGACCCGCGGCGGCGCGAATGCGACCTCGCCTCGCTGACCACCCTGGTCTACGACGGCGACCGGCTGGTCGACGTCGAGTACTCCCAACCGGCGCGAGGCACTTGACCGTGCTTCGGTCGATGATCGCCGTGGCTGTGTTGGCAATCTCCGGATTGCTGACCGGCTGCTCGGCTGGTCATGACGCCGTCGCGCAGGGCGGCACCTTCGAATTCGTCTCTCCCGGAGGCAAAACCGACATCTTCTACGACCCGCCGTCGAGTCGCGGCCGCCCCGGCCCGCTGTCCGGGCCGGACCTGGCCGACCCGTCGCACACGCTGTCGCTGGACGACTCGATCTTCTCCGGCAACGTCGTCGTCATCAACGTCTGGGGCCAGTGGTGCGGGCCGTGCCGCGCCGAAGTCACCCAGCTGCAGCAGGTGTATGACGCCACCCGCGAATCGGGGGCATCATTCCTCGGCATCGACGTGCGCGACAACAATCGCCAGGCGGCCCTGGACTTCGTCAACGACCGGGCCGTCACCTACCCGTCGATCTACGACCCGGCGATGCGCACCCTGATCGCGTTCGGCGGCAAGTATCCGACCACCGTCATCCCGTCGACGCTGGTGCTGGATCGCCAGCACCGGGTCGCAGCGGTGTTCCTGCGGGAGTTGCTGGCGTCCGACCTGCGTCCGGTGGTGCAGCAGCTGACCCGGGAAGCGCCGCCGGGCGTGCAGGCGCCGGGGCAGCAGGGTTCGTCGCGATGAACGGTTTCGCACAGACCGCCGCCGCCGGGCCCTTGCTGGTGGCGCTGGGTGCCTGCGTGCTCGCGGGGCTGGTGTCGTTCGCCTCGCCCTGCGTGGTGCCGCTGGTGCCCGGCTACCTGTCTTATCTGGCCGCGGTGGTCGGAGTGGACGACCAGCCGGGCTCCGGTGTGGTCAAAGCCCCGCCCGCGGCCCGGTGGCGCGTCGCCGGATCTGCGGCCCTGTTCGTCGCCGGATTCACCACGGTGTTCGTCCTCGGCACCGTCGCCGTGCTCGGGATGACGACGACGCTGATCACCAACCAGCTGGCGCTGCAGCGCGCCGGCGGCGTGCTGACCATCGTGATGGGCCTGGTGTTCGTCGGGCTCATTCCCGCGCTGCAGCGCCAGGTCGGGTTCAGCCCGCAACAGCTGACGACGGTCGCCGGGGCGCCGGTGCTGGGTGCGGTGTTCGCGCTGGGGTGGACGCCGTGTTTGGGCCCGACGCTGACCGGCGTGATCACCGTGGCCTCGGCCACCGAAGGCGCGAATGTTCCCCGCGGCATCCTGCTGGTGATCGCCTACTGCCTGGGATTGGGAATCCCGTTCGTGCTGTTGGCTTTTGGCTCGGCGCGCGCGGTCGCCGGCCTGGGCTGGCTGCGCCGGCACAGCCGGGCCATCCAGGTCTTCGGCGGCGCGCTGCTGATCGCGGTCGGGGTGCTGCTGGTCACCGGCGTGTGGAACGACTTCATCTCCTGGCTGCGCGACGCGTTCGTCAGCGACGTGAGGTTGCCGATTTGAGGCACGCTTTCGCTTGGATGCGCAACACCTGGCGCGCGCTGACCTCGATGGGCACCGCGCTGGTGCTGCTGTGCCTGCTGGCGCTCGGCGCGATCCCCGGCGCGCTGCTGCCGCAGCGCAGCCTGAACGCGGGCAAGGTCGACGAGTATCTGGCCGCCCACCCGACCATCGGCCCGTGGCTGGATCGGTTGCAGGCCTTCGAGGTGTTCTCCAGCTTCTGGTTCACCGCGATCTACGTGCTGCTGTTTGTCTCCCTGGTCGGCTGCCTGACCCCGCGGATGATCGAGCACGCCCGCAGCCTGCGCGCCACGCCCGTCGCCGCCCCCCGCAACCTGGCCCGGCTGCCCAAGCACGCCGGCTCGCAACTCACCCTGGCCGACGAGGCGGACCTGAACGCCGTGGCGAACAACATCGCCGGGCGCTTGAACGGCTGGCGCACCGCGATCCGCCACGAGGACCACGCCGTCGAGGTCTCGGCCGAAAAGGGCTACCTCCGCGAATTCGGCAACATCGTCTTCCACTTCTCGCTGCTGGGCCTGCTGGTCGCGGTGGCCGTCGGCAAGCTGTTCGGCTACGAAGGCAACGTCATCGTCATCGCCGACGGCGGCCCCGGCTTCTGCTCGGCCTCACCGGCCGCGTTCGACTCGTTCCGCGCCGGCAACACCGTCGACGGCACCTCGCTGCACCCAATCTGTGTACGGGTCAACGACTTTCAGGCACACTACCTGCCGTCCGGGCAGGCCACGTCGTTCGCCGCCGATATCGACTACCAGGACGGTCGCGACCTGGCGGCCAACAGCTGGCGGCCCTACCGGCTGGAGGTCAACCACCCGCTGCGGGTCGGCGGCGACAGGGTGTACCTGCAGGGCCACGGTTACGCGCCCACCTTCACGGTGACCTTTCCCGACGGGCAGCAGCGGACGTCGACGGTGCAGTGGCGCCCCGACAATCCGCAGACCCTGCTCTCGTCGGGGGTGGCGCGCATCGACCCGCCGGCCGGCAGCTACCCGAACGCCGCCGAGCGCCGCCAGCACCAGATCGCGATCCAGGGCCTGCTGGCGCCGACCGCGCAACTCGACGGCGCGCTGCTGTCGTCGCGGTTCCCGGCGCTGGACGCCCCGGCGGTGGCCGTCGACATCTACCGCGGCGACACCGGCCTGGACACCGGGCGCCCGCAGTCGTTGTTCACCCTGGACCCGCGGCTGATCGAGCAGGGCCGGCTGACCAAGGAGAAGCGGGTCAACCTGCGCGCCGGCCAGGAGGTGCGCATCGACCAGGGTCCCGGCGCGGGCACCACGATCCGGTTCGACGGGGCCGTGCCGTTCGTCAACCTGCAGGTTTCCCACGACCCCGGCCAGGCGTGGGTGCTGGTCTTCGCGATCACGATGATGGCCGGGCTGCTGGTCTCGCTGCTGGTGCGCCGCCGCCGGGTATGGGTTCGTCTGATGCCGGCGGAATCGGCCCCCGGTACGGTGAACGTCGAGCTGGGCGGCTTGGCCCGCACCGACAACTCCGGTTGGGGCGACGAGTTCGAAAGGCTCACCGAGCGCTTGTTGAGCGGGCTCGACGAATCCGCCGCCCCGGGCCAGGCCCAATACCCAGCGTCCAGAAGGAGTTCTGAGGTGGACGTCACGTGAACACCACACACGTCAATATCGGCTTGGCGCGCTACTCCGACTGGGCGTTCACCTCGGCGGTGGTGGCCCTGGTCGTCGCAATGCTGCTGCTGGCCTTCGAGCTCGCTTACGCCGGCAGCAGGCGATCCGACAACCGCGAGCGGGTACTGGCCGGCGTGCGCGCCGATAGCGCCACCCCCGGCATCGTCGAGGACGCCGACCGGCGGCCGGTCGACGAACGCGCCGGGCGGGCCGGGCTGGCGGTCGTCTACCTCGGCATCGGCCTGCTGCTGGCCTGCCTGGTGCTGCGCGGCCTGGCCACCATGCGGGTGCCGTGGGGCAACATGTACGAGTTCATCAACCTCACCTGCCTGTGCGGGCTGATCGCCGGCGCAATCGTGCTGCGCCGCCCGCAGTTCCGCCCGCTGTGGGTCTTCCTGCTGCTGCCGGTGCTGATCCTGCTCACGGTGTCCGGGCGCTGGCTTTACACCAACGCCGCTCCCGTGATGCCGGCGCTGCAGTCCTACTGGCTGCCCATCCACGTGTCGGTGGTCAGCCTGGGCTCCGGGGTGTTTCTGGTCGCCGGCATCGCCAGCATCCTGTTCTTGCTGCGCACCTCGCGGTTCGGCGACCCCGCCGCCGACCAGCGCGCTGAGGGCGTGCTGCAACGTGTGGTGCATCGGCTGCCCGACGCGCAGACCCTGGACCGCATCGCCTACCGCACCACGATCTTCGCGTTCCCGGTCTTCGGTTTCGGGGTCATCTTCGGAGCCATCTGGGCTGAGGAGGCCTGGGGCAGATATTGGGGCTGGGATCCCAAGGAGACGGTTTCGTTCATCGCCTGGGTGGTATACGCGGCGTACCTGCATGCCAGGTCGACCGCGGGTTGGCGAGACCGAAAGGCCGCCTGGGTCAACGTGGTCGGTTTCGTGGCCATGGTCTTCAATTTGTTCTTCGTTAACCTGGTCACCGTGGGCCTGCATTCGTATGCCGGCGTGGGCTGACAGTTAGGAAGCGACACCGCAACAAGGGGGAAATGCACGTGGCTGAGCAGTCATCGAGTGGCGTGGGGGCGCCCGAACATCCGACGGCTGATTTGAATCCGCAGGAGCAGCAGTCGGCCGGCGAGACGTCTGTCGATCCCAACACCGAGGCACCGACCAGGGCCTTCGCGGGCTTCCGCGCCCAGGGTCGGCCGCCGGCAACCGAGCGGCGCGAAGCACCGGCGCCGCCCCCGGGCGCGATGCCGCCCTGGGATTCCACGCCGGTGACCGGCATCCCGCGCGTCGACCCGACCGCATACGGCGCCTACTACAACGGCCAGGCCGACGCGCCCGCGCAAGCCCCGGCCCCGTACCGCCGCGAGCACCTGCCGCACACCCCGTATCCGGAGCTGTCCACCGGCATGCTGCTGCGCCCGATCAAGCCGCCGCCCTCCGAGGGCTGGCGCCGGCTGCTGTACGTGCTGTCCGGCCGGACGATCAACCTGGGCGAGAGCCCTCGGGCTGCCCGGCAGAACAACCTGGTGGCGTCGGTCAACCGGCCGCTGCGCGGCTCCTACCGGATCGCGGTGATCTCCCTGAAGGGCGGCGTCGGCAAAACCACGATCGCCGCCACCCTGGGTGCCACCTTCGCCGAGATCCGCGGCGACCGGGTGGTGGCCGTGGACGCCAACCCCGACCGCGGCACCCTGAGTCAAAAGGTTCCGCTGGAGACCGCGGGCACGGTGCGTCAGCTTCTGCACGACGCCGGAGCCGTCGAGCGCTACAGCGATGTCCGCCGCTACACCTCGAGGGGCCCGAGCGGGCTGGAAGTGCTGGCGTCGGACAGTGACCCGGCGGTGTCGGAGGAATTCGACGCCGACGACTACACCCGCACCCTGGGCATCCTCGAGCGCTACTACGGCCTGGTGATCACCGACTGCGGGCCGGGCCTGCTGCACTCGGCGATGTCGTCTGTGCTGGAGAACGCGAACGTTCTGATCGTGGTGAGTTCTGGTTCCATCGACGGTGCGCGCAGCGCCTCGGCGACGCTGGACTGGCTGGACGCGCACGGCCACGAAGCGCTGGTGCGCAATTCGATCGCGGTCATCAACGCGGTGCGCCCGCGGACCGGCAAGGTCGACATGAACAAGGTGGTCGACCACTTCTCCCGGCGCTGCCGCGCGGTGCGGTTGGTGCCCTACGACGCTCACCTCGACGAGGGCGCCGAGATTCACCTGGATCAGCTGCGGCGGGAGACCCGCGAAGCACTCACCAGCCTGGCTGCCGTTGTCGCCGAAGGGTTTCCGGGAGACCAGCCAAACCTCGGCCTGGGCTAGTCGAGCCTGACGGAGGGGTCAGCGGGGGCTATCGTCCCCGCTTCCCAACCGCCGCATGAAGTCTGGATCGTCGTCGGGCCCGATGACGCGCGTCTTCGGCCGGTGCGCCTGCGATCGCGCCGCGCGCCAGCCAACGTAGATCAGCGTCCCCAAGACCAGGACGACCACCAGGTAGAGCACTGCACACCTCCTGTGAGCGAATATACTCGCGCCGTAGGCTCGAGCTGTGTCAGAAAGGCCGAGCGACAACAGCACTGGGAACCATCCGCCGGACGGTGCGCAGCAGCGCACTCGAGACCGCGTGGTGGTCGACGTTTTGCTCTACGCGGCGGCACGACTGCTGCTCGCGGTGGTGCTCACCGCGGTGATCTATCTCGTCGCGCGGCTGCTCGGCGTCACCCAGATCCCGATCGTCGTCGCGGCGCTGTTCGCGTTGATCATCGCGATGCCGTTGGGCATCTGGGTGTTCGGCTCGCTGCGCCGGCGTGCCACGGCCTCGCTCGCGGTTTCCGGCGAACGCCGCCGCGCCGAACGCGAACACCTGCAAGCCCGGCTGCGCGGTGAGGCCGTCGACGACGAGCCTTCCGAGACCTGAGCTCAGTAGTTGGGCATCCGCACGACCTGCGCGGCGTAACTCAGGCCGGCGCCGTAACCGATCAGCAGGGCCAGATCGCCGGGCTGGGACGCCCCGGTCGCGAGCAGCTCGGCCATCGCCAGCGGAATGGACGCCGCGGACGTGTTCCCGGTGTGCTCAATGTCATTGGCGACGATCGCGTCCGAGCGAAGGTCCAGATTCTTGGCCAGCACCTCGTTGATCCGGGCGTTGGCCTGATGCGGGATGAACACGTCGATCTGGTCGGATCGCACGCCCGCGGCGTCCATCGCCTGCCGCCCGACCTTGCCCATTTCGAATGCGGCCCAACGGAATACAGCGCTGCCTTCCAGCCGGAGAAACGGGCGCGGGCCAGTCGGGTTCTCGGTGTAGGCGATCCAGTCGATGTCCTGACGGATGGCCATGGCCTGTTCGCCGTCGCTGCCCCACACGGTCGGCCCGATACCTTGCTCGGGCGTCTCGCCCACCACGACCGCGGCGGCGCCGTCGGCGAAGATGAAGCAGTTGCTGCGGTCGAGCATGTCCACGGTGGGGGACAGTTTCTCCGAACCGATGACCAGCATCTTGGCCACGCTGCCGCCGCGGATCATGTCGGCCGCGACGCCGACCGCGTAGCCGAAGCCGGCGCATCCGGCCGAGACGTCGAATGCGGGCACACCGGTTGCGCCCAACGCCGAAGCGACCGCCGGTGCGCTGGCCGGGGTCTGCAAGAACTGCGTGCTGGTGGCGACGATGACGCCGTCGATGTCGGTCGCTTCCAGCGAGGCCCTGGCGATCGCTTCCCGGCTGGCCTCGATCGACATGGACGCGACGGATTCGTCGGCGGCGGCGAAGCGGCGGGTCTTGATGCCGGTGCGCGAGTAGATCCACTCATCGGACGAGTCGATGTTGCGACACAGCTCCTCGTTCGTGACCACGCGTTCGGGGCGGTACGCGCCGACGCTGAGCAGTCCGATGTTCCTGGGCCCACTGGTCGCGGCGATCTGCTGCATTGCGCTCCTCGCTCGGTCTAGCGGTGTAAGGGCTGTCACACCGACGCTAACGTGTGTTGCCGGAATCCGACGACGTCTTCGTAAGGAATCCCGTTATCGGGTGTGTAATGACGGCGCCGTCACCGCACACTCGAAGCCCTCAGCGCACACTCAACGCATCAATAACGGGGGGCCAGCGCCAGGGCCGCGGCCACCGCGACCGCCCAGACCAGCATCGTCAGCCCGGTGTCCCGCAGCACCGGGATCAGCTCGGGGCCGCCGCGCCCGGATCGCACCGGCGCGGCAGCGCGCAGCGCCAACGGCGTGGCGATCAGGCCCGCCGCGCACCATGGCGTCGCCCACATCAACGCCAGGGTCAGCACCCCGGCGGTCGCCAGCAGCCCCTGGTAGAACACCCGGGTGTAGGTGTCGCCGAGGCGCACCGCGAGGGTGATCTTGTTGGCCTGCGCGTCGGTCGGGATGTCCCGCAGATTGTTGGCCACCAGCACCGACGACGACAGCGCGCCGGTGGCCACCGCCAGCTCCAGGCCTACCCAGTCCACCTGCAGTGCCTGGGTGTACTGCGTGCCCAGCACCGCGACCAGCCCGAAGAACACGAACACGGCGACCTCGCCGAAACCCGCGTACCCGTAGGGCCGCGAGCCGCCGGTGTAGAGCCAGGCGCCCGCGATGCACACGACACCGACCGCGATCAGCCACGGCGCGGACAGCAGGGCCAGCGCCAGACCGGCCGCCGCGCCCACCGCGAGCGAGGCCACCGCGGCGGTCAGCACCGCCCGCGGCGTCGCCAGTTTCGAGCCCACCAGCCGTGCCGGGCCGGTCCGGACGTCGTCGGTGCCCCGGATGCCGTCGGAGTAGTCGTTGGCGTAGTTGACGCCGACCGTCAGCGCCACGGCGACTGCCAGCGCCAGCAGCGCTTTCCACCACACGGCGCTGTGCAGCCATGCCGCCGCACCGGTGCCCGCGACGACCGGTGCGATCGCGTTGGGCAGCGTCCGCGGCCGAGCCCCCGAAATCCACTGCGCAAAAGTGGCCACCAGGGCATCCTGCCCTATGCGCCAGAATGGGCGAATGCCCGCCGGTGACGATGCAGAGCGGAGCGATATGGGGGCACCACCCGCTTGCGGGGGAGAGGAAGCGGCGTCAATGCTCGGGGTGATCGGCGGCAGCGGTTTCTATACGTTCTTCGGCTCCGACGTTCACCACGTCACCCCCCAGACCCCATACGGCCCGCCCAGTGCCCCGCTGACGGTGGGCACCGTCGGCGAGCACGAGGTCGTTTTCCTGCCCCGGCACGGCGCCCGGCACGAGTACTCGGCGCACACCGTGCCGTACCGTGCCAACATGTGGGCGCTGCGCTCGCTGGGGGTGCGGCGGGTGCTCGCGCCGTGCGCGGTGGGCAGTCTGAACCCCGCCTATGGGCCGGGCTCCATCGTGGTGCCCGATCAGCTGGTGGACCGCACCAACAGCCGCGCTGACACCTACTTCGACTCCGGCGCGATTCACGTCGACTTCGCCGACCCGTATTGCCCGGTTTTGCGCGAGGCGGCCACCGGCCTGCCCGGCGTGGTCGACGGCGGCACCATGGTAGTGATCCAGGGCCCGCGTTTTTCCACCCGCGCCGAGAGCCAGTGGTTCGCCTCGGCGGGTTTCACGCTGGTCAACATGACCGGATATCCGGAGGCGGTGCTGGCTCGTGAGCTTGAAATATGTTATGCGGCAATCGCTTTGGTGACCGATCTGGACGCCGGTGTCAGCCATGGTGAGGGGGTGAAGACGGTCGACGTGATGGTGGAGTTCGAGAAGAACATCGAGCCGTTCAAGACGCTGGTGCGCGCGGCCATCGGCCGGGTGGCCGTCGAGCGCGACTGCACACACTGCCTGTCGCACACCGGTGTCACGCTGCCCTTCGAGCTGCCGTGAGGGTGCTGCTGACCGGTGCGGCCGGTTTCATCGGGTCGCGGGTGGACGCGGCGCTGCGCGCGGCGGGTCACGAGGTGATCGGTGTCGACCTGCTGTTGCCCGCCGCCCATGGTCCAAAAGCATTGCTGCCCAACGGGTGTCACCGGGTTGACATCCGGGACGCCGAGGCGCTGGCCCCGCTGCTCGACGGGGTGGATCTGGTGTGTCACCAGGCCGCGATGGTGGGCGCCGGCGTCGACGCGGCCGACGCGCCCGCCTACGGCGGTCACAACGACTACGGCACCACGGTGCTGCTGGCGCAGATGTTCGCCGCCGGGGTTTCTCGCCTGGTGCTGGCGTCGTCGATGGTGGTGTACGGGCAGGGCCGCTATGACTGTCCGCAACACGGGGAGGTTGACCCGTTGCCGCGACGGCGGGCCGATCTGGATGCCGGAGCCTTCGAGCACCGTTGTCCGCTCGGTGGCGAGGAGCTGGCCTGGCGGCTGGTCGACGAGGATGCCGCCCTGCGCCCGCGCAGCCTGTACGCCGCCAGCAAGACGGCCCAGGAGCATTACGCGCTGGCGTGGTCGGAGGCGACGGGCGGCTCGGTGGTGGCGTTGCGCTACCACAACGTCTACGGCCCGGGCATGCCGCGCGACACCCCGTACTCCGGAGTGGCGGCGATCTTCCGCTCGGCGCTGGAAAAGGGTGAGCCGCCAAGGGTTTTCGAAGACGGCGGCCAGATGCGTGACTTCGTCCACGTCGACGACGTGGCGGCCGCCAACCTGGCTGCCACCGCTGACCGCGACGGCTTCACCGCGGTCAATGTCTGCTCGGGACGGCCGATCTCGATTCTGGAGGTGGCCACCGCGATCTGCCAGGCGCGCGACGAGGCGGTGTCCCCGGTGATCACCGGGCAGTACCGCAGCGGCGACGTGCGCCACATTGTCGCCGACCCCGCGCGCGCCGCCGAGGTGTTGGGCTTCCGCGCGGCGATCGATCCGCGTGAAGGCCTGCGCGAGTTCGCATTCGCGCCGCTGCGGTAATCCTCGCTACGAGGGGTCGTGCGGCGGCCGGTAGATCTGCGGCTTGGCGACCGGGATCTGGCTGGTGGCCGAATCGTCACCGCGGAAGATCCGCGGCGAGCCGGCCAGTTGCGGTATCGCGGTGGTCGGTGATTCGCCGGTGTGGATCCGGGTCGTCACATCGGCCGGCGCAGCGCCGGTCGGGATATGGGTCGTCGGCGCCTCGGCGTTCTGCGCGACGGCACGCCGGCGCGCGGCGCGGCGACGCCGCCGCAGCCGGCTCAGGTGTCCGGTGATGATCGCCGCCACCAGGATGCACACCGCCAGCGCGGACAGCGCCACGTCGAAGGTGCTGGTGATCTGCTGGGCGAGATCGTTTCCGTAGACCGGGTTTTGCACCGCATTGGGCGCTTCCTGGAACCGCGGCGCCAGCACGACGCCCACGATGACCCGCGAAATGCTCAGTGTGGCAACAAGTCCGCACAGCGTCGTGATCAGCCGGGCGGAGGCCGACGCCTGACCCAGGCTGCTCCGCAACCAGATGGCCAGCGCAGCGGTGGCCACGTCGAACGCGGCCAGCACCACACTGTCGTAACGCGAGTACGGGTAGTTCAGGCTCACCGCGACGGCCAGGTCGGTGATCCGCATCACCACCGACCCCAGGCTCCACATGACGATGAGCGACAGGCCGGTTCGGGCCGCCGCCCGCCAGGCGCCCTCCTCGGACGACACGGTGCGGGCGCGCCCGAACAGCGTGCGCGACACGAAGATCGCCGCGACCGCGGCCCACGCCAAATAGCCCTCGAACCCGACGCCCGCCGTCGACGTGTTCTGCGCGATGCCGTGGAACGCGTCGATGTCACGGCCGACCGGGAGCAGCCAGACGATGATCCCGGCGACCAGCGTCGAGGCCCCCAGCGCGATCGTCGCCAGCCGGGCAGCCCTGGTGCCGCTGAGCAGCCACCGCGAGGCGACGAGCACCGCGATCAAGGCGACCAGGCCGTACACCGTCGCCGTCGCGATGACCGCGATGTTCTGCCTACCGAAGTCGCCGCCCGAGTCGCCCAGCGCGTACTTCACCCGCCAGTACAGCGTGAAGCCGAAGCTCAATGCCGCGGCCACCATCGAGACGTAGCCGATGATCTGGGCGGAGCGGTGCCGCCCGTCCGCGGTGTCGTCGTCCGGCGCGTCGACGTGGCCGCCGGCCTGCGTGCTCAGCACCGCGCCGGCCACGCCCAGCCAGGCGCCCGGCCCGACACCGCCCGGCACGGTCACGGTCCCGCCGAAGCGGACTGTCTCGAACGCGTCGAACCCGACGAAGGCGAGTACCAGCAGCAAATAGGGAACGTTGAGCGCCAGACGAAGCGTGCTGACCGTCCGCCCGGAACCGGGCAAAGCGATGGCGATCAGCGAAAGTAGGGTCACCCCGATCAGGGCCGCGAACACCGAGGTGTTGCTGTCGGCGATCGCGATGCCGAAATACAGGTTCCACGGCAACAGCGCCGCGGCGAGGAGCAAGACGGCGGCGCTCAGGTCGGCCACGACGTTGCGCCGCGGGGCCGGCGCCCCGGCAACCTGCGGGCCCGCGGCCGGCACACCTCTGATGGGGCCGGTAGGCGCCTCGTCGCTGCTCTGGCTCACGGTTCCCCCCGGGTATCGAGGACGGTTACGGACGGCGCACATTCGCTCAGGTGGCCAGGGAACCCCCTGCCGTGGCGACTTCGTTGCTTACTTGGAAACATAATCTCCGTTCGGACGACGCGGGAGTGACCGTCCGGTCTGGGAACGCGGTTACGCTGCGCCTGTAGGCGAACGGGGTCGCCCGAATGATTGTTACTGCCGACGGTACCGAAGTGTAATGATGCCGGGACAAGCTGGTTGCGGGGTCGGCCAGCCGAAGGAGAGCAGGTATGGACGTCGTTTTGGGGGTCGCTGTCACCGGCCCCGTCGCCCGCTTGGCGCTTGTCGGAGCGGGTGCCGGCGGTAGTGACGTGATCGACCAATCCGTCGTCGACCTGGCTAACAACCCCATCGAACAACTCACCGAAACCGTGGTCGGCACTAATCGGCTGCTGGCGAACGACAACCACCGGCTGGTCGGGACCCGGCTGTGCTGGACCGACCATCCCAGCGCCGACCAGCTGCGGCAGGCGCTGGAGGATTCCGGCGTTCACAACGTCGCCGTGCTGTCGCAGTCGCAGGCGGTGACGGCCCTGATGCGTGCGGCGGGCCGGTCCGGCGGCGCGCTGGTGGTGGACGACAACACCGCGACGCTGTCGGTGGTGGGCTCGGCCGACGGGGATCCGGACGCACCGCCGACCATGCTGGCCAGCGAGCTGCTGGGCGGCGACGCCACCGGCACGCTGGACACGATGATGGCCCGGCTGGGCGCGCACCCCGAGGCCACCAACGACGTGTTCCTGGTGGGCGCCTCGTCCGATCTATCCGGGGTCGCCGATCAGCTGCGCGACGCGACGGTGCGGGTGCAAATTCCCGAAGACCCGACTTTCGCGCTGGCCCGCGGCGCCGCGATCGCGGCCGCACCGCCGGCCGCGGACTCCACCGCGATGGCCCCTGCGGTCGGGCTGACCAGCGATGCGACGGCGATGGCGCCCGCGGCCGGGCTGACCGGCGACGCGACCGCGATGGCCCCGTCCGCCGGGTTGACCGATCCTGCCGCGGTCGACCAGCTGGCCTACTCGATGACCGACGATGACGACGATCTGTTCGAGGGCGAGGTCGACGATTTCGACGACTTCTACGAGGACGACCCCGACGCGGAGACCGGCCCGCTGAAACTGAGCCGCCGGTCGTTGCTGGTCGGCAATGCCGTGATCGCGTTCGCGGTCGTCGGGGTGGCCTCGCTGGCCGTCGCGGTGGTGGTTGCCGTGCGGCCGACCGCGGCCCAGGAGCCGGTGGTGGGTCACCAGAACGCCGCGCCGGGCAAGTTCATGCCGCTGTTGCCGACCCAGCAGCAGGCGCCGGTGCCCCCGCCGCCGCCGCAAGCGCCCAACGCGGGCTACCAGGGCGGCGTCATTCCGGCTGTGCCGCAGGCGCCGGTGGGTCCGGCACCGGTCGGTCCCGCTCCGGAAGCACCGGTCGCACCGGTTGTTCCGGGCCTGGTGCCCAACCCGGATGGGCCGATTCCGATACCGGTGCCGATCATCGTCCCGTACCCGGGCTGGCGGCCACATCCCTGGTATCCGCCGTACACGCCGCCGACGTACACGACACCGACCACGCCGACGACGCCGACCACACCGACCACGCCGACGACGACCCCGTACACGCCGCCGACGACGACGACGCCGACGACACCGACGCCGACGACACCGACGCCGACGACACCGACGCCGACGACCACGCCGTACACACCGACGACGACCGTCCCGCCGACGACGACGACGTACACGCCACTGACGCCGACGACGACCGTCGCGCCCACCACGGTCGCTCCCACGACGCAGGCGCCGACTCAGCAAACCCAGACGCCACAGACCCAGACGCAGCAGCCGACGGTCCAGCCGACGCAGCAGCCGACCGTCCAGCCGACGCAGCAGCAGACGGTCGCGCCCAAGCCGCCCACCCAGCAGCAGACCGCGGCGCCCAAGCCGCCGCCGCAGACCGTGGCCCCCAAGCCGCCATCCAGTGGCGGGGGCGGCCACTCGTCTTCCGGGTTCTGATCGCGGCTCATGCCCGGCGACCTGGTCACGGTGGTGCTGCCGTGTCTGAACGAGGAGGAGTCGTTGCCGGCGGTGCTGGCGGCCATCCCCGCCGGTTATCGGGCACTGGTCGTGGACAACAACAGCACCGATGACACCGCGGGCGTCGCCAAACGGCACGGCGCCGACGTCGTCGCCGAACCGCGGCCCGGATATGGCTCGGCGGTGCACGCCGGCGTGGTCGCCGCGACGACTCCGATCGTGGCGGTCATCGATGCCGACGGCTCGATGGATGCCGGCGACTTGCCGCGGCTGGTCGCGGCGCTCGAGCAGGGCGCGGACCTGGCGACTGGCCGGCGGCGGCCCGTTGCCGGGCTGCACTGGCCGTGGGTCGCGCGGGTGGGCACCGTGGTGATGAGCTGGCGGCTGCGCACCCGTCACGGCCTGCCGGTCCACGACATCGCGCCGATGCGGGTCGCCCGCCGGGATGCGCTGCTGGGTCTCGGGGTCGTCGATCGGCGCTCCGGGTATCCGCTGGAGTTGCTGGTGCGCGCCGCGGCGGCCGGCTGGCGTGTCGTCGAGCTCGACGTCAGCTACGGACCCCGCACCGGTGGCAAGTCGAAGGTCAGCGGATCACTGCGGGGCAGCATCATCGCGATCCTCGACTTCTGGAAAGTGATTTCATGATCCCGGTGACGCTGCTCGTCGTCGCCAAGGCGCCGGAGCCCGGCCTGGCCAAGACCCGGCTGGCCGCTTCGGTCGGCGATAGGGTCGCGGCGGAGATCGCCGCGGCGGCGTTGCTGGACACGCTCGACGCGGTGGCCGCCGCCGCGGTGAGCTCGCGGGTGGTCGCGCTGACCGGAGACCTGGATGCGGCCGCGTGCGCGGCGCAGATCCGGCAGCGGCTCGAGTCGTTCACGGTGATCGAGCAACGCGGTGACGACTTCGCCGACCGGCTGGCCAACGCCCACGCCGACGCGGCCAACGGCTGTCCGGTGTTGCAGATCGGCATGGACACCCCGCAGGTGACCGCCGAGCTGTTGACCGACTGCGCGCGCCGGTTGTTGAATGCGCCGGCTGTGCTCGGCCCGGCCGACGATGGTGGTTGGTGGCTGCTCGGTGTGCAGAACCCGGCGATGGCCGAATGTCTGCGTGTCGTGCCGATGTCTCAACCCGACACCGGCGAGCTCACGCGAAAAGCTCTGAAAGACAACGATATTGACGTGATTATGCTAAAGCAGCTGAGCGATTTCGACGTCGTTGTCGATGTCGCCGCGGTACGGGAGGCCTGCGGGCCGGCCAGTCGTTTCGCGCGCGCCACCCGCGCGGCGGGACTCTAGCGCGCTCCCGGCGTGCATCCTGGGCGGAAATTCGGCGGCACATTTCCCGCCGCCACCGCACACTCAAGATTATTGCCGCACAATCAACGTCGTTGCCGCACTGTCGACGGCGCGCCCGACCAGTTGTCTAGTGCTTGGCGGTCTAGCTCTTCCCGCCCTTGCCGGTTTCCTCGAGTTGTTTCGGGCAGTACGATTTCGCGGAAATCGTCGCGAACTGGGCGGCGCCGCTGGTGGTCAGCGCGGGGTTGTTTTCCTTGAGGTCGTTGAGCAGTTGCAGACCGGATACGCCACGAGAGATCAACCCGCACACCGATTTTCCGGCGGATATCGCTTGGCCCGGGTCCTGAAAGCTGATTCCCACCGCATGCAGGTCCGCCAGGAAGACTTCGTTGTTGTCATCGACGGCCGCCTCATCGACGCCGGTTTCGCCGTAGGCAGGCACCGCGACGACGAATCCCATCGAGATGCCGAGAACGGCGAGCAGCAGTTTCATAATTCCTCCATCTCCGTACTGATGTTCCTGCGCCGCAAAGGCTTTCCCGCGGTTATCCGAGCTTGGATTCGGTCGAAATGACCGGGGCCCGCGCGTCGTCGGTGACATGCACCGCGTGGACGCCGGGCGTGGTCGTCAATCTGGCAACCAAGTCGTCGAGCCCGGATTCGTCGACACTCCAGTGCTGCACCTGGTCGGGCTGTTCTTGCAGTTGCGCGATGACGCGGTCGAGTTTGACCGGACCTACGCGGCGCTCACCGGTGATCGTGCGGGCCTGGATGCCGGTTGAGCTGACGACGCGGGAAACCGGGCTGCCCAACGCACCACCGGACAGACTGCCCAGGGTCGCCTCGTTGATCAGGCCGGCATCCAGGCTCGCGGGAGCCGCTGCCACACTGGCAGGCAGTGCGGTCGAGGTCAGCCTGATCGCCGGGGTGGCGGTCGCCCAACTTGGCGGCACCGACATCGATCCCACCGTCGGCGCGCCGCCCAGCACCGCCGACACCGGCCGCACCGCGCCGACGGCGGCGAGATGTCCGGGCGACGCAAGACCGGCGCCCAGCGACGACTTGGCCATCGCGGCACTCCATGGCGCGTAGATGAAGAAGTTCTTCCACTGCGAAACACCAAGGCCGATACTGGCATTGACGACGTTGGTCCACGTGCCCTGACTGCCGATCGACGAAATGGTGGAGTACAGCGCTTCCCACATCGGTGCGACATCCGAGCTCCCCGTCACCCCGGTGATCAGTTGCTGCCAGAACGTCGCGTACTGACCCGTGAGCGAGTTGATGTAGTTCTCCAGCTCCGTCAGCCACGACGACAACGACTGCGGCGGTGCCGCGGCCGCCGCGGCGGCTTGAGTTGCCGGCGCGGTCTCTGAGGTGGTTTGCGGCGCCTCGCGGAACGCCGTCAGCTCACCGGCAGATTCCGAGGCGCTGGCGTAGCCGAACATCACCTCGACGTCCTGAGCCCACATCTCGCCGTATTCGGCTTGGTTGGCCGCGATTTCGCCGTTGTTCTGGCCGAGGATGTTGGTCGTTAACAGCTCTTCCAGCTCGAGACGGTTCTCGATGATCAGCGGAGGCGGAACGGCCGCCGCCAACGCGGCCTCGTAGGCGCGCGCCGCGGCCAGCGCCTGGGACGCGGCCTCCTCGGCCTGAGCCGCCGTCGTCGACGTCCACGTCACATACGGTGCCGCTGCCGCCGCCATGGCCTCGGACGACGGACCCGCCCACGACTCGCCGACCAGTTCTGAAATCACCGAACTGTACGAGGCTGCGGCGGAATGCAACTCGGCGGCCAGCGCCTCCCACGCCGCGGCGGCGGCCAAAAAGGATCCCGAACCCGGGCCCGAGTAGAGCAGACCGGAGATCAGCTCCGGTGGCTGCACTGCGAAATCCGCGAAAACCATTGCCGTGACTCTCCTTATTTCACGTTCGGCGGGATCACGATGACCGTCGAGGTCGTCGCGATGTCGTCGAGTGCCACCGCACCGGGAACCCGCACGGCGGGTGCAACGGCACGGGTGGCGGCCCCGCCGACAGCGCGGCCGGCCAGGCTCGACAACGCCGTCGGGGCGAACATGCCGTCGTTGGCGGCCACCGCGGGAGCCGCCTCGAGCATGGTCTCGGGCAACTCCGAGGCAACCGTTCTGATCGCCGGAACAGCCGACGCCCAATTCGCGGGCACCGACAGCGCGCCGACCGTGCCGGCACGACCCGCCGCAGCCGCCACCGCCCCCGCGGGGTGCAATGCACCGGCCCCGGTCAACAGGTCGCTGTGCAGCAACGGCGCCAAAACCCCGAGCAGTGGTTTGGGGTGCAGCAGCGGGCCGATGCCTTGGATGCCCGTGCCCACAGACGGGATGCTGATCGCGACCTGGTACCAGTTCCTGAACAGGCCCGCGATCCCGAGCGGGTTGTAGGGCCCGGCCACGAAGTTGGTCATGAAGCCGTTGAACGTCTTGAGAATCCCCGTGATGTCCTTGATGCCCAACGGGACCTCGGCCGCTGCCGCGTTCACGGTGGCGTTCGCGGCGAGGGCTTGCACCGCGGCCGGCGCCTGAACCGATGCTTGTGACAGCGCCGATTCCGCATCGGAGGCAGCCGACGACTCGGCCGCGGCGGCGACCACGGCCGACTGGTCGGCCGTCCCGCTCTCGGTCGTCGTCGTTGGGGGTGCGGTGAACGGAGTCAGCCGGGTCGCAACTTCGGAGGCCGCGGCGTAGCCGTACATCGCGCCGGCGTCTTGGGCCCACATCTCGGCGTACTGGGCCTCGGTGGTCGCGATTGCCGGCGTGTTCTGACCCAGGATGTTGGTCGCGGTCAGCGTCGCCAACAACGCCCGGTTGGCCGCGACCACCTGGGGCGCAACGGTCGCCGCGAAGACGGCCTCGAACGCGGCGGCCGCGGCCTTGGCTTGCAATGCCGTCTGCTCGGCTTGCGCGGCAGTGCTTTCCAGCCACGCGATGTACGGCGCCGCGGCAGCCAACATCGACGTCGCCGAGGGTCCAAGCCAACCGCTGAGCAGCTCGGCGATGATGGACCCGTAAGACGCTGCCGTTGAACGTAATTCGCTGGCCAACCCATCCCAGGCAGTTCCGGCGACCAACAGCGGCGCCGACCCCGGCCCAGAGTAGATCTTGCCGGAGTTGATCTCCGGAGGTAACGCTCCGAAATCCATTGCCTTCCCTCCGCCGGCCCCTTGATCGCTGACATCGTTGAACGTCAACAACATTGACCGACTTCGACCATCGCCGGTCGACGACCGTGATTGGTTGTCAGTCATTGAGCTGCTCTCGTGGCCAGTACGCTAGCCAGCCCCGGCGGAAAACTCGGTCGCCCACTTAGCCGTCGCGACGGTGCCCGGATCGGGGTTGAGATTCGGCGGCCGACCAGGCGAGGCGCCGATGAACCCGTCTACCTCGCGTTAACGCCGAAGCTCGGCAGGGTGAACACATATAAAACACACACTCGACGTATAGCGGCCGACGATGTCGTTAATTTAAATCTCCCCACCAATAATTCGGGTCCGCGCCAGCAAACGTGCCGAACGGTAAGTGCGCACCCCGCGCGCTGCCACCGTGGCCGCAGATCCGACACGTGCCGCGAGACGCTCCGCGCCGGCAAAGGCCAGTTGAACGGCTCGCTACGCGGACAACACCTGGCCAAAAATCGGCACCACATCGGCCGGTGCAGCCGGCTGACCGGCTCGGCACTGGTTAACTGCCGGAGAGCCTCAGTCGCGCCGGCTCAACACGGCCGCGCGTCCGGCGATCCCGACGGCGAAAACCGCCAGCCCCGCGGCCGCCGATTCCCACGGCAGGGTGGCGACCAGCAGCAGGCACCCGGCCAGTCCGACACCATTCACCAGCCGGCGACGGCGCAATGTATACGCGGCGGCGTTGGCGATCGCGTAGTAGATCAGCACCCCGAACGACGAAAAGCCGATGACTCCACGCAGATCCGCCGCACTCACCAGAACGCAGACCACCACGCCGATCGCGATCTCGGCGTGGTGTGGCACCCGGTGTTCCGAGTGCACCGCCGCCAGCCAGGCCGGCAGATCCCGGTGCCGGGCCATCGCCAGGGTGGTGCGCCCGAGTCCGGCGATCAGTGCCAGCAGCGCGCCTAGGCTGGCCAGCGCGGCCCCGATCGAGATCACCGGGACCAACTCCGGGGCGCCGGCCGCGCGCACGGCCTCGGCCAGTGGGGCAACGGCATTCGCGAGCCGGTCGGGTCCCGCGGCCAGTAGTGCGGCCACCCCGACAACCAGATAGATCACCACCGCGATCGCCAAGGCAATTGAAATCGCGCGGGGGATGGTGTGGGCCGGGTCGCGAACCTCCTCACCCATCGTCGCGATGCGGGCATACCCGGCGAACGCGAAGAACAACAGGCCCGCCGACTGCAGCACTCCGTAAATCGAGCCGGTGAACCACGAGCCGCTCAGGTGGGCGATATTCGGCTTGCTCATCGCGATACCGATGACCACGGCGGCCAGCGCAATCAGGGTGCATACCAACAGAATTCGGGCCAGCATCGCGGTCTTGGTGACGCCGCGGTAGTTCAGGGTGGTCAGCAGGACCACGGCGGCGATCCCGACGATTCGCTGCAACCACACCTGCGCCCCGGGAACCGCATAGGCGGCAACGGTGAGCGCCATCGCCGCGCACGACGCCGTCTTGCCGATCACGAATCCCCACCCAGCGATGAAGCCCCACCACGGGCCGAGGCGTTCCCGGCCGTAGATGTACGTCCCGCCCGACGTCGGATACTCCGCGGCCAGTTGCGCGGACGAGGTGGCGTTGCAGTAGGCGATCACCGCGGCCAGCGCCAGACCGATCAGCAGACCCGCGCCCGCGGCGCGCGCGGCCGGGCCGAACGCGGCGAACACCCCGGCCCCGATCATCGACCCCAATCCGATGACGACCGCGTCGGTCGTGTTGAGCCGGCGCGCCAGCTCGGGTTGATCTTCCATGTCCGCCTACCAGTGCGTGACCATGACGGTATTGACCAGGAGTGCACCGGCCGCGTTGATGGCCAGCCACATACGGTGCGACCGCACCGCCAGCAGCGCGGGCGCGGCGGTGAGCCAGATCGTGAACGGCAGCCAGATCCGTTCCACCTCGGCCTTACTCAGCATGCTCAGGTCGGCGCAGACGATCGCGGCCAGCATGGCCAGCAACAGCAGGTGAAAGCCGGATCGGCGGCGGATGGCGGCGCCGTCGAACACCCGGGTGATGCCCGCGACACCGCCGAGGCCGATCGCGCACACCACGCAGGCCAGATTAGCCCACCACCAATACTGGAACGGCCGGTCGTGGGCGATCCCCTGCCAATAGCGCTGCTGGACAAGGGTGTAGCCGTCGAACCAGTAGAACCCGGCGACGGCGAAGGTCACCGCGACCGCCAACGCGGTCACGGTGGCCGGGCCCAGTGCCCGCAGCGCCGGGCGAAAATCCTTGGCCGAGAAGAGCACGGCCGCGGCGGGAAGGCCCAGCAGCGCCAGGCCGTAACTGAGGAACACGCACCAGCCGAGTAGCAGCCCGGCGGCAGCGGCGATCAGCGCCGGGAAACGAACCTGTCGGTGTACGGCCACGGCCAAAAGCGCGATGCCCCACGCCGCGACGCCGGCGAAGTAGCCGTCGGCCGAGACCGCCACCCAGATCGCCGTCGGCGCTATCGCGACGAACGGGGCGGCCAGCCGCGCGGTCTGCTCGTCGGCCACAGCGCGGATGGCGATCAGCACGGCTGCCGCCGAGCTGGAGCCGACCAGCAGGCACCACAGGCCGGCCCACGCGCCGCCGTGCAGACCGAGGCGGTCCAGCCAGACGAACGACAGGAGCGCGCCCGGCGGGTGCCCGGACACGTGGGTGATCCAGGAGTTGGGCTGGTAGTCCAGAATCCGGGTGGTAAACGTGCGCACCGTCGCCGGAATGTCGCGGATGCCCGGCACCTGGGTCACATATTCGTCCCGGGTGGTCAGCCGACCCGCGAAGCCGCGCTGCCAGCCGTCGATCATGGCCAGCGCGAATGCCCACCCGCAGGCCAGTGCCCAGGTGCCCAGCGTCAGCGTCCGCCACGAAAGCCGTTGTGCGACAGAGGGTCCCCACACGACTGCGGCAACCGTGAGCAGTATCGCCGGGCCGGTTCCCCAACTGGCGTGCACCTCCCAGGCGCCGAACAACGGTGCTGACTCGGCGTTGGTGGCAAAGCGCTCCGGACCCAGGTCGAGGCGGGGCCGCACGCCCCAATCCAGCGACGGCAGCACCACCGCGGCGGCAACCAGGCCGGCACCGGCCGCGGCGGCCAGCATTTCCCGGCGAGCCACCCTCACGATCGGCCGGCCTCGTGATCGGCACCGAACCGGTGGACCAGCGCCGCCCGGTCTACTTTGCCGATACCGCGGCGGGGCAACGCGTCGACGATGTGCAACTCGCGCGGGGCGGCGGTGGTGTGCAGGATGCCGGCCACATGTGTGCGCAGCGCGTCCAGCGTCGGCGGTCCGGAGCCGTCACGCACCACGATCGCCGCGACCACCCGCTGCCCCAACCGGTCGTCGGCCAGTCCGAACACCGCGCAGTCGCCGACCGCGGGGTGGGTGCACAGCGCGGCCTCGACCGGCTGGGGCAGGACCGTCAGCCCGCCGGTGCTGATCGCGTCGTCGGCGCGGCCCAGCACGGTCAGCACACCGGAGTCGATTGCACCCAGGTCGTCGGTGCGGAACCAGCCGGGCTCGGCGAACGGGTCCGGATCAACCGGGTTGCGATAGCCCTTAGCCACTGTGGCGCCGCCGATCACGATGCGCCCGTCGTCCACCCGCAGCCGTACGCCGTCCAGTGCGACGCCGTCGTATACGCAGCCGCCCGCCGTCTCGCTCATCCCGTAGGTGCGCACCACCGTGATTCCCGCGGCCGCCGCGGCGTCGAGCACCGGTCGGGGAGCGGGTCCGCCGCCCAGCAGTACGGCGTCCAATTCGGCGAGCGCGGCGGCAGCCGCGGGATCGGCCAATGCCTTGGCCAGTTGGGCGGCGACCAGCGACGTGTATCGCCGGCCGGCGCTCAATGTGCTTACCGCACGCGGCAATTCGGCGGCGTCGAACCCGTGGGAGACATCCAGCTCGACGGGCGCCGAACCGGCCAGCAGACTGCGCACCAGCACCTGGATGCCGGCGATGTGATACGGCGGCAGAGCCAGCAGCCAGCTGCCCGGCCCGCCGAGACGGTCATGGGTGGCGGCTGCGCTGGCGGCCAGGGCCGCGGCAGTCAGCAAGGCGCCCTTGGGTTTACCGGTGGTTCCCGACGTCGTCACAACCAAAGCGACGTCGTCGTCGATGGCCTCGCCCACCCGCAGCCCGCGCAGGTCGTTATCCTGTTGCGCCGCAACGAACGCCGAGTCACGCCCGGCCAGCACCCGCTCCAGCGCGGGCAGCAACACTGCGGTGGCGGAGCCGGGCGAGACAAACAGCGCACGCAGAACAGCTATGCGTGCGCTCCGCCATCGAGGTCGTCGACTTCGTCGTCATGCGGGTCGTCCAACGGCCAGCCCTGGGCGGCCAGCCGCGCCCGCACCCGCTCGATGTCCTCGGGCGACGGCAGCTCATCGGTGAGTTTGCTGATCATCACGCCGATGTCGATATTGTCGAAATCGCCGCGTTCCATCAGCGCGTTGGCCACGAGTCGGACCTCGTCGTTGGACAGTCGGTTGGCCAACAGCGCCAGCAGGGCGAAGGTATCCGTCGGGGGAATGCCCTCCGGATAACCAGCGCGCAACCACGAGACGACGGAGGTTAGGAATCGGTTCATTCGATCAACTCCGCCCGGGGGCTCGGTAGTTCGGTGGACGACGATTCGATGTTACTTAAGCTTGGCCCCTAGGAAGGGGTACCCGGTGTGGTGCGCAATGAAATCGCGCGCGATGAACAACACACCGACGATGATCACGGTCACCACCAGTGCGTAGATCAACCAGGCCAGAGCCGACAGCATCGGGTTCGGTTGCGACGTGGAGCCGTCGGCGCCGGCGTGACCGGAGCCGAGCGCTTGCAGCCGGATCCCGACGGCGAACAGCCCGGGCAGGAAGGCGCCGGCCAGCATGCTGAAGAGCAGGATCTTCAGGGTTGCTTCGTAGTTGAACCACTCGCTCAGTTGACTCATCGGACGCTACCCCACACTCACGTCGTCGGAACCGGCCGCAGCGCCTACCTTGGCGCCACTGGACGGCTTGGCCTCGTCGAGCCCGGCGGTCAGGTCGCCCTTCCAGTCGTCGTTGACGTTGTGCTGGTCGACCTTGTTCTTGCGAGACCGGATGTAGATGGCCGCCGAGGTGGCGACCAGAAGCCCGAAGCCGACGACGGCGCCGGGGTATCCGCCGATGTAGTGGACGATCCAGTAGGTGACGGCACCGACCAGGCCGGCCAGCGGAAGC
Source organism: Mycobacterium sp. NGS40 (assembly GCF_059812735.1). Classification (NCBI taxonomy): domain Bacteria; kingdom Bacillati; phylum Actinomycetota; class Actinomycetes; order Mycobacteriales; family Mycobacteriaceae; genus Mycobacterium; species Mycobacterium sp. NGS40. Next base: position 383,006 of record NZ_JCALDG010000001.1, read on the forward strand.
GTCACCACCCAGGCAACGGCCATCCGGCCGGCGACACCCCAGCGGACCTCACCGCCGGGCTTGCCCAGCCCGCTGCCCATCACCGAGCCGGTGCAGACCTGGGTGGTCGACAGCGCGTAGCCGAAGTGGGCGGACAGCAGAATCACTGCGGCAGAGGACGATTCGGCGGCCATCCCCTGCGGCGACGTGATCTCGACGAGTCCCTTGCCCAGCGTGCGGATGATCCGCCAGCCGCCCAGGTAGGTGCCCGTGGCCATCGCGATGGCGCAGCAGACGATGACCCACATCGGCGGGACCGCGGCGCTCTTGCTGACCGAGCCGTAGGACATCAGGGCCAGGAAGATGATGCCCATCGTCTTCTGCGCGTCGTTGGTGCCGTGCGCCAGCGAGACCAGCGACGCCGAGCCGATCTGGCCGCGCCGGAACCCGGCTTCGGTGCGCTCCTTCCCCAGGCCCCGGGTGATCCGGAAGACCGCCCAGGTCGCGCAGGCGCCGACCAACAGGGCCACGAACACCGACACGACGGCCGGGATGATCGCCTTGGACATCACGCCCGACCAGATCACGCCGTGCGCGCCGACGGCCGCGATCGTGGCACCGATGATGCCTCCGATCAGCGCGTGCGACGAGCTCGAGGGGATACCGAGAAGCCAGGTCAGCAGGTTCCAGACAACGCCGCCGACCAGGCCGGCGAACACCAGTTCCAGCGAGACGATGCTGGAATCGATGAGGCCCTTGGCGATGGTGGCCGCAACGGTGGTCGACAGGAACGCGCCCACCAGGTTGAGCACCGCGGAGAGCGCGACGGCTGTTTTGGGCTTCAGCGCGCCACTGGCGATCGAGGTCGCCATGGCGTTCGCGGTGTCATGGAAGCCGTTGGTGAAATCGAATGCCAATGCCGTGACTACGACAATGATTAGGAGGAACAGTTGTATGTCCACAGCGCCTGATTCTGGTGGTAGGGGGATTAAATTGTCGAATGCTGGCATGGGTGAAACTCAGGTAATTTATGAACCGTCGCCAGATGTTACCTGTCAGTTAACCGGTCGTTCCCTGCTGTTCACCTCGGGTGTCGCGGCGTAACGGGTGGTCGCCCGGGACCTCGACGAAGATGAGCGTAACGCCATCCGGATCGGTCACATGCATCTCTTTGAGACCCCACGGTTCGGTACGGGCCTCGCGGGCAATCGGCACCCCGCGGCCGACCAGCTCGGCCTGGGTTGCCTCGATGTCGCGCACCTGCAGCCACAACGCGCCGGGGAAGGGTCCGCGGGACCCGTGGGTATCGCTCCAGCCGGCCAGCTCCAGCAAAGACTGACCCGCGAAAAACACTGTGCCAGCGCCATAGTCGCGATAGATGGCGAGGCCGATTTCGTCGCGGTAGAACGTCAACGACCGCTGATAATCAGCCGGCCGAAGCAGCATTCGGCTGAACAGGATCTCCATAGCTCGTGTCTATCACGTCGCCGTCGCGCGCCGGCTTGGCGGCGCGGCCCCACAACCCTGCGAAGACCGGCGGTCAGCTCCCGTTTTCGCGATTGGGCTGAAGGTTCTGGCGCTGCATCAGGGTGTTCACCCAGCGGGGTCCGATGGTGTCGAGTGCCCGCGCCGCGATCGCCATCCGCGGGGCGATCCGCACCGGCCGGGTTCGGGCCGCGGTGATCATCCACTCGGCGGCTTCTTCTGACGTCAGCGCGGGCAATCCGTCATAGGCCTTCGTCGGCTCGATCATCGGCGTGGCCACCAATGGGTAGTACAGCGTCGTCGAGTGCACACCGCGCCGGCCCCACTCGGTTTCGGCGACCCGGCTCACCGCGGACAGCGCCGCCTTGGACGCGTTGTACGGAGCGAACAACGGCGACGCCTCGGACAGCACTCCCCAGGTCGAGACGTTGATGATGTGGCCGTCGCCGCGCTGCAGCATTCCCGGCGCGAAACCGCGGATGAGCCGCAGCGGCGCGTAGTAGTTGAGCACCATGGTCCGCTCGACGTCGTGCCAGCGCTCCAGCGAGTCGGCCAGCGGCCGGCGGATGGATCGGCCGGCGTTGTTGATCAAGATGTCGATCCCGCCGAGACGTTTGTCGACGTCGGCGACCAAGGCGTCCACGGCATCCATGTCCGAGACGTCGCACGGGACGGCGACGGCGTCGCCGCCCGCGACGGTGATGCGCTCGGCCAGCGCGTCCAGTAGTTCCTGGCGCCGGGCGACGACGACCACGGTGGCGCCGTGCTCGGCCAACCGTTCGGCGCCGGCTTCGCCGATGCCCGACGACGCCCCGGTCACCAGGATGCGCTTGCCGGCGAGCTCGACCGGCTTGATCGGTGGGCGGTTGACCAGAATCTGCGGCGATATCGGGGGCCGCATGGTGGCCAGGACCAGCTGGTCGGTGATTCGGCGAAGCGGACTCTTACCCACGGGACGCGAGTCTAGGTGGGGGCGCCGAGCGTCACGCCAGCGTGACCCGCTAGAAGTAGCGGGGGAAGGGGCTCCAGTCCGGATCGCGCTTCTGCAGGAACGCGTCACGGCCTTCGACCGCCTCGTCGGTCATGTACGCCAGCCGGGTGGCCTCGCCCGCGAACAGCTGCTGGCCGACCAGGCCGTCGTCGAGCAGGTTGAACGCGAACTTGAGCATCCGTTGCGCCTGAGGCGATTTGGCGTTGATCTCGCGCGCCCACTGGATGGCATCGGATTCCAGGTCGGCATGGTCGACGACGGCGTTGACCGCGCCCATGTGATGCATCTGTTCGGCGGTGTACGGGCGGCCCAGGAAGAAGATCTCCCGGGCGAACTTCTGTCCGACCTGACGGGCCAGATACGCGCTGCCGTAGCCGCCGTCGAAGCTGCCGACGTCGGCGTCGGTCTGCTTGAAGCGGGCGTGCTCGCGGCTGGCCAGCGTGAGGTCGCAGACCACGTGCAGGCTGTGCCCGCCGCCGGCGGCCCAGCCGTTGACCAGACAGATGACCACCTTGGGCATGAACCGGATCAGCCGCTGCACCTCGAGGATGTGCAGCCGGCCGGCGCGGGCGGCGTCGACGGTATCGGCGGTCTCGCCGGAGGCGTATTGGTAGCCCGAGCGCCCGCGGATGCGCTGATCGCCGCCGGAGCAAAACGCCCAGCCGCCGTCCTTCGGAGACGGGCCGTTGCCGGTCAGCAGCACCACGCCGACGTCGGGGGACATTCGGGCGTGGTCGAGCACCCGGTACAGCTCGTCGACGGTGTGCGGCCGAAACGCGTTGCGCACCTCGGGGCGGTCGAAGGCCACGCGGACCGTGGCGTCGTCGACGTGGCGGTGGTAGGTGATGTCGGTCAGATCGCCGAAGCCGTCGACTTCTCGCCAGACCTGCGCATCAAATGGGTTGTCACTCAAGGCTGTTCAACTCCTATACGGGGTCCAGGCGGAACACCGCGCAGCGGCCCGCCAGACGCTCGAACTCGTCGGGACTGCCCTCGGTGACGAGTCCGGCCCGCTTCATGAATCCCACACCCGTGGGCACCTCTTGAGGGAACACCCGCAGAATCGACCGGGCGTCGGCCGCGGACAACTCCACCATCCGCACCCGCTCGGTCCGGCGGCCGCGGGCCACGGTCGCCTGTTCGGCGGCCCGCACGTTGGCCACCCAGTCGGCGCCGGGGAATCCGGCGACGACGTACTGTTTGCCGTCGACGGTCATCGGTGTCACCGGCGTCGCGCGCTCGCGTCCCGATCTGCGTCCCCGCACCGTCAGCACGACAGGGCTTTCGCCGCCGAAACTCATTCCCAGCCGCGACATCTGGATGAAGAGTTTGTTCGCCGGCTTCAGCCACCACGGGGGCCTGATCGGTTTGCCCATGCGACCACAGTAGTCAGGTTTGCGGCGCCTCCGAGAAGCGTTGGACTCCGTGCGCCCACGGGTCGGCGCCGGGGGTGGCGACGGCGTCCAGCCTTTTCAGGGCGTCCGCATCCAGCGTGACGTCCGCCGCGCCGATGTTCTCCTCGAGGTGCGCGATCGACTTCGTGCCCGGGATCAGCAAGCTGTTCGGCGCGTGCGCCAGGATCCAGGCCAGCCCGATCTGCGACGGCGTGGCGCCGATCTCGCCGGCGATGTCGACGACGACGGGGTTGTCGGTGGCCTTAGGGAAGCCCGGGAACGCCGAGCCCAGCGGGAAATACGGCACCCAGGCGATGCCCTCGGCCACGCAGACGTCGACCATCTCCTCCTGGGAGCGGTCCAGCAGGCTGTAGGCGTTCTGCACGCACACGATGCCGGCGGGCAGGGCGCGCCGCAGCACGTCGAGCGGCACGCTGCTGATCCCGATCGCGCCGATCTTGCCCTCGTCGCGCAGCGCGATCATCTCGGCCAGCTGGTCGTCGAGGTCGACGATCTGATCGCCCTCGGCGGCCACCCCGGGGCCAAGGTCCATGCGCCGCAGGTTGACCACCGGCACACGGTCCAGGCCGAGCTGGCTCAGGTCGTCCTCGACGGCGGCCCGCAGCTCGGCGGGCCGCTGCGCGGCGGCCAGCGGAATCGGTTCGTCGCCGGTGTAGCGCGCGCCGACCTTACTGACGATGACGAGGTCTTCCCCATACAGCGAGCGGTAGGGGGCCAGCGCCGCGCGGATGCGGCGATTGACCTCGCCGGGGCCGTAAAACGAGGCCGTGTCGATGTGGTTGACGCCGAGTTCGACGGCGCGGCGTAGTACCGCGGCGGCGTCGTCGGGCGAGGTCTCGAACAGCTGCATGGCGCCGTAGCCGACGCGGGCGACCGCCGCCGTGCCGATGCTGCCCAGGCCGCCGGGCTGTGGTTTGTCCGTCATGGTGCTCCTTATCCCGTGCGACACTGGGGAATGCGGAGGCTCCTCCGCTTGGCCGAGAGTAGCAGAAACGGAGGGCCCTCCGCTTGGCTGACAGCTCCCGGTCCGACGCGCGCCGGAATCGCGAAAAGCTCCTCGAGGTGGCGACCGCGGCGTTCGCCACCGCCGACGGGCGCGCGGTGTCCCTGGAGTCGATCGCGCGCGCCGCCGGCGTCGGCATCGGCACGCTGTACCGCCATTTCCCCAGCCGGGAGGCGCTGGTCGAGGCGATTTTCCGCACCGAGCTCGCCGAGGTGGCCGCGGCCGCCGGGCAGCTGCTGGACCGGCACCCGCCCCGAGTCGCCCTGCGGCGCTGGATGGACCGCTACGCCGGCTTCGTGGCCGCCAAGCGCGGTATGGCCGAGACGCTGCATGCGATCTTCGACTCCGGCGCCATGGAACCCGGCCACACCCGCGACAGCATCACCGGCGCCGTCGACCTGCTGCTGCGGGCGGGCGCCGGCGACGGCAGCCTGCGCGACGACGTGCGCGCCGACGACGTGGTGTCAAGCCTGATCGGCATTTTTCTGGCCAGCGGCTCGCCGGAGCAGACCGGCCGCATGCTCGACCTGCTGGTCGCCGGCATAGCCACGTAGGCCGTTCCATCGAACGCCAGCGTCACGCCAGAGTGACCGCCGACCGCGAGCGCCACGCTGGCGTGACGCTCGGTGCGGAAACTCAGCCCACCGAGCGCCCGGCGCCCTCCCAGAACCGCGCGCGGACGGCCTTCTTATCGGGCTTGCCCAGCGCGGTCACCGGCACCGACTCGACGACGATCACCTGCTTGGGCGACTGCACCGAACCCTTGCGCTCCTTGACCGCGGACTGGATCTCGACGGTCACCTTCGCCACCGACTCCTCGTCGGACGGGTGGTCGGGCCGGAGCACTATCACCGCGGTGACGGCCTCGCCCCACTTCTCGTCGGGCGTGCCGATCACGCAGACCTGCGCGACGGCCGGATGCTCGGCGACGACGTCCTCGACCTCGCGCGGGAACACGTTGAACCCGCCGGTGACGATCATGTCCTTGACCCGGTCGACGATGAACCAGAAGCCGTCCTCGTCCTCGCGGGCCATGTCGCCGGTGTGCAGCCAACCGTCTTTGAACGTCTTGGCCGTCTCCTCGGGCAGGTTCCAGTACCCGCCGCTCAGCAGCGGCCCGGACACGCAGATCTCGCCGACGTCGCCTTGCGGCACGGGGTTGCCGTCGGCGTCCAGCAGTGCGGTGCGCGCGAACAGCGTGGGCCGTCCGCAGGAGGTCAGCCGCTTCTCGTCGTGGTCCTTCTTGGCCAGATACGAGATCACCATCGGGGCTTCGGACTGCCCGTAGTACTGGGCGAAGATCGGCCCGAAGCGGCGGATGGCCTCGGCCAGCCGCACCGGGTTCATCGCCGAGGCGCCGTAGTAGACGGTCTCCAGCGACGACAGGTCGCGGGTGTGCGAATCCGGGTGGTCCATCAGGGCGTAGATCATCGACGGCACCAACATGGTCGCGGTGATCTTCTGCTCCTCGATCACCCGCAGCACCTCGGCCGGATCGAACTTGGTCAGCACCACCAGCTCGCCACCCTTGATGATGGTCGGCACGAAGAACGCCGCCCCGGCGTGCGACAGCGGGGTGCACATCAAAAAGCGCGGGTTTTCGGGCCACTCCCACTCGGCGAGCTGGATCGTGGTCATCGTGGTGATTGACTGCGCGGTGCCCAGCACGCCCTTGGGCTTGCCGGTGGTGCCGCCGGTGTAGGCCATCCCGCCGATGTGGTCGGGCGGAAGGTCGGCAGCTACCAACGGCTTCGGGGAATACTTCGCGGCTTCGGCCACCAGGTCCACCGCGGAATCGCCCAACGCCTCGGGGACCGGGCCGATGGTCAGGACCTGCTTGAGACCGGGCACCTTGTCCAGCAGGCCCAGCGCGCGCTCGACGAACATCGGGTTGGGGTCGATGATCAGCGACGTCACGCCGGCGTCGCCCAGCACGTAGGCGTGGTCGTCCAGCGAGCCCAGCGGGTGCAGCGCCACGCGCCGATAGCCTTGGGTCTGCCCGGCGCCGATGATCATCAGCACCTCGGGCCGATTCAGCGACAGCAGCCCGACGGTCGCGCCGGTGCCCGCACCGAGCGCCTCGAACGCCTGGATGTATTGGCTGATGCGCTCGGCGAGCTGTCCACCGGTCAGCGTGGTGTCGCCGAGATGCAGCACCGGCTTGTCCTTATTGCGCTTGAGCGCACCGACTGTCAGGTGTCCGGAATGAATGGGATGGCGCAACAGATCGTCACTCATGGGGCAAGACTAGAACGTGTTGCAATTCTTGTCTGCCACCCCCTCGGCAGGCGGCGGCAGCACTAGGCTTTCTGCCCATGGCGCAGGCAGATCTCGTCGTTACCGGAACCATCCTCACCGTCGATGACGCGAAGCCCACCGCGGCGGCGCTCGCCATCGCCGATGGCCGCATCGTCGCCGTGGGCGACCGGTCCGAGGTCGAGACGCTCATCGGCCCGGCCACCGAGACGATCGATATCGGCGACGGCTGCGCGATGCCGGGATTCGTTGAGGCACACGGACATCCGCTGATGGAGGCCGTCGCGCTGTCGGACCGGATCGTCGACATCCGGCCGGTCACCATCCCCGGCCCCGACGACGTCGTCGCCGCGATCCGTCGCGAGGTCGCCCGGCGCGGATCGACGGGCGCCTACCTGAACGGCTGGGACGCGCTGCTGCAGTCCGGCCTGCCCACCCCGACGCTGGCGTGGCTGGACGACATCGCCCCGGACGGACCGCTGGTGATCATCCACAACTCCGGGCACAAGGCCTACTTCAACTCGCACGCTGCGCGTCTCAACGGGTTGACCCGCGACACCCCAGACCCCAAGGGCGCCAAGTACGGCCGTGACGCCAGCGGTGACTTGGACGGCAGCGCCGAGGAGATCGGCGCGGTGTTCCCGTTGCTCGGTGGCGCCATCTCGGCCGACAGCTACCCGGCGATGTTGCTGGCCGAGTGCGCCCGGCTCAATCGGGCCGGGCTGACCACCTGCTCGGAGATGGCATTCGACCCGAACTTCGGACCGATGGTGGCGCAGTTGCACGACCGGCTGACGGTCCGGCTGCGCACCTACGAGGTCTCCAACCCGAAGATGGCCACCGCCGCCACGCCCGGCCAGGGTGACGACATCGTCCGTCAGGTCGGCATCAAGATCTGGGTGGACGGCTCGCCCTGGATCGGCAATATCGCGCTGTCCTTTCCCTACCTGGACACCGAGGCCACCCGCGCCATCGGCATCCCGCCGGGTTCGTGCGGCTGCGCCAACTACACCCCCGAGCAACTGCGCGAGATCGTCGGTGCCTACTACCCGCTGGGCTGGCAGATGGCCTGCCATGTGCAGGGCGACGCCGGCGTGGACACCATCCTCGACGTCTACGAGGAGGCCCTCAAGCGCCACCCCCGCGACGACCACCGGCTGCGCCTCGAGCACGTCGGGGCCATCCGGCCCGAACAGTTGCAACGCGCCCACGACCTCGGCGTGACCTGCAGCATCTTCGTCGACCAGATCCACTACTGGGGTGACGTCATCGTCGACGGGTTGTTCGGCGAGGAGCGCGGATCCCGTTGGATGCCGGCCGGATCGGCGGTGGCCACCGGGATGCGCATCTCGTTGCACAACGACCCGCCCGTCACGCCCGAGGAGCCGCTGCGCAACATCAGCGTGGCCGTCACCCGCACCGCGCCCAGCGGCCGGGTGCTGGCCCCCGAAGAGCGGCTGACGGTCGAGCAGGCGATCCGCGCGCAGACCATCGACGCGGCCTGGCAGCTGTTCGCCGACGACGTCGTCGGCTCGCTGGAGGTCGGCAAGTACGCGGACCTGGTGGTGCTGTCGGCCGATCCGCGCACGGTGCCGCCCGAGCAAATCGCCGATCTCGAGGTGCGGGCGACCTATCTGGCGGGCCGCCAGGTCTACAGCCAGTGAGGCCCGCTTTAGGCGAGCTGCTGGAGCGCCTGCATGTGGTGGCGCTGCCGATGCGGATGCGGTTTCGCGGCATCACCACCCGCGAGGTCGCGCTGATCGAGGGACCGGCGGGGTGGGGCGAGTTCGGGGCCTTCGTCGAATACGGGCCGGCCGAGGCGTCGGCATGGCTAGCGTCGGGCATCGAGGGCGCCTACCGGCAGCCGCCGCCGGTGCACCGCGACCGCATCCCGATCAACGCCACCGTGCCCGCCGTGGCCGCGGCCGAGGTGCCCGGCGTGCTGGCCCGATTTCCCGGCGCCGGCACGGCCAAGGTGAAGGTCGCCGAACCCGGTCAGACGCTGGCCGACGACGTCGCCCGGGTCAACGCCGTGCGCGAATTGGTCCCGACGGTGCGGGTGGACGCCAACGGCGGCTGGACGATCGACCAGGCGATGCTGGCCGCGGCCGTGCTGACCGTCCACGGCCCGCTGGAATACCTCGAACAACCCTGCGCCACCGTCGACGAACTCGCCGAGCTGCGGCGGCGGATCGACGTTCCGGTCGCCGCCGACGAAAGCATCCGTAAGGCCGACGATCCGTTGGCCGTGGTCCGCGCCGGCGCCGCTGACATTGCGGTGCTCAAAGTCGCTCCGCTGGGCGGGATTTCGGCCCTGCTGGACATTGCCGCGCAGATCGACATCCCGGTCGTGGTCTCCAGTGCTCTCGACTCGGCGGTCGGCATCGCCGCCGGGCTGACGGCCGCGGCGGCATTGCCGCAACTGCGGCACGCCTGCGGGCTGGGCACCGGCGGGCTGTTCGCCGAAGACGTCGCCACGCCCGCTGCGGCCGTCGACGGCCACCTGGCCGTCGGGCCTGTTGCCCCCGATCCGGAGCGGCTGCACGCGCTGCGGGCATCGCCGCAGCGCCGACAGTGGTGGATCGACCGGGTCAAGGCGTGCTATCCGCTCCTTGTACCGTCGATCCAGTGATCAACCTGGCGTATGACGACCGCGGCAGCGGTGAGCCCGTCGTCTTCATCTCGGGCAGCGGCGGCCCCGGACGCACCTGGTTGCCGCATCAGGTCCCGGCATTCGTGTCCGCGGGTTATCGCGTGATCACCTTCGACAATCGCGGGATCGGCGCCACCGAAAACGCCGAGGGGTTCACAACGGACACCATGGTCAACGACACCGCGTCGCTGATCGAGTCCCTGGGTGCGGCCCCGGCGCGCATCGTCGGGGTGTCGATGGGCGCGTTCATCGCCCAGGAGCTGATGGTGGCGCGCCCCGAGCTGGTGAAGGCCGCGGTGCTGATGGCCACCCGCGGTCGCCTGGACCGCGCCCGTCAGGGTTTCCACGAGGGCGAGCAGGAGCTCTACGCTTCCAACACCGAACTACCGCCCGCTTACGAGGCGAAAGTCCGTGTGCTGGAGAACTTTTCGCGCAAGACAATCAACGACGACGTGCTGGTCGCCGACTGGATCACCATGTTCCGGGCCTGGCCGGTCAAGCGCACGCCCGGGTTGCGTACCCAGCTCAGCGTGTCCCCGCAGACCAGCCGGCTCGCGGCCTACCGCGGCATCAACACCCCGGTGCTGGTGATGGGCTTCGCCGACGACGTCATCACCCCGCCGCACCTGGGGCGCGAGGTCGCCGACGCCTTGCCCAATGGCCGCTACGTGCAGATCCCCGACGCGGGTCATCTCGGCTTCCTGGAGCGGCCCGAGGCGGTCAACAGCGTGGCGCTGAAGTTCTTCACCGACGTTTGAGTTCGTCGACCGACGTTTGAGTTCGTCGTCCGACGACGCATCTCGGCGGCCGACGACGCGGCGCGTCGGGCATCGTCAGCGCGTGGGTTGATGGCGCGCTTCCTCGTCCCGACGCAGCGCGTCGGGCATCGTCAGCGCGCTGTGACACCCTGTAGGAGTGAATCCCTCGACGACACAGGCTCGCGTCGTCGTTGACGAGCTGGTCTGCGGCGGCGTGCGCGACGTGGTGTTATGCCCCGGCTCGCGCAACGCCCCGCTGGCGTTCGCGCTGCAGGACGCCGATCGATCCGGCCGGATCCGGCTGCATGTGCGCATCGACGAACGCACCGCCGGCTATCTGGCCATCGGGTTGGCGATCGCGGCGGGCGCGCCGGTCTGTGTGGCGATGACCTCGGGCACCGCGGTGGCCAATCTCGGCCCAGCCGTCGTCGAGGCGAATTACGCGCGGGTGCCGCTGATCGTGCTGTCCGCCAACCGGCCCTACGAACTGCTGGGCACCGGGGCCAACCAGACCATGGAGCAGCTGGGCTACTTCGGCACCCAGGTCCGCGCCACGATCAGCCTGGGGCTGGCCGAGGACACGCCGGAGCGACTGGATGCGCTCAACGCCACCTGGCGGTCGGCCACCTGCCGGGTGTTGGCGGCGGCCACGGGTTCTCGCACCGCCAACGCCGGGCCCGTCCAGTTCGACATCCCGCTGCGCGAACCGCTGGTGCCCGATCCGCACAGTGCGGCGACGCCGCCCGGGCGGCCCGACGGCAGGCCGTGGACCTACACGCCGCCGGTCACCTTCGACCAGCCGCTGGAAATCGACCTGTCGCCGGACACCGTCGTCATCGCCGGCCACGGCGCCGGCGCGCAGCCCGCCCTCGCGCAGCTGCCGACGGTGGCCGAACCGACCGCGCCGGCGGCGGTCACCCCGTTACACCCGCTGGCCCTGCCGCTGCTGCGCCCGAAGCAGGTGATCATGCTCGGCCGTCCGACGCTGCATCGCACGGTCTCGACGCTGCTGGCCGACCCGCAGGTGCCGGTGTACGCACTGACCACCGGACCGCGCTGGCCGGACGTCTCGGGCAACTCGCAGGCCACCGGAACCCGGGCCGTCACCACCGGGACACCCAATCCGGCGTGGCTGGATCGCTGCGCACAGATGAACCGGCACGCGGTCGCGGCGGTGCGCGGCCAGCTGGCCGCGCATCCGTTGACCACCGGCCTGCACGTCGCCGCCGCCGTGGCGGATGCGCTGCGGCCGGGCGATCAGCTCGTGCTGGGTGCGTCCAACCCGGTCCGCGACGCCGCGCTGGTGGGGCTCGACACGACCGCCGTCCGGGTCCGGTCCAACCGCGGCGTCGCCGGCATCGACGGCACCGTGTCCACCGCGATCGGTGCGGCGCTGGCGCACGAACGCAACGGTACGGGCGAGAACCCGGCCCGCACTGTCGCCCTGATCGGCGACCTGACGTTCGTCCACGACAGCTCCGGGCTGCTGATCGGTCCGACCGAGCCGACGCCGCGGCATCTGACCATCGTGGTGTCCAACGACAACGGCGGCGGCATCTTCGAATTGCTGGAGCAGGGCGACCCGAGGTTCTCGGACGTGTCCGCACGGATCTTCGGCACCCCGCACGATGTGGACGTCGGTGCACTATGTCGCGCCTACCACGTCGAAAGCCGTCAGATCGAGGTTGACGAACTGGATGCGGCGCTCAACGAATCCGGCGCCGGCATGCGCGTGCTGGAGGTCAAGGCGGATCGGTCGTCGCTGCGCGGCCTCCACGCCGCCATCAAGGCTGCCTTGTGAAGTCACCAAAAGCATTGCTGCGCACTGTGATCCACGGCCGCAGCGATGAACCGCCGACCACGCCGGCGCGGATTACGTTGCGGCTGACCCGGATCGCGGTGCTGGTGATCGCCGGGCTGGTGACGCTGCAGTCGGTGTTGCTGGTGGCCGGCGCCTGGCGCAACGATCTCGCGATCCGGCACAACATGGGTGTGGCGCAGGCGGAGGTGCTCAGTGCGGGGCCCCGCCGGTCGACGATCGAATTCGTCACACCTGAGCGAGTCACCTACCGACCCGAGCTCGGCGTGCTATACCCGTCCGAATTAGCCACGGGTATGCGGATATACGTCGAATACAACAAAAACGACCCGAACCTGGTGCGAGTCCAGCACCGCAACGCCGGGTTGGCGATCATCCCGGCGGGATCGATCGCGGTCGCCAGTTGGCTCGTCGCACTGGTTGTGCTGGTGGGCCTGGCGCTGATAGACAAGCAACTGGACCGTCGCGACGCGGCCAAAAGTGCCGGTAGCAAAGACATATAACGTTTCAGCAGCAAATTTCGCGCCCTGTATGCCAGTCGGCAACCTTCGAGACAGGCAGTGCTGACACTATGGCATGGTGCGCGTTGCGATCGTCGCAGAATCCTTTCTGCCTCATGTCAACGGTGTCAGTAATTCAGTAATCCGCGTACTAGAGCATCTGCGCCGAACGGGCCATGAAGCTCTGGTGATCGCGCCCGACACCCCGCCCGGTGAACCGCCCGCCGAGCGCATTCACGACGGTATCCGGGTACACCGGGTGCCGTCGCGGATGTTTCCGAAGGTCACCACGTTGCCGCTTGGTGTGCCCCGCCCGCGACTGCTCAAGGTGCTGCGCGGGTTCCAGCCCGATGTGATGCATCTCGCATCGCCCGCGCTGCTGGGCTACGGCGGCGTGCGAGCCGCGCGCTACCTCGGGGTGCCGACGGTCGCCGTCTATCAGACCGACGTACCGGGTTTCGCCGAGAGCTACGGCATCGGGATCACGACGCGCGCGGCGTGGGCGTGGTTCCGCCACCTGCACCGCCTCGCCGACCGCACGTTGGCGCCTTCCACGGCGACGATGGAATCGCTTGTCGCCCATCGAATCCCGCGGGTTCATCACTGGGCGCGCGGCGTCGACATCATGGGATACGCGCCGTCGGCGCGCGACGAGGAATTACGCCGGCACTGGTCGCCCGAAGGCAAGCCGATTGTCGGGTTCGTGGGCCGGTTGGCGCCGGAGAAGCATGTGGAGCGCCTGGCCGGCCTGGCCGCCGCCGGTGACGTGCAGCTCGTGATCGTCGGGGACGGCGTCGACCAGCAGAAGCTCCAATCGGCAATGCCCACAGCGCGATTCACCGGTGCGATGTACGGCGCCGAGCTCGCCGCGGCGTACGCCAGCATGGACGTCTTCGTCCACACCGGCGAGCACGAGACGTTCTGCCAAGTCGTGCAGGAGGCGCTGGCGTCCGGGTTGCCGGTGATCGCGCCCGACGCGGGCGGACCGCGCGACCTCGTCACGCCGTGGCGCACCGGATTGCTGCTGCCCGTCCCCGAATTCGAGCAGCGGCTACCCGAGGCCGTGGGGCATCTGCTGGCTGAGCGGCCGCGCTATTCACAAGCCGCACGCAAGAGTGTCCTCGCCCGCACCTGGCCCGCCATCTGCGACGAGCTACTCGGCCACTACACCGCCGTGCAATCCCCTATCGCCAGGGCGCGCGCCCGCAACGCACAACGCAAACTCGCGCAAGGCGAGTGACGTTGCGCCGCTACCCCTGCGCGAGCTCGGAGACCGGCTGCCATTGCTCCCAGATGCGTAACCGGTTCTCGTAGTCGGCCTTTGCGGTCTGCAGCGGCGACGCACCGAAGAACACTCGCAGCGGCGGCTCGTCGGCGTCAACCACCTTCAGCAGCGCGGCCGCCGAGGCTTTCGGATTGCCGGGACTCGCCCAGCGCCGACCGCGCTCTTCTTGGACGGCGGCGCGCACCTCGTCATAGGCGGGCAGTGGTTCGCTGTGCCGCGACGACGAGCCGGACCAGTCGGTGTCGAAGCCACCCGGTTCGATCAGCGTGACGTGCACGCCGAACGGCGCGACCTCCTGAGCCAGCGCCTGGGAGAAGCCCTCCAGTGCCCACTTCGACGCGTGGTACATGCCGACGAGCGGGAACGCGGTGATGCCGCCGATCGACGACACCTGGATGATGTGGCCGCTGCGCTGCTCGCGCAGGTAGGGCAATGCGGCCTGGGTGATCCACAGCGCGCCGAACACATTCGTTTCGAGTTGATCGCGCGCGTCTTGCTCGGACAGTTCCTCGACGAATCCGAAGTGACCGTAGCCGGCGTTGTTCACCACGATGTCCAGCCGACCGAAGTGGTCGTGTGCCTGCTTGACCGCGGCGAAATCCGCGTCGCGATCGGTGACATCCAGCCCGATCGGCAGCACGGCGTCGCCGTACTCGGCGACCAGGTCGTCCAGCGCCGCGGTGTTGCGCGCGGTGGCGGCGACCTTGTCGCCCCGCTGCAGCGCGGCGATGGTCCACTCGCGCCCGAATCCACGTGATGTACCGGTGATAAACCAAACTTTTTCGCTCACGCCGTTGTGTAACGCACTGCCCGGCGCACCATTCCCGAGTGGGCAGACCGGAGCCGGGTAGCGTCTTCGTCGTGAGTCGTGCGGCCTTGGACAAGGATCCCCGGGAGGTCGCGTCGATGTTCGACGGCGTCGCCCGTCGTTATGACCTGACCAACACCGTGTTGTCGCTGGGGCAGGACCGCTATTGGCGACGCGCCACCCGCGCCGCGCTGCGGATCGGACCCGGCCGCAAGGTGCTGGACCTGGCCGCGGGCACCGCGGTGTCCACGGTGGAGCTGGCGAAATCCGGGGCCTGGTGCGTGGCGGCCGATTTCTCGGTCGGGATGCTCGCCGCCGGCGGTATGCGCAAGGTGCCCAAGGTCGCCGGCGACGCCACCAAGCTGCCGTTCGCCGATGGCGTATTCGATGCCGTGACAATCAGTTTCGGGTTGCGCAACGTCGCCGACCCGCTGGCGGGGTTGCGGGAGATGGCCCGGGTCACCCGGCCGGGCGGGCGCCTGGTGGTGTGCGAATTCTCCACACCCACCAACGCGCTGTTCGCCACCGTCTACAAGGAATATCTGATGCGGACGCTGCCACGGGTGGCGCAGGCGGTGTCCAGCAACCCCGATGCCTACGTGTATCTCGCGGAATCGATCAGGGCCTGGCCCGATCAAGCCGCTCTGGCAGCGCAGATGGCCCAAGCCGGATGGTCGGGCGTGCGGTGGCGCAATTTGACCGGCGGAATCGTGGCCCTACACGCGGGGCACAAGCCCCTGCGCTGACTCAGTTCGGGTGCTGCCCCGCGGCCTGCACCACACCCACCTGGTCCGGGCAGTAGTGGTCGACGGCCGCGCCGAGGAACTGGAACGCCTGTCCCTGGCTGGTGCCGCGCGGCAGGTTGCGCTGGATGAAGGTGGCCGACTGGTACGCGTCGTGGTCCACACCGCGGCCCAGCCGATCGCAAGTGATTTTGCCCAGCCACGCGAGCTGGTCCTGCGGCTGGTAGATGCCGAAGCCGTTGACGGTTTGCTTGAACGGGGCGTCGTAGTCGCTGGGCGGCGACGGGGTCCGCAGCGGCGTCGGAGCCGGAGGCGGCAACGGCGGCGTCGTCGGATCGGCCAATGCCGGCGCGCCCAGCGAAATAGCGGCAGCCGCAACGGCGGCGCCGGAAAGCAGCTTGATACCCCTCATTAGCCGGACTATACACCTCGATAACGACTCGGTCTCAAGGACGATCAGTCCCGGTGAGCAATCAACAGCCACGCGCTCGCTGACTTCAAACCGTTGGGTTCGTCGCGGAGTCCGACGAACGGCATCTCTGGGGAGTCCTCCGGCAGCTTGGCATGGATGCGGGCCGGCCGGATCTCGTCGATGACCCAGTAGTGGGACACGGCGTCGCGCAGCTCGTCGGCGGTCACCGCGTTGACGGGACCGTCGGGTGCGCCCGCCCTGTCGAAGACGAGGGCGAAGTAGGTGGCGCCGGGAGCGGCGGCCCGGCTGATCGACTGCTGGTAGCCCTCGCGCAGCTCGACCGGGATCGAGTGGAACAGCGTGCTGTCGACGATGGTGCCGAACCGGCCGTCGTATCCAGTGAACCTGCTGATGTCGGCAACCTCGAAGGTGGCGTTGGTCAGGCCGCGCTTCGCGGCTTCGCGGCGGGCCAGGTCGATCGCGGTCGGCGAGAGGTCCAGGCCCACCGTGGTGTGGCCCTGGGCGGCCAGCGTCAGGGAGATGGCGGCTTCTCCGCAACCCACGTCGAGCACGTCGCCGTGGAACTTGCCCTGCTCGATCAGTGCGGCCAGCTCGGGTTGCGGGACGCCGATGCTCCACGGCGGGCGCACGCCCTCGCCGAGGCTGGATTCACCGCGATAAGCCGATTCGAATTCGAAATCCGTTGGTTGAGTCATGGCTCCAGATATATCAATTAGCCTGATTTATGTCAACGAAGTTGATATTAAGCGAATGGGTGCATCACGGGCGAAAAGTTGGTTCAGCTGAACGGTGTTCGGCGATCCAGCAGTCGCGAGAATCGGCCACCGCCGCGCCACGCGCGCGCCACCCAGTCGGCGTCGTCGTCGGTCACCAGATTCGCCATCACCCGCACGGCGACGGTCATCAGCGTGGTCGAGCGCATCGCGACGGGGCCGGTGGCGGGTAGGAACCGCTGGAAGGTCAGCAGCAGCGCCAGTCGGCGCGCGACGGAGAATCCGCGGCCGTAGTGGTCTTGCAACAGCGACGGCCAAGCCCGCGACACGTCACCCGAGTCCAGCAACTCGGCGGCCAGCCGTCCGGTTTCCAGCCCGTAGTCGATGCCCTCGCCGTTGAGCGGGTTCACGCAGGCCGCGGCGTCGCCGATCAGCATCCAGTTCGGCCCGGCCACGCCCGAAACGGCGCCGCCCATCGGCAGCAGCGCCGAGGAGATCGCCCGCGGTTCACCGGTAAAGCCCCACTCCTCGCGGCGCAGATCGGTGTAATAGGAGATCAGGGGTCGCAGCGACAGGTCGGCCGGCCGCTTCGACGTCGAGAGTGCTCCGACGCCGATGTTCACCTCGCCGTTGCCCAGCGGGAAGATCCAGCCGTAGCCGGGCAGCACGGCGCCGTCGGGGGAGCGCAGCTCGAGATGCGATGTCAGCCACGGGTCCTCGCTGCGCGGGGTCCTTAGATACCCACGGGCCGCGACGCCGTACACCGTCTCCTGATGCCAGCGCCGGCCCAGCTTGCGGCCCAGCGGGGAGCGCGCGCCGTCGGCGACGATCAGGTACCGGCAACCCAACTCGGTGCCGTCGGCCAGCTGCAGCGAGGTCACCTTGCGTGACGAGTCATGGTGTACGCCAACAACTTTGGTGCCGAGTAACATACGTGCCCCGGATTCCTCGGCGACTTTGCGGATCCGGTCGTCGAGTTCGAGGCGGGCGACCGCGCTGCTGGTGGACGGGAACGACGGCCCCGGCCAATCCACTTCGAGCTCGGCGCCGAACCCGCTCATCCGCAGGCCCCGGTGCCGGATGCGAGTGTCCAGCCAGTCGCCGAGTCCGAGGTGTTCCAGCTCGGCGACGGCACGCGGGGTCAGGCCGTCGCCGCACGGCTTGTCGCGGGGAAAGCTGGCGGAGTCGACGACGAGCACGTCGCGACCCGCGCGAGCCGCCCAGGCCGCGGCCGCCGAACCGGCAGGTCCGGCACCCACGACCACCACGTCGGCCCCCACGCCAAGCCCGGTCTCCACGCCCACCAGTATGTTGGTCGCGTGAGTACTCCGGCGACGGTGGTCGCGGGCATTGACTTCGGCGACGCCGCGTTCGCCACTACCGTGCGCGACGGCGTCGCGAAGATCGAGCAGCTGATGGACGCCGAGCTGCGCAGCGCCGACGAGATCATGACTGATTCGCTCACGCATTTGTTCAAGGCCGGCGGCAAGCGGTTCCGGCCGTTGTTCACCGTGCTGTCCGCGCAGGTCGGGCCGCGCCCGGACGCCGACGAGGTGACGATCGCCGGCGCGGTCATCGAGCTGGTGCACCTGGCCACGCTGTATCACGACGACGTGATGGACGAGGCCGAGGTGCGCCGCGGGGCGCAGACCGCCAACATGCGCTGGAGCAACAACGTCGCGATACTTGCCGGCGATTACCTCTTCGCGACCGCGTCGCGGCTGGTGTCGCGGCTGGGGCCCGACGCGGTGCGGCTGATCGCCGAAACGTTCGCGCAGCTGGTCACCGGGCAGATGCGGGAGACCCGCGGGGTGGCCGACGGCGCGGATTCGATCGAGCACTACCTGAAGGTGGTCTACGAGAAGACGGCCTGCCTGATCGCCGCGGCCGGACAATTCGGCGCGATGTTTTCCGGTGCCGACGATGAGCAGGTCGCCCGGCTGAGCCGGCTCGGCGGCATCGTGGGCACCGCGTTTCAGATCTCCGATGACATCATCGACATCGACAGCGACTCGCACGAGTCGGGCAAGCTGCCCGGGACCGACATCCGCGAGGGCGTGCACACCCTGCCGATGGTCTTCGCGCTGCAACAACCCGGGCGGGACGGCGACCGGCTGCGCCAGCTGCTGTCCGGTCCCGTCGAGGACGACGGCGAGGTGGCTGAGGCGCTGCGGCTGTTGCGAGCGTCGCCGGGCATGGCCCAGGCCAAGGAATTTCTGGCGCAGTACGCCGCGAAAGCCCGTCATGAGCTGGGCCTTTTGCCCGACGTCGCCGGTCGGCGCGCGCTGGAGACGTTGGTCGACTACACGATCAGCCGGCACGGCTAGCGGGTCATGGAACCCGGAAGGTCGTCCGGGGCGTTCAATTGACAACAGTCAAGCAATGACCGAGTTCTTCTTAGGGGAGGACAACCCGATGACCTGGCATCCGCATGCCAACAAGCTGAAAACCTTCCTGCTGTTGGCCGGTATGTCCGCGATGATCGTGTTCGTGGGGTCGCTGTTCGGCAGGACGGCGATGTTCCTGGCGCTGATGTTCGCCATCGGCATGAACCTGTACACGTACTACAACAGCGACAAGCTGGCGCTGCGTGCGATGCACGCCCAGCCGGTGTCCGAACTTCAGGCTCCGGTGATCTACCGGATCGTGCGCGAGCTGGCCACCGCCGCACACCAGCCCATGCCCCGGCTGTACATCAGCGACACCAACGCTCCAAATGCCTTCGCGACCGGACGCAACCCGCGCAACGCCGCGGTGTGCTGCACCACCGGCATTCTGGACATCCTCAACGAGCGTGAGCTGCGCGCCGTGCTGGGCCACGAACTCTCGCACGTCTACAACCGCGACATTCTGATCTCCTGTGTGGCCGGCGCGCTGGCGGGTGTGATCACCGCCCTGGCCAACATGGCGATGTGGGCCGGCCTGTTCGGTGGCAACCGCGACGGTGAGAATCCCTTTGCGCTGCTGCTGGTTTCGCTGCTGGGCCCGATCGCGGCGACGGTGGTCAAGCTGGCCGTCTCGCGGTCCCGCGAGTACCAGGCCGACGAGTCCGGCGCGGTGCTGACCGGTGACCCGCTGGCCTTGGCGTCGGCCCTGCGCAAGATTTCCGGCGGTGTGCAGGCGGCCCCGTTGCCGCCCGAGCCGCAGCTGGCCAGCCAGGCCCATTTGATGATCGCCAATCCGTTCCGCGCCGGCGAGCGCATCGGCTCGATGTTCTCGACGCACCCGCCGATCGAAGATCGCATCCGCCGGCTGGAGGCGATGGCGCGCGGGTAAGACAGCGGGCGGGCGTCGTCCACTCGAGGCCGCGAATTGCCCAGCGCGATAGGGCTGTTCGGCTTCGATCAGAACCCGGAGCCGTGCACCTCGTGCCCCGGCACCTCGGCGATCAAGCCGCTGTAGGCCTGCTCGACCGTCGAGCCGTGATTGATGACGCCGTCGACTTCGCGGGCGATCGGCATGCTCAGGCCGAAGTCGTTGGCGAACTCCATGATCACGCTGGCAGCCTTCACTCCCTCGGCGACCTGGTTCATCGACGCAATGATCTCGTCGATGGGCTTGCCCGCGCCGAGTTGTTCACCGACGTGGCGGTTGCGGCTGCGCTGACTGGTACAGGTGACGATCAGATCACCCAGGCCGGCCAGCCCGGGGAAGGTTTCCGGATCACCGCCCAGCGCCACGCCCAGCTTCGTCATCTCGCGCAACGCCCGCGCGATCACCAGCGCACGGGTGTTCTCCCCGATGCCCAGCGAGTAGCCCATCCCGACCGCGATCGCATAGACGTTCTTCAGCGCACCCGCCATCTCGACGCCGATGACGTCGTCGGTGGTGTAGACCCGGAATCGCCGGGTGCGGAACAGCCCCGACAGCCGGGTCGCCAGATGCTGGTCGGGCATCGCCAGCACCGCCGCGGCCGCATAACCCTCGCCGACCTCGCGCGCGATGTTGGGTCCGGCCAGGATGCCCGCCGGATGACCCGGCAGCACCTCCTCGATGATCTGCGACATCCGCATATTGGTGCCCTGCTCGAGCCCCTTGACCAACGACACCACCGGAACCCAGGGCCGCAGTTCCTTACTCAGTTCGGTCAGCACCCCGCGGAAGCCATGCGAGGGCACGCCCATCACGAGAACGTCGGCACAGTGGGCGGCCTCGGCGAAATCGGTCGTGGCGCGCAGCGTCTCGCTGAGGATCACGTCGTTTCCGAGGTAGCGGGTATTGCGGTGCTGCTCGTTGATGTCATTGGCGGTCTCCTCGGAGCGCACCCACTGCAGCGTCGGTCCTCGGCGCGCGCAAATGGACGCCACGGTGGTTCCCCAGGAACCACCGCCAAGGACAACGACTTTGGGTTCGCGCTTCTCGGCTGCCATGAAGCTCAGCGTATTGCTGAAACCTCACATTTAGTAGCAGTTCACTCGGAGTGTGGGCCGGCGCCGGGTTCCCCGCGCAGACACCGAACGCGGCGGCCTGCGGGTGAAGTTAAAACCAACGACCTCCGAGCAGGGGACTTCGGTCCCTACCCGACGGCGCCCCGGCACCGGATCGTCAAGGTCATCGCTTCATCGAGGAGGAATCATGTCCCGACGAGCGGACCTGGCGAGTACAGGGTTCGTGGCCCGCGGCAGCCGGGCGTTCGCGGCTGCTCTGGTGGTGCTGGCCGGATCGCCGGGCGTCGCCGCCGCCGATGGCGCACGGCCCCAGGCCAACCCCGAGGAGAGGGCGGCCGCGCTGATACGGCCCGCCGTGGTCTATCTCGACGTCGAAACCTTCGGCCAGGTGCGTCTGCCCGACGGGCAGACGTTGTCTCCATTCGGCGGAGGCTTGAATCTTCCCTTCGATGCGAACTGGTCGTGCACCGGTTTCGTCGTCAACCCCGACGGCTGGGTCGCTACCGCCGGCCACTGCGTCGACCCGGAGAACGCGAAAGATTTCATCGCCAAGAGTGCCGCGGACGCCTACATCGAACAGTTTCCGGACTCACCCACCGGGAAGGATCCCGTCGCCACAGCGGAGTGGCTGCGCAAGAACGCGCGGATAGAAGGTAAGAGCCCCGACCGGGGTCCCGAGGTCGGCCTCACGGTGCTCTACGGCGCGGGGACCAAGCTCACCGGCAAGCTGCCCGCGAGCGTGGTCGATTTCCGGCCCCTCGGCAAGGGTGACGTCGCGTTGCTCAAGGTGGAAAGGCACGGCATGCCGTCCTCCGAGCTGGCCGGCGACGCCGACGTCAACATCGGCACCCCGATTCTCGCGGTCGGTTTCCCCGAAGCCACGCAACGGGTCACCGGCCCCTCGCTGGATCCAACGAACAAGAGCGGCAAGGTGAATAAGAAGTCGGCGATCCAGACCATGCCGGAGTACGAGATCGACGCCGCCGTTTCGGAAGGCATGAGCGGCGGCCCGACGATCGCACTCGACGGCAGGGTGATCGGCGTGAACAGCTTCGCCCCCGTCGGTGAGCCGCAGGCGTTCAACTTCATCGCCCCGGTCGATCGTCTGGCGGCGATGCTGGCCGGCAAGGCCGTCAAGCCAGAACTCGGCCCCGCCGACGTCTATTACCGCAAGGGGCTCAGCAACTACTACTCCGGCCGCTACAGCGACGCGATCAAGAACTTCGACCAGGCCGCGGCGTTGTCACCGGATTATCCCGGGCTGGCCGATCTGAAGACGAGCGCGGTGAATCTGCGCCAGCAGTATGGTGACGTGTCGGTGTTCCATACCTCAAACCTGTTGTGGTACATCGTCAGCGGGATTCTGATGATGCTGGTCGTCGGCGGCTGGGTGGCATTCATGGTGCTCAAGAGCCGTCGGCAGCGCCGCACGCAAGCGGGTATCGCGGCTTTGCCCGAGGTCGTCGGCAGGCACGAACGCGTCGATAGCCCGGTCGCCGAACCTCATGCGACTGCGACGGAGCCGCACTACTGCGCCAATTGCGGGGCGCAGCACCATCCCGCCGAAAAGTTCTGTCCCAGCTGTGGCAAGCACATCGAACTCTTGCGACCCGAGGCGGAAACCGGCCAATTATTCTGACGCCCGGACAGTTTGGGCCCAACGGGAGCTAACCCGCTACTGGCGCCCGGTCGGGGACGCGGCCGAATTCCATCGACTCCTCGATCCGGTCGAACCGGTAGTCGAGGGCATCGGCGAGGTAGTTCTGCCGCACGTTCCACGGCCGCTTGGTGCCCGACTTGGGTAACTGATGCGCGGAACGCAACACGTAGCCGGCGTTGATGTCCCAGGACGGTTTCTCGGTCATCGGCTGGTTGCCCAGGTGTGGGTAGGCGTGGGTGTAGCCATGAGAAGCCATGTGCGCCAGCAGTTTTGCGGTGGCACGGGCGGTGATGTCGGCACGCAGTGTCCACGACGCGTTGGTGTAACCCACGCACCAGAACAGGTTCGGCACGTCTTCGAGCATGTGCGCCTTGTAGACGAAACGCTCACGGTGGTCGACCTTTTCGCCGTCCAGGCTGATTGTGGCGCCGCCCAGCGCCTGCAGTTGCAAGCCGGTGGCGGTGACGATGATGTCGGCGTCGAGGTGTGCGCCGGACTTCAGCGCGATGCCGGTGGCATCGAAGTGGTCGATCTGATCGGTCACCACCTCGGCGCGGCCCTGGCTGATCGCGTTGTACAGGTCCGCGTCG
Organism: Mycobacterium sp. NGS40; assembly: GCF_059812735.1. Lineage (NCBI taxonomy): Bacteria > Bacillati > Actinomycetota > Actinomycetes > Mycobacteriales > Mycobacteriaceae > Mycobacterium > Mycobacterium sp. NGS40. The sequence goes on from NZ_JCALDG010000001.1 coordinate 406,485, forward strand.
GGGATCATGCACATCCGCTGGTCCCACGGGTTGTATCGCGGTTTGAAGTGGACGTCGACCGCGTACCCGTCGGGCAGATTGTCCACCGCCTGACGCCGCAACAGCCGCTTGATCAAACCGGGCAGCTTGCGGGACATGAAGAAGAACACGGCCTCGGTCAGGGCGGTGTACATCCGGATTACCAGGTGAGATACCTTGCGCGGCAACAGAGCACGAATGACGGCGTCGATTGTTCGATACTTCGTTGCAGAGACCAGATAGGTCGGCGAGCGCTGCAGCATGGTCACTTTCGCGGCCCGCTCTGACAGCGAGGGAAGCAGGGTGACCGCGGTGGCGCCGCTACCGATCACCACGATCTTCTTGCCGTCGTAATCGAGGTCCTCGGGCCAGCGCTGGGGATGGATGACGGTGCCGCCGAACCGCTCGATGTCGGGGAATTCCGGGGTGTAGCCCTCGTCGTAGTTGTAGTAGCCGGAAGCGAAGAACACGAACCGGCTGCGGTACACCGTGGTGGAGTCGCCTTGGTCGACGGTGATCGTCCAGGTGTCGGTGGACGAATCCCAATCCGCGGAACGGACATAGCTGTTGTACTGGATGTGGCGATCGATGCCGTACTTGTGTGCGGTGGCCGCCAGGTATTCGCGGATGTGCTCGCCGTCGGCGACGCCCTCCCTCCGGGTCCAGGGCTCGAAGGGAAACGACAGCGTGAAGATGCTGCTGTCCGAACGCACTCCCGGATACCGGAACAGATCCCACGTACCGCCGATCTGCTCGCGGCGTTCCAAAATCGTGTACGTCATCTGGGGGTTGCGCTCGGCGATGCGGTAAGCCGCGTCGATGCCGGAGATCCCGGCGCCGATGATGACAACGTCGAAGTAGCCGGCCTTGGCCGGTGGGCGGCCGGTGGCTTCCTGGGGAGTCACGGTCATCGTGAACCTCGCTTGCAGTGTGGGACTCGTCACTACATTAGGCACCGACTGGTTGGTGGAGCCAGCAGGCCGGAAATGTTCGTGTTACGAAGGCTCGATCAGCACGTCGACGTGCAGCGGCGCGCAGCGATCGATCAGCCAGATTTGGTCGGCCGGGCTGGCGAAGATGCGCGCGTGCGACGGATCCTGACTGAACCCCTGTGAGCACCTGTCGCCGAAGAATACGTATGCCTTGGTGTCGTTGCATTGCCGCGACATCCACACCAGCCCGTCGAACCCCGAGTCATGGGCGGCCTGCGCCCAGCGCACCGTGCGGGCGTAGCTCGATGCCGGGCTGGACGTGAGTTCACCGGCGGTGACCTTGAGCCGGCGCAGCCCGGTGCCGTGCAGTACGGCGAGGCGCAACTCCTGCTCGACTTTGAGCCGGACGAGCACCTTGGCCGCGTATTGGTCGTACGGCAGCAGACCGCCGTCGACCGGAATATCGTGCAGCAACGTCTCGGCGACGGCCGCGTCTTCGGTGTCTGCCGCGTACATGATCGGCACCACCGGCTTGCCGAAGAAGCCGAACCGGGTCCGCGCGCCGAAACCGGGGTTGAAGTCGGTGGCGGTTCGGGTGGCCGACAGGACCCGGTAAAGCAGCTGACCCTCCGGCAGCGTGGCGGTGGCCGGGTCGAAGGGGTCCGGCGGACGTCTCACCACGAAACGTTCAGCGCCTCCCCGGCGACCGCCAGGACGCGATCGGGATCCGTGACGAGGTGGTCGACGGGCCGGTCTCCGTCCAGATAGGTGGTGGGGGAGCAGAGCCACTGCACCAGGCCCGCCTCCGACCAGCCACTGTCGTCGGCCAGCGCGAGCAGGCGTCCGATCACGGGCAGCGGCTTGCCGTCCGGCCCGAACTGGAAACCGGGATAGGACAGATAGTTGCCCTGGCGGACCGCGAGCAGTGTCTTGTTGCGGCGCGCGGTGGTGGCCAGGTTACGCGGCGCGCTCGACCGCGACCCCATCCGCTTGCCGGCTTCGGTGCTGGTCAGCATCCCGAACTCGGCCGTGATGCGGGCATACAGATTCAGCTCGGCCTGCACTGCCCGCGCGACGGCAGGCTCGGTGTACCCGGCGACCGACGACAGGGCGACGCCCACCGCGTGGGCGCTTTCGCGGAGCCGACGGTGAGCGGCGTCCAGCTCGGCGACCGTGGGGGGCATGACCAGCTCCTACATTCGATCCGTGCGGTCCAGTTTACTGCACGAAACGAACGCTAAAGAGTGCGCTTTTTTTCGCGAGCGTAAAGGCACCGCGAAAAAGCGCGCTCCATTTCGCAGCGTGCTTACGCTCGGCTCGCTAGCGGTAGTTGACGAACTGCAGCGCCACGTCGAGGTCGGCGCCGCGCAGCAGCGCTTGGACGGCTTGCAAATCGTCGCGCTTCTTGCTGCTGACCCGAATCTCGTCGCCCTGGATCTGGGTCTTGACGCCCTTGGGCCCGTCGTCGCGGATCAGCTTGGTGATCTTCTTGGCGTTCTCGCTGTCGATGCCCTGCTTGAGGGTGCCGGTGACCTTGAAGGTCTTGCCGGAGGCCTGCGGCTCGCCGGCGTCGAAGGCCTTCATCGAGATGTCGCGGCGGATCAGCTTCTCCTTGAACACGTCGATGGCGGCCTTGATGCGCTCCTCGGTGGAGGAGGTCAGTTCGACGCCCTCTTCGCCCTTCCAGGCGATCGTGGTGTCGGTGCCGCGGAAATCGAACCGGGTGGCCAACTCCTTGGCGGCCTGGTTAAGCGCGTTGTCGACCTCTTGCCGATCGAACTTGCTGACGATGTCGAACGATGAGTCCGCCATGCGAACGCCCTTCCTCGTTGGTTCCGGGTTGCTCCTAGCCGTTTGTGAATTGTCTACCCGCTCGTTGTACCCTGCTAGGCGGCAGGTTGCCCGAGCGGCCAATGGGAGCGGACTGTAAATCCGTCGGCTTACGCCTACACTGGTTCGAATCCAGTACCTGCCACCACAGGTCAGAAGCTATTTTCGCGCACCGCAACGGGTTTGGCCCCCGGACCGGGCGCGGCGGCCCCAGCGTCAGGCGCCGTCGATTTGGGCGACGATCTTGCCGAGAACTTTGCGGCTGCCCAGTCGCGCGAGCGCTTCGGGGATGTCGTTGAACGACACGCTTTCGGTCACCGTTTTCGCGATGGTCCCGGCGTCGACCAATTCCTCGAGGCCGCGCCGGATCCCTTCGAAATGCTCGCGGCTGTAGCCCGCCGCGAGCACACCGACCAGTGCGGTGTTCGTCATGACCATCATGGCCACGTCGGGGGTCGTCCAGGTGCCGCTGGCGAAGCCGACCGCCAGATGCCGGCCGTCGCGGGCCAGGGCGCCCATGGCCGCGGTGCCTTGCGCGCCGCCGACCGGGTCGAAGATCACGTCCAGACCGGCCCAGTCGGTCGCTTCGCGCAGCGCATGTGCGAGTGGTGTTCCGTCAGAAGCGGTTTCGCCGAGGGCGACGACGACGTCGTCGGCGCCCAGGGATCGGCAGTATTCGGCCCTCCTCTCGTCGCTGACGACGGCCAGCACCTTCGCGCCCTTGGCCTTCCCGAGTTGGACGGCGGCGATGCCGCTGCCGCCGGCTGCGCCCAGCACCGCGAGGCGTTCTCCCGCCTGGAGTCCGCCGCGATCGACCAGGCCGATCCATGCCGTCATGTTCGGGATCCAGAATCCGGCCGCGGCGGAGTCGTCCATGTTGGCGGGAGCGGGGAAGACGGTGCTGGCGTGTGCGAGCGCTTCGGTGGCGAAGGACCCGTTGCCGCTGACAAAGTCACTGACGCCCATTACGCGGGTGCCGATTGCGATGTCGGCGCCCGGCCCGACCGCGGTGACAGTGCCGACCAGTTCCTGGCCGGGCGTAAACGGCAATGGGGGAGTCAGCGGGTAGGTGCCGCGACACATCAGCACATCCGGCAGTCCGAGCCCCGCCGCGGCGACCTGGATTCTTACCTGCTCGGCCCCGGGCTCGGGCAGCTCCCGGTCCACTTGGCGCAAGACGTCCGCCGGCTCACCGCTTCCGTGGACTTGCCAAGCTTTCACGTCGCTCCCCGGCCTGTCTGTGCGTTGAAATCACATAATAATTACACCGTAATTTCAACGCGCGGAAGGGCTGCGCCGGTTGGGCCCGGCGGCTCAGCTGCCCGTCGGCACCTCGGTGGCCACGCGCCCGCTGGCAGGACTCGAACTCGGCGCGGATTCTTCCGCAGGGTGGCGTCAACAGACATCACCGATGCGGCCGGCGTGCCAAAAGGCTCTCTGGACGCCTGCATCGAGAAAAGAAGCGTTCGCCGCGGCTGCGGCCGATGTTCACGGAGGCGGGTTGGCTCAGGCGGCGCGTTACGCCGGCCTAGGCGCTTGCCGACGAACATGAATCGGACGAATTCCTGATCGGCAGTGAGCCGACCGGTCACCTATCTTTTGGCGACGGCGCTAGCAGCGGGCGCCGGGCCCGTCGACTACCAAGCCAGAGCAGCCACTGCGGCAGCGCATCCGGTAGATGACGCGTCCGACCGTGTTCCCCCGTGAGGAGTACTGATACCAGACCAGCGCGTCGGCCTGGCCCCGGCACTTTCGGCATTCTTCGGTTTCACGTTTGTACATTGGCGTCCTCCATCCAGCGGAGCGGGGGAATCGTCCAACGGTGGGCGACTTGAATTAAAATTACCGGGGCGCCATTGTCGAGGCGCCTTGGCGCGCCGAGAGTTTTACAACCGTAAACGCAGGGCGACACCATCGCAGCTCAACCGAAACATATTTGATACATAGTGCAGTGAAAGGGGCCGGGCCATTTCGGTATTCGTCGTGGCCTAGACGGCGCGTGGCGAAATGCCGAATACTTGACTTCGTGGTCATGGCAGACGTTCCGGACGGCACCAGCAAGATTGCGGATTTCTGGAGCCTTGTTGTCCCGCAACGCATTACCGAGATCGTCGACGTCGGTGCGAATCCGATCGATTCCGAGCCGCCTTATACGCCAATGCTGGCCGCGAGACTATGTCGTGTAACGGGATTCGAGCCGCAGGGCGATCCGCTGCGAACGTTGCAGAGCCGCGAAGGCTTGCCGGAGCGGTATCTGCCGTATGCCGTGGGCGATGGCAAAGCGCACACGCTCAACGTGTGTCGCGGATCCGGAATGACGAGCCTGCTCGAATTGGACCCGGCGGCGCTGGACGTTTTCGAGTACCTCAAGCTGCCGGGGCTCGTGGTCGAGCGGGTACCCGTGCAAGCGCACAAGCTTGATGACATCTCCGAGATTGAACACGTCGACTTTCTGAAAATAGACGTTCAAGGAAGCGAACTCGCGGTATTTCGGGGCGGCACAGCGAGACTCGCCGAGACGGTCGCGATACAAACCGAGATTCCATTCGTGACGCTGTACAAGGACCAGCCAACGCTGGGCGACATCGACGCCGAGCTACGCGGCCAGGGATTTATTCCGCACGGTTTCCGCGAGATCAAGCTATGGCCGATCTCGCCGTGTGTGGATCCGCGCCAGCCCATCAACCAGCTCCTGGAAGCCGACATGGTCTACGTGCGGGACTTCATCCACGCGGAGACGATGAGTGACGAACAACTCAAGCACCTCGCCCTGATCGCGCACTACTGTTATCGATCGTTCGATCTCGCGCTGCGTTGTGTGCTGCTGCTGGAGCGCCGGAAGGCGGTCGAGGCCGGAGTCCTGCAGGGGTATTTGAACCTGTTGTCCGCCGGTTGAATTCGGTCAGGCCGGACGCGAGGCTCCTCATGATTCGCTTTCCGCCAGCACCCGCTGCTTCTGCTCGTCGATGACCCTGTCGAGATACTCGGCCTTCGCGCAGCCGTAGTACGCCGCGAATTGCAAAGCCAGTTCGTCCATTTCGCCGAACGAAACGTCACCGCTCTTGAGTGCCGCGTAGACGTGGGACACGATCGGGATCTCGGCGTCCTGGAACGCGACACACGCGACGGTGATCAGCCGCCGCTCCTTCATGCCCAGCCCGGGGCGAAGCCACATCTCGCCGAAGACGAAGTTCAGGATGCCCGCGCCGGTGTACGGGTTGTCCCGCGGCGGCGCGAACGGGATGCAGTTGATGTCCTTGAACGAGCTCTCGCCGCCCAGCAGCCGTTGCTCCGGATCGCTTTCGGTGACCAGTGGCAGCAACTCCTCGGCGGGTGGCGGCTGCTGGCCGCGTTCCGCCATCAGGGCCGACCACTGCTGGTCGACGACGATGTTGAACCTCGACGCTTTGGGCCAGCCCGCGTAGACGGCGAAATGTAGTACCGCCTCCCGCATTTCGGTGATCGAGATATCACCGCTACTCAGCGCCGCGTAGACGTGTTGCTCCAGGGGCGTCATCGCATCGGCGGCGGCCACGCAGGCCAGGGTGACGAACCTGCGATCGCGACGGCTCAGCGTCGGCCGCGACCACACCTCGGCGAAGACGAAGTCGATCAGCCCGGCGGCAAACGGGGTACTGGTATCCGCGGGCGGGTCGACGGCCATCACCTCGGCATACGCGCGGATGCCCCGCTCTCGACGTTGATGATCCATCGCGGCTCCTACCTAATCGTCACGCCGGCGTCTACTTTGAATTCGAGGCCGGTGACATAACGCGATTCATCCGATACCAGGAAGAGCACGGCGTTGCTCACGTCGGCTGCCTCGATGAGCGGTACCGGCAGCGCATTGACGAAGATGGGCACCAAGTCGGCTCGTGCCTCGATGTGTTGGTGCAGGGATGCCGGCGCCATTCCCGTCGCGACGCCCGTGGGATGGACCGTGTTGACCCGAATGCTTTGTGCCGCCAGCTCATTGGCGAGCGCCAAGCTCATGCCCACGATGGCGTGTTTGGATGCGGTATATGGCACGTGTAGCGGGGTGCCCTTGATGCCTGCCGACGAACTGATGTTGACCAGGCTGCCGCCTCGCTCGATCAAGTGGGGAATCGCGGCGGCGCAGGTGTTCCACGCTCCGATCAGATTGACATCCGTCACCAGGCGCCACTGCTCGGCCGTGGTGGTGTCCCAAGTGCCGGTGGTCAGGACGCCGGCGTTGGCTACCGCCGCGTCGAGCCCGCCGAGCCGCGAGACCGCTTCGTCCGTAACGGATTTCATCGCATCGGCGTCGCGGACGTCGGCCACGTAGGTCAGAGCCGTGCGGCCACGGTCGCGGACCAGGCGCGCGGTTTCCTCCAGGTCTTCTTTCGTCGCCAGCGGGTATTCCAGCCCGGCAAGCGGCGCGCAGACATCGACCAGCACCAGGTCGGCGCCTTCTTCGGCCAGGCGTACCGCGTGGCTGCGGCCCATTCCCCTTGCCGCCCCGGTGATCACGACGCGTTTGCCGGCCGCCCGCCCGCTCATAGCTTGTTGCAGAATCCGGCGTCGACGGGGAACGTCACACCCGTGATGTACCGGCCCTCGTCGGACACCAGGAACGCGATGGCGGCACTGATGTCTTCAGGCTGGAGCAACTCGACCGGCAGCGGGTTCTGCAGATGTGGTCCGCCGCCGGGATAGTTTTCGAGGAATTCGGTCATCGTGGGATTGATCGCCATCATGGTGTTGACCGCGGTGGGATGCACCGTGTTGACCCGGATGTTCGCCGGCGCAAGAGCATTGGCGAGGGTGCGCATCAGCCCGACGATGCCGTGCTTGGACGCCGCATAGCCGAGTCCGCCACCCTGCACGCCGCCGAATCCCCTCAGTCCGGCCGTCGAACTGGTGAACACGATCGATCCACCCCGATTCCCGGACAGCAGATGGGGAACCGCGGCCGCCGCGACGTGGTAGGAGCCGTCGAGATTGACGTCGACCGCCGCGCGCCATTGGGCCAACTCTTCTTCGATACTCAGCTCACGAAAGGCCACCGGAGCGATCCCGGCGTTGGCCAGCACGATGTCGAGGCGGCCGAAATGCGCGACCCCGGCGTCCAACGCCACCTTGACTTGAAGGAAGTCACGCACGTCCGCCACGGTGCCGAGCATCTTGCCGCCGGCCTGTTCGACAAGGGCGATCGTTTCGTCGAGCTCCTGGCGCGATGCCATCGGGTAGTGATTGGCCGGGATGTCCGTGCAGATGTCGATGCCGATGATGTCGGCGCCGTCGCGGGCCAGCCGGATCGCATGGCTGCGTCCCTGGCCACGTGCGACTCCGGAGATAAAGGCGACCTTGCCGTCCAGCTGGCCCACATGTCCTCACTTTGGATCGCCGCGTCAGTGCAGTTAGATCACCGGTAACCGGGTTACTCGCAGCACAGTAACATGGTTACCGTGACCCGCAACAGGGGTTCCGAGACGGTCGACCCGATCATCGGAATCGTCGTCGAGCTACTCGACACCGACGGCTATGACGCCGTCGCGCTGCGTGAAATCGCGCGGCGGGCGCGCGTGTCACTTGCGACGATCTACAAGCGCTTCGGCACGCGCGACGAACTCATCGTCGCCGCGCTCGAATGGTGGATGGACACCAATCGCTACGCGAAGCTGCCGGAGCCGGAGGCGGCCAGGCTCTCCGGTGAATCCCTCTACGCGGGACTCATGCGCGTGATGAGAACCATCTTCGAACCGTGGGAGCAGCACCCGCAGATGCTGAAATCCTACTTTCGCGCGAGGTCCGGACCCGGTGGTGAGCGACTCATCGAACGCGGCGTTGACGCGGTGGTACCAGTCGCCAGAGCCGTTCTGGCACAAGCTGATCAGAGTTTCGCCAGCGACCTCGAACTGATCCTCACCGGCGTCGTATACGGCTTCCTCGCCCGATTCACCCAAGGGGAAATCGAGGTCACCGAGATCGTCCCCGGGCTCGAGCGTGCGGTGTACCGGTTGACCGCGGCCCACGAGACGGGCCGGCCGCAGGGCTAGAACCAAGGGCCGGGGTAATGGCCTTCCTGGTCTTGCACCATGACGATCTCCTTGCACTCTCCGCCCGCGGTGGTCTCGCCGCGGCAGACCAGCGTCCAGCCCGATATCCGCTCGAACGGCCGGATGGACCAGTTCGTCGCGACCGGGTCCGCAGCGGGCAGGGCCAGCACCGAATACGTTCCGCCGATGTTCGAGATGTAGAGGTGGTTTTCGAAGAACGCCATCTTGGCGATCGGCATCTTCTTGGCCTCCTCTCGGTTCTTCAGCAGGTCCCAGTGCTGGGTGCGCAGGTTCCACACTCCGAAGCCGAACTGCGAATCGGCCGAGTCCCGGCCGTCGACGAACAGCTGTCCGTCCGACAACGTCGCCGTCAATCCGCCGCCGGAGAGCCGGTCGGTGTCGCCGATTTTGATGATGGCTTTGGAATTCAGGTCGAAGAACATGGTCGACACGGCGGTCGGCGAGTCACGATGAGTGATCTTCACCAATTTGTCTGGCCCATCGGATAATTCGGCATCGATGCTTACGGCATCGTTGTCCTGATAGACCGGTTCTCCCGACGGACGGCGCAGTTCTGCCTCAGAGGCCTTGCCGGGCTGGTTGTTTCGTTGAAACGACAAGACATCCGGCCAGACTCGACCGGGTTCTGGGTCGCTCCACGGCATGGCCAGGTCGGTGCCGGAAAGAATGACGGTTCGTGGCGGCGACGCGGTCGCATGCCCGTCGGTGAAGGCGTTGAGCCATGCGGCGCCGGATGTCGTTGCGCCAAGCCGCCATTGCTTCGGTTCACTCAATTTCAACTCGGGAGTGGGTGGTTGCAGTTCTTTCGTCGCGGCCGACTTTCCGGTCTTGAAGTCGAAGCTGTAGGCGGTGGTCTTGGTGACCTCGGGTGCCGGCGCCTGCGCCGGTTTGAGGGTGGTCACCACATAGATGACTTTCATGTCGTCCGCGGTGCCCGAAAGCGCGCAGATGGCGCCGGTGACGTTTTCGCCGGCGGGGATCGTCGGCAGGGACGGCGCTACGTACTGTCCTGATTTGGTATCGAATATTTTGGGGCGAATGTCATCGAGTGCGGATTTGCTGACCGAGAATTCCTCGGGGCAGCCGAAGTAAGCCGTTCCGCCGTAACTTTTCCAGTCCTTCTCCAGCGGGCCGGTGATCGGCGGCGGGGGTGGGGCCGAACTGGTGGCCGTCGTCGAAGTAGCAGTCGAGGTCGTCGGCGTTGCGGCTGGTGGGGACGCCGTCTCCGAACACGCGGCAACCAGAAGGCAGATTGCCGGCCCGAGCAGGCCAAGCCGGTGTCTGGGCACACTTCGGCCCATGAACCCACGCATCAGTGAACCCCCGTTAACTTCGTGTAACCAAGGAGCGTAAGGCGGGTTCGCTGGGGCCGCGACCCGTGGGGGTCTTTCTCACAATCGCACAATCACGAAGCCGGTTGGGCCTCGGGGAATGTCCACTGCCCGTCGAGGACCCTTTGTTGCGGCCGGTAGAGCCGGACCAGGTAGTTCCAGCCCGCGGTGATCGGCAGGCAGTTGGCTGTCGCGGTATCACAACCGCCGAATTGAATGGTGATCGCGCCGCTGTCGTCGCGTCGCGCGGTGATGTTGTTGAGCGAATACGCGTTGAGCGGGTTCGGGGTGAAGTAGCCGTCTTTGTTGTAGACGGTGACCGACCAGAACCCGTCCACCGGCACCTCGCCCACGGTGAGCCGGTAAACGGTGGCGCCGTCATTTTCGGCGGGATGGGAACTGAAATAAATCGCATCTTTTTCCGGATTGCCGCCCCACGCGGAGGCCGAACCGGCCAGGTGGCGCACCGGGTCGGTGGCGTCCTGGGTGCCGAACATCCGGTGGGAGTCGGGCAACGTCGCCGACAGCGCAACCAGAGCCTCGCGAACCGCCTGTTGGCTGACCGGATCCCAGTTCGGAGTCTCAAAGGTGCCGGTGGCCTCATGGTGCACCGCGACCGCATCTTGCAGCCGGTGGACCTCGTCGAGGTCGGCGTCGTCGTCGGGATCGACGAGGGTGCGGATCACGACGGCGACATATCGCGTGCCGACGTCGTCGCGGGTGAGGGTGTGTTCGCCCTGCCCGTAGAACACGGCGGGCACATAGTGATCTTCGGTGATGACCTGCATCGACATGAACCGCCCGGCGGGGTCGGGCAGCACTATCGTCACCGGCGCGGCGTCGAGGTCGAAGACACCCGCGGAGTACAAGGTGTCACGGTTGGGACGCACCACCAGTTGGTTGTCCAGCGGCGTCAGCTCCCGGATGTGCATGAATTTTCCGAACCCGCCGCCGTTGACGATAGTGCCGAAATACAAGTCGCTTTCGGCCCTGGCGAAGTTGTCCGGTGAGACCGGTACCGCCGCCCCGCCGGGCGTCGTCCGTCCTGCCACCATTCGGACCTTACGCGCGCAGCGCGGCGCTGACTATCGCTGAATGTCGAACTCGATGGGCACGCTCGTCGGCCCGCTCAAACTCACCATCGGCTTCCACGGCACCGGACCGGTGATGCGTGGGTTGGCCATCCGCTGGCTGAGCACGGTCAGCGCTTCGGCGAGTTCGCGGCGGGCCAGGTTGGCGCCCAGGCAGTAGTGAACTCCGCCGCCGAAGGTGAGGATGGGCGGTGCTCCCTCGCGGGTGATGTCGACGCGGTTCGGGGCGTTGTACACATCGGGATCACGGTTGGCCGCAGCGGTATTCACCAACACCATGGTGCCGGCGGGGAAAAGATAGCCGTCGAGTTCGGCGTCCTCTACTACCAGACGCAGAGTCCCGCAGGCGATCGGTGAGTGGCGCATGGTCTCCTCGACCGCGCGCATGGCCAGCTCGGGATTCTGCTTGAGCAAGTCCCACTGCTCGGGGTGCTCGCAGAGGACTTGCACCGAGGCGCCCACTTGGTTGCGGGTGGTGTCCGTCCCCGCCAACAACAGACCTCCGGCAAGCATGCGCAGTTCGGCGGCGTTGAGGCGATCGCCGTCGTCCTCGGCGCGGATGAGGTCGGACAGCAGGTCGTCGGTCAGGCTGTGCCGGCGCCGGGCCACCATGTCGTCGACGTAGTCGTCGAGCTCGGCCCACGCGCGCATGACACCGGGCTCGAGTTCACGAATGTCGGCACTGAAGGTGAAGGCCTTGAAGATCTCGTCGGCCCACAGTGAAAACTGTTGCCAATCCTCACGTGGCGCACCGAGTAGCGCGCAGATGATCGGGACGGGGTAGGGGCGGGCGATATCGGTGACCACGTCGCAGCGCCTCGCGCCGGCGACCTGATCGACGAGTTCGTTCATCAAATCGGCCATCGTGTCGTGCAGCCGAAGGGTCGCTTTGGGGGTGAAGGCCTTGGACGTCAGACTCCGCAGCCGATGGTGCTCGGCGCCTTCCAGGCACAGCAGGCTGTTGACCACCTTGTCCCACAACGGGCCCGACGTGATGCCCTGGACCAGCAGATTGATGCCGGGCGGGATCTGGAACCGGGTGTCGCGAAGCACGGCGCGCACGAGTTGGTACGAGAGCACCTCGGGTCCGAACGGTCCGATCGCGATGGGGCTTTGTTGCTGGACCGCTTCGATGCGCGGGTAGACATCCGCGGGAGTTTCCGCGGCGTCGTAGCTCAGCGTGGGGAGGTCAGCATCGAAAACACTTGGGGCGGCGGTACCGACGGCCATGGCGGTCTCCTTAGCCGGAGTCTGCGGTGTACGCAGCTCGCGGACAATTTCCGAATAATGTATGGCCACGCTGTTCGAGTGTCAACGAGGCGCGTGGCCCGTCGAGGCCTACGCGCTAACGCGTGTAGTCGACCTGCCAGTGTTTGATGCCGTTGATGAACGGTGACCGCAGCCGCTGCGGCTCTCCCGCGGAGACCAGATCGGGCATGTGGTCGGCGATCGCGTTGAACATGATGTCGATCGTCATGCGGGCCAGGTTGGCGCCGATGCAGTAGTGCGCACCGGTACCACCGAATCCCAGATGTGGGTTCGGGCTGCGTAAGACGTTGAACGCGTAGGGGTCGGCGAAGACTTCTTCGTCGAAATTGGCGGAGCGGTAGAACATCACGACCCGCTGACCCTTCTTGATCGCGACACCGCCGAGCTCGGTGTCGGCCAGCGCGGCGCGCTGAAACGCGGTGATCGGGGTGGCCCACCGGATGATCTCGTCGGCCGCGGTCTTGGGTCGCTGCGCCTTGAACAGCTCCCACTGGTCGGGGTGGTCGGTGAAAGCCATCATCCCCTGGGTGATCGAATTACGGGTGGTCTCGTTGCCGGCGATGCCCAGCGTGACCACGAACATGCCGAACTCCGCGTCGGAAAGCCCGTCCCCGTCGGCGCCGGCAGCCACCAGCGCCGTGACGATGTCGTCGCCCGGGTTCTCGGTCTTACGGGCCGCCAATTGCATTGCATACCACATCAATTCGCCCGCCGAAGTGAGGGCGTCGTAATCGGCGAACTCCGGGTCGTCGCTGCCGATCATCTTGTTGGACCAGTCGAACAGCTTGCCCCGGTCCTCGGCCGGCACTCCGAGCAACCCAGCGATGGCGTGCAGCGGCAACTCGCAGGCTACCTGCAACACAAAGTCGCCCGAACGTTGTGCCTTGGCCTGCTGGGCGATCTGCCGCGCCCGCTCATTGAGGTCCGTGCGCAGCCGCTCGACGGCTCGCGGGGTGAAACCGCGCGCCACAATCTTTCGCAGCCGGCTGTGTTCGGGATCGTCCATCATGATCATCGACGCGCGGCCGGCTTCGATCTGCCCCTGCGCCTGGTCTTCTCGATAGCGCGGCACGATGGATTTCGACGCCGACGAAAACACGTCGGTGCGCAGCGACACCTCGCGGATGTCGCGGTGCTTGGTCACTACCCAGTAGCCGCCGTCGGAGAACCCACCCCGATCCAGCGGCTGCTCATTCCACCAGATCGGCGCCGCACGGCGCAGTTCCGCCAACTCCTGCACCGGTAACCGGTGGGCGTAGATGTCGGGATCGGTGAAGTCGAACCCCGGCGGCAGGTTGACACTGGCGATGAATGTGCTCCTCGGGAATCACGAGCTGTGAGGAGATGCTAGCGCTCACCCGCTCCTGGGCATACACATCAGCGGCGAATGTCGGCTATTTGCCGTGCGCTGGCGCCTTTCCGGTGTGGTTAGAGCCTGCCAACTCCGTGCGCGAGGCCGCGGGCTCAGCTCGTCGTGGAGCTGGACAGCGTCGGGGTGTCGTGGGCGCCGAGGTTGGTCGCGGCGGTGATGATGGCGCGTTCGATCTGGCGAAGTGCGTGTACCGCGGTGAGGAATCGCCGGGTGTCGGGATGCGGCCCGTCCTCGCCGTCTTGGTGGCGGGCCAGTGCCTCGGCGGCGTCGAGCGCATCGGTCGTGGAGTTGACCGTCACCGCGGTTGCCCCGTCGACGAGGGCGATCAGCGCGTCGATGTTGTGCCGAGTCTGGTCGGCGGCGGCGGTGAAGGCGTCTACGAGTCGTTGCGATCCAACGGGATCCCGATAGCGCTCGCTGCTGCGCGCCAGGCGTCGCCCGTAGCGGTCGCACGCGCTGAAGATGCGCAGGCCACGCCGAATGCTGCGACGCCCGGCAAGGCCGGCCACCCCGGCCAGCAGCGGCTTGGCGGTGACCCGGAACTGCTGCAGGTTGCGGTCCAGCTGGCGTGCTTGCTCGGTCGGGCTGACGGCCTCGTCCTCGCCGAACATCGTCGCGGTGGAGATCTCGATCAGCGAGTTCAACGCCTGCAGGAAGGCCCGAGTGTCGTCGCGGATCGCGGTTCTGGTGTTGGTCGGCAGCACCAGGATCGCCACCGCTACTCCGATCACCGCGCCGACCGCGGTCTCTTCGATCCGCAACATCAGTACGCCGAAAGAGAATTGGCCCATCAAGCCGTACAGCAGCGCCAGCATCGTGGTGATCCAGAAGGTCATCAGGCTGTAGGTGACCGTCATGAAATAGAAGGCGCAGAACAGGCAGACGAAGATCGCGGCTAGCGATGCGGTCTTGTCGCCGGCCAACACCGTGGCCGCCAGCATGCCGCAGGGCACGCCGAGCAAGGTGCCGAACAGCCGCTGCCAGCCCTTGGTCAGCGTTTCGCCCCAGGAGTTGGTGCCGGCGAAGATCACGAACGCCGCGATCACCGCCCAGAACCACCGGGCCGGCGAAACCAGCTCGCCCGTGATGATTGCCAACGACGCCGCGATAGTCACCTGGATGGCTTGCCGGGTGGTCTGCGACAGCCCACTGTCCGCTGTGCCGGCACCGGCGTCGTCGTCGTTCACGTCGTCTTCGGGTTCGGGCGGCTCGGTGCTGCCGGGGCCGGCCTCGGCGCCGGTGGTGGCGTGCTCGACGATTGCGCGCACTTCAGCGGTTGCGTTGGCGGCGTTGATGACTGCCAGCGCAAGGCGCCGCACCGCAAATTCGCCGGCATCGTCGTCGGCGGTGGGTCCGGGCTGCTTGTCGAGGATCCGCTGAGCCTGTTTCGCGGCCTCCTGCAGACCGCCGGGCGCGGGAATCCGGATCGCTCGCGCGAGTTCGTTGAGCGCTCCGACCAGTTCGAGGCGGGTGCCCTCCAGGATGGCGGCCGGATTTTCCGCGGCGACGGCTGTCACCGTCCGCCCGGCATTGGCGACCCATTCGATGGCGAGTTCGGCGTCGAACAACCACGGCGCCAGCTGCTGGCTGGTCACACCCGGCCACAGGACGGCGGGATCGGCCTTATCCTCAATCTGGCTCTGCACCATCAGCGCGGTCTCGTTGAGCCGAATCGTGCGGGCCCGCATGTGGCGTCGGCGCCGTTCGTCGAGCCGGCCGGTACGAACCGCTTCGGCCGTGGTGTCGACCAGGATGGCCATCCGAGCGCGCAGCGCCCGAATTGTGGCGCGCAGCACGCGTTCTGGCCGATCGGGCATGACGTAGGTGCTCATCACGAACGTGCACACCGTTCCCACCACGACGGCACCGATCATCCACGGCAACTCCGAAAGGCTTGCTCGCAGATACAAAGTGAAGAAAAAGGCCATGAAAGCGACCATGCCGAGTGCTCGGCCGCGAGGTCCGAAGCGGCGGACGTAGACCGCGGCGAAGACGACAGCCACGAACACGACGTCGGCGGCCACCGGGTATGGCGCGAGCACCGCGGCGGCGGTGATGGACAGGGCGGCGGGCACCGGCAGCAGCGCCATCGTGATGCGCTGCTGGAGCGGGTCCGGTTCGTTGACGGATCGGGTCGCGATCATCGTGATGACGACGCCCAGCAACGCGACGGTCAGCGGCTGCCCCGTCGCCCGAGTCAGCACGAAAAGCATCCCCAGCGAGCAGGCCAGCGCGGCCGTCGTGCGCGTCGCCATCCGCAGTCGCAACAGCCCGGGATCGGAGCCGATCCACCAGTTTCGCGCTCGCTCGTAGTGCTCCATCGCGGCTGCGCGCAGGCCGACGGCGGCGTCGAGATTTCGGGTATCGCCGAGGCCGCGCTCGTCCACCTCGCGCCCACCCGACACCCGCTACCGCCTCTCTGCTGCTCGCCCCATTCGCCGCGTCAACTGCGTGACTGCTGCCGACCAGGCTAGTCTTCGAACTCGTGACAGCGCCGACGCGGGCGAAACTGGCCGACGGCCGTGACCTGTTGTTCTTCGCATTGCCGGGGCACTCGCCTGAGCCGGTCGCCGACCGCAGACCCTTGCCGCAGCGCAACCCGGACCAGTCGCAGTTGCGGTTCGACCGCTCGACCGGGCAGTGGGTGATCATCGCCGCGCTGCGACAAGACCGCACCTACAAGCCGCCCGCCGACCAGTGCCCGCTGTGTCCGGGTCCCACCGGACTGACCAGCGAGGTGCCCGCGCCGGACTACGACGTCGTCGTCTTCGAGAACCGGTTCCCCAGCCTGTCCGGCGCCGGCCGGCCGTTGGGTGCACCCGGCGGCGACGGCTTCGTCTGCGCACCCGGCCACGGCCGCACCGAGGTGATCTGTTTTTCCAGTGACCACACCGGTTCGTTCGCCCAGCTACTGCCGGCGCACGCGCGGCTGGTGATCGACGCCTGGCGGCACCGCACCGCCGACATGTTGGCCACCCCGGGTATCGAGCAGGTCTTCTGCTTCGAGAATCGTGGCGAGGAAATCGGGGTCACGCTGAGCCACCCGCATGGTCAGATCTACGGTTACCCGTATCTGACGCCGCGCACCGCCACGATGCTGGAGCAGGCACGCGAACATCGAAAGCGTTACGGCGGCAACCTCTTTGCCGCCCTGCTCGAGCATGAGGTCGCCGATGGCAGCCGTGTCGTCGCCCGCACCGAGCTGTTCACTGCGTTCGTTCCGTTCGCGGCGCGCTGGCCGGTGGAAGTGCACATCTACCCGAACCGGTTCGTGCGCAACCTGGTCGAATTGACCGGCGACGAGCTCGACGAATTCGCACGGCTGTACCTCGACGTGCTGGGGCGGTTCGACCGCATGTATTCGGCTCCGCTGCCTTATATTTCGGCACTGCATCAGTACGCCGAAACCGACGCACAGGCGGACGGCTACTTCCACGTCGAGTTGATGTCGATCAGGCGCGGCGCCACCAAGCTCAAGTACCTGGCGGCTTCCGAGTCGGCGATGGGCGCGTTCATCGGCGACGTCATGCCCGAAAGCGTGGCCGAGCGTCTGCGTGAACTCGCGTGACGGTCCGTTACGCGGCACCCGGCCGGATCAACCTGATCGGGGAGCACACCGACTACAATCTCGGATTCGCGCTGCCGATCGCACTTCCGCGGCGCACCACGGTGACTTTCACCCCTGACGGCGGTGACGCGATCACCGTGACCAGCGACCGCGCCGACGCCGCGGTGCGCATTCCACTGACAACGGTTCCCGGCGACCTGGACGGCTGGGCGAGTTATGTGGCCGGGGTGATGTGGGCGCTGCGCCAGGCCGGTCATCCGGTCCCGGGTGGGGCGATGTCGATCACCAGCGATCTGCAGATGGGGTCGGGCCTGTCGTCGTCGGCGGCTCTGGAATGCGCGGTGCTGGGCGCGATCACCTCGGTCGCCGGCGTCGCGCTCGACAGAAAAGACCAGGCCCGCCTTGCTCAGCGTGCCGAGAATGACTATGTCGGCGCCCCAACGGGTTTGCTCGATCAACTGTCCGCGCTGTTCGGAGAACCGTCGACCGCACTGCTGATCGACTTTCGCGATGTCACCGTCGAGACGGTGGCATTCGACCCCGATGCCCGCGGTGTCGCACTCCTCCTGATCGACTCCCGGGCGCGGCATCGGCATGCCGGCGGCGAATATGCGGCCCGGCGCGCGTCGTGCGAGCGGGCGGCCGCCGAGCTCGCGGTGTCGTCACTGCGCGAGGTCCAAGACCGTGGGCCCGCGGTGCTGGCCGGGGTGAGCGATTCCCTCGACGTTCGCCGGGCTCGTCATGTGCTGACGGAGAACCGGCGGGTTCTCGATTTCGTTGCTGCGCTGGGTGATTCGGATTTCACCGCGGCCGGCCGGCTGATGACCGAGTCACACGCGTCGATGCGCGACGACTTCGAAATCACTACCGGGCACCTCGATCTGATCGCCGACGCCGCGGTGCGCGCGGGCGCCCTGGGTGCCCGGATGACCGGCGGCGGGTTCGGGGGCTGCGTGATCGCGTTCGTGCCGACCGACCGTGCTGAGGCGGTCGGAGACGCGGTGCGAGAGGCGGTGTCGGAAGCCGGTTTCCAGCTACCGGCGATCACCCGAACCCGCGCGGCCGCGGGTGCCGGCGTTAGCTGAGGGCCCTCGAGTGTGCGTGCTGGGCGCCGCTGGTGCACACTCGACGCCGTCGTTGCACACGCGAAGTCAGGACTGAGCCGGGGTCAGCTTGACCGCGCCGAGGTGCATGCGGTCGACCGCCTCGCCGAACTCCTCGAGCGTCGGGATCCGCTGGTCGCGGAACTTCAGCCCGATCATCGTTTGCGCACGCCGCAGGCCATACGCCTCAGCGCAGCGATGGTAGAGATCGGAGACGATCGCGCGGTCCCGGATCAGCTCGCCGTTCATCGCGGTCGACTTGCCGTCGTAGACCACCTGGGCCGATGCACCGCCGCGGAAGTTCTGCTTCCACGGCGCACCGGTCAGCGCATACAGATCGTTGTCGATGACATGGGCGCTCACCGGAAGGGTGAACGGGCGACCGGTCTTTCGGCCGGTGAAGCTCAGCACCATCAGCTGCTTGCGGGCCGGGCCGGCCAGCGGGGTGCGCAGCAGAAAACCCAGCAGCGGGTTGATGAGTTTGAGCAGGAAAGAGGGCGGGTGCCCGGCGTCGATCGCGTACGGCTCTTCTGCCATGCACACACCGTAAGGCCAATCGCTACGTTGAGCAGCCTTTTTCGCGCAGGATCGGGGCGAGCTGAGCCAGCGGAATGTGGGGTGCGACGGCGCCGGGCGAAATCCCGCCGGGGCCGCGCTCGGCCGGCATGTAGAGGATGAGATCTTCGCCGTCCACTGCCCAGGCCTGGTAGCCGTCGACCAGTGTGCCCTCGGGACGGTCGGGTTCGAACTGCTCAACCTGGAACGGCGACCCAGCCAGCGCCTGCTGCACATAGGGATGCGCGATGGGCGGGATCGCCGTCAATGGATCCATCCCGGGGCAGAGCAGGTCGGCCAGCTGCAGCTGACGTTTCGCGTCGAAGGTGAACGTGGTGATCGCGGCACTGGGGTGGGGCATGCTGCTGAAGTACCAATCTGACTGGAATACCACCGTTCTCGTCGTTCCCGCGTGCGTGAGAACCTGCGCGCGCAGGTTGGCGTCGCCCTTGCCGTTTGCATCCGTTTCGCCGTAGTCGGCGAAGAATTTCCGGATGAACGGTGTCAGGACCGGGCCGGCCGGCGGGTTGTCGACGAGGTCGACGGGGTACGCGGCGGTCACCTCGAGGTGCGCGCCGTTGACATCCCTGCTCACTTTGCATCGGCTTCCGTCCCACGCCCCGTGCACCTCGCCGCAGAGGGTATTGGGACGCGGAGTCGCGCTGGCGCCGGGACTGCTCGGGCCCGGGTTCGCGCTCTGGCAGCCGCATGCGAGCAGTGCTGCGGCTACGGCGATGGCGAGCCGGCGTCCTGGCATCGCCTCACTCTAGGGCTCTGTCGTCGGCGACGGATCGGTCTGCGCCCGGCGTCGCGCCGGCCGGCATTTGCAAAAGATCTACGCGAACGCACGGTTATGCAGTAAGAGACAGCTATGAAGTCGCGAAGAATCCTCATCGCACTCGTTGCGGTGACGGCTGTCTTCATGACTTTTGTCGCGGCCGCCCCGCCCATCGCCTACGACGGTGAACCGGCGTTCGTCGCGAATCCGGTCGAGCATGTCGACACGCTCATCGGAACCGGCACCGGTGGCGAGACGGTGGGAGAGATCAACGACTTTCCCGGCGCGTCCGTGCCCTTCGGGATGGTGCAGTACTCGCCGGACACCGTCGACAACTACGCCGGCTACAACTACCACAATCCGCGCTCGACGGGGTTCAGCATGACCCACGCATCGGTGGGCTGTGCGGCATTCGGCGATATCTCAATGTTGCCGACTACCACGCGCCCCCACTCGCAACCGTGGAACGCCTGGGAGCGGATCGCCCACGATGACACGGAGCAGGGCGAGCCGGGTTACTACACCGTGCGATTCCCCGATACCGAAGTGAAGGCGGAACTTACCGCCACCACCCGCACCGGCGTGGGTCGATTCAGCTACCCGCACAACGGCCGGCCGGCCGTGTTGCACGTGCGCTCCGGCGCCTCGTTGGCCGGCAACTCGCGCGCGGCCATCCAAATCGGAGAAGACAACACCACGATCACCGGATGGGCGACCAGCGGTGGATTCTGTGGCAAGAACAACACGTACACAGTGTATTTCGCGATGAAGTTCAGCCAGCCGTTCACCTCCTACGGCACCTGGGACGGGTATGCGGTCTACCCGGGTTTGCGCGCCGCGGTTTCACCGTTCAGCGGAGGCTACGTCGAGTTCCCGGCCGGGTCGGCGGTGGAGGTCCGCACCGCGATCTCCTACGTCGGCATCGACGGGGCGCGCGCCAACCTGGCCGCCGACGCAGCGGCGAGTTTCGACGAGGTACGTGCCGGGGCAAGCTCGCAGTGGAACGCGGCTTTGTCGGGTATTGCCGTGGCCGGCCGCAATACCGCCAACATCGACACGTTCTATACCTCGCTCTACCGATCTCTGTTGCATCCCAACACCTTCAATGACGCGGACGGACGCTACATCGGATTCGACGGCTCGATCCATGAGGTCGCACCGGGGCACACCCAGTATGCGAACTTCTCCGACTGGGACACCTACCGCAGCCTGGCGCCTCTGCAGGGACTGCTCTTTCCCAAGCAAGCCAGCGACATGGCGCAGTCACTCGTCAACGACGCCGAACAAAGCGGATCGCTGCCGCGCTGGTCCTTCGCGAACGCGGCAACCGGTGAGATGAGTGGAGACAACGTGGTACCGCTCATCGTCAATCTGTATACCTACGGCGCTAAAGAATTCGATACTCGAACGGCGTTACGCTACATGGTGAATGCGGCGATTAACGGCGGCATCGGTCTGAACGGCTACGTGGAACGACCGGGCATCTCCACGTACCGCCAGCTCGGTTATGCGCCGTTCACGTATGAGTTTCACACCGACGGGTGGATCGCCGACGCGTCCATCACGCTCGAATGGTCGGTCGATGACTTCGCCATCTCCCGATTCGCCGACTCGCTCGGCGAGGCCGCGGTCGCGGCCCAATTCCAGAATCGGTCGCAGTACTGGCAGAACCTCTTCAATCCGACCACCCGTTACGTTTCTCCCCGCAACTCGATGGGCTTCTTCAGCGAAGGTCCCGGATTCGTCGATTCTCCTTCAGCTTTCGGTCAGATCGGGTACGACGAGGGCAACGCCGAGCAATATGTCTGGTGGGTACCGCACAATGTGGCCGGCCTGGTGACGGCGCTGGGTGGTCGTCAGACAGTGGCCAGCCGGCTCGACCGCTTCACCAGGAAACTCAACGAGGGGCCCAACGAGCCATACCTGTGGGCCGGCAATGAGCCGGGCTTCGGGGTGCCGTGGCTCTACAACTACCTCGGTCAGCCCTGGAAGACTCAGCTCACCGTCGACCGGGTGCGCGGACTGTTCGGGCCTACGCCGGACGGTGCGCCCGGCAACGACGACCTGGGGGCGCTGTCCAGCTGGTATGTCTGGGCAGCGCTCGGCCTGTATCCGGAAACTCCCGGTACGCCGACCCTCACGCTCAGCGCCCCGCTGTTCGATCGCGCCGTAATCAGGCTTCCGGCAGGCAATTCCATCCGGATGTCCGCGCCAGGGGCATCCGGACCCAACCACCTGAAATACATCAGCAGCCTGACCGTCGACGGCAAGCCCACCGCCCGCACCTTTGTTCCCGATTCGATCGTCCGTACCGGCGGCGATCTGATGTTCTCGTTGGCCGCCCACCCTGACATGGACTGGGGTGTCGATAAGGACTCGGCGCCACCGTCGTTCGGCGTGGGAGGTTCGGCGATGACTCTCAGCGCGCCGCGTCCTGTCGTCACGATTGCCCCCGGAGGGACGGCCGGCGTCAAAGTCGACGCCCAACGAATGGTCGACGATGTCGGCGGCTACAGTCTCGCCGGGGTGTCCGCTACCGATGGGATCACCACGACACCGGTGTCGGGTCAGTTCGCCGCTGACGGCTCATCGGCGGTTACCGTCCCCATCGCGGTGGCGCGATCGGTGCCCGAGGGTTATCACTTCGTTTATCTCACCGCTGTCGTGGGCGAAAGTGTCCGGCGGGCAACGGTACTCGTCATGGTGCGTGCCGAAAGCGACGAATCCTGAGCGTGTCCCTACACCATGTCGTTGTCGGTGAGCCAGCGCATCACCGGCCAGCCGATGAACACCGGTACCCAACAGGTCAGCACCCGGTACAGCAGCACCGACGGGACCCCGACGGCGGCCGGCACTCCGAAGGCCGCCAGCCCACCGATCAGGGCCGCCTCGACGGCGCCCACACCGCCGGGTGTCGGGGCGGCCGAGGCGAGCGTGCCGCCGACCATCGTCACGACGGTGCAGGTGACGAACGTCGCGCCGCCGCCGAACGCCTGCACACTGGTCCACAGCGCCAGTGCTGCGCCGAGAGTTGTTCCAGCACAACCGAGTACGATCAGCGAGAGCCTCCGCGGTTCACGGACCAGCTCGACGAGATCCTCGGCGACCTCCTGTAGCCGCGGACGCACCGCTGTCGACAGCCAGCTGCGGAGCTTGGGCACGAACAAGAACGTCCCGATGATGCCCAGCGCCACACCCGCGAGCAGATAGAGCACCGTGGCATCGGGAACGAAATGTGAAAGGTCCATCGACGCGCCCGCCACGGTGCTGAACAAGATCAGCAACACCAGGTGCATGATCACCTGCACCGATTGCTGCAAGGCCACCGCGGCGGTGGCCCGCATCACCGAAAGGCCACCCTTCTGCAAGATCCGGGTGCTCAGCGCCAGGCCGCCGACCCCGGCCGGGGTGGTGGTCGCGGCAAAGGTGTTGGCCACCTGAGCGATCGACAGCTTCCAGAAGTTCACCGTGCCGTCCGTGCACGCCCACAAGGCCGCTGCCGCACCCACATACGTCGACGCCGAGATGAACAGCCCCAGCAGCGCCCACCACCAGTTCGCGGTTCGCAGTTCGGAAAAGAACGTCGGCACGGTGCTGATGAAGGGGTATGCGACATAGACCAGCGCGCCGAGCAGGATCAACTGGATGACCTGGCTACGGGTGAACCGGGTGATGGTTTCCTTCTTGATCTGATCCGCACCGGTCTGGGATTTGACTTCGGCGCGGGCGGCCGAGATGACGGCGGACGCATCGCCGACCGACTTCCGCACTCGTTTGGGCACAGCGGATTTGGTGAGCCGACGGGACGCGGTCAAGATGGCGTCCTTACCGAAGGTGTCGATCGCCGCCCGCACCGCCGACTTCGCGTCGTATAGCGCCGTCGTCGTCACCAGAAGCTGTGCCAGGTCGGACTGCAGCTGCGCGTCGGTGGCACCGTATTCGGCGTTGCCGAACCCACCGAACAGCACGGTGCCGTCCTCGACGGTGATCTCGTGGCAGCGCAGGTCGCCGTGCGAGATCTGGTACTCGTGCAACTTTCGCAGCGATTCCCATACCCGCGCCACCGGCGTGGTCTTGGTGCATTCGTCGAGCGCGATGCCCCGAACGGGCTTGTGCGCGTATAACGTCCAGCCCCGGTCCAGGGCCGCGAAGGCGATCGTCGACGTGTTCGCCACGCCGGCCTCGCCGATCGCGATGGCCATCAACGCGCGGTGCTCGACGGCGCGGCTCATCGAGGCTTGGAAGGGGGCGGTCTCCGCGTCGCGCAGCCGCAGCTTGCGCCACAGCTCGCGCAGTGCGCCGCCGCTGCGCTGGTGCGGGCCGTACAACTCGATTGCGGCCGTCGAGTCCGGGTCCCCCGAATCGGTCGACAGCACCAGCGGACCCGGCCCGGCGGGGCGGACCACCATCAGCCGCGACACGATGAACCCGCGCTTGGCCATCGCTCGCACCGCGGCCGCCAGCGGGACTTCCAACGCCGGCGTTCCGACGGCCAGCACCACCAGCGCTCCGACGAACCATCCCACCGCCAACCCCACCAGGGAACGGGCCGGGACGATCGCGCTGATCAACAGGTGAATCGGGACGAACGCGAGCAGCAGCGCCCACCACCAGTGCCGCCAGCGCGCGGGCAGCCAGGGACCGGAAACCGTCAGCACCGCGGCCAGCATCGCGATCCAGCGCGGATCGTCGAGGAACTGCGCCGGCAGCGTGCTCAACCGGTCCGAGACATCGAAGTGCCACCGGGGTGCGGCGAGACGGTTGCTGCTGATCGACAACGGCAGTGCCGCCAGAACCGCGGCAGCTCCATAGGCGCCCAACAGCTTCCATTGGCGGGCGACGACCAGACCGATCAGGATCATGAACGGCAGCGCCAGAATCGCGAATCCGTACAGCAGGTAAACCACATCGGCCTGGGTGGGCGACAAGACCCCGACGATCCGCGAGATGGATTTCTCCAGCAGAATCCAGCGGCTGCGGGTGACCAGCGAACCGGTGATCACCGTCGCGAGAAAAGCGGTGGCCAGGATCAGCCGCAGAATGTCATTGGTGCGCCGGTTGACCGGTTGCAGCAAGCTGCCAGAGACGCTGATGTCGCGCCCGTCAACTCGCATGTCAGGATCCTTCGGATCGGGGCCACGCTGTTAGCCGCCCGCCGACAACTTAACCGGATACCTTCGGGCAAGCGTGCATGAACCTGACGGAAAGCTTGTTCACCTGCGGGTAAACGGTAGCGGGCGCCGAAGCCGGGCACAGCCTGCGGACAGCTTGCTCACGTAGGGTCGCCGAAGGCGGGATTCAACCGGGAGGACGTGAGGGTGGCCAGGACCGATAACGACAGCTGGGAGATCACCGAGAGCGTGGGGGCGACGGCACTGGGCGTCGCGGCGTCCCGCGCGGCGGAGACCGAGAGCGACAATCCCCTGATCCGCGACCCGTTCGCGCGGGTGTTCCTCGACGCGGCCGGCGACGGGGTGTGGAACTGGTACTCCGCTGCGCGGTTACCCGACGAATTGCTGGAAACCGAACCCAATCTGGCTCAGCAGATGCAGGCGATGGTCGGCTACATGGCCTCCCGGACCGCCTTTTTCGATGCGTTCTTCATCGATGCCGCCACCGCCGGCATTTCCCAGGCCGTCATCCTGGCGGCCGGCCTGGACTCGCGGTCCTGGCGGTTGCCATGGCCGGACGGCATCACGGTCTACGAGCTCGACCAGCCCAAGGTGCTGGACTTCAAGGCGTCGACGTTGGCTGAGCACGGGGCCGAACCCGCCTGCAACAGGGTCGCGGTCCCGGTGGACTTGCGCCAGGATTGGCCAACGGCGTTGCGGGAGGCCGGTTTTGACGCCTCGAGGCCGAGCGTCTGGTCGGCCGAGGGGCTGATGCCCTATCTGCCGGCCGCGGCCCAGGAGCTTTTGTTCGAACGCGTGCAGGCGCTGACCGTCCCCGGCAGCCGGGTCGGCGTGGAGGCGTTGGGGCCGAAGTTTCTCGATCCCGAGGCCCGGGCGCGCCGGCGGGCACGGATGGATCGCGTCCGCGAGGTGTTCGCGAAAGTGGACCCGCAGCGCCAGGTCCCCACCACCGACGAACTGTGGTACTTCGAGGAGCGCGAGGACGTGGGCCAGTGGTTCGGCCGCCATGGCTGGGACGTGACGGTGACGCCGTCGCTGGAACTGATGGCCGGCTATGGTCGCAGACCGGCGCCAGAGGTCGAGAATGACGTGCCCGGGAACCTGTTCGTGGCCGCGCAGCGCTCTGGGACGTGATTCGCGGCGCGATCTCATCAGCCCTACAGCGGTTGTTCGTGTCGATGTAACGGCTGGTTAGACCTTCATGGCGAATGCTGTGGGCGGGCCCGACGCTGTCGTCGGAATGGCTAACGCGCCGAACAGGAGAAGCCATGAGCATTGCCAGGGTCGCGCCCGGTGCTGTCACCGGGCAACGCGACGGAAAGGCAATCGAAATAGCCTTTTCGGGACGGTTTGGGTTTGGTATCTACCGCTGGGCCTACCTACCGTTCGAGGTACCGCCGGGTGTGCAACAAATTCGGGTGACCACCTCGCATGACTCCGGCATGGGCGGGCCAGCGCGAAATGTGTTGGACCTGGGTATGTTTGGGGCCGCAGGCCACGAACTGGGCAATGCCGCCGGATTCCGGGGCTGGTCGGGCGGGGCCCGTGACGAGTTCATGATCTCCAGCTCTTATGCCACACCCGGGTACCTGGCCGGTCCGATCGAACCGGGCGTGTGGGCGGTGGCGCTGGGCCCGGTGGTCCTCAGCCCGTGGGGGATGGCCTGGCAGGTGACGGTCGCGTTGGACTACCAGCCGCCGGTCGGGCCACCGGTGACGCAGAGCACATCGACGGCGTTCACACCCGCCTCTGTCGGAGCGCGCTGGTACCGCGGTGATCTGCATCTGCACACCGAGCACTCCGACGGTGAGCGCGATCCCGGTGAATTGGTGTCGGCCGCGCACGCCGGCGGGCTCGACTTCATCGTCTCGACCGAACACAACACCAATTCAGCCAACCGGGTATGGCCCACCTGCCGCACCGGATCGCTGTTGGTGATTCCGGGCGTCGAGGTCACCACGCGGCACGGACACTGGCTCGCGGCCGGCCTGCCCCCGGGCGGTTGGGTCGACTGGCGCTACGGGCCGAGCGACGGGGTGTTCGGCCGCTTCGCCGCCGAGGTGCGCCAAGCCGGCGGCTTGGTGGTCGCCGCCCATCCTGCCGCGCCGCTGCCGGGCTCGGCGTGGGAATTCGGCTTCGCCGACGTGGACGCGTTAGAGGTATGGAACGGCCGCTGGAACGTCGATGATGAAGTCTCCCTGCGTATTTGGCAACGGCTCTTGCGACAGGGCCGACGCATCGTCGCCGTCGGCGGCAGCGACTCGCACGCCAAACGGCAAGTGGTCGGTGCACCGCAGACCGCCGTGCATGCCGACGAACTGTCGACGACGGCGATCATCGACGGGTTGCGCCGGGGCCGCTCGTACATCGCGGGATCGCGCGATGTCGCATGCGAGCTGACCGCGTCCGGTCCGAGCGGCGACGTGGCCGGGCCCGGGCAGCAGTTGCGGGTGCGGACCGGTGACGCGGTGACGGTCACCGCGGTCATCAGTGGCGCTCCCGGCACCACCGCCGCCCTGATCACCGCGGCGGGCTGCGCCGGCCGGGCGCCGGTAGCCTCGGCGGGGAGCAGGCTGCAGTGGGAGCTCGATGCCGCGTCCGCGCGTTTTGCCCGGCTCGAAGTCCGCGACCGGCGGCGGGGCCGGCTCGGCGCGATGGTCGCCTTGACGAATCCGGTGTGGCTAGCCTGAGAAGAGGCCAAGCACAGCGGCATTCGCGGCATCGGCGCGCGCTGAGGAGAGGAACGAGATGGAAACCTGGGACGCGATCTGTGCGCGACGCAACGTCCGGCAGTACCAGCCGCAACCGGTGTCGGACGACGATCTGAACAGGATCGTCGAGGCCGGATGGCGAGCACCGTCGGCGAAAAATCGCCAGCCGTGGGACTTTGTGATCGTCACCGACCCGGTGCAGCTGCAGGAGCTGTCCACAGTCTGGCGCGGTGCCGGTCACATCGCGTCGGCCCCGGCCGCGATCGTGTTGGTGATCCCGGTGCCGCCGGACGAGCGCCGGCTGGTGACCGACAACTACGACGTCGGTCAGGCGACGATGGCGATGATGATCGCGGCCACCGACCTGGGCATCGGCACCGGCCATTCTTCGGTGGGGGACCAGGAGAAGGCGCGTTCGATCCTGGGCGTGCCGGATGACTATCTGGTGGCTTTCATGCTTGGCGTCGGATATCCGGCCGATCGCCCGATCGCTCCGATCCGCAAGCCGGATCGGCGCCCGTTCGACGAAGTCGTCCACCGCGGACGCTGGTGAGGGCGGGCATCGTGGCAGCGGACATGGCGCTGGCGCGCCGGCATCGCGGCGAATACGGATACGACGGGTCTTTTCACAACGTCTCGCCGGTAGCGCAGGTGGCCGGCGTGGCCGGTATTTCCGCCGCCCTCTTCGCGGGTGCGGCAGTCGCCCTGGCCCGCGGTAACCGGCTGGCGGCGGTACTCGGCGCGGCCTCGGCGGTGGAGGTTCTGGCGACCGCAGCGTCGTATATCTACGCCACCAGGAGCGGCAAGTTCGTGGTGTGGGAGCGGATCCTCGACGAGTTGGGGCTGCAAGGCGACGAAACCGTGCTCGATCTCGGGTGTGGGCGCGGTGCGGTGTTGCTGGCCGCGGCCAAGCGGGTGCCGCGGGGCCGTGCGATAGGCGTCGACCTGTGGCGCGCGGACCAGACCAAGAATTCGCAGCAGTCCACGCTGTCCAACGCGGATCTGGAAAGCGTCGCTGACCGCGTCGAGGTGCGGACCGCCGACATGACCGCGCTGCCGTTGGCCGACGAGAGCGTCGACGCGATCGTCAGCAGTTTGGCCATCCACAACATCGCGACTCACGAGGGCCGGCGAAAGGCGCTGCAAGAAGCGATTCGGGTGCTGCGTCCGGGTGGTCGACTCGCGATCGCCGACCTGTGGGAAACGAACCGCCATGCCGGCTACTTGCGTCGACTGGGCTGGCACGACGTGCGGCGGCGCAATCTCGGCTGGCGGATGTGGTACGGCGGCCCCTGGTTCGCGACGCGCGTGGTCACCGCGACCAAGCCCGGCCGATTACCGACTCAGGATCTCGTTGTAGTCGACGAGTAGATGCCGTGGGCCGCGGAATACCTGGCTGATGCGATAAGGCGGTGGATCTTCAACCAGCCGTGGACCTTTCACCCGGCGCAGGAAAGCCTCGAACGCGGTGTTGACTTCCAGCCGGGCCAGCGGTCCACCGAAACACACGTGAATGCCGCGGCCCCAACCCACGTGCTCGTTGTTGGCCCGCCGCGGGTCGAACGTGTTGGGGTCGCAGAAGCGGCGCGGATCCCGGTTGGCGGCGCCGTACATGAGATAGATGGGCGCACCTTTGGGGATCGTCGTGCCCGCGATGTCGATGTCGGCCAGCGCCGAACGGGTCGGGAAGAATTGCACCGAAGACTGCAATCGCAGCACTTCTTCGATGGCACCGGGGATCAGTTCCGGCTTTTCGCAGAGTAATTCGATCGACCACGGGTTGCGCAGCACGGTGAGAATGCAATGCGAGATCAGATTGACCGTTGAGTCGTGACCGGCGACGAACAACAGGATGGTGTTGTTGACGATCGCACTCGTCGACATCTGGCCGTCGGGTCCGTCGTCGTGGACCAACTGCGAAATCATCCCGGGCCCAGGGGACTTCGCGGCCTTCTCGACCAGACCGATGATGTACTCGTTGAGTTCGGCGTCGGCGGCTTCGCCCTTGGCGCGCCGGGTCTGGCCCTCCTCGGTTTGGATGTCGGGGCCGAGATCGAATATGCCGGAAGCGATGTCGGTGACCCACGCGTGAAACTGGGGTTCGTCTTCGACGGGTATGCCCATGATTCGGCAGATCACATTGACCGGCAACGGGTAAGCGAACTCGTCGACCACGTCCATCCGGGTCTTACCCGTTGTCTTGTCGAGCATGTCGTTGACGAGCTGTTCGCAAAACGGCTCTTGGCCCGGGATCAGCTCCGGCGATTCCGGCGGCCCGAAAAAGCGCATGCACTGGCGGCGTGCCCGGTCATGGTCGGGCGGGTCCTGCGCGATGAAGCTCGGCTCCCGGCCGTAGGCCCCGGTGATTTCGGAGGCCATCTCGTCCGCGCCCAGCCGGTTGCGGCTGACGGCCGCGGGGCGTCCCTTGCGCAGGTCGGAACTCACCCGCGGGTCGTGGGCCAGCGCCATCAGCTCCTCGTACCCGGTGACCGCATAGATGCCATTGGTCACCCGCACCACCGGTGTCTTGCGCAGCTCGTCGAAGTACGGATAGGGATTCGCGCGGTTTTCGTACCGCATCGCGGCGTCGAATGCTTCCTCGGGAGTCATTGGCGCCGCTCCTTCACATCGCTCTTTTGCTCTGCCTCGTCGCCGGCGCGCGTCATGCGCAGGTCCTCACTCATCGCTGCCGGGGCCGGAATTCCGCGCGCCGTTCGCTGGGGTCATGTCCCGTCAACACCACGTCGGGTGTCTCGGTCGGCACGCCGCGTGCGGGAAAGTCGGCCGGCATCACGCGCATGTTCTCCGGGAAGTCGAAACCCGGCGGATGCGGCGGGAACGGTCCCGAGCGCGCGATCTGGTCGCGGTAGAAGTCGATCCATTTCGCGTGGTTGAAGGTGACCGCGCCGACGATGCGCCCGCGGCGGCCATAAGCCGCGGCAAACCGCCGCGCTCTGACCGAGCCCTGAGTGAAGACGATCTCGTCGCCGAAGGACGGCACACCGACGGATTTGATGTTGACGCCGAATTGGGCCGACCAGAACTGCGGGACCAGCAGGTGCGCCCAGCGGTCGACCTCGTTGCAGACCATGTTGTGTGCCGCGACCCGCGCGCCCAGCACGGCGTTGTCCCAATGCTCCATCGCCAGGAATTCGTAGTCGTAGAGAACATGCGGAGCCCGGGCGATGTCGCCGGCCACGAAGATGCGGTTGGTCACCACGGCGTTGATATCGAACGCGCGGCACCCGGCGTCGCACCCCACGCCCCAGAACCCGGCCGCCAACCCGGCGCCCTCAAGCCACTCGACATTGCGGATCGAGCCCAGCGAGGTCAGCACCACGTCGACGTCGAGCGTGCTGCCATCGGAGAGCCGGGCGCGTCGTACCCGCCCGTCGGCATCCCCGTCCAGCGCGAGCACCGACACCCCGGTGCGCAGATCCACCCCGGCGTCGCGCTGCATCTCGGCAGCGATCGCGCCGATCACGCCGCCCAGCGGACCGCTCAGCGGTGCCGGACCCCGCTCGGTGACCGTGACTTCCAAGCCGAGTTCGCGGCAGACCGAGGCGGCCTCCGATCCGATGAACCCCGAACCGATGATCAGCACCCGGCGCGGGCGGGCGGCCAACGCGGCCTGCAATCGCGCGGCGTCGGCCCTGGTGCGCAGCGTGTAGACGCCTTGCAGCGCGGCCTCGTCCGGGTTGGGCCACCGCCGCGACCGCACACCCGTGGCGATCAGCAGACTGTCACCCGATACCTCACTGCCGTCGGCAAGGCGGACCACCTGGCTGGCCCGGTCCAGGCCGGTCGCGGCCACCCCGAGGCGCCACTGGGCATCCACCGCACGCAGCCGCGGCAGCTTGGTGTGATCGGCTGGCACCCAGCCCTTGAGGACCTGCTTGGACAACGGCGGCCGGTCATACGGCTCGTCCGGCTCGTCGCCGACGATGGTCAGCTGACCCCGAAAACCCTCTTCGCGCAGCGCTTCGGCGGCACGCAGGCCGGCCAGCGAGGCGCCGACGATGACGATGCGTCCGTTGTCCTTGAAGTCCTTCGGATCCACGGCCGGCCGCTACTGCCCGTCGAGCTTGTCGACGATGATCGCCTGCACCGGGCAGGCGGCCGCCGCCCGCAGCACCCGCAGGCGCTGATCGTCGTCGGGGTTGGGGTCGTAGCTGAGGGCCTCTTCCCCGTTGAGCTTGAGCACCTCCGGAGCCAGCGGTACGCAGTGCGCGTACCCCAGACAACGGTTGAGGTCGACAACGATCCGCATAGCGCCTCCGATCCCCCGGGGCCCAAGATCCGACGCCTGGCAGCGTACCTCTCCCAGGTGAGGCCAATCTCGGTGTTTGCGAAACCCTTTCGCGGGGACGCGCCGCATATCGCTGCGCTATGAAGTCTTCTTCGCGGGTCGTGGCGACAGGACGGCTAGGGCATGCTGGGTTGATGAACAGAAACGAGATCACCGAGCAGATCGTCGTTGCCCGCCTGACGAAGCGCCTCACATGGCAGGAGCTGGCCGACGCGATCGATCGGCCGCTGCTGTGGACCACGTCGGCGCTGCTCGGTCAGCATCCGATTCCGCCGGAGCTGGGCAAGGTGCTGGTCGAGATGCTGGGTCTCGAGGAGTCGGCGACACCGGTGCTGGCCGCCCCGCCGTTGCGCGGGGGACAGGCCGCCTTCGCAAACGGCGGAGTGCCGACCGACCCCACCATCTACCGGTTCTACGAAGCGCTTCAGGTGTACGGCGGTGCCATCAAGGAGGTCATCCACGAGCAGTTCGGTGACGGCATCATGAGCGCGATCAACTTCAGCGTCGACCTGCAGCGTAAGCCGCACCCCGCCGGCGATCGCGTCGTCGTGACTTTCGACGGCAAATACCTTGCCTACGACTGGGTTTCGGCGCAGGACGAGTGATGGGGAGCCGGCAGTCGAAATCCGCTGATCTCGTTCTCTCCGGCGGGGGCGTCAAGTTCATCGGTCTGGTGGGCGCCATCGTCGCCCTGATGGACGCGGGCTATACGTTCCCGCGGGTATCGGGCGTGTCGGCCGGATCGGTGGTCGGTGCGATTCTGGCGGCCTCGTCCAAGGGTGACCAGCTGACGAGCGAAGAGGTCAAGGAGCTCGCGCTGTCGGCGCCGCTGAGCAAGTGGCGCGACTCGGGACCCGTCCCGATTCTCGGTGCTGCATGGGGACTTGTCCGGGACACCAGCATGTTTCGGGGAGACGCCGCCTACGAATGGATTCGCGGCGAGCTGAAGAACCTGGGCGTCACCTACTTCGGAGATCTGCTCCTCGACGAGGCCACGATGCCCGAGCGGCCGCGGCACAAGCTGGTCGTTACCGTCGCCGACGTGACCGCGGCGCAGTTGGTGCGGCTGCCCTGGGACTACCGGCGGCTCTACGGGCTGGACCCGAATGAGCAGCTGGTCGCTGACGCCGTGCGCGCGTCGATGGCGATCCCGTTCTTTTACCCCCCGGTCAAGCTGCGCAGCGTCACCGGGGCGACGTCCACCCTCGTCGACGGCGGCGTGCTGTCGAACTTTCCGATCGACACGTTCGACCGCTTCGACGGAAAAGTGCCGCGGTGGCCGACATTCGGGGTCACGGTCTTGCCCCGGCTTAATGAAGGTTTCAGCGCGGTGATGCCCGCGCTGAAACCGCTACGGCTTTTCGAACAGACGGCGTTGCTGGAAAGCCTGCTCACCACGATGCTGACCGGCCACGATCAGACCCACCTCAACCAGCCGTGGGTCGCAGCCCGCGCGATCCCGGTCGAGTCGACCGATGTGGGCGTCCTCGACTTCGACATCGCCGCGGATCGCCTCGAGGCGCTGTATCAGAAGGGCTACCAGGCGGCGCAGGAGTTTTTGCTGACGTGGGATTGGGAGGCGTACCTCAAACGGTTCCGCTGGGCCGTCTGACGCGGTGGTCTCAGGGTGAAGTGACGGCCGGTCGCCGCGGTGCCACACTCTGCGGTGGAGGAGGCGACAGGAGGGGAGGCGGTTGCCCGGGCAATCGCATCGCCTCCTCCCTACAGACCAAATTCGGCTTCGATGCCGTCGATTCCGGCGCGCAGCGCCTTGAGCGTGTCGGCGCGGGCACGCAATTTCGTTGCGGCGTGCGCGTGCTGGTGCAGGCCGGCGAATTCCTTCGCGGCTTCCTCGGCGCGGCTGACCACCATCTCGGGCAACACGATCTCGTCGACAAAGCCTGCGGCAAGGGCGGTTTCACCGAAGAAGGTCTTGGCCAGCCCGGTGGCTTGCTGATACGCCGAACGGGTCAGCCGCAGCTTCATGATCTCCAGCGCGGCATAGGGGATCGTCATGCCGATCTTGACCTCGTTGGCCTGGATGTTGTAGGCGTGGGCGGCGATCCGGTGATCGCCGGACGCCAACAGGAACGAGCCCATCGCGATGGCGTGCCCGGTGCAGGCGATCACCACCGGCTTGGGGTAGGACAGCAGCCGGTAGGACAGCTCGAAGCCGCCCCTGAGCATGTCGATCGCGGGCTGCGTCTCGCCGGAGGTCAGGATCTTCAGGTCGAATCCGCCGCTGAACACCCGCTCGTTGCCGGTGATCACCAGTGCGCCGACGTTGTCGCTGTCGGCCCGGTCGATCGCCTCGTTGATGGCCGCCTGCATGGTCGGGCCCAGCGCGTTGACCTTGCCGTCGTCCATCCTGATGGTCGCGACGGTGTCGTTGAGGCTGTAGGTGACCGGACCGCTCATGCGTTGCTCCTTCGGACGTGGACGCTCAGACGTGCTCGCCGCGGTGTTTACCGAGGTCGTCTTGGGAGTTGCCCCAGCGCAGTCCGACATCGGTGGGTGCATCGAGCTGGCGGGCTCGCCAGCGATCCTGAGTTTCGGCGACTGCGCTGTTGATTCGGTCGATCTCGGTGCGGAACACGTCGGCGCGCGTTTCCTTGCTCGCGTAGTGGAAGTAGGTCAGCAGGCTGCGTAGCAGTTCCAGTTTCTGCTTCTCCCGCTTGGCCAGGTCGTGCGTGGTCATCAGCTCGATGCGCTGCACCGGCGGCAACGCATCCCAGTCCAGCACCACATTGGTCTCCAGCGGCTGGCGCTCGCGCTCCCAGAACCGCCACCCGCGCGGCTTGTCGGGGCGGTCGTAGTAGAGCACCTTCCCGGTGAAGCGAGACTCGATGCCGCCGCCGATTTCGCCGCGGTCGAGTGCGGAATCCCAGACCATCCGCCACTCCTGGCCGGGCGCGAGTACCGGCAATTCGCTGGGCAGCTGCAATTCGACCACTTCGGCATAGCCGTCGGTGGAATTCTCGTATTCGGCCACCGTCGGCGGACTCGCGAATGAAAAGCGGATGTCGTAGGCGGCGGTACGGCCGAAATTGCGAACGACCAGCTCGATCACGTGCCAGTCCGCGGCGTGCGGCTCCATCAGCATGCCGACGTGGGGTCGGGTCTGCTCGGCGGCCAGTCGGCGGCTGCGGCCGATCTGGTGGTTGGCGAAGATCAGGGCGATCACGCCGAGCGCAATTGCCGCCCACGCCGCCCACGCCAACCAGGTGCTGGACTCGACATCGGTGACCCCGTGCCAGCTGCCCTGGATCCACCCCATGGAATCCATCCCTCCGCTTATATCACAGCGATGTGCACCCGAAATTCTGCTGGCCAGACTGCGGAATCGCAACGACCGTGGCTATTACTCAGCCGCCCATCAACATTCGCCACTGATCGAGGTTGGTGGCGCGATACACGTAGTTGGAACGCTTGACCTCGGCCAGCGACGCGCTGGGGTCGGTGGAATACCAGTGCCCCGGGAAAACAGTCGGGTCGCCGGGCAGCGCCGCCAGCTGCTGCAGGCTGCGATACATCTCGTCGGAGTCGCCGCCGGGAAAGTCGGTTCGTCCGCAGCCGTCCAGGAAGAGCGTGTCCCCGGCGACCAGCCGGCCGTCCAGCAGGAAGCACTGGCTGCCCGGCGTATGGCCCGGGGTGTGCAGCAGCTCGATCTCGATAGCGCCGATGCTGATCTTGTCGCCGTGCTCGTGCGGGGTCAGGTCGTCGACACCAATCCCGGTAACCCGCGAAACCCACAGCGCCTCGTGGGTATTCACATGCACCGGCACGTTGGTTCGCTCCAGCAGGTCGGCGAGGCCGTTGAGCTCGAAGCCCATCATCGAGCCGCCGACGTGGTCCGGGTGATGGTGGGTGACCAGGACCCCGGACAGGTGCATACCGTCGGCTTCGGCCGCGTCGACCAGCTCGCCGGCGGCATAGGCCGGGTCCACCACCACGCAGTCGCCGGTCTGACGGTCGCCGATCAGATAGGCGAAATTGCGCATTTGGGCGGCCATCATGTCGCCGGCGGCGAAATCGCGACCGGAGAGCAGTTGCCGGAAATACAGTCGGTCCGCGGACGAATCTGTCACCGCATCAGACTATGACCCGGCGAACCGACCTGGCATTTCGGGCGCATCACCGCTCGTCAACCGCGCTTTCGCCGGCGATTCGGACGGTGCTGCGTGGGTATTGTTGCTCCATGCTGAAGAAGGTCGAGATGGAGATCGACGACGATCTGGTCCAGGAGGCGATCCGTCGTTATCACGTGGCCGATGCGCGCGAGGCCGTCCACCTCGCGTTGCGGACGCTGCTCGACTCGGACGCGCAGAGCGACCAGGACGACATTTACGACGAATTCAGCGACCTCAGCGCGTGGCAGCCGAAGCGCAACAGCGCCGAGGGCTGACCGTCTGCAGCGTGGTTTGGTGCCGTCGCGCGTCGCGCTGTACCCTCTTTTAGGCCCGAGGCAAGACTGTTCGCTACGGGTTCCAGGCCCCCTTAGCTCAGTCGGTAGAGCGTTTCCATGGTAAGGAAAAGGTCAACGGTTCGATTCCGTTAGGGGGCTCGGCGGACGCCGAACAGGCGGACGGCGCGTACCAGAGGCGATGTAGCTCAGTCGGTTAGAGCGAACGACTCATAATCGTTAGGTCGCCGGTTCGAGTCCGGCCATCGCTACAACACAACAACGTAGAGTTCGAGAGATTTGAGAGAGAACCGTAATGGCTTCCAGTACCGATGTGCGGCCGAAGATCACTTTGGCCTGCGAGGTGTGTAAACACCGCAACTACATCACCAAGAAGAACCGGCGAAACGACCCGGACCGGCTGGAGCTGAAGAAGTTCTGCCCGAACTGCGGCAAGCACCAGGCACACCGCGAGACGCGCTAATCATCTCTGGCCGTTTAGACGAAATTGACCAGGTAGGTTTTGAAGCCGTGCCGTTGACCAAAGATCTAGTTGGGATGCATTACCGCTATCCCGACTACTACGAGGTGGAGCGGGAGAAAATCCGCGAGTACGCGGTCGCCGTGCAGAACAACGACGCGTACTTCTCCCAGGAGGAGGCCGCTGCCGAGCTTGGTTATAAGGGGCTGCTGGCGCCGTTGACGTTCTGCTGCGTGTTCGGCTACCAGGCGCAGTCGGCGTTCTTCAAGCACGCCAACATCGCGGTCACCGACGCGCAGATCGTCCAGGTCGACCAGGTGCTCAAGTACTTCAAGCCGCTGGTAGCGGGCGATCGGCTCTACTGCGACGTGTACGTGGACTCGATGCGCATCTCGCACGGCACCCAGATCGTCGTGACCAAGAACATCATCACCGACGAGGCCGGTGACATCGTGCAGGAGACCTACACGACCCTGGCGGGCCGTGCCGGTGAGAACGGAGAAGAGGGATTTTCTGATGCCACTGCGTGAGTTCAGCTCGGTGAAGGTGGGCGACCAGCTTCCGGAGAAGACCTACCCGCTGACGCGCCAGGATCTGGTGAACTACGCGGGAGTTTCGGGGGACTTGAACCCGATCCACTGGGACGACGAGATCGCCAAGGTCGTCGGGCTGGACACCGCGATCGCGCACGGCATGCTCACGATGGGCATCGGCGGCGGTTACGTCACGTCGTGGGTTGGGGACCCCGGTGCGGTCACCGAGTACAACGTGCGGTTCACGGCCGTGGTGCCGGTGCCCAACGACGGCAAGGGCGCCGAGCTGGTATTCAGCGGCCGGGTCAAGTCGGCGGACCCGGAGACCAAGTCGGTGACCATCGCGATCAGCGCCACCACCGGCGGTAAGAAGATCTTCGGACGGGCAATCGCGTCGGCCAAGTTGGCGTAACCCATGGCGCTCAAGACTGATATCCGCGGCATGATCTGGCGGTATCCGGACTACTTCGTGGTGGGCCGCGAGCAGGTTCGGGAGTTCGCCCGGGCCATCAAGAACGATCACCCGGCCTTCTACGAGGAGGCCGCGGCGGCCGAACTCGGTTACGACTCGATCCTCGCGCCGCTGACCCTCGTCACGATCTTCGCCAAGTACGTGCAGTTGGACTTCTTCCGCCATGTCGACCTGGGCATGGAGAGCTTGGTTATCGTCCAGGTCGAGCAGCGCTTCGTGTTCAACAGGCCGATCCAGGCCGGCGACAAGCTGTGGGGGCGGATGGACGTCGAGTCGGTCAACGAGCGATTCGGCGCCGACATCGTTGTCACCAAGAACATCTGCACCGACGACAACGGTGAGGTCGTGATGGTGGCCTACACGACGTTGATGGGGCAGTACCGGGAAGAATCGAACGACGACGATCCCGTCAAGCTCAGATGGGACCACGAATCCGGGCAGGTCGTCAGAACCGCGTAATTAGTATCTGACTCCCGTGCCGATGTACACTCGGACCTCGGGGTTTTCCCATTACAGCGCGCTGTCCACAGGTTCGGCGATCACCGAACGGAGAGCGCGCGTGTCATGTAGGCCCCGGAAGGTAAGCGCAGGTTGGCCTGCCAACCGCGAAGGGGCGTAGCTCAACTGGCAGAGCAGCGGTCTCCAAAACCGCAGGTTGCAGGTTCAAGTCCTGTCGCCCCTGCACAAGGCGAACGTCCGACGACGATGCAGGCCGCAACGGCCTGAGGAGGAGTTGGACAATCGGATCCAAGTCCGACGACGATGCAGGCCGCAACGGCCTGAGGAGGAGTTGGACAATGGGAAACGTGCCATGCTGGACACTAACCGGTCAGCGCGGGACGAATCGCGCGATAGCTAGCGAACAAAGGAGCATGCGGTGAGCGACGAGGGCCTCGACGTCCCTGCTGCCAACGACGCCGCACGCGACGGCGGTGACACCGACGACAGCACCAGCGGCGGTCGGACGGCCGTGGTGACCAAGCCTGTGGCGCGTCCGCAGCGGCCAACGGGCAAGCGGTCCCGGCAGCGGGTGGCGGATGCCGGCGACGACGTCGACGTCGAGTCATCGGACGAGACCGAGGACTCCAAGGAGAAGTCTCCGGCCAAGAAGGCCGGAGCCGGCAAGAAGGCCAAGAAGCCGAAGAAACCCGGGGACCGCACGGCCAACCCGCTCGTCTTCGTCTACAACTACCTCAAGCAGGTCGTTGCGGAGATGCGGAAGGTGATCTGGCCCAACCGCAAGCAGATGCTCACCTACACCTCCGTGGTGCTGGTGTTCCTCGCCTTCATGGTGGCGCTGGTCGGCCTGACTGATTTCGGCTTGACCAAGCTCGTGCTGCTGGTGTTCGGCTGAGCTTAGAGATAGAGAGGACTGAAAACCGTGACTACCTTCGACGGTGACACGTCCGCCGGTGAAGCGGTCGACGTAGAAGAGCCTGCCGAGGTCGTCGAGGCCCCTGAGACCACTGAGGAGCCCGCGGCCATCGAGGCCCCGGCAACCCCCGCGGAGTCGGCCGACGAGGCTGACCCGGCCGCCGCCCTGAAGGCGGAGCTGCGTAGCAAGCCCGGCGACTGGTACGTCATCCACTCTTACGCGGGATACGAGAACAAGGTGAAGGCCAACCTCGAAACCCGGGTGCAGAACCTCGATGTCGGCGACTACATCTTCCAGGTGGAGGTACCCACCGAAGAGGTCACCGAGATCAAGAACGGCCAGCGCAAGCAGGTCAACCGCAAGGTGCTGCCGGGCTACATCCTGGTGCGCATGGACCTGACCGACGACTCGTGGGCCGCGGTGCGCAACACCCCCGGCGTGACGGGATTCGTCGGCGCGACGTCGCGTCCGTCGGCGCTCAAGCTCGACGACGTGGTGAAGTTCCTGCTGCCGCCGGGTTCGGCGAAGAAGCCCGTCAAGGGTGGTACCACCGCTGCCGCCGCCACGACCGAGGCCGGTGGGCTGGAACGCCCGGTCGTCGAGGTCGACTACGAGGTGGGCGAATCGGTGACGGTCATGGACGGGCCGTTCGCGACGTTGCCGGCCACCATCAACGAGGTCAACGCCGAACAGCAGAAGCTCAAGGTGTTGGTGTCGATCTTCGGCCGCGAAACACCGGTGGAACTCACCTTTACCCAAGTCTCCAAGATCTAGCCAGCCATCCCGTTCGCGGGGACGGCTGGGTGCATAAACCAGGAAGGAACGTCGAAATCTCATGGCCCCGAAGAAGAAAGTCGTTGGGCTGATCAAGCTCCAGATCGTGGCGGGACAGGCAAACCCTGCGCCGCCGGTGGGACCCGCGCTCGGCCAGCACGGTGTGAACATCATGGAGTTCTGCAAGGCATACAACGCCGCGACGGAAAGCCAGCGCGGCACCGTGATCCCGGTGGAGATCACGGTCTATGAAGACCGCAGCTTCACCTTCGCGCTCAAGACGCCGCCCGCCGCCAAGCTGCTGCTCAAGGCCGCCGGCGTCGGCAAGGGCTCGGCCGAGCCGCACAAGACCAAGGTCGCCAAGGTCACCTGGGATCAGGTTCGCGAGATCGCCGAGACCAAGAAGACCGACCTCAATGCCAACGACATCGACGCTGCCGCCAAGATCATCGCCGGTACCGCCCGGTCGATGGGGATCACCGTCGAATAGGTCCGCATAACCCTCAGCTCCACCCCGTGGGAGGGCTGGCTTCGGCCCGAATTAACCACGACCCCAACACCAGATTGGATTGATCAATGAGCAAGAACAGCAAGGCATACCGCGCCGCCGCCGAGAAGGTGGATCGCGACAACCTGTACACCCCGCTCCAGGCCGCCAAGCTCGCCAAGGAGACGGCGTCGACCAAACAGGACTCGACCGTCGAGGTGGCGATCCGGCTCGGCGTCGACCCGCGCAAGGCGGACCAGATGGTCCGCGGCACGGTCAACCTGCCGCACGGCACCGGTAAGACCGCCCGGGTCGCGGTGTTCGCCGTCGGCGACAAGGCCGAAGAGGCCACCGCCGCGGGTGCCGACGTGGTCGGCAGCGACGACCTGATCGAGAAGATCCAGGGCGGTTTCCTCGACTTCGACGCCGCGATCGCCACGCCGGACCAGATGGCCAAGGTCGGGCGCATCGCGCGCATCCTGGGCCCGCGCGGCCTGATGCCGAACCCCAAGACCGGCACGGTGACGCCCGACATCGCCAAGGCCGTCAACGACATCAAGGGCGGAAAGATCAACTTCCGCATCGACAAGCAGGCCAACCTGCACTTCGTGATCGGCAAGGCGTCGTTCGACGAGAAGAACCTCGCGGAGAACTACGGCGCCGCGATCGACGAGGTGCTGCGGCTCAAGCCGTCGTCGTCGAAGGGTCGCTACCTGAAGAAGATCACCGTGTCGACGACCACCGGCCCGGGCATTCCGGTCGACCCGGCCGTCACCCGCAACTTCACCGAAGCGTAGGTTTTTCGCGCTGGGCGCGCCTGATTATCCGCCGCACTCGGCGATGCGCCGCCGCAGGAAGTCGCGCCCCGACTCAGAACCGCCTGACTCCAACGCGATCCGGTACCAGGTGAGTGCTTCGATGGGCCGTCCGGCGCGCCGCAGCAGATCGGCCCTTACCGTCGCGACCAGATTCGAGTGGGTCAGCCGGGGATCACGCGCCGCTTCGTCCAGCGCGCGAAGCCCGGCGTCGGGACCGTCGCGCAAGCCCACCGCCATTGCGCGGTTGGCGCGCGCCACCGGCGAACCCGTCAGCTCCACCAGCCGGTCGTAGGCCGTGCAGATGGTGACCCAGTCGGTCTGCTCCCATGACGGCGCCGTCGCGTGCACCGCGGCGATCACGGCCTGGGGCAGATAGGGGCCCGCGGCAGGTGGGGCACCCTCGGCCAGCCGCAACCGGTGCAGGCCGCGCGCGACGCGGCTGCGGTCCCACTTGCCGCGGTCCTGGTCTTGCAGCGGCACCAGCATCCCGTTGTCGTCGATCCGCGTCGCTCGCCGCGAGTC
This sequence comes from Mycobacterium sp. NGS40, assembly GCF_059812735.1. Lineage (NCBI taxonomy): Bacteria > Bacillati > Actinomycetota > Actinomycetes > Mycobacteriales > Mycobacteriaceae > Mycobacterium > Mycobacterium sp. NGS40. The sequence goes on from NZ_JCALDG010000001.1 coordinate 448,389, forward strand.
GTGCAGCAGCGTCAGCGCGGCCAAGGCGTGGGCCTCGCGCTCGTCCGGCATCAGCACGCACAACTCGCCGGCCAACCGGACACCCTCGTCGCATAGTTCGTCGCGAATCGCCGACGGACCCCCAGTCGACCAATAGCCCTCGGTGAACACCGAATAGATACAACCGAGCACATGCGGTGTCCGCTCGGGTAGCAGCTGTGCCGGCGGTACCCGCAGCGGGATGTTGGCGTGACGAATCTTGTTCTTGGCGCGCGTGATTCGTTGACCGACGGCGGTGTCCGTCTGCAACAGGGCTCGTGCGATCTCGGGGACGGTCAAGCCGGACACCAGCCGCAGCGTCAGCGCCAATTGCGACTGGCGGTCCAGCGCCGGATGGGCACAGGTGAACATCATCCGCAGCTCGTCGTCGCGAACCGGATGCGGGTCGGTGTGCTCGGTGCGAGCCCTGATCTCGTCCACGAAAGCCGCCAATTCCTTTCCGGGACGGACGGATTCGCGGCGCAGCCGATCCCGGGCACGGTTGCGGGCAACGGTGACCAGCCACCCGCCGGGGCGCTCAGGCACACCGTCGCGGGGCCAGCTGCGCAGCGCCTCGGCGCAGGCCTCCTGGACGGCGTCCTCGGCGACGGTGAGGTCGCCGGACCAGCGCGCGAGCGCGGCGACGGCGGGACCCCATTCCCGGCGGAAGACGCCGTCCAGGTTGGTCATTGCGGGCGGTTAGAGTCCCGAGATTCCAGCGAGCTGCCGCAGCTGCACCGTCGAAGCGGGAATCATCGACGCTATCTTGATGGCCTCGTCGCGATCCGCGGCACCCAATAGGTAGATCCCGGTGGCGATTTCGGCGCCCTCCACATAAGGCCCGTCGGTAATCAGGACCTCACCGTCGCGCACCCGCACGGTCGTCGCGGTGGACCGATCGTGCAACGCGGCGCCGCCAACGATGTGATCGCCGGCGGCCGCGTGCAGATCCGCGTGCTTGGCGGCCACCGCTTCCCATTCCGGCGTGCCGGGGGTGTGTGCCTTCTCGGCCGGTTCCAGCAGCAGCGCCAGCCAGTCGTTGCCGGTGAGCGGGCGGGACGGGTCCAGCGCGTGGACCGCGGGCCACACCTCGACGGCCCCATAGCCGGCGAGCGGGATGTCGCGCGCCAGCCCCAGCGCTTCGTCGAGATTTTCCGCTTCGAACACGTAGTAGCCGCAGGCCACCTCGGCGGACTCAGCGAACGGGCCGTCGGTGACCACTCGGGTGTCCGGGCCGCCGGTGATGACCGCCGCGGCGGCCGCGGGCGCCAGGGCGTCGCCGGATTTGATCGCCGGGCCGGCTTTAGCGTGGAAGCTCTCCCACGCCGCCATCGCGGTGGCCGGGTCGTCGGGTGTGCGGTCCTGCTCTTTGCTGATCAACAGCGCGAAATACTGCATGTTCGTCACCTCCGATAGCGAGCGAAGCCTCGTGCTCCACTCTCTACCCATCCGACGAACGACGCAGCGCTAATCCGACAGCGCGGCGAAAATCAGGCCGAGGCGCCCGGCTTGAGGTAGGTCACCAGGCTGCAGTCCAGCATCTCGTCACCGAAGTAGTGCTCGCAGCCGCGTAGGTACTTCATGTAGCGCTCGTAAACCTCTTCGGAAGTGACCTCGATGGCCTTGTCCTTGTTGGACTCCAGCGTGTCACCCCAGATGTGCAGCGTCTTGACGTAATGGTCGCGTAGTGAAAGCGGTTCGGGGACAACGAAACCCGCCTTCTCGCCGTGTTCGACCATCATCTCGGTGGTTGGCAGGCGACCACCCGGGAAGATCTCGGTGACGATGAACTTGATGAAACGCACGGTTTCGAAGGTGAGCTTCTTGCCGCGGGCGTTCAGGTTGTACGGGTGATAGCTGACGCTGCTCTGCACGGTCATCCGGCCGTCCTCGGGCATGATGTCGAACGTCCGCTTGAAGAAGTCGTCGTAGTTCTCGTGGCCGAAGTGCTCGAACGCCTCGATCGAGACGATCCGGTCGACGGGCTCGTTGAAGTCCTCCCAGTTCAGCAGCCGCACCTCACGGGAGCGGTTTGTGTCGATCGCACCCAGCACCTGCTCGCAGCGGGCGTGCTGATTCTTCGACAGGGTCAAGCCGATGACGTTGACGTCGTAGCGCTCCACGGCGCGGCGCATGGTGGTGCCCCAGCCGCAGCCGATGTCGAGCAGGGTCATGCCGGGTTGGAGGTCCAGCTTGTCCAGGTTGAGGTCGATCTTGGCGTATTGAGCCTCTTCGAGGGTCAGGTCGGACGGCTCGAAGTACGCGCAACTGTAGGTTCGGGTGGGGTCCTGAAACAGGGCGAAGAAATCGTCGGAGACGTCGTAGTGCGCCTGGATATCCTCCGAACGCGTTCGGAACTTCGTCGCACTAGTCGGTTGCTCTGCCATTTGCGTTTAGTCTCCTGAATTCACTGCTTTCAAACCCGTTGCCCATCTTCGCCCGATTGACCAGCAACGATACCCACACCCGATCGGGCTGCTTAACTGCCGGTGGCGCTTGACGCACGGCCCCCCGCGGCCCGACCCATCAGTCTACTTTTCCAGGGTGAACTGGTTGCAGTCGATATAGCCCATCCGGAACGCGTTGGCGCAGCCGGTCAGGAATTTCATGTACCGCTCGTAGACCTCTTCGGACTGTATTTCGACGGCTTGGTCCTTATGAGCCGTGAGGGCATCGGCCCACAGGTCGAGGGTGCGGGCGAAGTCGGACTGCAGTGACTGGCGCCGGGTGACGTCGAAACCGGCCTTGGCGCTGTGGTCCTCCACCTTCTCGATGGACGGCAGGCGGCCGCCCGGGAAGATGTCGGTCAGGATGAACCGGATGAACTTCGCCATCTCGATCGTCACCGGAATGCCGCGCTCCGTCATCTGCGTGGGATGCAAGGCGGTGATCGAATGCAGCAGCATTACCCCGTCATCCGGCAGGACGTCGTAGGCGAATTTAAAGAAGTCGTCGTAGCGGTCGAAGCCGAAGTGCTCGAGCGCTTCGATGATGACGATGCGGTCGACCTGCTCGGTGAAATCCGCCCAGTCGGTCAGCAGCACCCGGTGTGAGCGCTTCGAGTCGAGGGTGCCGAGCACCTGCTGGCAGTAGGCGTCCTGGTTCTTGGACAAGGTCACCCCGACGACGTTGACGTCGTACTTCTCGACGGCGCGCTTCATCATCGAACCCCAGCCACAACCGATGTCGAGCAGGGTCATCCCCGGCTCCAGCGCCAGTTTGTCGAGTGTGAGATCCAGCTTCGCGACCTGCGCCTCGTGCAGCGACATGCCCTCGTGGGGAAAGTATGCGCAGCTGTACGTGCGGGTCGGATCCTGGAACAGCGCGAAGAATTCGTTGGACAGGTCGTAGTGCGCCCGAACATCAGCCTCGTTAGACCGCGTCCGCGTGGCACCCGCTGAACTTTCAGACATATGTCCCCCCGGTGGACATGGCTCCCGGCGGGAGACCATCTGGGGGACCCTACACCCGGGGGGACGTATCGCTCGGATTTGAGCTGCGATGCCACCGGGTTTCTCGATCGGCGATCCGCCACCTGTCCGGGGCGGACGCGATCGCTACTTCTCCAGGGTGAATTGGTTGACGTCGATGTAGCCGACCCGGAACGCATTGGCGCAGCCGGTCAGGTATTTCATGTAGCGCTCGTAGACCTCTTCGGACTGGATCTCGATGGCCTCGTCCTTGTGCGATTCCAGCGCCGCTGCCCACAGATCGAGGGTCCTGGCGTAGTGCGGCTGCAGCGATTGGCGCCGGGTCAACCGGAAACCGTGCTTCGACGAGTGGTCCTCCACCTTCTCGATGGAGGGCAGCCGGCCGCCCGGGAAGATCTCGGTGACGATGAACTTGATGAAGCGGGCCATCTCGAAGGTCAGCGGTATGCCACGTTCGACGATCTGTGGCCCCGTCAATCCGGTGATCGTGTGCAGCAGCATCACGCCGTCATCGGGCAGTACGCTGTGCGCCATCGTGAAGAAGTCGTCGTAGCGGTCGTGGCCGAAGTGCTCGAATGCGCCGATCGACACGATGCGGTCCACGGGCTCGTCGAACTGTTCCCAGCCGGCCAGCAGCACTTGCTTGCTGCGGCTGTTGTCCATCTCGTCGAACGACTGCTGCACGTGCGCGGCCTGGTTCTTGGACAACGTCAGCCCGACGACGTTCACGTCGTACTTCTCCACCGCGCGGCGCATCGTGGCACCCCAGCCGCAGCCGACGTCGAGCAGGGTCATGCCCGGTTGCAGGCCGAGCTTGCCCAGCGCGAGGTCGATCTTGGCGAGCTGGGCTTCTTCGAGCGTCATGTCGTCGCGCTCGAAGTAGGCGCAGCTGTAGGTCTGGCTGGGATCCAGGAACAGCCGGAAGAAGTCGTCGGACAGGTCGTAGTGTGCCTGCACATCGGCGAAGTGCGGTGTCAGTTTCCGAGCCATGACCTTTTGCCTTCCTGACGAAAACGCACCTAAAGATACCCTGCGCATGCGCCGGGACCGATCATCGATCCCGGGGGGTCACTGCCGGCGGGTTACTTCGCGAGCGTGAATTGGTTGACGTCGACGTAGCCTTGCCGGAATTTGTCGGCGCAACCGGTCAGGTATTTCATGTAGCGCTCGTAGACCTCTTCGGACTGGATCTCGATCGCCTCGTCCTTGCGCGCCCGCAAGGCCGCCGCCCACAGGTCCAGCGTCTTGGCGTAGTGCGGCTGCAGCGACTGGCGGCGCGTCAACGTGAAACCTGCATCGCGCGAATGTTCTTCCACCATAGGGATTTTCGGCAACCGCCCGCCGGGGAAGATCTCCCGCTGGATGAAGATGATGAAGCGCAACAAGTCGATGGAGATGGGCAAGCCCAGGTCGATGATTTCCTGCTTGGTGAAGTCGGTGATCGTGTGCAGCAGCATCACGCCGTCGCCGGGCAGCACGTGATAGGCCATCTTGAAGAAATCGCCGTAGCGGTCGTGGCCGAAGTGCTCGAACGCGCCGATCGACACGATGCGGTCCACCGGCTCGTCGAACTCTTCCCAGCCGGCCAGCAGCACGCGCTTGCCGCGGGGGTTGTCCATCTCGTCGAACGACTTCTGCACGTGCGCGGCCTGGTTCTTGGACAGCGTCAGCCCGATGACGTTAACGTCGTACTTCTCGATCGCGCGGCGCATGGTGGCGCCCCAGCCGCACCCGACGTCGAGCAGCGTCATACCGGGCCGCAGGCCCAGCTTGCCCAGCGACAAATCGATCTTGGCGAGCTGGGCTTCCTCGAGCGTCATGTCGTCGCGCTCGAAGTAGGCGCAGCTGTAAGTCTGGCTGGGATCCAGGAACAGCCGGTAGAAGTCGTCGGACAGGTCGTAATGCGCCTGTACGTCGTCGAAGTGTGGTTCCAGTTTTTGAGCCATCAGCGTGCGCCCTCCCCGCAAAAACGCATCGAACATCCCCCGAGCCCGAGTGGGCAAAATTTTATTACTCAGCAACTGCCCGTATTGACGAACGGCGAAACCTCGCAGTTCAACCCGACTGTCATGTCGGGCGTGTCGCGCTACTTGGCCAGGGTGAACTGTCCGACGTTGGAGATGCCTTTGCGGAAGAGGTCCGCGCAGCCGGTGAGGTAGCGCATGTAGCGGTCGTAGACCTCTTCGGACTGGATGGCGATAGCACGCTCGCGATTGGCCTCCAGATTGGCCGCCCACATGTCCAGCGTCCGCACGTAGTGCGACTGCAGATACTGAGTCTGCTCGAGCGCGAAACCACTGGCCTGCGCGAGATCGACGATGTCGGGTTCACCGCACATCTGGCCGCCGGGGAAGATCTCCTTGCCGAGGAATCTCAGAAAGCGCAGATCGGTCATCGTGATCGGGATGCCGTGCTCTTTCCAGTACGACTGCGGATGGGTGAAGATGCTGTGCATCAGCAGCCGGCTGTTGTCAGGCAGCACCTCGTAGGCCCAGTCCCAGAACGCCGGCCACCGCTCTTTTTTGAACGCGTCGAAGGCCTCAAAGCTGATGATCCGGTCGACGTGCTCATCGAACTCTTCCCAGCCCTGCAGCCGGGCCTCGGCCCGGCGCGTGGTTGTGATCGCGGCAAGACGAGATTTGCTGCGCTCGTAGTGATTTCGGCTCAGTGTGATGCCGACGACATTGACGTCGTACTTCTCCACCGCACGGACCAGCGCTCCGCCCCAACCGCATCCGACGTCGAGCAGCGTCATTCCCGGCTCGAGCTTCAGCTTGTCCAGCCCCAGATCCAGCTTGGCGAGCTGCGCCTCTTCTAGCGTCATGTCGTCGTTCTTGAAGTATGCGCAGGTGTAGACCATGTTGGGGTCCAAGAACAACGCGAAGAAGTCATCAGAAATGTCGTAGGTAGCCTGCGACTCTTCGTAATACGGCTTCAATTTCGCGACCATCGCGTCCTCCCAAGTATCAACGCTACAACTCTGTGAGATCTCGTGCGAAAGTTGCGACGAACAAAAACAGCCTAAGCCGTCTGCTCGACTCCGGCTCAGCTGGCGTCGGCGAAATTGCTCGTCAAAACACCGATCACCGGATCCCACAGCTGCTGTGGCAGATCATGTCCCATTCCGTCCAATAACACCAATCGTGCTCCGCGTATTGCGCGCGCGATCGCTCGTCCCCCGGTAGGCCGCATCAGTTTGTCGGACCGACCGTGGATGACGACCGTCGGTGCCGTGATGCGCCGGTCGTGATGAAGCAGGCTCCCGCTGCCCAGGATCGCGCTGAACTGCCCGGCGATGCCCTGCGGGTAGTAACTGCGGTCGTATCCTTCGGCGGCCTCCGCGCGGACCTGCTCGTGGGGAATGCGGTAACCCGGGCTCCCGATAATCCTGTTCACCCGGACCGCATTGTCGAGGATCACGTCGCGGGGCGAGCTCGGCGGCGGACCTTTGATCAGCGCCAGCAATGCGCGCGGTGCCGGCGGGGGCAGGAACGCCGAATTATTGCTCGAGAAAAGGACCCCGAGAGTCCTTGTGCGATGGGCGAATTGCGCGGCGAAGACCTGGGCGATCATCCCACCCATCGATGCCCCGACGACGTGCGCCGCCTCAATGCCCAGATGGTCCAACACCGCCGCTGCGTCGTCGGCCATGTCTTCGAGGGTGTACGTCGCCCTGCTGCGCAGGCCCACCCAGGAGCGGCCCAATCGCGTGACCAGCGACTGCCCGACGCTACGGCGCTCGGTCTTGCTGGACAGTCCGACATCGCGGTTGTCGTAACGGATTACCCGAAGGCCGTGGCCGACCAGCCGCTCGCAGAACTCGGTGCGCCACAGCAGCAGCTGGGCGCCGAGGCCCATGATCAACAACACCGGCGGGTCGTCGACGTCGCCCATGTCTTCGTAGTAGAGCTTCAGGTCGCTGGACGCGGGTCCGGCCGTCGCATAACCGGTGCGGATCTCCACCTAGACCTCCACGTCGGAGGAATGCTCGCGGCTGACCTCGACCATGAAGTTGGCGAAGTACCCGGTGAGTTGCGGGTCCGACATCATCTGCCACTTCGGCGCGAGCAGCTTCATGTACCGCTCGACGTAGAGGAACTGCTTGCCGATCAACACCAACTCGCGCGGCAGCTTCACGTCGTAGGCATCGGCCAGCGTCGACAGCTGCCGGCCGATGTCGGCATACGACATGTCGCCCAGCGTCGACATGGTCAGCGGGGTGGCGAAACGCTCCAGGTCCTTGGCGGCCTGGGCTTCGGGCTTGACGGTGCCGACGGCTCCCATCAGCACGACGATCTTGCCGGCCGCGGCATGGTCCTTCTTGACCAGCAACGCGTACACCAATTCGCGCAGCAACCAACGGGTGCGCGGGTCGATGCGGCCCATAATGCCGAAGTCGAAGAACACGATGCGGCCCTGGTCGTCGACGTACAGGTTGCCCGCGTGCAGGTCGCCGTGGAACAACCCGTGCCGCAGCCCGCCCTCGAAGAGCGAGAACAGCAGCGCCTTCACCAGTTCGACGCCGTCGAACCCGGCCTTGCGGATGGCGGCGACGTCGTCGATGCGGATGCCCTGCACCCGTTCCATTGTCAGCACGCGATCGCTGGTGAAGTCCCAGTGCACGGTCGGCACCCGGATGTTGCGGCCCAACGGCGACACGTGCAGATGCGAGACCCAGGCCTCCATCGACTGCGCCTCGAGACGGAAATTCAGCTCCTCGGCCAGGTTGGCCGAGAAGTCGGCGACCACGTCCTGCGCCGAGAGCCGGCGGCCCAGCTTGGCCAGCTCGACGGCCTGGGCGAAGCGTTTCAGGATCTGCAGGTCGGCGGCCACCCGGCGGCGGATACCCGGACGCTGGATCTTGACCACCACCTCCTCGCCGCTGTGCAGCGTGGCGTAGTGCACCTGCGCGATGGACGCCGAGGCGAACGGCGTCTCGTCCCACTTGGCGAACAGGTCGGCCGGGTCGGCGCCGAGTTCCTCGACGAACAGCTTGTGCACCTCTTCGGAGTCGGCCGGCGGGACCCGGTCCAGCAGGCCGCGGAATTCGCGGGACAGCGACTCGCCGAACGCGCCCGGGCTGGACGCGATGATCTGGCCGAACTTCACATACGTCGGGCCCAGGTCGGCGAAGGTCTGGGGGAGCTGCTTGATCACCTTCTGCTGCCACGGGCCCCGGCCTGGCAGCTTGGTGACGACGCGAGCGGCGGAGCGAGTGACCTGCCAACCGGTGACCGCGACCCGGGCCGCTTCGATCGGCAACGGCACCCGGTCGAGCCTGGCCACGTCTCGGTGTTTGGTAGAGCTCATCTGTGCAGTCTGCCAAACCAGGGCTGCCAAGGCCCAACTCGCTGTCCGGTGAGCAGGCGTTTTACCGATCCGGCCCAGTGCTCACGCCTTTTTCCAAGGCGTGACCCAGCCCTCGATGGCCCAGCCCTCCAGCCCCGCGATCAGGTCGTACATCGTGGCTCCGTCGATGGTCTCCCGGACGATGTCGGCGTGCCCCGCGTGACGGGCCAGCTCGTTGATGACGTGCAGGATCACCCACCGCACCGACCAGGCATCCAGGTCCTTGGGAAACCACGGAACATCGTGTGGCACCGGCACCGGGGCGTCCAGGTCGGCGGTTTCCACCAGGCGCAGCGACGCCGCGTTCTGTTCGGCGAAATCCCGCAGCAACCCGTCCAGCGTCTCGTCGGGCCGCATCACGTGCTGGTCCGCGAACGCCTCGGCGTCGAACGGCCGGGGATCTTGCGGGGCCGCGTCCGGTGCGGCCGCGACCCGTGCCATCCAGCTGCGTTGCATCCGGGTGACGTGCTTGACCAGCCCTCCGACCGACAGCGCACTGGCCGACGGTGACGACCGGGCCTGCTCGTCGGTGAGGCCGTAGGACACCGCGAAATAGGAGCTTTGGTGGAACGCCAGGTATTCGCGCAGGGCGCTGCGCTCGTCGGTCACCGGCGGGGCGAGGGCTGGCATGATCAATCCTCCTGGTTGAGCGGGTAGTCGGCGCACGGCTGTGTCGTCAGGTCATCCGTAGCGCCGAGTTTTCCAGCTACCGGTGACAGCTTTGCGCTGCGCCGACGGCTTAACCTCCGGCGCCGGGCCGTCGCGCGTTAAGGTGCGGGCATGCAGCTGATTTCGGCGCAGTCGACCGAACTGTTCGTCGGGCCGCAGGACACGCCGCTACAGCTGGCCCGTGTCGCTGTCGAGGGGGTGACCGAGCCGACGCCGCTGCGCATCGACGGTGACGGTCTGCACGGTGCTGGGAGCGCCGAGGCCGGCGCCGAGGCCGTCGAGATCGCGGTGACCGTGCGGCGCCCGGTCGTCGGCGAGCGGCGGCCCGCCCGGGTGCACGCCGGCGACGACAGTGTGGCGTTCGAGTTCACCGTCGCCGAGCCGGGCTGGACGATGTTCATGGTCAGCCATTTCCACTACGACCCGGTGTGGTGGAACACGCAGGGCGCTTATACCAGTGAATGGCGCGAAGACCCGCCGGGCAAAGGCCGGCAGACCAACGGTTTCGAATTGGTGCACGCGCATCTGGAAATGGCCCGCCGCGAGCCCGAGTACAAATTCGTGCTGGCCGAGGTGGACTACCTTAAGCCGTACTGGGACACCCACCCCGAAGACCGCGCCGATCTGCGCCGCTTCATCGCGCAAGGCCGGGTCGAGATCATGGGCGGCACTTACAACGAACCCAACACCAACCTCACCAGCCCCGAGACAACAATCCGAAACCTGGTGCACGGCATCGGCTTTCAGCGTGACGTACTGGGCGCCGATCCCGCCACGGCATGGCAGCTCGACGTGTTCGGCCACGACCCGCAGTTTCCCGGGATGGCCGCCGACGCCGGGCTGACGTCGAGTTCGTGGGCCCGCGGACCACACCACCAGTGGGGCCCGACGCACTCGGGCGGTGTCGAGGGCATGCAGTTCTGCAGCGAGTTCGAATGGATTTCGCCGTCCGGGCGCGGGCTGCTCACGCACTACATGCCGGCGCATTACGGGGCCGGCTGGGGGATGGATTCGTCGGCGTCGCTGGCCGAGGCGTGCGACGCCACGTACGCACTGTTCGATCAGCTCAAGAGGGTCGCGTTGACCCGCAATGTGCTGTTGCCGGTGGGCACCGACTACACGCCGCCGAACAAGTGGGTCACCGAAATCCACCGCGACTGGGCCGCGCGCTACACCTGGCCGCGATTCGTGTGCGCGCTGCCCAAGGAGTTCTTCGCCGCGGTGCGTGCCGAGCTGAACGAGCGAGGGTCGGTGCCGTCCCCGCAGACGCGCGACATGAACCCGATCTACACCGGCAAAGACGTCTCCTACATCGACACCAAACAGGCCAACCGCGCCGCCGAAAACGCGGTGCTGGACGCCGAGCGCTACGCCGTGTTCGCCGCGCTGATGACCGGCGCCGACTACCCGCAGGCCGCGCTGGCCAAGGCGTGGGTCCAGCTGGCCTACGGCGCGCACCACGACTCGATCACCGGCTCGGAATCCGACCAGGTCTACCTCGACCTGTTGACGGGTTGGCGTGACGCGTGGGAGCTGGGCAGCGCGGCCCGCGACAACTCCCTGGCGCTGTTGTCGCGCGCTGTGCGTCCCGAGGCCGGTGACGTGGTCGTCTGGAATTCGCTGACGCATCGGCGCACCGACATCGTCACCGCACGGGTTGATCCGCCGCTGCCCGCCGGGGTGCGGGTGCGCGACGCCGACGGCGCCGAGCTGCCCGCGCTGGTCGAGCACGACGGGCGGTCGGTCACCTGGCTCGCCCGCGACATCCCGTCGCTGGGCTGGCGGTCGTATCGACTGATCGCGGCCGATGCGGCGACCGGCTGGGAATCGGTGGCCGGACACCAGATCGAAAACGAGCACTACCGGTTGACGGTCGATCCGGCCCGGGGCGGGGCGGTGGTGTCGTTGGTTCACTTGACCGGCCGGGAAGGCCGTGAGCTGATCGCGGACGGGCGGGTGGGCAACGAGCTCGCCGTCTACGACGAATACCCGGCTCACCCGACGCAGGGCGAGGGCCCTTGGCATCTGCTGCCCAAGGGGCCGGTGGTGGGCTCTTCGGAATCGCCCGCGCAGGTGCAGGCCTACCGCGGGCCGCTCGGTCAGCGGCTGGTCGTGCACGGCCGGATAAACGAATTGCTTAGCTACGCACAGACGTTGACGCTGTGGAATGGTGTGACGCGGGTGGACTGCCGCACCACGATCGACGACTTCACCGGCGCGGATCGCCTGCTGCGGATGCGCTGGCCGTGTCCGGTGCCGGGCGCCATGCCGGTCAGCGAGGTGGGCGATGCCGTCGTCGGCCGCGGTTTCGCGTTGCTGCACGACGGACCCGAATCGGTGGACACCGAGCACTTGCCGTGGACGTTGGACAACCCGGCCTACAGCTGGTTCGGCCTGTCGTCGGCTGCGCGGGTTAGGTTGGGAAGCAACAATATTCGTGCGCTGTCCGTAGCCGAGGTGGTGTCGCCGTCGGAAGCGTCGTCGGGACCGCTGGCGCGCGAGCTGATGGTCGCCCTGGTCCGCGCCGGCGTGACGGCTACCTGCAGTGGCGCGCACCGGCCGCGCTACGGCAACCTCGCGGTCGACTCCAACCTGCCCGACGTCCGCATCGCGCTGGGCGGGCCTGAACGCAACGCCTTCACCAAAGCGGTACTCGCCGAAGCCGATCCGGAGTACGCCAAGGAACTTCAACGCCAGCTGTCGAAGCGGGGCCGGGCCAGGGTGTGGGTGCCCGCGGCGAAGTCGTTGGCGGAAACCTGGGTGCCAGGAGTCGACCTGAGCGGCGTGCGCGCGCTGCCCGTGCTGGTGATTGACGGCAGTGATGAGAAGCGTCTCAATAACGAAATAGCCGCGTTGGCACACGATCTCGACGATGCTGAGATCGTTGTCAAACAGCGCGCCACGTCAGGCGCGGAACCCTTCGAATCCCGCACGGTCGCATTGCTCAACCGCGGGGTGCCGAGCTTCGCCGTCGACAGCGAAGGCACGCTGCACACCGCGCTGTTGCGGTCCTGCACCGGCTGGCCGTCGGGCACCTGGATTGACGAACCGCGCCGTACCGCGCCCGACGGGTCGAACTTCCAACTGCAGCACTGGACACACCACTTCGACTACGCGCTCGCCAGCGGCGACGGCGACTGGCGGCACGCCGACATCGCGAACCGCAGCGCGCAGTTCTCCCATCCGCTGCGCGCCGTCTTCCCCGATCAACGGCGAGGCGACCTGGCGTCCGCCGGGTCGCTGCTGCACGTCGACCCCGACCACACCGTCCAGATCGGCGCGTTCAAGGCGGCCGGCAACCCGCTGACGGCCGGTCGCGCCGAGCCCGTCGACCCCGGCGCGGTCACGCTGCGGCTGGTCGAAACCACCGGCGCGCGGACCCGCGTCTCGGTCGGCTCTACGCTCGGCAAACTGGGCTCGCTACACCTCGCTGACCTGCTGGAAAAGCCGCAGGGGCGCAAGCGATCGATCGAGCTGCACGGCTACCAGGTCGCCACCGTGCTGGCCCGCCTCGAGATCCCCAAGGCATTCGACGAGCCCACCGCGCTGGCCCCGGAAGCCGAGACCGCGCAGCCGCTGTATGCGCGCTACTGGCTGCACAATCGCGGGCCCGCGCCGCTGGGCGGGCTGCCGGCCGTCGCACACCTGCATCCCCAGCGGGCGACCGCCGAGCCGCGCGGCGAGCTGACCCTGCGGCTCACCGCGGCCAGCGACTGCACCGACACCGAGCTGCACGGCGTGGTCGCGCTCGCGTGCCCGGACGGCTGGTCCGCGACACCCGCCGAGCTGCCGCTGCGGCTCGGCAGCGGCGAGCACCGGGAGGCCGACGTGGTGCTGACGATCCCGGCCGATGCCGCGCCCGGGCTCTATCCGGTCCGGGCGCAGCTGCGCATCTTCGGCGACGACATCCCGGCCGCCTGGCGCCAGACCGTGGAGGACGTGAGCATCGTCGAAGTCGGCGCGGACCAGGACACCGAGCTGGTCTACCTCGTCGACGGTCCCGACGAGATCTCACTGCGGGCCGGCCAGACGGGCCGGGTGGCCGTGACGATCGGCAGTCACGGCGCGGCAGACCTGTCGGCCGAGGCCCATCTGATCAGCCCCTGGGGCACCTGGGAATGGATCGGCCCGGCCTCGGTCGGTGCGGTGCTGCCGGCCGGGGGCACCGTCGAGTTCGGCTTCGACGTCAGCCCGCCACCGTGGCTGGAACCCGGCCAATGGTGGGCGCTGATCCGGGTGGGCTGTGCAGGACGGCTGGTCTACTCGCCGGCGGTGCGGGTGACCGTGACATGAGCCTGCACCCGGTCGCCACCGTCGCGGGCGCCCCCGTCGCGGTCGAGGAGGTCGACGCGGCCGAGGCGCGATTGCGCAGCGGCCCACACGCGGCGGCGCTGCCCGCGCGCGGCACCAGCGAGGGCCGCCAGCTGCGGCGGTGGCTCACGCAACTTCTGGTGACCGAACGCGTGGTCGCCGCCGAGCTGGCCGCCCGCGGATTGAGCGTCGGCGACGCGCCGACCGAGGCCGAGTTGCTACCCGACGTGACGGCCCGGCTGGAGATCGGCAGTGTGGCCGCGGCGGCGCTGGCGGACCCCCGGGCGCGAGCGCTGTTCGTCGATGTGACGGCCGCGGTCCGGGTCAGCGATCGACAGGTGGCCGACTATCACGCCCGCAATCCGCTTCGGTTCGCCGCGGCGAGCCCCGACGGTCACGGCTGGCGCGCGCCGTCGTGTGTCGAGCCGCCGCTGGCGCAGGTGCACTCCGCGGTCGCCGAGCATCTGCGCGCCGCCGCTCGCCGTCGCGCGTTCCGGCTGTGGCTGGACGAGCGCCGCGCCGACCTGGTCCAGCTCGCCGCGGGTTACGAGCATCCCGGTGACCCCCGCCAACCCGACAACACCCATCGGCACTGATCGGCGATGCTTACTCTCGGTCTGGACATCGGTGGCACGAAAATCGCTGCGGGACTTGTGGATTCCACCGGAGCGTTGGTGTACAACGCGACCCGGCCCACCCCGCCCGGCGGTTCGGCCGAGCAGGTGTGGGAGGTGGTCGCCGCGATGGTCGCTGACGCCCTGTCGACGGCCGGCGGCGCGGTCCGCGCGGTGGGGATCGCTTCGGCCGGGCCCATCGACCTGCGCAGCGGAACCGTCAGCCCGATCAATATCAAAGGCTGGCAACGCTTTCCGTTACGGGACCGGGTCGCGGCAGCGGTGCCCGGGGTGCCGGTGCGGCTCGGCGGTGACGGATTGTGCATGGCCCTGGGAGAGCACTGGCAGGGCGCGGGGCGGGGTGCGGGCTTTCTGCTGGCCATGGTGGTGTCGACCGGCGTCGGGGGCGGATTGGTACTCAACGGCGCCCCCTACACCGGGCGCACCGGCAATGCCGGTCACGTCGGTCACGTGGTCGTCGAAGAAGGCGGTGAGCGGTGCGCATGCGGGGGCCGCGGTTGCGTCGAGACGGTCGCGGCAGGTCCGTGGCTGGTGCGCTGGGCGCGGGCCAACGGATGGTCAGCGCCGCCTGCTGCCGGCGCTCGCGAGCTGTCCGCCGCAGCGGCGGATGGCGACGAGGTAGCGCTGCGGGCATTCCGGCGAGGCGCCACCGGGCTGGCGGCGATGATCGCTTCGGTGGCGGCGGTCTGCGATCTGGACCTCGTCGTCATCGGGGGAGGAGTCGCCAAGTCCGGCCCCGTGTTGTTCGACCCGTTGCACGCGGTGCTGGCCGACTACGCCGGGCTGGATTTCCTGGCCGGGTTGCGGGTGGTGCCCGCCGAGCTCGGCGGCGAAGCCGGCCTGGTCGGCGCCGCCCGGCTGGCGGGGGCTTAACCGACCGCGTCGCGCCGCATATGGTCGAACGGTCTGCCCCGGCCGCTGGTGCATTTGTTCTGCTGAGCGTCGCCGTCACCCGAGATCCGCCGTTTTGGCCGACCGCGTGTTGTCACGCTATCCTTGGTGCCGATCCACCGAAGACCGTCGGTCACCGAGCAATCGGTTGAAGGTCCGGGAAACATCCCGGCGGCCCACGCAGGGGGACGAGGCATTACCGCCGGCGCTCGCGCCGGTGTACTTCAACGCCCCGTGCCGCTTCCTGCGCCGGGGCGTTCGTCGTTCCTCGGGGGAAGCGCAGACGACACTTTCACCGAGGAGGTTATGTATGGCCAAAGCCGACAAGGCCACCGCCGTAGCGGACATTGTCGAGCAGTTCAGCGCCTCGACCGCGACCGTCATCACCGAGTACCGCGGCCTGACCGTCGCTAACCTGGCCGAGCTGCGTCGTTCGCTGGCGGGTTCGGCCACCTACACCGTGGCCAAGAACACGCTGATCAAGCGGGCGGCGACGGAAGCCGGGATCGAGGGTCTCGACGAGCTGTTCGCGGGCCCGACGGCCATCGCGTTCGTCAGCGGCGAGCCGGTCGACGCCGCCAAGGCCATCAAGACCTTCGCCAAGGAGAACAAGGCGCTGGTCATCAAGGGTGGCTACATGGACGGCCACCCGCTGACGGTGGCCGAGGTCGAGCGGATCGCCGACCTGGAATCCCGCGAGGTGCTGCTGGCCAAGTTGGCCGGTGCCATGAAGGGCAACCTCGCCAAGGCTGCCGGCCTGTTCAACGCGCCGGTCTCGCAGTTCGCCCGCCTCGCGGCCGCCCTGCAAGAGAAGAAGGCGGCCGACCCGGCTGCCGCAGCGGCTCCGGCCGCAGAACCCGCTCCCGAGGCAGCCGCTTCGGAGGCACCCGCCGAGGCAGAAGCACCCGCCGAGACACCGGCTGACGCCGAATAACCCAAAAACCCACACCAGGAAGGACCCACACCATGGCAAAAATCTCCACCGAAGACTTGCTCGACGTCTTCAAGGAAATGACCCTGCTCGAGCTCTCCGACTTCGTGAAGAAGTTCGAGGAGACCTTCGAGGTCACCGCGGCCGCCCCGGTCGCCGTTGCCGCTGCCGGTGGCGCCGCCGCCGGTGGTGCGCCCGCCGAGGCCGCCGAGGAGCAGTCGGAGTTCGACGTCATCCTCGAGGCCGCCGGCGACAAGAAGATCGGTGTCATCAAGGTCGTCCGCGAGATCGTCTCCGGCCTGGGCCTGAAAGAGGCCAAGGACCTGGTGGACGGCGCACCCAAGCCGCTGCTGGAGAAGGTCGCCAAGGAAGCCGCCGAGGAAGCCAAGGGCAAGCTCGAGGCCGCCGGCGCGACCGTCACCGTCAAGTAGGTCAACTCGCGCACGAAGCCCCCGGCAGCCCCTAGTGGCTGTCCCGGGGGTTTTCGTGTATTCAGCGGGAAAACGCCGAACTTACCGACTGCGTCACCCGCTCGGCTGTATCTCCCAGGGCGACAAGCAGATTCGATGTCAGCGTGTTGAGTACCGGGGCGACGGCCGAGCCGTCGTCGCCGTAGTAACCGGCCAGCTCCAGCATCACGAATCCGTGTATCTGCGCCCAGAATTGGGCCGCGGTGGCCACGACGCTGGCGTCGTCGTCCGCGCCACCCACGGTGATCCGGCCGGCCAGCATGCACCGGCGCACCACCCGAACCACATGCGCGAAGCTCGGGTGATGTTGTTCGATCTCGGCAACCGTGAGCGTCAGGACGTTGCCGGCCGGCGCGTTGATGCCGTGCGCACTGGTGCTGCCGAACATCAGGCGATACATGTGTGGCCGCTCGATGGCGTACCGGCGGTACGCGGCGCCGGTGACGAACAGATCGGCGACCGGGTCCTCGGTCTGGGGCACCCGTTGCGCCTCCTCGAACTGTCGCAACCCCTCCTCGGCGACCGCCGCGATCAGCGCCTGCATTCCGCCGAAATGCGTATACACCGACATCGTCGAGGTCCCCGCTGCGCCGGCCACCTTGCGGGTCTGCAGTGCGTCGGGCCCGTGCTCGTCGAGCAGGCCGACCGCGGCGTGCAGCATCTCTTCGCGAACGCTGCGCTGAAGTTCCGAAGTCATCTCTCCAACCATCTCTGATGAGGCCTTGCCATCTTCTCACCGTCGGCGTACGGTCTCAATAACGCTGAAATATCAATGTTATAGGAGCTCAGCAGTGACTTCCACACAGACAGCCAGATCCGAGAACCCCTATCTCGAAGACTTCCTGGCGCCGGTGGACGCCGAAGTGACCGCGACCGACTTGCGGGTCACCGGGCAGATCCCCGAGCACCTCGACGGGCGCTACCTGCGCAACGGACCCAACCCGGCCGCGGAGGTGGACCCGGCCACCTATCACTGGTTCACCGGCGATGCGATGGTGCACGGCGTCGCGCTGCGCGACGGACAGGCCTGCTGGTACCGCAACCGCTGGGTCCGCACGCCGCCCGCGTGCGCCGCACTCGGCGAGCCCGAGCCCCGCGGGCTGAACCCGCGCGCCGGGATGCTGTCGGTCGCTCCCAACACCAACGTGCTGCCCCACGCCGGGCGGACCCTGGCGCTGGTCGAAGGCGGCGGCGCCGCCTACGAGCTCACCGAAGACCTGGACACCGTCGGGCCCTGTGACTTCGACGGCACCCTGTTCGGCGGCTACACCGCCCACCCGCACCGCGATCCGCGCACCGGCGAACTGCACGCGCTGTCCTATTGCTTCGGCCGCGGGCGCACCGTGCAGTACTCGGTGATCGACAACGACGGCCGCGCGCGGCGCACCGTCGACATCGAAGTGGCGGGGTCGCCGATGATGCACGACTTCTCCCTGACGGATAAGTACGTGGTGATCTATGACCTGCCAGTGACATTCGACCCGATGCAGGTCGTGCCGGCCAGCGTGCCGCGCTGGCTCAGTTCGCCCGCCCGCCTGGTGGTGCAATCGCTGCTCGGCCGGGTCCGGATCCCCGATCCGATGATGACGGCGATGAACGGCAATCGGCAGCCGGTGAATCGGATGCCCTACAGCTGGAAGAACGACTATCCGGCGCGCATCGGCGTGATGCCCCGCGAAGGTGACAACGGGGACGTGCGCTGGTTCGACATCGAACCCTGCTACGTGTTCCACCCGCTCAACGCCTACTCGGAGACGCGCGACGGGGCTCGACAACAAGAAGAGGTCCTGGTCCTCGACGTGTGCAGTTACGCGCGGATGTTCGAGCGCGACCTGCGCGGCCCCGGCGACAGCCGGCCGACACTGGATCGCTGGACGATCAACCTGACCACCGGTGCGGTTACCGCCGAACGCCGCGACGACCGTCCGCAGGAGTTTCCCCGCATCGACGAGTCGTTGCTGGGCGGCCGGCACCGATTCGGCTACGCCGTCGGACTGGACGGCGGCTACCTGTCCGGCGGCGCCACCGAGATGACCTCGGCGCTCTACAAACACGACTATGCGACGGGCTCGAGCAGCGTCGCGCCGCTGGATCCGGGTCTTTTGCTCGGCGAGATGTGCTTTGTGCCCAACCCGGCGAACGGCTCGGCGCAGCGCGCCGAGGATGACGGCGTCCTGATGGGCTACGCCTACCACCGTGGCCGTGACGAGGGGCAATTGTTGTTGCTGGACGCCCAGACTCTCGAGTCGGTTGCCACGGTTCACCTGCCGCAGCGGGTGCCGATGGGCTTCCACGGCAACTGGGCCCCCGCTGTCTGACCCTTTACCGTTGCTGCCAGGACCGTTAGCCTGCCTGCAGGGGTGGGTCTCAGGTCAGCGAATTTTTCGCTGCGGTGCTGTGCAACCATGCTGTGTGGTCCCAGGCGTGCGCTACAGTGACTCATGCCACACAAAGGGGCAGGTGGCAGCATGCGTCGACGGAAGGATTCCCTATGGGCGTCGCTATCGAGGTCAGTGGTCTGACCAAGTCCTTCGGAGCCTCCAGGATTTGGGAAGACGTGACCCTGGATATCCCCGCCGGGGAGGTCAGCGTTTTGCTGGGCCCGTCGGGTACCGGCAAGTCCGTGTTCTTGAAGTCGCTGATTGGCCTCCTTCGTCCCGAACGTGGCTCGATTGTCATCGATGGCACCGACATCATCGAGTGCTCGGCCAAGGAGCTCTACGAGATCCGCACGCTGTTCGGGGTGCTGTTCCAGGACGGTGCGCTGTTCGGCTCGATGAACCTCTTCGACAACACCGCGTTCCCACTGCGTGAGCACACCAAGAAGAAGGAAGGCGAGATCCGTGACATCGTCATGGAGAAGCTCGAGATGGTGGGCCTCGGCGGCGACGAGAAGAAGTTCCCCGGCGAGATCTCCGGTGGTATGCGCAAGCGCGCCGGCTTGGCCCGCGCCCTGGTGCTGGACCCGCAGATCATCCTTTGCGACGAGCCCGACTCCGGTCTGGACCCGGTCCGTACCGCGTACCTGAGCCAGCTGATTCTGGACATCAACGCCCAGATCGACGCGACCATCTTGATCGTCACGCACAACATCAACATCGCCCGCACGGTGCCGGACAACATCGGCATGTTGTTCCGCAAGCACCTGGTGATGTTCGGCCCGCGCGAAGTGCTGCTGACCAGCGACGAGCCGGTGGTTCGCCAGTTCCTCAACGGCCGCCGCATCGGTCCGATCGGTATGTCCGAAGAGAAGGACGAGGCGACCATGGCCGAAGAGCAGGCGCTGCTCGACGCCGGTCACCACGCCGGTGGTACCGAGGAAATCGAGGGCGTTCCGCCGCAGATCACCGCGACGCCGGGCATGCCGGAGCGCAAGGGTGTGGCCCGGCGCCAGGCCCGCGTGCGCGAGATGCTGCACACGCTGCCGAAGAAGGCTCAGACGGCGATCCTCGACGACCTCGAGGGCACCCACAAGTACCAAGCGCACGAGTTCGGCGACTAGAAACCGGCTGATCCTCAGGCCCGATCGCCACGGCTTGCCGTGGTCGGGCCTGTTCGTGCGCATCGGAAGCCGCTGACCGAGGAATTCGGTAACAACTTGCCGACCCTTCCTCTTGACGAAAAGGCGTGCACAGGTCAATCTGTTGGGCAGCATGTACCCACGGGAAATTCGAGATGCCAGCCAGCGTCGACCTCCCCTGGGTGGGTAGTTGAGGAATGCGCGCGCCTGCGCTATTGTTGGACGTTGCGCTGGCTACTTCCTGCCCACCTCACTCCGCCACCTGACACCGTGGTCTTAGCCTGAGCCCCCTCTGCGGTTCAGCTATTCGTTGCGCGCGTGAGGCTCGAGCAGTTCGTTCGCCGGCTTTAAACCGAAATAATTTTGCGGCGAGCAGGTCCGGTGGTCCGGTGAGTCGCATGAGGTGCTGGAAGGATGCATCTTGGCAGATTCTCGCCAGAGCAAGACGGACTCCTCTAGTTCTAACAACTCCGTGCCCGGAGCACCTGACCGAGTATCTTTCGCCAAGCTCCGCGAACCGCTCGAGGTTCCGGGGCTTCTCGACGTGCAGACCGACTCCTTTGAGTGGTTGATCGGCTCGCCGCGTTGGCGCGAGATCGCCTCCGCCCGCGGGGACGTCAACCCGGTCGGTGGCCTCGAAGAGGTGCTGTACGAGTTGTCACCGATCGAGGACTTCTCGGGCTCAATGTCGCTGTCGTTCTCCGACCCGCGCTTCGACGAAGTCAAGGCTCCGGTGGACGAGTGCAAAGACAAGGACATGACGTACGCGGCTCCGCTGTTCGTCACGGCCGAGTTCATCAACAACAACACCGGTGAGATCAAGAGCCAGACAGTCTTCATGGGTGACTTCCCGATGATGACCGAAAAAGGCACGTTCATCATCAACGGGACCGAGCGCGTCGTGGTCAGCCAGCTGGTCCGGTCGCCCGGTGTGTACTTCGACGAGTCGATCGACAAGTCGACCGAGAAGCTGCTGCACAGTGTCAAGGTGATTCCGAGCCGCGGTGCGTGGCTGGAGTTCGACGTCGACAAGCGCGACACCGTCGGTGTGCGCATCGACCGCAAGCGTCGTCAGCCGGTCACCGTGCTGCTCAAGGCGCTGGGCTGGACCAACGAGCAGATTCACGAGCGGTTCGGCTTCTCCGAGATCATGATGTCGACGCTGGAGAAGGACAACACCGCCGGCACCGACGAGGCGCTGCTGGACATCTACCGCAAGCTGCGTCCGGGCGAGCCGCCGACCAAGGAGTCCGCGCAGACCCTGCTGGAGAACCTGTTCTTCAAGGAGAAGCGCTACGACCTGGCCCGCGTCGGCCGCTACAAGGTCAACAAGAAGCTGGGCCTCAACGCCGGCGAGCCGATCACGTCGTCGACGCTGACCGAAGAGGACGTCGTCGCCACCATCGAATACCTGGTGCGCCTGCACGAGGGCCAGCCGACCATGACGGTTCCCGGCGGCACCGAGGTTCCGGTGGAGACCGACGACATCGACCACTTCGGCAACCGTCGTCTGCGTACCGTGGGCGAGCTGATCCAGAACCAGATCCGGGTCGGCATGTCCCGGATGGAGCGCGTCGTCCGCGAGCGGATGACCACGCAGGACGTCGAGGCCATCACGCCGCAGACCCTGATCAACATCCGGCCGGTCGTCGCCGCGATCAAGGAGTTCTTCGGCACCAGCCAGCTGTCCCAGTTCATGGACCAGAACAACCCGCTGTCGGGGCTCACCCACAAGCGCCGCCTGTCGGCGCTGGGACCGGGCGGTCTGTCGCGTGAGCGCGCGGGCCTCGAGGTTCGTGACGTGCACCCGTCGCACTACGGCCGGATGTGTCCGATCGAGACTCCTGAGGGGCCGAACATCGGTCTGATCGGGTCGCTGTCGGTGTACGCGCGGGTCAACCCGTTCGGGTTCATCGAGACGCCGTACCGCAAGGTGGTCGACGGTGTGGTCAGCGACCAGATCGACTACCTGACCGCCGACGAGGAGGATCGCCACGTCGTGGCGCAGGCCAACTCGCCGATCGACGCCGACGGCCGCTTCGAGGAGTCGCGCGTTCTGGTTCGCCGTAAGGCCGGCGAGGTCGAGTATGTGCCGTCCTCCGAGGTCGACTACATGGACGTGTCGCCGCGCCAGATGGTGTCGGTGGCCACGGCCATGATTCCGTTCCTCGAGCACGACGACGCCAACCGTGCCCTGATGGGTGCCAACATGCAGCGCCAGGCGGTTCCGCTGGTGCGTAGCGAGGCGCCGCTGGTCGGTACCGGTATGGAGCTGCGCGCCGCGATCGACGCCGGCGACGTGGTGGTGGCCGATAAGGCGGGCGTGATCGAGGAGGTCTCCGCCGACTACATCACCGTGATGGCCGACGACGGCACCCGGCACACCTACCGGATGCGCAAGTTCGCCCGGTCCAACCACGGCACCTGCGCCAACCAGTCGCCGATCGTCGACGCGGGCGACCGTGTCGAGGCCGGCCAGGTGATCGCCGACGGTCCGTGCACCGAGAACGGTGAGATGGCCCTCGGCAAGAACCTGCTGGTGGCGGTCATGCCGTGGGAAGGCCACAACTACGAGGACGCGATCATCCTCTCCAACCGCCTGGTTGAGGAGGACGTGCTCACCTCGATCCACATCGAGGAACACGAGATTGATGCCCGCGACACCAAGCTGGGCGCCGAGGAGATCACCCGGGACATCCCGAACGTCTCCGACGAGGTGCTCGCCGACTTGGACGAGCGGGGCATCGTGCGCATCGGTGCCGAGGTTCGCGACGGCGACATCCTGGTCGGCAAGGTCACCCCGAAGGGTGAGACCGAGCTGACGCCGGAAGAGCGGCTGCTGCGTGCGATCTTCGGTGAGAAGGCCCGTGAGGTCCGCGACACTTCGCTGAAGGTGCCGCACGGTGAGTCCGGCAAGGTGATCGGCATTCGGGTGTTCTCGCGTGAGGACGACGACGAACTGCCCGCCGGTGTCAACGAGCTGGTCCGCGTCTACGTGGCCCAGAAGCGCAAGATCTCCGACGGCGACAAGCTCGCCGGACGCCACGGCAACAAGGGCGTCATCGGCAAGATCCTGCCGGTCGAGGACATGCCGTTCATGCCGGACGGCACCCCGGTCGACATCATCCTGAACACCCACGGTGTGCCGCGTCGTATGAACATCGGCCAGATCCTGGAAACCCACCTCGGGTGGGTCGCCAAGGCCGGCTGGAACATCGAGGGCACTCCCGAATGGGCGGCGAACCTGCCGGAGGGTCTGCGGCACGCTCAGCCGGACCAGACGGTGTCGACACCGGTGTTCGACGGTGCCAAGGAGGAGGAGCTGCAGGGTCTGCTGTCCTGCACGCTGCCCAACCGCGACGGCGACGTCATGGTCAACGCGGATGGCAAGGCGAGGTTGTTCGACGGCCGTAGCGGTGAGCCGTTCCCGTACCCGGTGACCGTTGGCTACATGTACATCATGAAGCTGCACCACCTGGTGGACGACAAGATCCACGCCCGGTCCACCGGTCCGTACTCGATGATCACCCAGCAGCCGTTGGGTGGTAAGGCGCAGTTCGGTGGACAGCGATTCGGTGAGATGGAGTGCTGGGCCATGCAGGCCTACGGCGCCGCGTACACACTGCAGGAGCTGTTGACCATCAAGTCCGACGACACCGTCGGGCGGGTCAAGGTGTACGAGGCGATCGTCAAGGGCGAGAACATCCCCGAGCCGGGCATCCCCGAGTCGTTCAAGGTGTTGCTCAAGGAGCTGCAGTCGCTGTGCCTCAACGTTGAGGTTCTGTCGTCGGACGGTGCGGCGATCGAACTGCGCGAGGGCGAGGACGAGGACCTGGAGCGCGCTGCGGCGAACCTGGGAATCAACTTGTCCCGCAATGAATCTGCGTCCGTTGAGGATTTGGCCTAATAGTTACTAAACCCGCAAGGGGAAAGGGAGTTACGTGCTCGACGTCAACTTCTTCGATGAACTCCGTATTGGCTTGGCCACCGCTGAGGACATCCGCAACTGGTCTTACGGCGAGGTCAAGAAGCCGGAGACGATCAACTACCGCACGCTCAAGCCCGAGAAGGACGGCCTGTTCTGCGAGAAGATCTTCGGACCGACTCGCGACTGGGAGTGCTACTGCGGCAAGTACAAGCGGGTCCGCTTCAAGGGCATCATCTGTGAGCGCTGTGGCGTCGAGGTAACTCGGGCCAAGGTGCGTCGGGAGCGGATGGGCCACATCGAGCTGGCCGCTCCGGTCACGCACATCTGGTACTTCAAGGGTGTGCCTTCGCGCCTCGGGTACCTGCTCGACTTGGCGCCGAAGGATCTCGAAAAGATCATCTACTTCGCGGCGTACGTGATCACCGCGGTCGACGACGAGATGCGCCACAACGAGCTCTCGACACTCGAGGCCGAAATGGTGGTGGAGCGCAAGGCGGTTGAGGACCAGCGCGACGCCGACCTGGAGGCCCGTGCGCAGAAGCTGGAGGCCGACCTGGCCGAGTTGGAAGCCGAGGGCGCGAAAGCCGATGCGCGACGCAAGGTTCGCGACGGTGGCGAGCGTGAGATGCGCCAGCTGCGCGACCGGGCCCAGCGCGAGCTGGACCGGCTGGAGGACATCTGGACGACGTTCACCAAGCTGGCTCCCAAGCAGCTGATCGTCGACGAGAACCTCTACCGCGAGCTCGTCGACCGCTACGGCGAGTACTTCACCGGGGCGATGGGCGCGGAGTCGATCCAGAAGCTGATCGAGAACTTCGACATCGACGCCGAGGCCGACATCCTGCGTGACGTCATCCGAAACGGTAAGGGGCAGAAGAAGCTTCGTGCGCTGAAGCGACTGAAGGTCGTCGCGGCCTTCCAGCAGTCGGGCAACTCGCCGATGGGCATGGTGCTCGACGCGGTTCCGGTGATCCCGCCGGAGTTGCGTCCTATGGTTCAGCTCGACGGTGGCCGGTTCGCCACGTCCGACCTGAACGACCTGTACCGCCGCGTGATCAACCGCAACAACCGCCTCAAGAGGCTGATCGACCTCGGTGCGCCCGAGATCATCGTCAACAACGAGAAGCGGATGCTGCAGGAGTCGGTGGACGCGCTGTTCGACAACGGCCGCCGCGGCCGCCCGGTCACCGGGCCGGGTAACCGTCCGCTCAAGTCGCTGTCGGATCTGCTCAAGGGTAAGCAGGGCCGGTTCCGTCAGAACCTGCTCGGTAAGCGTGTCGACTACTCCGGCCGTTCGGTCATCGTGGTCGGTCCGCAGCTCAAACTGCACCAGTGCGGTCTGCCCAAGCTGATGGCGCTGGAGCTGTTCAAGCCGTTCGTGATGAAGCGGCTCGTCGACCTCAATCACGCGCAGAACATCAAGAGCGCTAAGCGCATGGTCGAGCGCCAGCGTGCCCAGGTGTGGGACGTGCTCGAGGAGGTCATCGCCGAGCACCCGGTGCTGCTGAACCGCGCGCCGACCCTGCACCGACTCGGCATTCAGGCTTTCGAGCCAATGCTGGTGGAGGGCAAGGCCATTCAGCTGCACCCGCTGGTCTGTGAGGCGTTCAACGCCGACTTCGACGGCGACCAGATGGCTGTGCACCTGCCGCTGAGCGCCGAGGCGCAGGCCGAGGCTCGCATCCTGATGCTGTCGAGCAACAACATCCTGTCGCCCGCGTCCGGCCGCCCGCTGGCCATGCCGCGACTCGACATGGTGACCGGGCTGTACTACCTGACCACCGAGGTGGCCGGGGCCGAAGGTGAATACCGCGCGGCCGCCGATGACCAGCCGGAGCAGGGTGTGTACTCCTCACCGGCCGAGGCGATCATGGCGTCCGACCGCGGTCTGCTCTCGGTGCGGGCCCAGATCAAGGTGCGGTTGACGCAGCTGCGTCCGCCGGCCGAGGTCGAGGCCGAGCTGTTCGGCCAGAACGGTTGGCAGCCAGGCGATGCCTGGATGGCCGAGACGACCCTGGGCCGGGTGTTGTTCAACGAGCTGCTGCCGTTGGGCTACCCGTTCGTGAACAAGCAGATGCACAAGAAGGTGCAGGCTGCCATCATCAACGACCTGGCCGAGCGCTACCCGATGATCGTGGTCGCACAGACCGTCGACAAGCTCAAGGACGCCGGTTTCTACTGGGCGACCCGAAGCGGCGTCACGGTCTCGATGGCCGACGTGTTGGTTCCGCCGCGTAAGAAGGAGATCCTCGACCACTACGAGGACCGGGCCGACAAAGTCGAAAAGCAGTTCCAGCGTGGTGCTTTGAACCACGACGAGCGCAACGAAGCGCTGGTGGAGATCTGGAAGGAAGCCACTGACGAGGTCGGTAAGGCGCTGCGTGAGCACTACCCGGCCGACAACCCGATCATCACGATCGTCGACTCGGGTGCCACGGGTAACTTCACCCAGACCCGAACGCTGGCCGGCATGAAGGGTCTGGTGACCAACCCGAAGGGTGAGTTCATCCCGCGTCCGGTCAAGTCGTCGTTCCGCGAGGGCCTGACCGTGCTGGAATACTTCATCAACACGCACGGCGCTCGAAAGGGCTTGGCCGACACCGCGTTGCGTACCGCGGACTCGGGTTACCTGACTCGTCGTCTGGTGGACGTGAGCCAGGACGTCATCGTCCGCGAGCACGACTGCGAGACCGAGCGCGGCATCATCGTCGAGCTGGCCGAGCGTCAGCCCGACGGGACTCTGATCCGTGACCCGTACATCGAAACCTCGGCGTACGCACGGACTTTGGGCGCCGACGCGGTCGACGAGGCCGGCAACGTCGTCGTCGCGCGTGGCGAGGACCTGGGCGATCCGTCGATCGAGGCCTTACTGGCTGCGGGCATCACGCAGATCAAGGTGCGTTCGGTGCTGACGTGCACCACCGGTACCGGTGTGTGTGCGACCTGCTACGGCCGTTCGATGGCCACCGGCAAGCTCGTCGACATCGGCGAGGCCGTCGGTATCGTCGCCGCGCAGTCCATCGGTGAGCCCGGCACCCAGCTGACCATGCGTACCTTCCACCAGGGTGGTGTCGGTGAGGACATCACCGGCGGTCTGCCGCGGGTGCAGGAGCTGTTCGAGGCCCGGGTGCCGCGAGGCAAGGCGCCGATCGCCGACGTCACCGGGCGGGTTCAGCTCGAGGACGGTGAGCGCTTCTACAAAATCACCATCGTCCCCGACGATGGCGGCGAGGAAGTCGTCTACGACAAGCTCTCCAAGCGGCAGCGGCTGCGTGTGTTCAAGCACGAAGACGGTTCCGAGCGAGTGCTTTCCGACGGCGACCACGTCGAGGTGGGCCAGCAGCTGATGGAAGGCTCGGCCGACCCGCACGAGGTGCTGCGCGTGCAGGGCCCCCGCGAGGTGCAGATCCACTTGGTCCGCGAGGTCCAGGAGGTCTACCGCGCACAGGGTGTGTCGATCCACGACAAGCACATCGAGGTGATCGTTCGCCAGATGCTGCGCCGCGTCACCATCATCGACTCGGGTGCAACGGAGTTCCTGCCCGGTTCGCTGATCGACCGTGCGGAGTTCGAGGCGGAGAACCGCCGGGTGGTCGCCGAGGGCGGCGAGCCCGCCGCCGGTCGTCCGGTGCTGATGGGTATCACGAAGGCCTCGCTGGCTACCGACTCGTGGCTGAGTGCGGCGTCGTTCCAGGAGACCACGCGAGTGCTGACCGATGCGGCGATCAACTGCCGCAGCGACAAGCTCAACGGTCTGAAGGAGAACGTGATCATCGGAAAGCTGATCCCGGCCGGGACCGGAATCAACAGGTACCGCAACATCCAGGTTCAGCCGACCGAGGAAGCACGCGCCGCGGCGTACACGATCCCGTCCTACGAGGATCAGTACTACAGCCCGGACTTCGGTCAGGCCACTGGTGCCGCGGTTCCGCTGGACGACTACGGCTACAGCGACTACCGCTAGTTCGGCGACGATGCGGCGAGGTAACTCGCCGCTGAGGAGTCGGACAATCCGACGTAGTTCGGCGACGATGCGGCGAGGTAACTCGCCGCTGAGGAGTCGGACAATCCGACGTAATCGACAAACGAAAAAGCCCCGGGCAAGCCCGGGGCTTTTTCGTTGCGGCTGTGACCTTTCCGTCGCCGAGTGTGCGTCCGGCCTCACACTCGGCAGCGAGTGTGCGTCCTGCCTCACACTCGGGCGGCGAGTGTGCGGCCAGCTTCTCCCCCGCTAGCGGGAGGTGCCCCCAACTCGCGGACTCGCTTGCGCCATCGTGCGGATCAGCTCGGAGAACTCCGCCGGCGTGTAGTTGCGGTGCCAGTGCCGAAGGTAGACATCCTTCGGCAGGATCAGCACATCCACCTCGTCCTCCGCGACGACCGTGGAGTTTCGGAAATCGCCCCGGATGACGCCGGTAACGCCCAGCGGCTCCCACGGATGGACGCGAAAGTAGTCGTAACCGCCCGACGGCCGGCCGCGCAGACCCGACGACAGCGGGACATACACAAAGCTCGCCCGGGCGCCGACTTCGGTCAGGCATTCGCCGGGCGAAAGGTGGCCCAGCCGAGCGCTTTTGAAGCCGAGTTCGGGATCGATATGGTCGGTGCGGTAGCCGCGGCTCGCGACGTTGCGCAGCAACGCCGTGCGTTCCGCAAGGTCCCAGTCGACGGCGCTGGCCGCCAGGAAGCGCCGCCGCTCCGGTTCGGGAGCGTTGCGCAGGGCAGGTACGCAGACGACGCGATCGGCCAGCGACGGAGTCCGGGCGATCACCAATTCGGCTACCAGCGGCGCGAATGCGGGATTGTCCTCGGTGTGTTCGAGGAGCAGGAAGGTGCGCCGACCACCGTTTTCGCCGGTGCCGCCGATGAAGCTGTCGACGACGTCGGCCTGGATGTCGTCGACGATGACCGACGCGTTGCGAGCGGCGCGGCGCATCGCCTCGTCCGATCCGAAGCTGCCCCGGAAGAAGGCGAAACGCAGGTCGCCTTCGTGGGTGACTTCGCAGACCTCGAGATTGGCCTCGCCGGCATTGATCGGATTGTCGCCCTCGACGAGGTAGGTTCGCCCCTCCCGGTCGTGCAGGGCGTAGACGGCGTTCGCCGTGCGCTGATCGATGAAAATCTGGTAGTTGCCCGAGGTCCTCAGATGGGTGCCGCGCTGTCGCAGGGCATCGGCGCACCGCAGGCAGCGGATGGTGTCCACGACATCGGCGACGAACTCTTGGGCTTGCGGCGCAACGACTTCCAACCACGCAAACGCTGTGCTCTCGAAGTCATCGTAATGGCGAGCCAGCAGCTGCACCCGGTGCTCGTCCAATGACTCAGGCGCGGCCGCGCGCTGCAGCGCGGTCTCGTGATGTGCATGCCGATCGTCGCTGCGGCTCTTGTTCAGCTGCTTCGCGTGGTAGAGCGCCTCCAGCGGATGGCTCAGGATATGCAACATTCTGTCGCGCAGCGCCGCGGTGTCGTTGAGCACCGCCGCGGGCACGGAACTTTTGCTGTGCGCGTAGCCCAGCGAGGCTAGCTCACGCAGGATCCGTTGCGGGGGCCCGTCGAACAGACCGGCGTTGGTCAGGCGCAGCACCCGCCACGCCAGGTTCCCGACGTTCTCCTCCCACAGGATGTCGACGATCTCGTCGAAGACCCCGCCGAAAGCCTCATGTCCGCCAAACTCCGCATGAACGGCCCGCCCAAAGGGATTCAGGTCTGACATCCCGATGTCGTGGACGTAGGCGAGTAGACAGCCGTAGCTCGTCATGAAATCCAGGCGACGCGGTGGCCGCTCGGCGATCTTGACGCCCGACACGTTGGCGATCATGTCGACGATGCGACGGGCGACGTCACGCATGTGCATCACGCCGTGATCGGTGAACAGCGCAAGGTGGCTGATCGGGTCCTCCAGAAAGGCCGGATCCTTGGCCACCTCCTCGAGGGTCAGGCTCGCATTCACCTTCGAGTAGTAATTGCGTTCGATGAGTTCACGAATGCGGGCAGGAAGCAGCAGATCCAGCGCGGCGTCCGCGTCCGCCGGCGTCATACCGGCTCCGCCGGTTGCGCGTCCGCCGGCTCGAGCGGCTTCGAAAGCGTCTCTGCCGGAACGGAACTGAACCTACGCTCGGCACGGTCGGCAACGACCGCGTCCAGCGAGCAGGCGCGGAGATCGAGGATGAGTTCGGATTCGTCGAGCTGGTGTGTGCAAGGCAATCGAATCCACCGCCGAATCGGTCGAGCATCCGTGTTAGCTCCGACGATCTCACGTCCGGGCGCCGCGGTCCAGCGCAGTTCCCGGCGGCCGGGCCCGGAAACGTAGACTGTCCGATGTGCTGATCGGTTCGCACGTCAGTCCGCAAGACCCGCTGGCCGCAGCGGAGGCCGAGGGCGCTGACGTTGTACAGATATTCCTCGGCAACCCGCAGAGCTGGAAAGCCCCTAAGCCCCGCGAGGACGCGGCCGTGCTGAAGGCGGCGGCGCTACCGATCTACGTGCACGCGCCCTACTTGATCAACGTCGCGTCGGCCAACAACAAGGTGCGGATCCCGTCGCGCAAAATCCTGCAGCAGACCTGCGACGCGGCCGCCGACATCGGCGCGGCGGCGGTCATCGTGCACGGTGGCCATGTTGCCGACGACAACGACCTCGACGAGGGTTTTGTGCGCTGGCGCAAGGCGCTGGACCAACTGGAATCCACCGTGCCGGTGTATCTGGAAAACACCGCCGGCGGCGGCCACGCGATGGCCCGCCACTTCGACACGATCGCCCGGCTGTGGGATGTCATCGGCGACAGCGGAATTGGCTTCTGCCTCGACACCTGCCACACCTGGGCGGCCGGTGAGGCTCTGGTGGGTGCCGTCGAGCGCATCAAGGCCATCACCGGCCGGATCGATCTGTTGCACTGCAACGACTCCAAGGACGAGGCCGGGTCGGGGCGGGACCGCCATGCCAACCTGGGCACCGGCCAGATCGATCCCGAGTTGCTGGTCGCGGCGGTCCACGCCGCCGGGGCGCCGGTGATCTGTGAAACCTCCGACGAGGGCCGCAAGGACGACATCGCGTTCCTGCGAGACAAGACCACGGGCTGACCACGGCCGGCATTACACCTCTTGTGCGGTTGTTGGAAAAATGTAATATGAGTGGCATGTCAGACACGCATGTCGTCACCAATCAGGTTCCGCCGCTGGAGAACTACAACCCGGCGACGTCACCGATGCTCGTCGAGGCCCTGATCCGCGAGGGCGGCCAGTGGGGCATGGAGGAGGTGCACGCGGTCGGGGCGTTGTCGGCCAGTCACGAGGCCCAGCGCTGGGGCGAGCTCGCCGACCGCAATCGGCCCATCCTGCACACCCACGACCGCACCGGGCACCGTGTCGACGAGGTCGAGTTCGACCCGGCCTACCACGAGTTGATGCGTGCGGCGATCGCGCACGGCATG
Organism: Mycobacterium sp. NGS40; assembly: GCF_059812735.1. NCBI lineage: Bacteria > Bacillati > Actinomycetota > Actinomycetes > Mycobacteriales > Mycobacteriaceae > Mycobacterium > Mycobacterium sp. NGS40. The sequence goes on from NZ_JCALDG010000001.1 coordinate 479,971, forward strand.
CACGCCGCGCCGTGGGCCGACGACCGCCCGGGCGCGCATGTGGTGCGCGCCGCCAAGACTTCGGCGTGGAACGTCGAGCCGGGCCACGTCTGCCCGATCTCGATGACGTACGCCGTCGTCCCGGCGCTGCGCTACAACCCCGAGCTGGCAGCCATTTACGAGCCGCTGCTGACCAGCCGCGAGTACGACCCGGAGCTCAAGCTGGCCGCCACGAAGGCCGGCATCACCGCGGGCATGTCGATGACAGAGAAGCAGGGTGGCTCCGACGTGCGCGCCGGGACCACGCAGGCGACCCCCAACGGCGACGGCACCTACAGCCTGGTCGGTCACAAATGGTTCACCTCGGCGCCGATGTGTGACATCTTCCTGGTCCTCGCGCAGGCGCCCGGCGGCCTGTCCTGCTTCATGTTGCCGCGCATCCTGCCCGACGGCACCCGCAACCGGATGTTCCTGCAGCGCCTCAAGGACAAGCTCGGCAACCATGCCAACGCTTCGAGTGAAGTCGAATACGACGGCGCCACCGCCTGGCTGGTCGGCGAGGAAGGTCGCGGCGTGCCGACCATCATCGAGATGGTCAACCTGACCCGGCTGGACTGCACCCTGGGTAGTGCCACCAGCATGCGGACCGGGCTCACCCGCGCCATCCATCACGCCCAGCACCGGAAAGCGTTCGGCGCCTACCTGATTGACCAGCCGCTGATGCGCAACGTGCTAGCCGACCTGGCCGTGGAGGCCGAGGCCGCCACGATCGTCGCGATGCGGATGGCCGGTGCCACCGACAACGCGCTGCGCGGCGACGAGAAGGAGGCGCTGCTACGCCGGATTGGCTTGGCGGCCAGCAAGTACTGGGTGTGCAAGCGTTCCACCCCGCACGCTGCCGAAGCGCTGGAATGCCTGGGCGGCAATGGTTATGTCGAAGAGTCCGGCATGCCGCGCCTGTACCGCGAGGCGCCGCTGATGGGCATCTGGGAAGGCTCCGGCAACGTCAGCGCACTGGACACCTTGCGCGCCATGGCAACTCGGCCCGAATGTGTCGAGGTGCTCTTCGCCGAGCTGGACGAGAGCACGAGCCAGGACCCGCGGCTGGGCAGCCACGTCGAACGGCTGCGCCAAGACCTGAGCGATCTGGAGACCATCGCCTACCGCGCCCGCAAGGTCGCCGAGGACATCTGCCTGGCCCTGCAGGGCTCGCTGCTGGTGCGCCACGGCCACCCCGCCGTGGCGGAGGCATTCCTGGCGACCCGGCTCGGCGGTGCGTGGGGCGGCGCGTTCGGCACCATGCCGACCGGGCTCGATCTGGCACCCATCCTGGAGCGAGCCCTGGTAAAGGGCTGAGCCACAACATGACCTGCGCCATCGACAATAGCGAAATGAGCGATGAGGTGGGGGCACCACCCGCTTGCGGGGGAGAGTGGCGCCCGTGACCCACGCGATCAGGCCGGTCGATTTCGACAACCTGAAGACGATGACCTACGAGGTCACCGACCGGGTGGCGCGGATCACCTTCAACCGGCCGGAAAAGGGCAACGCGATCGTCGCGGACACCCCGCTGGAGCTCTCGGCGTTGGTCGAGCGGGCCGACCTCGATCCCAACGTGCACGTCATTCTGGTATCCGGTCGCGGGGAAGGCTTTTGCGCGGGCTTCGACTTGTCCGCCTACGCCGACCGCACCGGCTCGGCCGGTGGCACCGGCACCTATGAGGGCACGGTGCTGGACGGTAAGACCCAGGGCATCAACCACATGCCGGATCGCCCGTGGGACCCGATGATCGATTACCAGATGATGAGCCGGTTCGTGCGCGGGTTCTCCAGCCTGATGCACGCCGACAAGCCGACGGTGGTCAAGATCCACGGGTACTGCGTAGCCGGCGGCACCGATATCGCGCTGCATGCCGACCAGGTGATCGCCGCCGCCGACGCCAAGATCGGCTACCCGCCCACCCGGGTGTGGGGTGTTCCGGCCGCGGGCCTATGGGCCCACCGCCTCGGTGACCAGCGCGCCAAACGTCTTCTGTTCACCGGTGATTCGATCACGGGTGCACAGGCCGCCGAGTGGGGACTGGCCGTCGAGGCGCCGGATCCGAAGGACCTCGATGAGCGCACCGAACGGTTGGTGCAACGCATCGCGACGGTCCCGATCAACCAGCTGATCATGGTCAAACTCGCGCTGAATTCCGCGCTGCTGCAACAGGGTGTGGCCACCAGCCGGATGGTCAGCACGGTATTCGACGGTGTGGCTCGGCACACCCAAGAGGGACACGACTTCGTCGCCGACTCCGTCGAGCACGGTTTCCGCGAAGCGGTGCGGCATCGCGACGAGCCGTTCGGTGACTACGGCCGGCGCACCTCCGAGGTCTAGCCATGCCGAACATGACGGCCCGGTCGGTGGTGCTGAGCGTGCTGCTCGGGGCGCACCCCGCCTGGGCGACTGCGAGCGAATTGATCAGGCTGACAGCCGATTTCGGGATCAAGGAAACGACGCTGCGGGTCGCGCTGACCCGCATGGTCGGTGCCGGCGATCTGATTCGCTCGGCCGACGGGTACCGGCTCTCGGATCGGTTGCTGGCCCGCCAGGCCCGCCAGGACGAGGCGATGCGGCCACCCACCCGGGCCTGGCACGGAGACTGGCACGTCGTGATCGTCACCAGTGTGGGCACCGACGCCCGCACCCGGGCCGCGCAGCGAGCCAGCATGTACCGCAAGCGTTTCGGTGAACTTCGCGAGGGCGTCTGGATGCGGCCCGACAACCTCGAGCTCGACTTGGAGCCCGACGTAGCCGACCGGGTGCGGGTGCTCAAGGCTCGCGACGACGCACCCGAGCAGCTGGTCGCCGAACTGTGGGACCTGCCCGCATGGGCGCAGGCCGGGCGACGCCTGGTCGACGAAATGGCCGGAGCCCGCGACATTCCCAGCAGGTTCATGGTGGCCGCGGCGATCGTGCGGCACCTGCTGACCGACCCGATGCTGCCTGCCGAACTGCTGCCCGACGATTGGCCGGGTGCGCGGCTGCGCAGCGTCTACCACGACTTCGCGACCGAATTGCTGCAGCGGCGCGATACAACTCAACTTCAGGAGGCGAGATGACCGATCCGGTGCGAGTGGAGCGGAACGGCCCGGTGACGACGGTGATCCTGAACCGGCCAGCCGCGCGTAACGCCGTGAACGGCCCGACGGCCGCGGCGCTGTACGAGGCTTTCGACGAATTCGACCGCGACGATTCCGCGTCGGTGGCCGTGCTGTGGGGCGACGGCGGAACCTTCTGTGCGGGAGCCGATTTGAAGGCATTCGGCACGCCGGAAGCCAACTCGGTTCACACGACCGGTCCCGGCCCGATGGGCCCGTCGCGAATGGTGTTGTCCAAACCCGTGATTGCCGCGGTGAGCGGTTACGCCGTCGCGGGCGGCCTGGAGCTGGCTCTCTGGTGCGACATGCGGGTGGCCGAGGAGGATGCGGTGTTCGGGGTGTTCTGTCGCCGCTGGGGAGTGCCGCTGATCGACGGTGGCACCGTGCGGCTGCCGCGCCTGATCGGGCACAGCCGGGCGATGGACATGATCCTGACCGGCCGCGGTGTCAAAGCCGACGAAGCGCTCGCGATGGGACTGGCCAATCGCGTTGTCCCCCAAGGCAAATCGCGACAGGGCGCCGAGGATTTGGCCGCAGAATTGGCCGCCCTGCCCCAGCAGTGCCTGCGAGCGGACCGGCTTTCGGCACTAGAGCAGTGGGGCCTGTCGGAATCGCAGGCAATGGAACAGGAATTCGCCAGTATCGCCAAAGTCGCCGCGGAAGCCAACGAGGGGGCCGGGCGGTTCGCGGCCGGCGCCGGACGGCACGGGGCGCCGGCCAGCTAGCCGGTCAGCTCGCCTTGTTGATGGTGTTGCCCGAGCCGAGGTTGTCGACCTTTGGCTCACCATCCTTGTAAGTGATCGTGTTGTCCAGCCCCAGCACCGTGATGCGGGTATCGACCTTGTCGATGGTGATCTTGTTGTTGGCGCCGCCGACATTGACCGTCTGGCAGTTGCCGGTGACCGTCAGGGTGTTGTTGGAACCAGCGACATTCAGCGATTTGCCGGTAGCGCAGTCAAGGGTTGCCGTCGTCCCCATCGAGCCGTAGTTCAGCGTGTTCCCGATTTCGACGGACGCCGTAGTGCTTTCGCTACCCGAGGTCGTCGGCGCGGCCGCGCCTGTGGTCGTGGTGGTGGTGGTGCCGCTCTTCGTCGTCGCGCTCGGGTTTCCCGGAGGGTTAGCGGTCGAACTGCAACCGGACAGCACTACCGCCGCGACGGCCGGCGCCAGAGCGAATACCGCCAGCCGCGGCGATCGGTCAGTGATGTGGACGCGCAATGACAATGTGTTCCCCTCCTTGGTGTCCCCAACGGGAAGTCGCGGTGCCTCAGGCAGGCACCTGCTGCAGCCGGTTTACCATTCCCAGCTCTCGGCCGCGGTCCCAGAGGATCGGCGAACCGTTGTGAAAGAAGACGGTCTGGTCGTAGCCGTACACCGTGATGTCGTGCGTGACCGAGTCCGCGATGATCGTGTTGCCCGAGCCCATCACCGTCACCGCCCAGCAGTTGCCGAGCGCGTTGACCGAGTTCCCGGTGCCGTTGACGATCAGGGTTCCGTCGTTGCAATCCAGGGTTTGCGTGGTGTTCTGCCCGATGACGTGCGTGTCGCCGTTCTTGGCGTGCGCGGCCGGCGGCGACGCGGCGAGTGCGGCCGCAAGCGCGATGACACAGATTGCAAGCGACCCGGCGACGGTTCTCCGGTGCACCGCGGCCCCCTTCGTGTCGGCGGGTATCTGCTGGACTGAGCCTACGTGCATTTGCCTGCTCGATGGCAAATAATTTTCCTCGCGGCCAACTGCGAGCCGCTCGGGTTACCTCCGAGTAGATTGGCGACTCTGTCAACTAGAGTCATTAGTTGACCTCCACCTATTCACCGCAATCGAGGGGCGACCGCCATGGCAGTTCATCCGGAACAGCCGACGGCGGGAGGGCGTCAGCGTGGCGGCAGGTCCGCGTCCCGGCCGGGAAAGCTGAGCCGGGACGGCATCGTCGATGGCGCACTGACATTCCTGGACCGCGAGGGCTGGGACTCGCTGACCATCAACGCGCTGGCGACCCAGTTGGGCACCAAGGGGCCGTCGCTCTATAACCACGTGGACAGCCTGGAGGACCTGCGTCGCGCCGTTCGGATCCGGGTCATAGACGACATCATCATGATGCTGAACCGGGTCGGGGAGGGGCGGGCCCGCGATGACGCGGTGCTGGTCATGGCCGGTGCTTACCGCAGCTATGCCCATCACCACCCCGGGCGGTACTCGGCCTTCACCCGGATGCCGCTGGGCGGCGATGACCCTGAATACACCGCGGCAACCCGGGGTGCGGCCGCGCCGGTGATCGCGGTGTTGTCCTCGTATGGCCTCGACGGCGAGGAGGCGTTTTTCGCCGCGCTCGAATTCTGGTCCGCCCTGCACGGGTTCGTCTTGCTGGAAATGACCGGTGTCATGGACGACATCGACACCGATGCGCTGTTCACCGAAATGGTGTTGCGGCTGGCAACGGGCTTGGACAGGCGCACCGCGCCGGGCGGCGCCTCGCCGAAGTAGCGGTCCACCGCGGGCGCGCGCCGGGTTGAGCGGTTGCGTCCCGCGGCCGCTTTGACCTGTTCGACCAGCGGCGGGTATTGTGGTGGCTCGTGCCTGGCGGCTTACGGCGCCTGACGTAAGGAAGTGGATGCCGGGCGAATTCGCATGTCCACCAAGTATCGGACGACTCCGGTGCTGAGCGGGTGCGACACACCCGGCCGCGGGGTAGTGCGGCGGGGAAAAACTGCAGTACAGAGACTTAAGAGCAGCAAGAAGACTTCGAACACAGAAAGCCAGTAGATGCCAACCATTCAGCAGCTGGTCCGCAAGGGTCGCCGCGACAAGATCGCCAAGGTCAAGACCGCGGCCCTGAAGGGCAGCCCGCAGCGCCGTGGCGTATGCACCCGCGTGTACACCACCACCCCGAAGAAGCCGAACTCGGCACTTCGGAAGGTCGCGCGTGTGAAGCTGACGAGCCAGGTCGAGGTCACCGCCTACATCCCGGGTGAGGGCCACAACCTGCAGGAGCACTCGATGGTGCTGGTGCGTGGCGGTCGTGTGAAGGACCTGCCCGGTGTGCGCTACAAAATCATCCGCGGTTCGCTGGACACCCAGGGTGTCAAGAATCGCAAGCAGGCTCGCAGCCGTTACGGCGCCAAGAAGGAGAAGAGCTAATGCCGCGCAAGGGGCCCGCGCCGAAGCGTCCGCTGGTCAACGACCCGGTCTATGGATCGCAGCTGGTGACCCAGCTGGTCAACAAGGTCCTGCTGCAGGGGAAGAAATCGGTCGCTGAGCGCATTGTTTATGGTGCGCTCGAGCAAGCTCGCGATAAGACCGGTACCGATCCGGTGATCACGCTCAAGCGCGCTCTCGACAACGTCAAGCCCGCCCTGGAGGTGCGCAGCCGCCGCGTCGGTGGTGCGACCTACCAGGTGCCCGTCGAGGTGCGTCCGGACCGGTCCACCACGCTGGCGCTGCGCTGGCTTGTCAGCTTCTCCCGGGCCCGCCGGGAGAAGACGATGATCGAGCGGCTGGCGAACGAGATCCTGGACGCCAGCAATGGCCTCGGGGCTTCCGTCAAGCGGCGTGAGGACACCCACAAGATGGCCGAGGCCAACCGCGCCTTCGCGCACTATCGCTGGTAGAGCCCGAACGGGCGCCAAACTGGCAGCGTGGCCGGGCGTCAACCGACAGCGAACTAACAACGCAATCGAAAGAGTGGGAAGACTTCTGTGGCACAGAAGGACGTGCTGACCGACCTGACCAAGGTCCGCAACATCGGCATCATGGCGCACATCGACGCCGGCAAGACGACGACGACGGAGCGCATCCTCTACTACACCGGTATCAGCTACAAGATCGGTGAGGTCCACGACGGCGCGGCCACCATGGACTGGATGGAGCAGGAGCAAGAGCGCGGGATCACCATCACCTCCGCCGCCACCACCTGCTTCTGGAATGACAACCAGATCAACATCATCGACACCCCCGGGCACGTCGACTTCACCGTCGAGGTGGAGCGCAGCCTGCGTGTGCTCGACGGTGCCGTTGCCGTGTTCGACGGCAAGGAGGGCGTCGAGCCGCAGTCCGAGCAGGTGTGGCGTCAGGCCGACAAGTACGACGTGCCGCGGATCTGCTTCGTCAACAAGATGGACAAGATCGGGGCCGACTTCTACTTCTCGGTCCGCACCATGGAAGAGCGCTTGGGCGCCAACGTCATTCCGATCCAGCTGCCCGTCGGCTCCGAGGGTGACTTCGAAGGCGTCGTCGATCTGGTCGAGATGAAGGCCAAGGTGTGGAGTGCCGAAGCCAAGCTCGGCGAGAAGTACGACGTCGTCGACATCCCGGCCGACTTGCAGGAGAAGGCCGACGAGTACCGCACCAAGCTGCTCGAGGCCGTCGCCGAGACGGACGAGGCGCTGCTGGAGAAGTACCTGGGCGGCGAAGAGCTCAGTGTCGCCGAGATCAAGGGCGCTATCCGCAAGCTGACCATCAGCTCGGAGGCCTACCCCGTGCTATGCGGCAGCGCGTTCAAGAACAAGGGCGTGCAGCCCATGCTGGACGCGGTCATCGACTACCTGCCCTCGCCGCTGGACGTGCCGCCGGCCGTCGGCCACGCGCCGGGCAAGGAAGACGAGGAGATCACCCGCAAGCCGTCGACCGACGAGCCGTTCTCGGCGCTGGCCTTCAAGGTCGCGACGCACCCGTTCTTCGGCAAGCTGACCTACGTCCGGGTGTACTCGGGCAAGGTCGATTCCGGCAGCCAGGTCATCAACGCCACCAAGGGTAAGAAGGAGCGGCTCGGCAAGCTGTTCCAGATGCACTCCAACAAGGAGAACCCGGTGGAGACCGCGTCGGCGGGCCACATCTACGCGGTGATCGGCCTCAAGGACACCACCACCGGTGACACCCTGAGCGACCCGAACCAGCAGATCGTGCTCGAGTCGATGACCTTCCCCGACCCGGTCATCGAGGTGGCCATCGAGCCCAAGACGAAGAGCGACCAGGAGAAGCTGTCGCTGTCGATCCAGAAGCTCGCCGAGGAAGACCCGACCTTCAAGGTGCACCTGGACCAGGAGACCGGCCAGACCGTCATCGGTGGTATGGGCGAGCTGCACCTGGACATCCTGGTGGACCGCATGCGCCGCGAGTTCAAGGTCGAGGCCAACGTCGGTAAGCCGCAGGTGGCCTACAAGGAGACCATCAAGCGGGCGGCCAACAACGTCGAGTTCACCCACAAGAAGCAGACGGGTGGCTCGGGCCAGTTCGCGAAGGTGATCATCAACCTCGAGCCATTCACCGGCGAGGACGGTGCGACCTACGAGTTCGAGAACAAGGTCACCGGTGGTCGCATCCCGCGGGAATACATCCCGTCGGTTGACGCGGGTGCCCAGGACGCCATGCAGTACGGCGTGCTGGCTGGCTACCCGCTGGTGAACCTGAAGGTCACCTTGCTCGACGGTGCCTACCACGAGGTTGACTCCTCGGAAATGGCGTTCAAGATCGCAGGGTCACAGGTGCTGAAAAAGGCTGCGCAGCAAGCCCAGCCGGTGATCCTCGAGCCGATCATGGCGGTCGAAGTGACCACACCCGAGGACTACATGGGTGACGTGATCGGCGACCTGAACTCCCGCCGTGGCCAGATTCAGGCCATGGAGGAGCGGGCGGGTGCGCGCGTCGTTCGGGCGCACGTCCCGCTGTCGGAGATGTTCGGCTATGTCGGCGACCTGCGGTCCAAGACACAAGGCCGGGCGAACTACTCCATGGTGTTCGACTCGTATGCCGAGGTTCCGGCGAACGTCTCGAAGGAGATCATCGCGAAGGCGACGGGCGAGTGAGTGTCAACTCACGAGTTCGGAGCCGAGCAATACGTCGGGCGGAAGGCGACGGGCGAGTGAACACCAGCTCGGAGTAACCTAGCCCGGTTACCACCGCGGCACTTACAACAACATCAACACTGCTTTTCAAAAGCACCAATCAGTCCAGGAGGACACACAAGTGGCGAAGGCGAAGTTCGAGCGGACGAAGCCGCACGTCAACATCGGGACCATCGGTCACGTTGACCACGGCAAGACAACCCTGACCGCGGCGATCACCAAAGTCCTGCATGACAAGTACCCGAACCTCAACGAGTCGCGCGCCTTCGACCAGATCGACAACGCGCCCGAGGAGCGTCAGCGCGGTATCACGATCAACATCTCCCACGTGGAGTACCAGACCGACAAGCGTCACTACGCCCACGTCGACGCCCCGGGTCACGCCGACTACATCAAGAACATGATCACCGGTGCGGCCCAGATGGACGGCGCGATCCTGGTGGTCGCCGCGACCGACGGTCCGATGCCGCAGACCCGCGAGCACGTGTTGCTCGCGCGTCAGGTCGGGGTGCCCTACATCCTGGTAGCCCTGAACAAGGCCGACATGGTCGACGACGAGGAGCTGCTCGAGCTCGTCGAGCTGGAGGTCCGCGAACTGCTGGCCGCCCAGGAATTCGACGAGGAGGCCCCGGTCATCCGCGTCTCGGCGCTCAAGGCGCTCGAGGGTGACGCCGAGTGGGTCAAGTCCGTCGAGGACCTGATGGACGCCGTCGACGAGTCGATTCCGGACCCGGTCCGCGAGACCGACAAGCCGTTCCTGATGCCCGTCGAGGACGTCTTCACGATCACCGGTCGTGGCACCGTGGTCACCGGTCGTGTCGAGCGCGGCGTGATCAACGTCAACGAGGAAGTCGAGATCGTCGGCATCAAGCCGACCAGCACCAAGACCACGGTCACCGGTGTGGAGATGTTCCGCAAGCTGCTTGACCAGGGCCAGGCCGGCGACAACGTCGGGCTGCTGCTGCGTGGTATCAAGCGTGAGGACGTCGAGCGCGGCCAGGTTGTGGTCAAGCCCGGCACCACCACCCCGCACACCGAGTTCGAGGGCAGCGTCTACATCCTGTCCAAGGACGAGGGCGGTCGGCACACGCCGTTCTTCAACAACTACCGTCCGCAGTTCTACTTCCGCACCACCGACGTGACCGGTGTGGTGACGCTGCCGGAGGGCACCGAAATGGTGATGCCCGGTGACAACACCAACATCTCGGTGAAGCTGATCCAGCCCGTCGCAATGGACGACGGTCTGCGGTTCGCGATCCGTGAGGGTGGCCGCACCGTCGGCGCCGGCCGGGTCGTCAAGATCATCAACTAGTTCCACAGCACGGGGCCCGGACTCGCCGATCTCGGCGGTCCGGGTCTTGTGCTTTCTGGCCCGCCCGAAAGCTCTGCACACCTGGTCAGCGAATTTCCGGTAAGATCTTGCGATGTCCAGTCTGAAATTGACGGTTCGGGAATTTGACCGTCTTGGCCTGGCCGGGAGGTTCGGATGTCGTTCGTAAATGCGACGCCGGAGTATGTGGCGGCCGCGGCATCAGACCTGGAAAAAATCGGTACGGCGATCAACTACGCCAACTCGATGGCCTCTGGCGCGACGTCGGTTGTTCAGGCCGCCGGCGCCGACGCGGTTTCGGCGAGCATCTCGCACCTGTTCGGCGTGCACGCGGCGGCCTATCAGGCGATCAGCGCGCAGGCGGCGCTATTCCACAACCAGTTTGTGCAGCTCATGAGTGGTGGGGCCCAGCAGTATGCGGACACCGAGGTCGTCAACGCCGAGCCGTTGGCGGTCGCCCCGCAGGCGGTGGCGGGTGCGGCCAACCTATCCGGCCAGGCAATGAGCAGTCAGCAGTTCATCGGCGCTGCGGCGCAGGCGGGCGGCGTGGCATCCGGGGCGCCGGTGGCAGCGGCGGTGCAACCGGCTGCAGCGGCGCCGGCCGCCGCGGCGGCGCCCACGGTCGCCCCGGCAACAGCAACGGTGACGCCGATGGCGGCAACCACCACGGCAGCGGCCCCGGCCGGGGCTTCGGCAACGGCGCCCCACTCAGAAACATCGGCGTATGCAGCGGCGGCGCCGGCAGCAGCGGCGGCGGCACCCGCGGCAGCGGCGGTAGCTCCCGCTGCGACGGCAGCCGATGTCGCCGGCCCGGCGACCGCCGCTACCGCCCCGGCGGATGTGGCGGCCGCGGAACTGTCGTCGGCCACGATGCTGCCCGCGGCGATGCCCCTGTCCAACGGGCCGGCCATGGCGCCGCCGCCCGCCTCTCCCAAAGGCGCACCACCGAAGCCATCGCGCTGACTGCCAGGGCCGATGCCCGCACGCAGGCTATGGATACAGCGCACGCGACAGCGCTAATCTGACACGAACCTTCCCGGCGAGGCGAGGAGAAACACGTGTTGGCGCGGTATCTGAAGACACAGTTGGTCGTTTTGCTGTGCGGTGGTCTGGTCGGGCCGATCTTTCTGGTCGTCTACTTCACCCTGGGGCTGGGCAACCTGCTGCAATGGATGTTCTACGTCGGCCTACTCATCACCGTGGCCGACGTGCTCATCGCACTCGCGCTGACCAACTACGGCGCGAAATCGGCGGCCAAGTCCGCGCTGCTCGAACAGCACGGGGTGCTGGCGCTCGCCCAAATCGTCGGGCTCTCCGAGACGGGAACCCGGATCAACGACCAGCCGCTGGTGAAGGTCGACCTGCACATCGAGGGACCCGGCTTCCCGGCGTTCGACAGTCAAGACCGGGTCATCGCCAACGTCACCCGGTTGGGCAACCTCACCGCGCGAAAGCTCGTGGTATTGCTTGACCCTACGACGCAGGAATACCAAATCGACTGGGAGCGAAGCGCTTTGGTCAATGGTCTGGTACCCGCGCAGTTTACGGTGGCCGAGGACAACCGGACCTATGACCTTAGCGGGCAAGCCGGGCCGCTGATGGAGATCCTGCAGATCCTCAAGGACAACAACGTTCCGCTCAACCGGATGGTCGACATCCGGTCGAACCCGGCGCTGCGCGAACAGATCCAGGCGGTGGTGCGCCGCGCGGACGCCCAGGCGCCCGCGGCGCAGGGGGCCCCGGCCGGAGCGGCGCCCGTCGCCACGCCGCCCCAGGCCTCGATCGCCGATCGGCTCCAACAGCTCGAGACACTGCGCGCCAGTGGCGCTTTGACCGACGACGAATACAACGCACGCCGGACCCAGATCATCTCGGAGATCTGAGCCCGTCCGCGTCGGCGAGCCAAGTTAGAACACGTTTCAGTTTCGCTGCTAGCCTGTGATTCGGCGAAAGGGGCGTGCCGTGTCGGGACGTGAAGGATCACTGCAGGGACGGGTGGCATTCGTTACCGGCGCCGCCCGCGCGCAAGGGCGCGCGCACGCGGTGCGGCTGGCCCGCGAGGGCGCCGACATCATCGCCCTCGACATCTGCGCGTCGGTGTCCGACACCGTGACGTACACGCCGGCCACCCCCGAAGATCTCAGTGAGACCGTTCGCCTGGTGGAGGCCGAGGGCCGCAAGATCCTGGCCCGCGCCGGCGACATTCGCGACGATCCCACCGTGCGTCAGCTGGTGGCCGACGGCGTGGAACAGTTCGGCCGGCTCGACATCGTGGTGGCCAACGCCGGTGTGCTGGGCTGGGGCCGGGTCTGGGAACTCACCGACGAGCAGTGGGACACCGTGATCGGGGTCAACCTGACCGGCACCTGGCGCACCCTGCGCGCCGCTATCCCCGCGATGATCGAGGCTGGCAACGGCGGATCGATTGTGGTGGTGAGCTCGTCGGCCGGCCTGAAGGCCACTCCCGGCAACGGCCATTATTCGGCCAGCAAGTTCGGGTTGACCGCGCTGACCAACTCGCTGGCGATCGAGCTCGGCGAATACGGTATCCGGGTCAACTCGATTCACCCCTACTCGATCGACACCCCGATGATCGAACCGGAAGCGATGATGGAGATCTTCGCCAAGCATCCCCGCTTCGTGCACAGCTTCCCGCCAATGCCGATGCAGTACAAGGGATTCATGGCGGCCGAGGAGGTTTCCGACGTCGTTGCCTGGTTGGCCGGCGACGGCGCGGGCACCGTGACGGGCATGCAGATCCCCGTCGATAAGGGCGCCCTAAAGTACTGAGCGTCGCGCGTGCTATGAACTCCACGTGAGCAATAAAGGAATCGTGATCGTCGGAGGCGGGCTGGCCGCGGCCCGCACGGCCGAGCAATTACGGCGGTCGGAATACACCGGGCCCGTCACGATCGTCAGCGACGAGGTCCACCTGCCGTATGACCGGCCGCCGTTGTCCAAGGAAGTGCTGCGCAAAGAGGTCGACGATGTCGCCCTCAAGCCGCGTGAGTTCTACGACGAGAACAACATCACGCTGCGCCTCGGTGCGGCGGCCACCGGCCTGGACATCGACGCGCAGACCCTGACCCTCTCCGACGGCACCACGCTCGGCTACGACGAGCTGGTGATTGCGACCGGGTTGGTCCCGCGGCGCATTCCCGCGTTCCCGGATCTCGAAGGTATTCGCGTGCTGAGGTCGTTCGACGAGAGCATGGCGTTGCGTGAGCACGCCTGCAAGGCGCACAACGCCGTGGTCGTCGGAGCCGGCTTCATCGGCTGCGAGGTCGCGGCCAGCCTGCGCAGCATGGGGGTCGATGTGGTGCTGGTGGAGCCGCAGCCGACGCCGCTGGCGTCGGTGCTCGGCGAGCAGATCGGTGAGCTGGTGTCGCGGTTGCATCGTAATGAGGGCGTCGACGTGCGCACCGGCATCGGGGTTGCCGAGGTGCGCGGCGAAGGCCATGTCGACACCGTGGTGCTCAGCGACGGCAGCGAATTGGCTGCCGACCTGGTCGTCGTCGGTATCGGATCGCGTCCGGCCACCGAGTGGCTGCAGGGCAGCGGCGTTGAGGTCGACAACGGTGTCATCTGCGACGACGCCGGGCGCACCAGTGCGCCCAACGTGTGGGCGCTCGGAGACGTCGCCTCTTGGCGTGATGCGACGGGACATCAAGCGCGCGTGGAGCATTGGAGCAACGTCGCGGACCAGGCTCGAGTCGTGGTGCCCGCGATGCTTGGTCAGGAGGTGCCTTCTATCACGGTCGTGCCGTACTTCTGGAGCGACCAGTACGACGTCAAGATCCAATGCCTGGGCGAGCCGGAAGCAACCGACGTCGTGCACCTGGTCGAGGACGACGGACGAAAGTTCCTGGCCTACTACGAGCGCGACGGGGTGGTGGTGGGCGTGGTCGGCGGCGGTTTGCCGGGCAAAGTCATGAAGGCCCGCGGCAAAATCGCTGCGGCAGCACCGATTTCGGAGCTGCTAGGCTGACGATATGCACCGGGTGGCGATACTCGATGATTATGCCGGTTTGGCACTCGAGCTCGCCGACTGGTCACCGGTGCAGAGCCGATCCGAGATCACCGTCTTCGAGCGGCATCTCGGTCAAGCGGAAGCGGTAGAGGTCCTGCAACCGTTCGACGTGATCTGCACGATGCGCGAACGGATGGCGTTGCCGCGCACGCTGCTTGAGCGACTGCCGAATCTGAAGCTGATAACGATCGTGGGCATGAGCCTGCCGAACCTGGACATGGTGGCGGCCAGTGAATCCGGAGTCCTGGTTGCCCATTCGGATTTCGGCAACCCCCGGTTCCGGGCGGTCCGCGACGCCACCCCCGAACTGGCCTGGGGCTTGCTGATCGCGACGGTGCGCAACTTGGCCGAAGAGCACCGCCGGATGCGCGATGGGGGATGGCAGAGCAGCGTTGGCGTGACGCTGGCCGGTAAGACCCTCGGGTTGCTGGGGCTGGGCAGAACCGGAAAACGGATGGCCGAGTACGCGGGGGTGTTCGGCATGAATGTCGTTGCGTGGAGCCAAAACCTGACCGCGCAGGTCGCGGCCGCGGCCGGTGCGCGCCGGGTCGAGAAGGCGGCATTGTTCGAATCCTCCGATGTGGTGTCCATCCACCTGGTGCTCTCCGAGCGGACACGAGGTTTGGTCGGCGAAGCCGAGCTGGCCCTGATGAGGCCGCACGCCTACTTGATCAACACGTCCAGGGGCCCGATCGTCGACGAGGCCGCACTGATCTCTTCGCTGCGGACCGGTCGTATCGCCGGAGCCGGTCTCGACGTGTTCGACGTCGAACCCCCCGCGCCCGACCATCCGCTGCGCGCTCTGCCCAACGTGACATTGTCCCCTCACCTGGGGTACGTCACCCGCGAGATGCTGAGTGCTTTCTACTCCGACAGCATCGAGGCGGTGGTGGCCTGGCTGGACGGTGCGCCGATCCGGATCGCCAATCCCGAGGCGCTGCAGTAGAAATCAGGCTTAGAGCTGGCCTTTAAAACTGGCCCAGGTAGAACCGCGCGCCCTGATCGTCGGTGCACTCGGCGCTGATGCCGTAGGGCTGGCGGGTCGGCTCATCCAGCACGGCGCCGCCGGCTTCGCGCACCCGCGTGACCGCGGCATCAATGTCGGCCACCGTCCACATCGGCACGGTGGTCGGACGCGCACTGCCACCGGCAACCCCGGCCATCGGATGCGTGTCCACCACTTGCCAGCCGTCGGCGATGCGGCCCGGCTCGAAGGTCCAGCGCAGCACCCGCCCATAGAAGTGGCGGAACGCGGCTGAATCCGGCACTTGGTAGGTGACATAAGACAGTTCACCGGGCCCAGAACCGTTGATCTCCGCGCGCTTTCGGCCGGCGATGGGTTGGTGCACCGCGAAGGCCGCACCTTGTGGGTCGGTGGCCTCCAGCAGGACGCCGTAGTCGGTGTCCCGGATTTCGCCGGGAACACCGCCGGCTTCTGCTATCGCGATGCTGGCGGCCCGCACGTCGTCGACGGCGTAGCAGCAGAACAGGGTGGCGGGCTCGTCGGTGGCGACGATGCCGGTCGGCAGGTCGGTGTTGGTGACCCGGTGTGACGACGGGTCGTATGTCCAGCCCAGGACGTGCCCGTAGAAGGCCGCCGCACGATCGGCATCCGGCGTCCACACCGAGATGTATCCGATGTCGCCGTGCGCAATGACCGAAACCGGCGCGGCTGCGGGCCCGGACAATATCCAGCGGTGCCCGAACGGGTCGATGACAGTGGCGTTGCGGGTTCCGTAATTCTGGTAGATCTCCCGCTCGACGGTCGCGCCGTGGTCGCGCGCCTGCTGCAGTGCGGCGTCGGTGTCGGCGACGTGCAGCATCAGGCTGACCGAAACCGCCCTGGCAGCAGGGGCTTTCAGGCCGATCTCGGGATATTCATCGGCCAGGTACAGCACGCCGTCGCCGATCGCGATCTCGGCGTGCCCGATGCGCCCATCGTCCATCACGACCGGGTCGCCGACGACCACGGCGCCGAATGCGTCGGCGTACCAGTCGATGGCCGCGCGTGCGTTTGCCACGCTGAGGTAGGGCAATGCCGCCGGCCGCGGCAGCTGCGGTGCAACGGGTTCGGTCAGGTCGGCAAGGGCAGTCGTGGTGCCGCTCATGACAACTCCTTCGGGTAGCGACAGTGCGGATTCCAGTTGCCGGCGCAGCTGCGCGGCAAAAGCCGGATCAGGTTGAACCGGAAGGTCATCGGAGCGCAGCACGCTGAGTGGGTCGTGTTGGTTCATGACGTGCCTCCTTCCGGGTAGTGCCTCTTGAAGGCGCGGCGCGCGCGGACCAGCAACGCTTCGGTGGCATGCACCGTGCGCCCGATCAGCTCGGCGCATTCGCCGACGCTGCAGTCGTCCATATAGCGCAGCACCAGCACCGTGCGGTGTGACTCGGCCAGCCGGGCCAGTACGGCTTCGGCGACCATCCGATCCAGCTCGGCGTCCCAGTCGTCGGCGCTGTCGACGGGTTCCGGCAGCTCGGCCACCGGCACGCTGAGCCGGTCCTGCCCGCGCCGATAATGGTCGGCCAGTTTGTGTCGCGCCACGCCGAGCAACCACGCCACCGAGATCGGCGGCGGCTCGGCCCGGCGTGCGGCGTCCATCGCCGCGAGGAAGGTCTCCGACGTCAGGTCCTCCGCCGCGGCACGTTCGCCGCAGCGTCGGACGAAGTACCCGTAAACAACCGGCAACGCCTCGTCGTAGAGCGCCAGAAGCGCGCGTCGAGGGTCGGATTGGTGATCCGTTCCGGCGCTCACACCCTTATCGTCGCCGCGGCGCCCCGAACTCCGACGGGTAGTGGGCAAAATTTTTCCTGATTGTGGTTATCGCCAGTTCACCGGTGGGCCGTGCGGATGGCATTCACCCAGCACCACAACCTCACCGCCGGGCCAGCGACGGACGCGCACCAGGAACTTCAGCGGGCCGCCCGCACCGTCGCGCGCGGGTTCCATCGTCAGGTGTGCGAACTGCGCTGTGGCGTCGGCTCGTTCGCCGAGCGTGTTCATCCCGTCGAGCACCGCACTGCGTTCGTCCTGCGACAGGTACTGCCACGTGATCGAATGCCACAGCACCGTCAATGCGCCGTCGGCCAGTGTCAGGCCGTTCACGGCGGCGCCGGCGCTCTGTCGCAGCAGCAGTGCGGGCACCCTGCGAGCGACCGCGATGGCGCCGCGCAGCCGCTCCAGCCGGGCGGACTGGTCGGGCCAGACATAGCTCAGCGCGGTCACCTCGCCGTCGGTGTCCGTGACATCCACCGGCGCGATGTCATAGCCCCGTCGTTCGACGATCCGCACCGAGCCGGGCGGCGGCACCTGGCCCCGCCAAGCGTCGTCGATGATCACCGGCGAGTCGATCGGTCCCCACTGCCCGCCGCCGTAGCGGTAGTGGTATCGGTCGGCCCGCAGGTTCAGCCCGGCGCTCGATCCGATCTCGAAAAGCCTTATCGGAAACTGATTTTCGTGGTTGACACGCAGCAGGGCACCGATTAGTGCGGCGGATCGACCCACCTCATTGGTCTGCGGCGGCTGCCCCAGCGCCGTGCGCAGCGACTCGGCATGGGCCGCCGCGGCGAGCTTGATCTCGGGCCATGCGCCGGCGGCATCCCAGGTGCCGCCGGTGCTGGGATACCACTGGCGCAACACCTCGGCCCGCCCGTCGAGCACCATCCGGTGCAGGCCGCCCAGCAGCCGCAGCGGCACCGCCTCGCGCGCCGGGTCGTCCTCGTGACCGGACAGGATCGCCGCGAAGATCCCACCGGTTTCGACGTCGGAGGCCACCAGCTCGAACAGCTCGTCGTACATCGGGGATCCGGAGATACCGCAGAACCGCCCCTGCGAGCGCAGAGTGTGCAGCAGGTGCGTGCGATCGGCGGTCATGGGTTCAGCGCGTTCAGTCCGGCACCGGCGACGTCGAAGGCATTGCCGAGCGCGGCCTGCAGCGTGACGGCCTCGTCGCGCAGCCAATGCTCGTAGGCCGAGAGCGCGACCCCGAGCAGCGTCCAGGCCACGGTCTGCGGCGCCAAGTCGGTCGTCTTGGCGCCCGAGCGCCGGGCGACGAACTCCGCGATCACCTCGCGCCAGCCGGCGTACATCGTCATTGAATACGCCTGCAGTTCGGCGGTTTGCAGGATGACCCGCATCCGCTGACGGTGCTGGACGGTCTCGGAATCGTCAAAGGTGTTGAACGCCAACAGTGCTGCCCGCAGTGCCTCGCCCAGCGGGACTCGCGGGCCGACCGCGTCCAGCAGCTCGCGAAGATGCGCGAGGTGGCTGTCGAAGTCGCCCCAGAGGATGGCGTTCTTGGAGGCGTAGTAGCGGAACAGCGTGCGGCGCGAGATCCCGGCGGCCTGCGCGACGTCGTCGACACTCACCTCGGCGAATCCCCGCGCGGTGAACAACGCGATAGCGACGTCGGTGATGTGGTCCGGCGTTGTCGAGCGGCGCCGGCCGACCCGCGCCTGCGGATTCATCAGACCCGCCCTTCCATTTCGGCACCCGATGCCATATTCTGACGACGATTGTGACAAGATCGACCATCGTTGTCGAGAGCGTAGGAGAGGCAATTCATATGGACCGCGAGATCGAAACCGACGCCGAGCTCGTCACCGAGACTCTGGTTGAAGAGGTGTCCATCGACGGAATGTGCGGGGTCTACTGACCGTGCCTGCGCCCGCGCAGGCTCGACCGACCGAAAGCCGGTTCGACCCTGATCGCGGTTGGCGATTGCACCCGCAGGTCGCGGTTCGTCCGGAACCGTTTGGCGCACTGCTCTATCACTTCGGCACCCGCAAGCTTTCGTTCCTGAAGAACCGCACCATCCTTGCGGTGGTGCAGTCGCTGGCCGACCACCCCGACGTCCGGTCCGCCCTGCGGGCCGAGGGGGTCGACGACTCGGAGCAGGGGCCCTACCTGCACGCGTTGGGTGTGTTGGTCGAGTCCCGCATGCTGGTGCCCCAGGAGGACCATCAATGACAACAGCGGCCCCCGTACCCCGGCTCATCGAGCAGTTCGAGCACGGCCTGGACGCCCCCATCTGCCTGACGTGGGAACTCACCTACGCCTGCAACCTGGCCTGCGTGCACTGCCTTTCCTCGTCGGGTAAGCGCGATCCACGCGAGCTGTCCACCCGACAGTGCATGGACATCATCGACGAGCTGGAACGCATGCAGGTGTTCTACGTCAACATCGGTGGCGGGGAACCGACTGTGCGCCAAGACTTTTGGGAGCTTGTCGACTACGCCACCGCGCACCACGTCGGAGTGAAGTTCTCGACCAACGGGGTGCGCATCACACCGGAGGTCGCCGCGCGGCTGGCGGCCAGCGACTACGTCGACGTCCAGATCTCGCTGGACGGCGCCACCGCCGAGGTCAACGACGCGGTCCGCGGACCGGGCTCCTTCGCGATGGCGGTGCGCGCGCTGGAGAACCTGGCCGCGGCCGGCTTCAAAGACGCCAAGATCTCTGTCGTGGTCACCCGTCACAACGTCGACCAGCTCGACGAATTCGCAGCGCTGGCAAGCCGTTACGGCGCGACCCTGCGGATCACCCGGCTGCGGCCTTCGGGGCGCGGCGCGGATGTCTGGGAAGAGCTGCACCCGACCGCGGCCCAGCAGGTCGCGCTCTACGACTGGCTGGTCGCCAAGGGGGAGCGGGTGCTCACCGGCGACTCCTTCTTCCATCTGGCCCCGCTGGGCGCCTCGGGTGCGCTGTCCGGCTTGAACATGTGCGGAGCTGGCCGGGTGGTGTGCCTGATCGATCCGGTGGGCGACGTGTACGCCTGCCCGTTCGCCATCCACGACCGCTTCCTGGCCGGAAACGTCTTGACGGACACTGGTTTTGGGGCTGGGTTCTCCAACGTCTGGAAGAACGCCGCGCTGTTCCGCGAGCTGCGCGAGCCCCAATCGGCGGGCGCCTGCGGAAGTTGCGGGCATTACGACAGCTGCCGTGGTGGTTGCATGGCGGCCAAGTTCTTCACCGGCCTGCCGATGGACGGACCGGATCCCGAATGCGTCCAGGGGCACAGCGAGTCGGCACTGGCGCAGGATCGGGAGACTCCGCGCCCGCGAGCCGACCACTCGCGTGGCCAGCAGGTCCGC
This sequence comes from Mycobacterium sp. NGS40, assembly GCF_059812735.1. NCBI lineage: Bacteria > Bacillati > Actinomycetota > Actinomycetes > Mycobacteriales > Mycobacteriaceae > Mycobacterium > Mycobacterium sp. NGS40. The sequence continues at coordinate 500,382 of NZ_JCALDG010000001.1, forward strand.
CAGCCGGTGCCGCTGACACTGTCGGTGCGGCCGCCGCAGCACCCGCCGGCGCGGCTGTGTAACGAAAGCCCCGTGTAGTCGTGGCCGACGAGTGGTTTGAGACAATCGCCATCGCGCAGCAGCGCGCAAAGCGCCGGTTGCCGAAATCCGTTTATGCGGCCCTTGTTGCGGCCAGCGAAAAAGGAATTACGGTCTCGGACAATGTCGAAGCTTTCGGCGAACTGGGATTCGCGCCGCACGTGATAGGCGCGCAGGAAAAGCGCGAGTTGTCGACAACCGTTATGGGACAAGATATCTCCATGCCGGTGCTGATTTCACCGACCGGCGTTCAGGCGGTCGACCCGGAGGGTGAGGTGGCCGTCGCGCGGGCCGCGGCGGCGCGGGGGACGGCGATGGGTCTGTCCTCGTTCGCCAGCAAGCCGATCGAGGAAGTGATCGCGGCAAACTCCAAACTGTTCTTCCAGGTGTACTGGCTGGGCGGGCGCGACGCGATCGCGGACCGGGTGGAGCGGGCCCGCGCGGCCGGTGCGGTCGGTTTGATCGTCACGACCGACTGGTCCTTCTCGCACGGGCGCGACTGGGGCAGCCCCAAGATTCCCGAAGAAATGAACCTGCGCACTATTCTGCGGCTGTCGCCGGAAGCGGCCTTCAAACCGCGGTGGTTCCTGAAGTGGGCGAAGACGATGCGTCCGCCGGCGTTGTCGGTGCCGAACCAGGCGGCGCGGGGGGAGGCCGGTCCGCCGTTCTTCCAGGCCTACGGCGAATGGATGGGCACGCCCCCGCCGACCTGGGAGGACATCGCCTGGCTGCGTGAGCTGTGGGGCGGACCATTCATGCTCAAGGGCGTCATGCGTGTCGATGACGCGAAAAGAGCTGTGGATGCTGGTGTTTCGGCGATATCGGTGTCCAACCACGGCGGCAACAACCTGGACGGGACGCCCGCGTCCATCCGGGCGCTGCCCCCGGTGGTGGCCGCGGTCGGCGACCAGGTCGAGGTGTTGCTGGACGGCGGCATCCGGCGCGGCAGCGACGTGGTGAAGGCTGTGGCATTGGGAGCGCGGGCGGTGATGATCGGCCGCGCCTATCTGTGGGGCCTGGCCGCGAACGGTCAAGCGGGCGTCGAGAACGTGCTCGACGTCCTGCGCGGGGGTATCGACTCGGCGCTGATGGGGCTGGGGCATGCGTCGGTCCACGACTTGCGCCCGGACGACATTCTGGTGCCGGACGGCTTCACCCGCGCCCTCGGCGTTGCGCCGGCCTGATCTCGGCGGCGCCCGAGTTAATCCGCAGCATGTTGGGCGGCTTTGCCATATTTAGCGCTCAGGGTGCTGCGTCGGACCCTCCCGCGGAACCGCCGAATTCAGGCCAATGTGGGATTGCGAGCGAAAATCGACGTATGCGAAAATTGTGATACGCGCGTGGCAACCGTGACGGACGAGCCGAATTTCGGCGCCCCGATGAACAGCCCAGAAAAAAATTAACTTTGAACGCTCAACAATTGGTGCACGCCAGGTGAATTCGGCCTACCATCACCGAGTGCCCGTACTCGGCGAATTAGGAGCTGCGACGTCGAACGAGCTATTTCCCACCTCGCCGTCGATAATGATCCCGCTGGGGTCGACCGAGCAACACGGTCCGCACCTGCCGTTGGACACCGACACTCGCATCGCGACGGCGGTCGCCCGGGGGGCCCGGGCCAGCCTTGAGCAGCCCTGGTTGGTGGCGCCGGCTATCTCCTACGGCGCCAGCGGTGAGCATCAGAGTTTCGCCGGAACAATTTCCATCGGCACCGACGCCTTGACGATGCTGCTGGTCGAGTACGGCAGGTCGGCCGCCGGCTGGGCCCGGCGCCTGGTCTTCGTCAACGGCCACGGCGGCAACACGCAGGCATTGCACCGTGCCGTGACCACCCTTCGCACCGAAGGCCGCGACGTCGCCTGGTGCCCGTGCGCGGCCGCCGGCGCCGACGCCCACGCCGGCCATACCGAAACATCGGTGTTGCTGCATATCTCGCCGTCCGATGTGCTGACCGATCGGTGGCTCCCCGGGAACCGGGCGCCACTGCCCGAATTGCTCCCGGCGATGCGCACCGGCGGAGTGGCGGCGGTCAGTCCGGTGGGCGTGTTGGGAGACCCCACCACCGCCACCGCGGCCGAGGGCAAGCGCATCTTCTCGGAGATGGTCGACGGTTCTGTGCGCCGCATCGTGCGCTGGACGCCCGCCCTCGACGGGATGCTGACATGAGTCAGCCTCGACTGCCGGACGGGTTCGCCGTTCAGGTCGATCGCCGCGTGCGGGTACTCGGCGACGGCTCGGCCTTGCTGGGCGGCTCGCCGACCCGACTGCTCAAGCTGGCTCCCGCCGCCCAGGACATGCTCTCGGACGGCCGGCTGAAGGTCCGCGACGACGTCAGTGCCCAGCTGGCCCGCACCCTGCTGGACGCCACCGTCGCGCATCCGCGCCCGGCCGGCGGACCGTCGCATCGCGACGTCACCGTGGTAATCCCAGTGCGGGACAATGTTTCTGGTGTGCGACGCCTGGTGAACTCGCTGCGCGGATTGCGCGTGATCGTGGTGGACGACGGCTCGGTGTCGCCCATCGAGCAGGAAGACTTCGCCGGCACACACTGCGACATCGAGGTGTTGCACCACCCTCGCAGCAAGGGGCCGGCGGCGGCCCGCAACACCGGGCTGGCGGCGTGCACCACCGACTTCGTCGCCTTCCTGGACTCGGATGTGACGCCACGCCGCGGCTGGCTGGAGGCTCTCCTCGGCCACTTCTGCGACCCGACGGTGGCCCTGGTGGCACCCCGCATCGTGGGCCTGGCCCACAGCGAGAACGTGGTCGCCCGCTACGAGGCGGTGCACTCCTCCCTGGACCTCGGGCAGCGCGAAGCGCCGGTGCTGCCGCACAGCACGGTGTCCTACGTGCCCAGTGCGGCGATCATCTGCCGCCGCTCCGCGCTCGCTGATGTCGGCGGGTTCGACGAGACAATGCAGTCCGGTGAGGACGTCGACCTGTGCTGGCGACTGATCGAGGCGGGTGCCCGGCTGCGCTACGAGCCGATCGCGCTGGTCGCGCACGATCACCGCACCCAATTGCGGGATTGGCTTGCGCGCAAGGCATTCTACGGCGGTTCGGCGGCCCCGCTGTCGGTACGCCACCCCGACAAGACCGCCCCGGTGGTGATCTCCGGGTGGGCGCTGATGGCCTGGATCCTGATGGCGCTCGGGACCAGCCTGTCGCAACTGGCGTCGATCGTGATCGCCGTGCTGACCGGCCGGCGCATCGCCAAAGCCATGCGCAGCGCCGATACCGCTTTCTCCGATGTCGTGGTGATCGCGACCCGCGGCCTGTGGTCGGCGGCGCTGCAGCTGGCCTCGGCCATCTGCCGGCACTACTGGCCCGTGGCGTTGCTCGCCGCGATCGTGTCCCGGCACTGTAGACGCGTCGTCGTGGTGGCCGCGGTGATGGACGGCGTGGTCGATTGGCTGCGTCGCCGCGACACCACCGGTGACGAGGCCGAGCCGATCGGCCTGCTGACCTATCTGTTGCTCAAGCGCGTCGACGACCTGGCCTACGGCCTGGGGCTGTGGTGGGGCGTGGTCCGCGAGCGCAACCTGCGCGCGCTCAAACCGCAAATCCGGAGCTAGCCGGCGCCTTGACAACGCACAGCGATGTGCTGATCGTCGGCGCCGGAAGTGCTGGATCTGTTGTTGCCGAAGGCCTTTCCGCCGACCCCGCACGGACCGTGACCGTCCTGGAAGCGGGTCCCGCGCTCGCTGACCCGGCGCTGCTGGCGCAAACCGCCAACGGGTTGCAGTTGCCGATCGGGGCGGGCAGCCCGCTGGTGGCGCGCTATGCGAGCCGGATCACCGATCAGCCCGTTCGCGAACTGCCGATCGTGCGGGGGGCGACGCTCGGCGGTTCGGGGGCGGTCAACGGCGGATACTTCTGCCGCGGATTGCCGCGTGACTTCGATCGGGCCGCGATACCGGGCTGGGCATGGTCCGACGTGATCGGCCATTTCCGGGCCATCGAGACCGACCTGGACTTCACCGGTCCCGCCCATGGCGACAGCGGGCCGATTCTGGTTCGCCGCACACACGAAATGACCGGTACCACTGAGCGTTTCATTGCCGCAGCGCAAAGCGCCGGGTTTTCCTGGACAGCCGATCTCAACGATTGCGGTCCCGAGCCGGCACCGGGCGTCGGCGCGGTGCCGCTTAACATCGTCGACGGCATCCGCATCGGGCCGGGTGCGGGCTATCTGCTGCCGGCGCTGGGGCGATCCAACCTGACCCTGCTGTCGCAGACTCGGGCGGTGCGGCTGCGGTTCAACGGCACCATTGCCTTCGGGGTCGACGTCGTCGGCCCGCAAGGCCCGATGTCGCTGACCGCTGACCGAATCATCTTGTGTGGCGGTGCCATTCAATCAGCGCAGCTGCTGATGCTGTCCGGCATTGGCGAGGAGGCGATGCTGCAAGCACTCGGCGTGCCGGTGGTGGCACCGCTTCCGGTGGGGATGAACTGCCGCGATCACCCCGAATGGGTGCTGCCCACCGACTGGGCGGTGGCCACTGGGCGGCCCGTGCTGGAGGTGGTGCTCAACACCGCCGACGATATCGAGATCCGGCCGTACACGGGTGGGTTCGTCGCGATGACCGGTGACGGCACGGCGGGCCATCCCGACTGGCCGCATCTCGGGGTCGCGCTGATGCAGCCGCGGGCGCGCGGGCGCATCTCGCTGGTGTCCGCGGATCCGGCCGTGTCCCCGCGCATCGAGCACCGCTACGACAGCGAACCCGAAGACATCGCCGCGTTGCGCCGCGGCAGCGAGCTGGCGCGCGAACTTACCGGTGCGGCAACATATGTCGGGCCGCCGGTATGGGCGACATCGCAGCACCTGTGCTCCAGCGCACCGATGGGTCCCGACGGTGACCCGCACGCGGTCGTCGATTCTCGGTGCCGGGTGCGTGGGATGGACAACCTGTGGGTGATCGACGGCTCCGTCCTGCCGGGCATCACCAGCCGCGGCCCGCACGCGACCATCGTGATGATCGGTCACCGGGCAGTGGAATTCGTCCGCTGAAGCGGCGGCTCTGCCGGGCCTTCCGGTTGCCCGGGCCACGGTGGCTGGGCGGGCCGCGCTCGGTTGGCCGAGATGTCGAGGGGGCGCGACCCGCCCGATGAGACTGCGTTCATGCGTTCCACGTAAATGGCCACGACCAGTGGCGGTGCGCGCGGATGATGGTGCGTCATGCGCGAGATATGCGTCGCAATATTCGTGGACGGCATGACAGCCGTATCACCGTGGTGTGCAATGGCTCTGCTAGCAGACCACCTCCTTCAGCTCGAATGGGCTTGTCGCAGTGGCAATCACGAGTGCAGCGGAGGCGATCGCTGGCGCGGCCACACCATGCTCACCTGCCAGCGTGCGTCCGGCCTGGCTTGCTCGACCGACCCTGCGTACGGCGTGGGTCCCACGGTCACTACGGTGCTCGCTCGACGCGGACCCGGCCGTCGCGCGGGCAGCCCACCGGTGACATGAGCACCCTTCTCGCTCGAGCAGCGCACGCGTATCCACTCGGCCTCCACGATGGCCGCTGCCTCCACCAACGCCGGGCAGCACGGCTCAATCGCCACGCTCACGTGATCACCCCGCTGTACGGCCGATCCGGCGCTGGCATTGATGCACAGCGAATTATCCAGCGAGACAAACAGACTGGGTGCCCCGACGAGCCCGTCGATAGCTCTGCACGTGTCAGTCTCGACAATGCGGACCGTGCAACGCCACTCGGCGCCGGCGACGACCGGCGTACTCGTTGTCTGCGTGAGTAAGTACTCATCAACATCACATCCACCTCATCCTGCGAGATGACCTGTCCCTGTCGATATGTATCTCTGATACCAGAACGATCTGGCCGTTTCAAGTACCTTTCGAGCGTGAATTTCGGCCACCGGCACCGACCGCACGGATCGCGCCCTGGCCGCTGGTACTTTCCGTCGTGCGTTCTGCGGTACGACTTTTCGGCCCGCGCCCTTGGTGCGGTGCGCCCACGAATGGGTTCGGCGGACGGGCGAGCTACCGATCGGCGCCGTCGTGCTGGACGAGCGGTTCGCGAGCGTCCGATCCACCGTCGCCGCGGCCAGACACCCGGCGCACCAGGCTCAGCTGCTTGCCGTCTCGCCCCGGCGCCCACAGGCCGATCAGGATCGAGATCGCGGCCACGATCACCGCCATCACGATCGTCGACGCATGCATGGCGGTCAGAAAGGCGGTCTTGCTCAGCTCGGCGAGCTTGGCCCCCTGCGGCCCGAGCCGGCCGGCCACCTCGACGGCCTTGGCGAGCGAGTCGGTGGCCGGGCCCCGCACCGCCGGCGGGAAGCTCGCCAGCTGCGGCGCGAGCTCGTGCGAATAGCGTCCGGCCAGGATCGAACCCGCCACGGCGATGCCCAGTGCCCCACCCATCTCGCGCGAGGTGTCGTTCACCGCGGAGGCCACGCCCTGCTTTTCGTCGGGCACCGCGCCCATGATCGCCGAAGTCGTTGGTGCCGTGCATATCCCGATGCCGGTGGCCAGGATCAACGTCGGCCATGCGAACTGAGAGTAGCTCGAGTGCAGGTCGAGGGTGTACATGCACCCGAAACCAACCGCCATCAGCAGGGTGCCGATGAACAGCACCAGCCGCAGTCCGAGCTTCGGCACATACCAAAACGACAGCGCCGAGAAAATCGCCAGCGGAATCATGAACGGGCCGAAAGCAACTGCCGTCGTCAGCGGTGAATAACCCATGATCTGCTGGACGTATTGCATACCGATATAGAAGAACCCGAACGTCGCGCCGAACAGCACGACGATCGCGGCGACCCCGGTGGCGAAATTAGGGTCGGCGAACAGTCGCACGTCGAGAAGTGGTTGGCGCCGCCGGAATTCGACGACACCGAACAGCGCCGCGATGATAGCCCCGGCGGCTATCCCGCCCCAGACCAGAGGATCGTCCCAGCCGCGAGTGGGGGCTTCCAGGATGGCGGCCACCGCGATCGCGACTGCGGCCCCGATCAGAACCGCCCCCAGCGCGTCGACGCGGGGAGCGTTGTTGTCGCGCGATGGCGACACGGTGCACGCCAGGGCGAAGATCACCAGCCCCGCGATGCCCAATGACCAGAAGATCGCGTGCCAATCCCAAAAGTGCAGCAGCAGGCCGGATCCGATCAGGCCGAAGACCCCGCCGGATCCCGCGGTGCCGGCCCAGATGCCGACGGCCTTCATCCGATCGTCCTTCGGGTAGGCCACCGTCAGCAGTGACAGCGTCGCGGGCATGACGAACGCAGCGCCGACACCGGCCACCGCGCGCCCCGCGATGATCTGCATGGGAGCGTGCAGGATCGCCGGCGTGACCGAGCCGAGCGCGAACACCACCAGGCCGGTCAGCAGCGCGCCGCGCCTGCCGTAGCGGTCACCGATCGCTCCGGCCGGCAGCAGCAGGCAAGCCAGCGCCACGGTGTACCCGTCGACAATCCAGTTCAGCTGCGACTGCGTCGCCGAGGTTGCCACCGCGAGGTCGCCCAGCGCGGTGTTCAGGGCGGTCATGGATGCGACCACCAGCGCGACCCCCATGCAGGCGACCGCCAGGGTCCAGACTCGCGCGCGCGGGCTACCGCCAATGCTCATTGGATCAGTACGCTGGTCAGGCCGGGTCAAGACATCGACCATGAGATGCGCCTCCCTCCGGGGGCGTGCGAAGTTTAGAGACCAATAGTCTCGTAGGTAGACCGATGGTCTTGCTTCTAAACAGGGAGGTGAGTCACAATCACCGAGGGAAGTACGGATCCCCGGCCCGCGCGATCGCGGGCTCGTTTACTGGAAGCCGCCGCGACGCTGTTGAACTCCGGGGGTCCCAGCGCGGTGACCGTGGAAGCGGTCACCCGTACCGCCAACGTAGCCAGGGCCACCCTGTATCGCCACTTCCCGAGTGGCAATGATTTGCTGGCCGCGGCGTTCAACAGCCTGATACCGCCGTCCCCGACACCGCCCGACGAGGGCTCGCTGCGGGATCGGCTTGTCGCCTTGATGCTTGCCCAAGCCGAATCGGTGGCCCAAGCCCCCGCGCTGATGACCGCCATGTCGTGGTTGGCGCTGGGCCGCGACCTGGAAGGTATGCCAGAACCGCACCACGACAACTGCACAGACAGCCCGGCGATCACCACGCTTCGCGAACGCATCGCCCAGCAGTACGCGGCGCCGTTCGACGCCTTGTTCGACAGTCCGGAGGCCGCGGAACTGGGCGAGGTGGACCGATCCCGGGCCATCGCCCTGCTGATCGGCCCGCTGGTGCTGGGGCGTTTGTCGACCCTGCCGGATTTCGACTACCGGGAATGTGCGTTCGCGGCCGTCGACGGTTTCCTGCACGTTCAGCGCGCGCAAAGCAGGGCTAGCGCGGCGAGTATCGAATCGGCAGGTGCTTGAGTCCACCGACGAACGTCGTGGCGATCGGTTCCGGTTCGCCGCCCAGCTCAATGGATTTCGGTCGCGGCAGCAGTTCGGTGAAAATGCCGTTCAGCCGTCCTTCCCCCGATCACGCTGTTCGCACGAGCAGTGGAACTCCCAGCGCTCGGGCCACCACCCCGTGAGGTCGCCGTAGCAGCAGAAGCGGATGCATTCGCCGTCATCAGAGGTCAGTTCGACTTCGTGCCAGTCCTCATAGATGCGGCATGACCAGAGATAGAACTCTCGGGATAACCAACGCCGAAAATTGAGCATCGCTCGGGCCTATCGGGACTCCGCTCAAACGGCGAAGAGAGGGACCTTACTGCGCAGGTCAGGCCAGCGATATGACTGATGCAAACTGACCCACCACCGGAATTTTGTTTGGGCCATGATCTAGGGCATACTGTTCGGGTTGCCTTGAGCCGGGTTCACGCCTGGCCGGGCATACGACCAGCGCCCAAACGGGCGCGTCCGGTCCCATCCTTGGAGCGACTATTTTTGGCCGCGAACAAGGCTGTGTGAGGGTGACACGCCCGACCGCGGGGGCCGGTGAACCACGACAGGTAAACAGCGGCGCAGTATCCGGCGCGGCGCTCGATCGGCCCCAGATGGGCCGGGTCGGGTCGGCGCGACGGGGGCACTGAGACATGGATATAAGCCCGGGTGCCCCGGGCTTCAAGAAGAGTGAGGGTAGGAGAAGCGTGGCGGGACAGAAGATCCGCATCAGGCTTAAGGCCTACGACCATGAGGCTATCGACGCCTCGGCGCGCAAGATCGTCGAGACCGTCGTCCGTACGGGTGCCAGCGTCGTAGGGCCGGTGCCGCTGCCGACCGAGAAGAATGTGTATTGCGTCATCCGCTCCCCGCACAAGTACAAGGACTCGCGGGAGCACTTCGAGATGCGCACCCACAAGCGGTTGATCGACATTCTTGATCCGACGCCGAAGACCGTTGACGCACTGATGCGCATCGATCTGCCGGCCAGTGTCGACGTCAACATCCAGTAGGGGATCGACGAACTCATGGCAAGAAAAGGCATTCTGGGTACCAAGCTGGGCATGACGCAGGTGTTCGACGAGAACAACCGGGTCGTGCCGGTGACTGTGGTCAAGGCCGGTCCCAACGTGGTCACGCGCATTCGCACCCCGGAACTCGACGGTTACAGCGCCGTGCAGTTGGCCTACGGCGAAATCAGCCCACGGAAAGTCAACAAGCCCGTCACGGGCCAGTACACCGCCGCGGGCGTCAACCCGCGCCGTCACCTGGCCGAGCTGCGTCTGGACAACCCGGAGGCGGCCGCCGAATACGAGGTCGGCCAGGAGCTGACGGCGGAGATTTTCGCCGACGGCGCCTATGTCGACGTGACCGGTACCTCCAAGGGCAAGGGCTTCGCCGGCACCATGAAGCGCCACGGCTTTCGTGGCCAGGGCGCCAGCCACGGCGCCCAGGCGGTGCACCGTCGCCCGGGTTCCATCGGTGGTTGCGCCACTCCCGCGCGCGTCTTCAAGGGCACGCGGATGGCGGGCCGGATGGGTAACGACCGGGTGACCGTGCAGAACCTGGTGGTGCACAAGGTCGACGCCGAGAACGGTGTGCTGCTGATCAAGGGTGCGGTCCCCGGCCGCACCGGCGGACTCGTCGTGGTTCGCACCGCGATCAAACGAGGTGAGAAGTAATGGCAGCGGTAAAGATTGACGTCAAGACGCCGGACGGCAAGGTCGACGGCTCGATCGAGCTGCCCGCCGAATTGTTCGACGCCCCAGCCAATATCGCGTTGATGCACCAGGTGGTCACCGCGCAGCGCGCGGCGGCTCGCCAGGGCACGCACTCGACCAAGACGCGCGGCGAGGTCAGCGGTGGTGGCCGTAAGCCTTACCGGCAGAAGGGCACCGGACGTGCGCGGCAAGGTTCGACGCGCGCCCCGCAGTTCACCGGTGGTGGCACTGTGCACGGCCCCAAGCCGCGCGACTACAGCCAGCGCACGCCGAAGAAGATGATCGCCGCCGCGTTGCGCGGGGCGCTGTCCGACCGGGCCCGTAACGGCCGCATCCACGCGGTGACCGAGCTGGTGTCGGGTCAGACGCCGTCGACCAAGAGCGCCAAGGCATTTCTGAACACGCTGACCGACCGCAAGCAGGTGCTGGTCGTCATCGGCAGCACCGACGAGGCCGGTGCCAAGAGCGTGCGCAACCTTCCCGGTGTGCACATCCTGGCGCCGGGTCAGCTCAACACCTATGACGTGCTGCGTGCCGACGATGTGGTGTTCAGCGTCGAGGCGCTCAACGCCTATATCGCGGCAGCTTCGGGCAGTGCTCAAAACAACGACGAGGCTGACAACAACGATGTGGAGGTTTCGGCCTGATGGCGACCGTCACTGACCCACGCGACATCATCCTGGCTCCGGTCATCTCGGAGAAGTCCTACGGACTGCTCGACGACAACGTGTACACCTTCGTGGTGCACCCCGATTCGAACAAGACGCAGATCAAGATCGCTATCGAGAAGATCTTCTCCGTCAAGGTCGCATCGGTGAATACCGCGAACCGGCAGGGCAAGCGCAAGCGCACCCGCACCGGGTTCGGCAAGCGCAAAGGCACCAAGCGCGCGATTGTCACCCTGGCCGCGGGCAGCAAGCCGATTGACCTGTTCGGAGCTCCGGCCTAGCCGCGCGCGAGAGAAAGACCTGATTAGACATGGCAATTCGCAAATACAAGCCGACGACCCCCGGTCGCCGCGGCGCCAGCGTCTCCGACTTCGCCGAGATCACTCGGACGGAGCCGGAGAAGTCGTTGGTGCGCCCGCTGCACGGACATGGCGGACGTAATGCGCACGGCCGCATCACCACTCGTCACAAGGGTGGCGGCCACAAGCGCGCCTACCGGGAGATCGACTTCCGGCGCAACGACAAGGACGGCGTCAACGCCAAGGTCGCACACATTGAGTACGACCCGAACCGCACCGCCAACATCGCGCTGCTGCACTTCCTGGACGGCGAGAAGCGTTACATCATCGCCCCGCAAGGACTCTCGCAGGGCGACGTGGTGGAGTCCGGCGCCAACGCCGACATCAAGCCCGGTAACAACCTGCCGTTGCGCAACATCCCGGCCGGTACCTTGGTCCACGCCGTGGAGCTGCGCCCGGGTGGCGGCGCCAAGATGGCGCGGTCGGCCGGATCCAGCATCCAGCTGCTCGGTAAAGAGGGCACCTACGCTTCGCTGCGTATGCCCAGCGGCGAGATCCGCCGCGTCGATGTGCGCTGCCGCGCCACCGTCGGCGAGGTGGGCAACGCCGAGCAGGCGAACATCAACTGGGGCAAGGCCGGTCGTATGCGCTGGAAGGGCAAGCGCCCGACCGTCCGTGGTGTCGTGATGAACCCGGTGGACCACCCGCACGGTGGTGGCGAGGGTAAGACCTCCGGTGGTCGCCACCCGGTCAGCCCGTGGGGTAAGCCCGAGGGCCGTACCCGTCAGCCGAACAAGGCCAGTAACAAGCTCATTGTCCGACGCCGGCGCACCGGCAAGAAGCACGGTCGCTAGGAAGTCGAGGAGTAACAGATGCCACGCAGCCTGAAAAAGGGACCGTTCGTCGACGACCACCTGCTCAAGAAGGTGGACGTGCAGAACGAGAAGAACAGCAAGCAGGTCATCAAGACCTGGTCGCGTCGTTCGACGATCATTCCCGACTTCATCGGCCACACCTTTGCGGTGCACGACGGCCGCAAGCACGTCCCGGTGTTCGTCACCGAGGCGATGGTCGGCCACAAGCTCGGTGAGTTCGCGCCGACGCGCACGTTCAAGGGCCACATCAAGGACGACCGAAAGGCCAAGCGCCGATGAGCACCACGACGACTGAATATCCGTCGGCTTTCCCATCGGCCACAGCCAAAGCACGGTTCGTGCGGGTTTCGCCGACCAAGGCGCGCCGGGTCATCGACCTGGTGCGCGGCAAGTCGGTGGCCGACGCGCTCGACATCTTGCGCTGGGCGCCGCAGGCCGCCAGTGAGCCGGTCGCCAAGGTGATCGCCAGTGCTGCCGCCAACGCGCAGAACAACGATGGCCTGGACCCGGCGACCCTGGTGGTCGCCTCCGTCTACGCCGACGAGGGTCCCACTGCCAAGCGGATCCGTCCGCGCGCCCAGGGCCGTGCGTTCCGGATCCGCCGGCGCACCAGCCACATCACCGTTGTGGTGGAAAGCCGCCCGAGCAAGGACCAGCAGTCTTCGAAGTCGTCGCGCACCCGCCGTGCCGAGGGCAGCAAGGCCGCCGCGAAGGCACCGGCGAAGAAGGCCGGCTCCCCGGGGGCCACCGCACCTGCCAAGAAGGCGCCCGCCGCCAAGAAGGCGCCCGCGAAAAAGGCTGCGCCGCAAGCCGAAGCCAAGACGTCTGAGACTTCTGACGCGAAGGGAGGCTCAGAGTAGTGGGCCAGAAGATCAATCCGCACGGCTTCCGGCTGGGGATTACCACCGACTGGAAGTCCCGCTGGTACGCCGACAAGCAGTACGCCGACTACGTCAAGGAAGACGTGGCGATCCGCCGGCTGCTGTCCACCGGTCTGGAGCGCGCCGGCATCGCCGACGTGGAGATCGAGCGCACCCGCGACCGCGTCCGCGTCGACATCCACACCGCGCGTCCCGGAATCGTCATCGGCCGCCGCGGCACCGAGGCCGACCGAATCCGCGCGGACCTGGAGAAGCTGACCAAAAAGCAGGTGCAGCTGAACATCCTCGAGGTGAAAAACCCGGAGTCGCAAGCACAATTGGTGGCGCAGGGCGTTGCCGAGCAGCTGAGCAACCGGGTGGCGTTCCGTCGCGCGATGCGTAAGGCCATCCAGTCGGCGATGCGTCAGCCCAACGTCAAGGGCATCCGGGTGCAGTGCTCGGGCCGCCTCGGTGGCGCTGAGATGAGCCGCTCGGAGTTCTACCGCGAGGGCCGAGTTCCGCTGCACACCCTGCGCGCCGACATCGACTACGGCCTGTACGAGGCCAAGACCACCTTCGGCCGGATCGGCGTGAAGGTGTGGATTTACAAGGGCGACATCGTCGGCGGCAAGCGCGAATTGGCCGCTGCCGCACCGGCGGGCGCCGACCGTCCGCGCCGCGAACGGCCGTCGGGCACCCGCCCACGCCGCAGCGGCGCATCGGGTACCACGGCCACCAGCACTGAGGCTGGACGAGCCGCGGGCGCCGAAGAGAGTGCGGCTCCGGTGGAGGCGACGCCTGCAGCGGAACCGCAGAGCACGGAGAGCTGAATCATGTTGATTCCCCGCAGAGTTAAGCACCGCAAGCAACACCATCCACGCCAGCGCGGCATCGCCAGCGGTGGCACGGAGGTGAACTTCGGCGACTTCGGGATCCAGGCCCTCGAGCACGCCTATGTCACCAACCGGCAGATCGAGTCGGCTCGTATCGCGATCAACCGGCACATCAAGCGTGGTGGCAAGGTGTGGATCAACGTCTTCCCCGACCGTCCGCTGACCAAAAAGCCCGCCGAAACCCGCATGGGTTCGGGTAAGGGCTCGCCGGAGTGGTGGGTGGTCAACGTCAAGCCGGGCCGGGTGCTGTTCGAACTCAGCTACCCCAACGAGCAGACCGCTCGCGAGGCGCTCACTCGAGCAATCCACAAGCTGCCGATCAAGGCACGCATCATCACCCGAGAGGATCAGTTCTGATGGCAGTGGGTATTTCGCCTGGCGAACTGCGCGAGCTCACCGACGAGGAGCTGACCGAGCGCCTGCGCGAATCCAAGGAGGAGCTGTTCAACCTCCGCTTCCAAATGGCGACCGGACAGCTCAACAACAACCGCCGGCTGCGCACGGTGCGTTCGGAAATCGCCCGTGTGTACACGGTGCTGCGTGAACGAGAGCTGGGCCTGGCTAGTGGTCCTGACGGATCCGACGGAACTAAGGAATCGTGATGGCAGAAGCTAAAGCCGCCCCCAAGCAAGCCGCCGCGAAGGATGGCGCTTCGAAAGAGAAGGGCCCGCAGCACACTCCGGCGAACCCGAAGACGCGTGGCCGGCGCAAGACGCGCATCGGCTACGTGGTGAGCGACAAGATGCAGAAGACCATCGTCGTCGAGCTGGAAGAGCGTACCCGGCACTCGCTGTACGGCAAGATCATCCGGACAACCAAGAAGGTCAAGGCGCATGACGAGAACGGCGACGCCGGCGTCGGCGACCGCGTCCTGCTGATGGAGACCCGGCCGACGTCGGCCACCAAGCGGTGGCGGCTCGTCGAAGTACGGGAAAAGGCCAAGTAACGTCCGAGTGGCATGCAACGCCCGAGACCTCACGGTCTCGGGCGTTTTGCTTTCGCGAGCTGGGTCGACTCAGCGTTGGCGAGCGTAATCCCACTGCGAAAAATGGTCGGAAATTTCGCAGTGGGGTTACGCTCGGCGCATGTCCCCTGACGCACAAGGCTTTCAAGGCAAGATCGAGCTGGACATTCGCGATTCGGAGCCGGACTGGGGCCCGTATGCCGCACCGACCGCCCCGGAGAATTCGCCGAACATCCTGTATCTGGTCTGGGATGACACCGGCATCGCGACCTGGGATTGCTTCGGCGGCCTGGTCGAGATGCCCGCGATGATGCGGATTGCCCAGCGTGGCATCCGGCTGTCGCAATTTCACACCACCGCACTGTGCTCGCCGACCCGCGCGTCGTTGCTGACCGGTCGCAACGCCACCACGGTCGGCATGGCCACGATCGAAGAATTCACCGACGGTTTCCCGAACTGCAACGGCCGCATCCCGACCGACACCGCGCTGATCTCCGAGGTGCTCGCCGAACGTGGTTACAACACTTACTGTGTCGGCAAGTGGCACCTCACGCCGCTCGAGGAATGCAGCATGGCCTCGACGAAACGGCACTGGCCCACCTCGCGCGGCTTCGAGCGGTTCTACGGCTTCATGGGCGGTGAGACCGATCAGTGGTACCCGGACCTGGTCTACGACAACCATCCGGTGAACCCGCCCGGCACGCCCGAAGACGGCTACCACCTGTCCAAGGACCTCGCCGACAAAACGATCGAATTCATCCGCGATGCCAAGGTGATTGCGCCCGACAAGCCCTGGTTCACCTATCTGTGCCCCGGCGCCGGACACGCGCCGCATCATGTCTTCAAGGAGTGGGCCGACAAGTACGCCGGCCGGTTCGACATGGGCTACGAACGCTACCGCGAGGTCGTGCTGGAAAACCAGAAGTCGTTGGGGATCGTGCCGCCGGACACCGACCTGTCCCCGATCAACCCTTATCTGGACGTCACGGGGCCGGCCGGCGAGCCGTGGCCGCTGCAGGACACCGTTCGACCGTGGGACTCGCTCAATGACGAAGAGAAGAAGCTGTTTTCGCGGATGGCCGAGGTGTTTGCCGGTTTCCTCAGCTACACCGACGCCCAGATCGGCCGCGTCCTGGACTATCTCGAGGAATCCGGCCAGCTCGACAACACCATCGTCGTGGTGATTTCCGACAACGGTGCCAGCGGTGAAGGCGGCCCGAACGGATCGGTGAACGAGGGCAAATTCTTCAACGGCTACATCGACACCGTCGAGGAGAGCATGAAGCTCTTCGATCACCTCGGTGGGCCCCAGACCTACAACCATTACCCGATCGGCTGGGCGATGGCCTTCAACACGCCCTACAAGCTCTACAAGCGCTACGCCTCCCACGAAGGCGGTATTGCCGACTCGGCAATCATCTCTTGGCCCAACGGAATTGCGGCCCACGGTGAGGTGCGCGACAACTACGTCAACGTTTCCGACATCACTCCGACCATCTACGACCTGCTGGACATGACCGCGCCGGAGACGGTCAAAGGTATTACGCAGAAGCCGTTAGACGGCGTGAGTTTCAAAGTGGCCCTGGATGATCCGGCCGCCGACACCGGCAAGCAGACCCAGTTCTACACGATGCTGGGCACCCGCGGGATCTGGCACAACGGCTGGTTCGCCAACACCGTGCACGCCGCCACGCCGGCGGGCTGGTCACACTTCGACGCCGACCGCTGGGAGCTGTTCCACATCGAGGCCGACCGCAGCCAGTGCCACGATCTGGCCGCCGAGCAACCCGAGAAGGTGGAAGAGCTTAAGGCGCTGTGGTTTTCCGAGGCCGCCAAGTACAACGGTCTGCCGTTGTCGGACCTGAACCTGATGGAGACCATGACCCGCTTCCGGCCCTACCTGGTGGGGGAGCGGACCAGCTACATCTACTACCCCGACTGCGCGGACGTCGGAATCGGTGCCGCCGCCGAAATCCGTGGCCGCTCGTTCGGCGTGCTGGCCGACGTGACCGTGGACACCACCGGCGCCGAAGGCGTGCTGTTCAAGCAGGGCGGCGCGCACGGCGGGCATGTGCTGTTCATCCAGGACGGACGCCTGCATTACGTCTACAACTTCCTGGGCGAGCGTCAGCAGCTGGTGTCCTCGTCGGGCCCGGTGCCGTTGGGCAGACACCTCTTCGGCGCCAGTTACACGCGGACCGGCACGGTGCCGAACAGTCATACGCCGCTGGGTGACGTCACCCTGTTCGTCGATGACGAGGTGGTCGGAACGCTCGCCGATGTGACCACCCACCCCGGAACCTTCGGTTTGGCGGGCGCCGGCATCACCGTCGGCCGAAACGGCGGATCCGGAGTATCCAGCCGGTACAAGGCGCCGTTCGTCTTCACCGGCGGCACCATCGCCGCGGTCACCATCGACTTGTCCGGGCGGCCTTATCAAGACGTGGAAACCGAACTTGCGCTTGCATTTTCGCGTGACTGAACGTTCGCGGCTAGCCAGGTTCGTCGCGGCGGGTCTGATTTGCCTGCTGGCAGGCGGGGCCTGTGGTTGCGGGAAAACAACGGGCGGCAACGCCGTTCGGGCCGGCACGACGGCAACGTCAACGACGACGTCGGGCGCGCCGCGCAAATCCGACCCGGCTGAGCCGGTGCCCGGCGTCGAGGCCACACTGCCCGATCACATTCCGCCCAACGCCCTGGCCTGCCTGCCCGCCGCCACCGGCAACGGCCGGATGACGGCGGCGTCGGTATCGGATCCGGTGGCCCCCAGGCTCACCGTGCCGCTGCCCGACGGCTGGAGCTCGGCCCCCGGTAGTGGTGATGTCGCACTGACCGCGAGCGGGTCCGACGGGTTATCGGCCAGGGTGACGATCACGCCGACCGACCTCGAACCGGGCGGCGCCTTCTTGCGCTACGGCGCCGATCTGCGCACCGCCAACCCGGGCGTGCAGGTCAGCGTCGAAGCGGCTCAGTTCTGCGGCTACAGCAGCCAGCTGCTCGGTGGCAGCACCGGCGGGCTCGCCTTCGCCGACCGCATCACCCACATCTGGACGAACAATAAGGCATTTCTCGTGGTCGTCCACCTGGAGGGGCCCGCGGCTGCCCCCGGATTCAGTGCGGCGAAATCCACGGTGATGCAGCAATTCGCGGTCGTTATCCCCTGAAAGAGGCCGCTTGACTGCTAGCATCTGACCCCGTGCCTGCCGGGAAAGGCGTCAAACTATCCGTTCTACTCGTGGTGGTGATGTCCGATGACCGCTGAAGCCCCGCCGCTGCCGCCGTCGAAACCAGAAGCGCGCGGTCGCCAAATCGCAATAGCCTTCGGGATTCTGGTAGCGGTCATCAGCGTCTACGTCCTATCCCTGATCGCCGTGCACCTGTTGGCCAAATCGGCGCCGCCGTTGCCCGCCGTGGACTTCAGCAAGGTCGAGGCCGAAGACAGCGTCGTGCAGGTGAACCTGAGCGAGCTGAAAACGGTGGCGAATCGCCTAACGGTGAATGTGCTTGTCTACCCGAAAGATTCGTTGTACGACAAGAACTTCGGTGTGCTGACCACCGATGCGGCGGTGCGGCTGTATCCCGATAACGACCTCGGCGACCTGCAGTACCCGATTGGCAAGGCGCCGGCGCAGGTGACCACCACCATCGAGGCGCGCGGCGATCCGGGTAACTGGCCTTTCGACTCGTACAAGACGGACGTCATCGCGGCCGATGTGTTCACCGGAACGGGCCAAAACCGCGAAAAGGCGCCTGCCCGCGTCGAAGTCACCGGAAAGCTGGACGGCTGGGACGCTAGTGTCACCCGGGTCCACGACCCCGACGACGCCGATCCCAACATCATGGACAACGTCGTGATCACGCTGCACCGGTCCAAGGGCCCGCTGATCTTCGACGTCGGTGTGGTGCTGGTACTCATCGCCCTGCCGATGCTGGCGCTGTGGGTGGCCATTCCGGTGGCCCTGGGCCGGACGTCGTTCCTGCCGCCGCTGACAACCTGGTATGGCGCGATGCTGTTCGCCATTGTCCCGCTGCGCAATATCCTGCCGGGCAACCCACCGTACGGTTCCTGGATCGACCAGGCCGTCGTGCTATGGGTGTTGATCGCGCTCGTCGTCGCCTTGGCGTTGTTCCTGGTCGGCTGGTGGCGGCAACGAGATCGAAGAACGCCTAAGAAGACCTAGGGCAGACCTAGAGCGCGAAAAGCCTTAGCGCACATTCTCAATCGACGACGAGGTGATGGCGTCGATAGCGGTGAAGACGCGTGACTGGAAGTCGGGCGGCAACGGAATGTAGCCGTTCTTGTCGAGATCGACCTGGCCCGGTCCGACGGCCGCCTGCAGGAACGCCTTGACCGCCTGGCCGACAGCCGGGTCGGTGTACTTCGAGCAGACGATCTCGTAGGTGACCATCACGATCGGGTACACGTCGGGCTGGGTGGGGTTGTAGAAAGGCGTGGTGTCCAGCACGAGATCGTTACCCTTGCCGACGATCTTGGCGTTGGCGATGGTCTTGCCGACGGTGTCGGTTCCGATGCGGACCGGGCGCAACGATTTCCGGCTCGCCGGGGTCTTGATCTGGGCGGCGAACAGGCCCTGGTCCAACGCGAACGACAGCTCGTTGTAAGAGATCGCGCCCTCGGTGTTCTTCACCTCCGACGACGTGCCGACGTTGCCGTGGGCGCTGGTGCCCACGCCGCCGTTGAAGATCTTGCCGGTGCCCTTGTCCCAGGCCCCACCGGATGCGGCCTGCAGGTAGGCCTGGAAGTTGGCGGTGGTGCCGGACGGGTCGGCGCGGTGGATCACGTGAATGTTTTCCGGCGGCATCGAGGCGTTCATCGCGGTGATGGCCGGATCGTCCCAGCGCGTGATGGTGCCGTTGAAAATCTTGGCCAGCGTGGGCGCGTCGAGCACCAGGGAATCGACGGCGTTGAGGTTGTAGGTGATGGCGATCGGCCCGAACACCACAGGAAGGTTCCACGCGTCGGCGCCGCCGCAGCGCTGTTTGGCGGCCGCGTACTGGTCACCGGTGAGGGGAAGGTCGGATCCGGCGAAGTCGGTCTTGCCTGCCAGGAAGTCCTCGACGCCCGCAGCAGAACCGTTTGCGGTGTAGGACAGACTTTGCGCCTTGCAGGCTTTCGCGTAGGCATCGACAAAGCGCTTCATCGCATTTGCCTGCGCGGTCGAACCGCTGGCGGTGAGGTCTTGTTTGCCGCCGCAATCGACTCGCGCTCCGTTGGCGTAAGACAACGAGGTGTGGGGTTTTCCGCATCCCGAGAGCACCAGTGCGGCCGCGGTCAGCACGCTTATGGCGGCAGCCGGTCGGTTGTGCTTCACGTTGAATGCCTCCTTGGGAACGGCCGGGGGTGGGACGGCCTTGAGCTGTGATCGAAGTCTAGCGACGTGGCGTGCGTGGTGGGAGCGGTGACCTGGGGTAACCGCGTCAATCGGAACGGGGGGCGGCAGGTGTGCACTCGGTCTCCGGCAGCGTGGCCAGCCCCGACGTGCCAGACGGCGCCCGGCATCGGCGGCGAGCCCGGTTTCGGGGTGCATGTCCACCCCGCTTTCGACACACGTCGACATTTACAGCTATCGAAGCGACGCGCAAACAAACATCGGGTGAATTGGCAGTTCGCACCCGGTCGGGGGAATGGCGAAGGCAGTTTGCGAAAACCCGCATTTCGAGCGCTATTGCCGCGCGTTGATTACCATCTGACTTCGTGTCGGCTCCGGTTAGCTGGAATCGCCCAGCGAACTGCGAGCCGAGGTCCGTTGTCCGCCGTGGAGGTGACCGATGACCGCTCAAGCCCCGCCTGCGCACGCCGCCCCGCCGCCACCGGAAAAACCCAAGCGCCACCGGCTGCTCGGCATAGCGATCCTCGGCGGCTTCGTCGTGGTGTACGCGTTGTCGTTGTTCGGGTTTCTTCTGCTGGGAGAGTCCGCGGCGCCACTGAAGGCCCCCGATCTCAACGCGTCCGACGACACCGTCGTTCTGATCCGCGTCGAGGAGCTCAAGACGGTCGCCAATCGCCTCGGGGTGAAGGTGCTCGTGTACCCGCAGGAGGCCCCATGTGGGACTCGCGCCTGGACGTCTTGAAACAGGACACCGCGGTGCGGATGGATCCGCCGAACGACCTGGGGGACTTGGTCTATCCGGCGGGGAAGTCGCCGGCACAGGTGGCCACTACGGTCGAGGCCCACGGCGACCCGGAGATCTGGCCCTTCGACTCCTACGAGACGGACACTCTCTCGGCCGACGTGCTCGTCGGGTCCGGTGACGACCGCAAATACAAGCCGGCCCGTATCGAGGTGACCGGAAAACTCGAGGGCTGGGACGTCAGCGTTGCGCGGGTAGGCGAAGGCGGTGACAGCGTGATCATCACCCTGCAGCGGTCCAAGGCGCCGCTGATCTTCGATCTGGGAATCTGTCTGGTCCTCTTCGCCATGCCCACCATCGCGTTGGCGGTCGTCATTCCGATGGTGATCGGTAAGCGAAAGGTGGTGCCCCCGTTCGGCGGGTGGTTCGCCGCGCTGCTGTTCGCCGTCATCCCGATCCGCAACTTCCTGCCGGGGGCCCCACCGCCGGGTGCCTGGATCGACCAAGCGCTGGTGATCTGGGTGTTGATCGCCCTTGTCGGGGCGATGGGCTTGTACATGTTCGCGTGGTACCGGCGATCCGACTAACGCGGGTCAGACGCCGCCTACCCTGACATAGTGCTCACCGAGTTGGTCGATCTGCCCGGCGGCGCCTTCCGGATGGGGTCGACGAGCTTCTACCCCGAAGAGGCGCCGATTCACACCGTGACGGTGAGCTCGTTCGCGGTGGAACGGCACCCGGTGACAAACGCCCAGTTTGCCGAATTCGTCTCTGCCACAGGCTATGTCACGGTCGCCGAGCAGCCGATCGATCCCCGGCTGTACCCCGGTATCGATCCCGGCGAGCTCAGCGCCGGAGCGATGGTTTTCCGTCCCACGCCGGGCCCGGTCGACCTGCGCGACTGGCGGCAGTGGTGGGTGTGGGTGCCGGGCGCGAGCTGGAAGCACCCGTTCGGACCGGACAGCGATGTCGCGGACCGGGCCGATCATCCGGTCGTTCAGGTGGCGTATCCGGACGCCGCCGCCTACGCGCGCTGGGCCGGGCGGCGGCTGCCGACGGAGGCGGAATGGGAGTATGCGGCCCGCGGCGGCAGCGCGACCACCTACGCGTGGGGCGAGGAGCCCAAGCCCGGCGGGCAACTGATGGCCAACACGTGGCAGGGCAATTTTCCGTACCGCAACGACGGAGCGCTGGGCTGGGTGGGCACGTCGCCGGTGAGGGCGTTTCCGCCGAACGGGTTCGGCCTGCACGACATGATCGGCAACGTCTGGGAGTGGACCGCCACCGAGTTTTCCGCGCACCATCGGCTCGATCAGCCCGCGAAGGCGTGTTGCACCCCCTCAGGGCCCGCCGACCCAGCCGTCAGCCAGGCGCTGAAGGGCGGCTCGCACCTGTGCGCGCCGGAGTACTGCCACCGCTACCGTCCGGCCGCCCGGTCGCCGCAATCGCAGGACACCGCCACCACTCACATCGGCTTTCGCTGCGTGGCAGACCCCGGATCCGTCGCCGAGCATGAACGACGGCTTTCGGGCAGGTGACAGTAGTCCCTGGGGCGTCAGGTTTTGTTGCGCGGGCGGTGTGGATGTTCGCTACCATCTGCCCGTGTCACCCCGTCAAGCTGGACTTCGCCAGCGAGTTGCCGGCCGGGACCGATGACGACCGAAACGCCGACAGAGGCGCCTTCGGAGGAACCATCGGCGAAGAAGTCGGGCCCGCTCAGCTATCTGAACCGGCACCGCCCGCGCCTGTCACTGGGTGCCTTCATTCTGGCCGTGGTGGTCGGCGTCTACGTCCTCTCGCTGTTCGGTGTCCACTACTTGCAGCGCTCGGAAGGACCGCTTCCGCCGCTGGACCTCAGTGAGGGTGGCGGCAACGACACGATCGTGCAGTTGCGTCTGGACGACTTCAAAACCACGTCCAATCGTCTCAAGGTGGATGTCCTGGTCTATCCCCCGGACACGCTGTACGACAAGCGATTCGACGTGCTGAACACCGACGTCGCGGTGCGCCTGTATCCGACGAACGACCTCGGCGATCTGCAGTTCCCGAAAGGCAAGGCGCCGGCACAGGTCGAAACCACCATCGAGGCCCACGGCGATCCGGCCAACTGGCCGCTCGACACCTACAGAACCGAGAAGATCTCCGCCGATACCTTCGTCGGCTCCGGTGACGATCGCAGAAAACTACCCGCTCGCGTCGAGGTGACCGGGGGGTTGGACGGCTGGGATGTGACCGTCAGCCGTGACGACGAGACCAGCAAAGTGAACTCGCGTGGCCTCGACGACGCTCAGCTGGTCATCACGATGAAGCGGGCCAAGGGCCCGCTGGTCTTCGACATCTTCATCTGCATCGTGCTCGTCACACTGCCGATCTTGGGCTTGTCGGTGGCCATTCCGATGGTGATGGGTCGCAGAAAGTTCGTGCCGCCGTTCGGGACGTGGTACGCCGCGATGCTGTTCGCGATCGTCCCGCTGCGAAATATCCTGCCGGGGTCCCCACCCCCGGGTTCGTGGATCGACCAGGCCGTCGTGCAGTGGGTGCTGATCGCGCTGGTGGTGGCGATGAGTTTGTACATCGCGGCCTGGATCCGGCAGGGCGACTGACGCCGGCGCGATTCGGCCAGCCAGGAATTTGGCGCTGAGCAGGTCTTCACCTAGACTCTAGGGGTTGCCTTGGGCAGACCTCGGCCGGTGCGTGCGAACGTCACGGGCCCCGCGTGCCCTTCGGCGACAAAGACCGCGCACGTCAGGTTTGTGGTGGGCCTTGCTTTCTCGAGGTTTACCGAGGTGTTCTCCTGCCGTGCACACGTGAACTCAGTCAGGAGATCGGGTGATTCAGCAGGAATCGCGACTCAAGGTCGCCGACAACACGGGTGCCAAGGAGATCTTGTGCATCCGGGTGCTCGGCGGCTCGTCGCGACGTTACGCCGGCATCGGTGACGTCATCGTCGCCACCGTCAAGGACGCCATCCCGGGTGGCAACGTCAAGCGCGGTGACGTCGTCAAGGCCGTCGTGGTGCGCACCGTCAAGGAGCGCAGGCGTCCCGACGGCAGCTACATCAAGTTCGACGAGAACGCCGCGGTAATCATCAAGCCCGACAACGACCCGCGCGGAACCCGCATCTTCGGGCCCGTCGGACGCGAACTGCGCGAGAAGCGATTCATGAAGATCATCTCGCTGGCCCCGGAGGTTTTGTAGATGAAGGTCAAGAAGGACGACACCGTCCTGGTGATCGCGGGCAAGGACAAGGGCGCCAAAGGCAAAGTGCTGAAGGTTTACCCGGAGCGCGACCGCGTGCTGGTCGAGGGTGTCAACGCGATCAAGAAGCACACCGCTGTTTCGACCAACCAGCGCGGCGCCCGCTCGGGCGGAATCGTCACCCAGGAAGCGCCCATTCACATCTCCAACGTGATGGTGGTCGACTCCGACGGCAAGCCGACCCGGGTCGGCTACCGGGTCGACGAGGAGACCGGTAAGCGCGTCCGTATCGCCAAGACCAACGGCAAGGACATCTAAGGTGACCACCACAGAGAAAGTGCAGCCGCGCCTGAAAGAGCGCTACCGCAACGAAATTCGCGATGCGTTGCACAAGGAATTCAACTACGGCAACGTGATGCAGATCCCGACCGTGACCAAGGTCGTCGTCAACATGGGCGTCGGCGACGCCGCCCGGGACGCCAAACTGATCAACGGCGCGGTCAGCGACCTGGCCCTGATCACCGGCCAGCGGCCCGAAATCCGCAAGGCCCGCAAGTCCATCGCGCAGTTCAAGTTGCGCGAGGGCATGCCGATCGGCGCGCGGGTCACCCTGCGGGGCGACCGGATGTGGGAGTTCCTCGACCGGCTCACTTCCATTGCGCTGCCGCGTATTCGTGACTTCCGCGGGCTTTCGCCCAAGCAGTTCGACGGCGTCGGCAACTACACCTTCGGACTGGCCGAGCAGTCGGTGTTCCACGAGATCGACGTGGACAAGATCGACCGGGTTCGCGGTATGGACATCAACGTCGTCACTTCGGCGACGAACGACGACGAAGGACGGGCGCTGTTGCGGGCTCTCGGCTTTCCGTTCAAGGAGAACTGAGTAGATGGCTAAGAAGGCACTGGTTAACAAGGCCAACGCCAAACCGCGCTTCGCGGTGCGTGGCTACACCCGCTGCAACAAGTGCGGACGTCCGCGTGCGGTTTACCGCAAGTTCGGGCTGTGCAGGATCTGCCTGCGCGAAATGGCGCACGCGGGCGAACTGCCCGGCGTGCAGAAGAGCAGCTGGTAACAGGCACAGGACGAGAGACCAACCCAGAACAGGTGCGCGACAGGCCCCTAACGGGAACCATCGCGAGGAAGGTTACAGACGCTGTCATGACAATGACGGACCCGATCGCAGACTTTTTGACACGTCTGCGCAACGCCAATTCGGCGTATCACGACGAGGTGACGTTGCCTCACTCCAAGATCAAGGCCAACATCGCCCAGATCCTCAAGAGCGAGGGATACATCAGCGACTTCCGGACCGAAGATGCTCGGGTCGGCAAGGCGCTGGTCGTTCAGCTCAAGTACGGACCCAGCCGGGAACGCAGCATTGCCGGCCTGCGCCGGGTCTCCAAGCCCGGTCTGCGGGTGTACGCGAAATCCACCAACTTGCCGCGCGTGCTCGGCGGGCTGGGCGTGGCGATCATCTCGACGTCGTCAGGTCTGCTCACCGACCGTCAGGCAGCCAGACAAGGCGTGGGCGGCGAAGTCCTCGCGTACGTGTGGTGAGGGGGTAACCATGTCGCGCATTGGTAAGAAGCCGATTCCGGTTCCCGCCGGAGTCGACGTAACGATCGACGGCCAGAAGGTCTCGGTCAAGGGACCCAAGGGCAGCCTGGACCTGACCGTTGCCGAGCCGATCACGGTGGTTCGCAGCGAAGACGGTGCGATCGTGGTCAACCGTCCGGACGACGAGCGGGAAAACCGCTCGCTGCACGGGCTTTCGCGCACGCTGGTGTCCAACCTGGTCACCGGCGTGACCGAGGGCTACACCACCAAGATGGAGATTTTCGGGGTCGGCTACCGGGTGCAGCTCAAGGGCCGCAACCTCGAGTTCGCGCTGGGATACAGCCATCCCGTGTTGATCGAGGCGCCCGAGGGCATCACGTTCGCGGTGGAGACGCCGACGAAGTTCAGCGTCACCGGGATCGACAAGCAGAAAGTCGGCCAGATTTCGGCGAACATCCGCCGCCTGCGCCGTCCCGACCCGTACAAGGGCAAGGGCGTGCGCTACGAGGGTGAGCAGGTCCGCCGCAAGGTCGGAAAGACAGGTAAGTAGCCATGGCGAAAACACAGGCTGAAACGCAAAAGCCGGTGGGCAAGAACATCTCCGCGACTCGCCGCGTCGCGCGGCTGCGCAGGCACGCCCGGCTGCGCAAGAAGATCTCCGGCACCTCGGAGCGTCCGCGGCTGGTGGTGAACCGGTCGGCGCGACACATTCACGTGCAGCTGGTCAACGACCTCACCGGCACCACGGTGGCGGCCGCGTCGTCCATCGAGTCCGATGTTCGCGGACTCGACGGCGACAAGAAGGCCCACAGTGTGCGGGTCGGCCAATTGATCGCCGAGCGCGCCAAGGCCGCCGGCATCGACAGCGTGGTGTTCGACCGTGGCGGTTACAGCTACGGCGGACGGATCGCCGCGCTGGCGGACGCCGCGCGCGAGAACGGATTGAAATTCTGATGACAACTGGAAGGACCGCATAATGGCGGAGCAGTCCGCTGGGGGGCAAGGCGCCCCGGACAGCCGTGACGGCCGCGATTCCCGCGACTCCCGTGACGGGCGGGGTCGGCGCGACGGCGGCGGTGGCCGCGGCCGCGACCGTGACCGTGACGGAGACAAGAGCAACTACCTGGAGCGGGTCGTCGCGATCAACCGTGTTTCGAAGGTGGTCAAGGGCGGACGGCGCTTCAGCTTCACCGCTCTGGTCATCGTGGGTGACGGCGCCGGCATGGTCGGCGTCGGCTACGGCAAGGCCAAGGAAGTTCCGGCCGCGATCGCCAAGGGCGTGGAAGAGGCGCGCAAGGGCTTCTTCCGGGTCCCGCTGATCGGCGGGACCATCACTCACCCGGTGCAGGGCGAGGCGGCCGCGGGTGTGGTGCTGCTGCGCCCGGCCAGCCCCGGTACCGGTGTGATCGCCGGCGGCGCCGCGCGCGCCGTGCTGGAATGCGCTGGGGTGCACGACATCCTGGCCAAGTCGCTGGGCAGTGACAACGCGATCAACGTGGTGCACGCCACGGTGGCCGCGCTCAAGCTGTTGCAGCGCCCGGAGGAGGTGGCCGCTCGCCGCGGCCTGCCGATCGAGGATGTCGCCCCGGCCGGAATGCTGAAGGCGCGACGGGAAAGTGAAGCGCTGGCCGCCAGTGCAGCGCGTGAAGGAACGGCACAGCAATGAGCCAGCTGAAAATCACCCAGGTGCGCGGCATCATCGGGGCGCGCTGGAAGCAGCGCGAATCCCTGCGCACCCTCGGGCTGCGAAAGATTCGCCAGTCGGTGGTCCGCGAGGACAACGCAGCGACCCGCGGGCTGATCGCGAAGGTGAGCCACCTGGTTGAGGTGGAGGAGACTAAATGACCATCAAACTGCACGACCTGAAGCCGGCCCCCGGGTCGAAGACGGCGCGCACCCGCGTTGGCCGCGGTGAGGGCTCGAAGGGCAAGACCGCTGGCCGCGGTACCAAGGGCACCAAGGCACGTAAGAACGTGCCGGTGACCTTCGAGGGTGGTCAGATGCCTATCCACATGCGACTGCCCAAGCTCAAGGGATTCAAGAACCGGTTCCGTACCGAGTACGAGATCGTCAACGTCGGTGACATCAGCCGGCTATTCCCTGAGGGCGGTGCCATCGGCGTCGCCGAACTGGTCGCCAAGGGCGCGGTTCGCAAGAACTCGTTGGTGAAGGTCCTCGGCGACGGCGACCTGGCCGTCAAGGTCGACGTCTCCGCGCACAAGTTCAGCGGCAGCGCCCGCGAGAAGATCACCGCCGCGGGCGGCTCGGCCACCGAGGTCTCTTAGTCCGCGGACTCCGCATCCATCAATGCGGACGCCGTGGTGAGCGCGGAATCTAGTACTGCGCTTCGGTTTTCGCTCTGCTCGGGCATGCCGCGCGAGATCAGGACCGATCCGACCATCAAGGCGACGATGCTCCATGCCCGTCGCCGGCGGTCGGACTCTTCTCCGTCGAGTAATTCGGCGATCCGGTCGATCAGCGCGGCCATCTTGCGCTCATAGGCCTTTTTGACGGGCGGTTCAGCGCGAGATACGTCCGCGCTCAACGCGGGCATCACGCACCCGCCCGCCACATCGTTGCTGTGATCGGTGTTCATGTATTCGCGGAGAAACGCGATCATCTGGGCCCGCGCCTCGTCGGGGGTCATCGCGCCGGTGTCGGTGACGAACGGTTCACCCAGCCCCGCCTCGATGACGGCCTCGAGAATCGCCGTCTTGTTCGGGAAGTTCGAATAGAACGCGCCCGACGTGACGCCCGCGGCGGCGGCCAGTCCGTCGACGCCGATGCCGTTGAATCCGCTCGTCTTGAGCGAGCGGGTGCCGGCCCGCACGAGTGCGTCACGCGCCCGTGCCTTCTGATCTGGCGGGTATCTCACGGATCCTCCCTTCGGGTTGACACTCAGCCCATTATAGGATAACGTCCGTTACGATAACGATCGTTATTCAATAAATCCAGTGGGAGGCACTCCGATGGTCAGCACGCAGGCGAAAGAGTTCGCCGACTTCTTTGGCGCCCTGAGCGCGCGGTCCGCCAACCCCAACTTCGACTTGGACACGGTGCGCGACGTGATCGAGACGATGCATCTGGCGACCAAGGAACCCGAGGGCGTGACCTACGCCGAAGTGGACGCCGGCGGAGTCGAGGCGCTGTGGTGCATCCCCGTCGACAGTGACCCGGACCGGGTGTTGCTGCACGGCCACATGGGCGGCACCGTCGTCGCGTCCATGCACTCCGACCGCAAGGCCGCGGCGCACATCGCGAAGGCGGCGGGCGCGCGATCCCTGGTGCTCAACTTCCGGCGTTCACCCGAACACAAATTCCCCGCCCAGGTCGATGATGTCCGCACCGCCTACAACTGGTTGCTGCAGCAGGGTTATCGGCCGGAAAACATTGCCAGCGTTGGCCATTCGATCGGCGGCAACTTCGCGGTCGGCCTGGCGATCGCGCTGCGCGACGAAGGAGCAGCACTGCCGGGTGCGATCGTGTCGATCTCCCCGTGGGTCGACCTGACGATGACGAACGGGACCTACGAGAGCAATGCCGAACGCGACCGGCTGCTGTCGCGTCCACTCGGGGAGTTCTTCCGGTCATGCTGGCTGGACGACACCGGGGTCGGTTTCGACGACCCCCGGGTGAGTCTGCTTGCCGCGGACCTGTCGGGACTGCCGCCGACCGCGGTGTTCTGGGGCGGCGACGAAGTGCTGGCGGGTGAGGATGCCGAGTTCGCCCGCCGCCTCGAAGCGGCCGGAAACGACGTCTTGGTGGGCGAAGTCGAGGGTGGTCAGCACTCCTTCATCATCGGCGCGGGCTGGGTGCCCGAGACCGACGACGCGATCGCCGAGATCGGTGCCTGGCTGCGGAAGAAGCTTGGCCGCTGACTAACCGAGCTGCGGAATCACTTCCGCGGCAAGGCGTTCCATCTGCTCGCGGTTCTCCGCGACGTCGGCGCCCAGGGGATTGAGCAACAGGGTCTGGGCGCCGGCGTCGAGCACCTCTTGGAGCCCACGGACGACGTCATCGGGCGTTCCGGACACCGGAACCGCCTCGATGCCGGATATCACGCCGCTGTAGGTGCGCTCCAGCCCGTCGAGCACCCGCTCGCGGGCACGTGCGGCGTCGTCGTCGACCATCAGATATACGCGCTTGCTGATCGGAAAGTGGGCCGGGTCCTTCTGCTGTTCGTCGAGTTCGCGGCGCACGATCGGGACGGCTTCGGCGAAGGCTTCGGTGGGCGACGCGCCCGGGCCCATGTAGGCGTCCCCGTGGCGCACCGCCCGGGCCAAGGCCTTGGGGGCCATCCCGCCGAACCAGATCGGCGGGTGCGGACGCTGCACCGGCTTGGGTTGGAACGGCAGGTCGGCGACGTCACGGAACCGGCCGTGGAAGTTCACTGTCGGCTCGTCGGACCATGCCGCCTTCATCAGGGTCAGGCCCTCGGTGAAATACGAGATGAACGTGTCCTTTTCGACGCCGAACGCCGCGAGTGTGGGCCCGCCGCGCCCCGGTGCGACACCGATGTCCAGCCGGCCGTGACTGATGCGGTCGACCGTGGCCACCGCCGAAGCCAGCTGCAGGGGTTCGTGCTGGGACGTCACCAGCACGGCCACCCCCAGCCGCAGTCGCTCGGTGAAAGCCGCGCAGTACGACAGCAGCTCCAGCGGTGCCAGCAGCGGCCCGCGGCCGATGGTTTGCTCGAGCGTCCAGATTCCTTCGAATCCCAGTTCTTCGGCGCGCATCACATAGGAGCGCATCCCCTCGGTGTCGAAGACGTCGTAGTCGAACTGCGGGATGGCGATCGAGAACCTCACGAACTCACCCTACGGGCGTCGATCGGTACGCTGCAGAGCATGTTCGCCTTTCTGCCTCCGCTGCCCGGTGTCGACGACGTGCGTGCCCTGGCCGGGCGCGTCGATACGGCTCGTCACCACGGTGTCCCCAATGGCTGCGTGCTGGAATTCAACCTGCGTTCGGTGCCGCCCGAGACGGCGGGATTCGACCCGATGGCGTTCGTCACCGGGGCGGAGCGGCCGATAACCCTGCGCCAGGCGGTCGCCGCGATCCACCGCGCCGCCGAGGACTCCCGGGTGGCCGGGCTGATCGCGCGCGTGCAACTGGCGGCCGCACCGCCCGCCGCGGTCCAGGAGCTGCGCGAGGCGATCGCCGCGTTCAGCGCGGTCAAGCCATCGCTGGCCTGGGCCGAAACCTACCCGGGGACGTTGTCCTACTACCTGGCTTCGGCGTTCAGCGAGGTCTGGATGCAGCCGTCGGGCAGCGTCGGGCTGATCGGCTTCGCGAGCAACGCGACCTTCTTGCGCACCGCGCTGGACAAGGCGGGGATCGAGGCCGAGTTCGTCGCCAGAGGCGAATACAAGTCGGCGGCAAACGTTTTCACCGAAGAGGGGTTTACCGAAGCCCATCGCGAAGCGGTCACCCGAATGCTGGCAAGTCTGCAGGACCAGGTGTGGCACGGGATCGCCGAGTCACGCAAGATCGACGCGGCAGGGCTCGACGCCCTGGCCGACCGGGCCCCGCTGCTGCGTGATGACGCGGTGTCCTCCGGTCTGGTCGACCGGATCGGCTTCCGTGATCAGGCTCACGCGCGAATCGCGGAATTGATTGGCGTGGAAGGTGTTTCGGCTGCCGAAGATGACCCCGAGGCTGACCCGGAAAAGCTGGCGCCGCGGCTCAATCTGACGCGTTATTCCGCCGCGTCCCGGTCACGGCTGGTGCCGCCGGCGCCGCCGATTCCCGGCCGCCGCCCCAAGCCCACGTTCGCCGTGATCACGCTGCAGGGGCCGATCGTCAACGGGCGCGGCGGCCCGCAGTTCCTGCCGTTCGGCAACTCCAGTGCCGGCGCCGACACGATCGCGGTGGCCCTGCGGGAGGCCGCGCGCGACGATTCGGTAGCGGCGATCGTGCTGCGGATCGACAGCCCCGGCGGTTCGGTCACCGCGTCGGAGACCATCTGGCGCGAGGTCGCGCGGGCCCGCGAACGCGGCAAGCCGGTAGTGGCATCGATGGGCTCGGTCGCCGCGTCCGGCGGTTACTACGCCGCGATGGCCGCCGACGCGATCGTCGCCAGTCCGGCCACGATCACCGGTTCGATCGGTGTGATCACCGGGAAGCTGGTGTTTCGCGATCTCAAGGAGCGCTTCGGAGTGTCCTCGGATGCGGTGCGCACCAACGCCAATGCCGACGCGTGGTCGACCGATGTGCCCTTCACCGCGCAGCAGCGGGCCGACCGAGAGGCCGAGGCTGACCTGATCTACGACGACTTCGTGCAGCGGGTGGCCGACGGTCGCAACCTGACCACCGAGGCCGTCAACGCGGTGGCCCAGGGGCGGGTCTGGACCGGAGCCGATGCACTCGAACGCGGCCTGGTCGACGAACTCGGCGGCTTGGGCACCGCGGTGCGCCGCGCCAAGGTCCTGGCCGGCCTGGACGAGGACGCCGATGTGCGGATCGCCAACTTCCCGGGATCCTCGTTGCTTGCGCTGGTACGCCCCCGGGCGTCCTCGCAGCCGGCCGCCGCATCGCTGCCGGAGGCGCTGGGCGCACTGCTCGGCCGCACGGTTGCCGCGGTGGTGGAGAACCTCGAGCAGGCGGTCAGCGGTGCCAGCGTGTTGTGGCTGGGGGAGTCGCGCTTCTAGCTCGATGGAGGCGACCCTCCCCCGCAAGCGGGAGGTGCCCCCCACGCGCCCGGCTACGCCGCGCTTGCGATCGCCTCTAGCCGTCGAGCCGGCCGCTGATGAAGATGATCTCGCCGAGCGGGTCATCGTTTTCCGGCGGCGGCACCTCGAGGCCGTTTCGGCCGAACAACTCCGTGCGCGTGACGCCCTCGACGGTCCAGCCCTTAGTGCCCAGATAGTCGACGACGTGGTTGCGCTGCCCGGCGTACACCAGCGACGCCATGTCGATGTCGACGCCGTGCTCCCGGAAGGAGCCCGACATCTCGCGCACCCGATCGGCATCGAAATCCACGATGCCCGGGACGAATTCGGTGGCGATCGTGCTGCCCGGCACGGACAGGGCGGTGATGTTGTCGAACAACAGGTCCTGGGCTTCGGGCGGCAGGTAGATCAGCAGCCCCTCGGCCAGCCACGCGGTCGGCGTGGTGGCGTCGAACCCGGCGGCCCGAAGTGCGGCCGGCCAGTCCTGGCGCAGATCGATCGGAATGGTGCGCCGGATAGCGGTCGGCTTAGCCCCGATATCGGCCAAAGTGGTTGTCTTGAAATCGATTACCTGTGGCTGGTCGATTTCGTACACCACCGTCTCGGCGGGCCACGGCAACCGGTAGGCGCGCGAGTCCAACCCGGACGCGAGGATCACCACCTGGCGCACGCCGGCGGCGGTGGCGCTGAGCAAGTAGTCGTCGAAATACTTCGTACGCACCGCCATCCCGTCGACCATCGACCGCATGCGGATCGGCGTGGCGTTCTCGATGGCCGACAGGTCGAGCTCGCCGTCCATCATCTTGATGAAGAAATCCACCCCGACCGCGCGCACGAGTGGCTCGGCGAACGGATCGTTGATCAGACCGCGGGGATCCTTCGTCGCCATGGCGCGCCCGGTCGCGACCATGGTTGCGGTCGCGCCCACGCTGGACGCCAGATCCCAATTATCGTCGTGTGCGCGAGGCATGAGACGACCCTAACCAAGCCCTACTTCAGCGTCGCGTCCACATAGCTCATGTCGCCGAAGGCGGCCGTCATCTCGTCGGAGGGAAACTCAAACCCGTTGCGGGCATACAGTTCCTTGGCCGAATGCGCCTCTACCTGCCAGCCGTGCGTGTTCAGATAGTCCACCACGACGCTGCGCTCGCCCTGGTAGAACAGGTCGGCCGCGTTCAGGTTGAACCCGAAGCTGCGCCACCGGTCGCTGATCTGCTGCAAGCGCTCGTTGGTGAACGCGTTGGGGTCGGGCACATGCTCGGTGGCGACCCGGCTGCCCGGCGCGCTCAGCGCGGTGATGTGGTCGAACAACCGGTCCTGGGCCTCCGGCGGCAGGTAGGGCAGCAGTCCTTCCGCACTCCAGGCGGTCGGCTGGGTGACGTCGAAGCCGGCCGCCCGCAGCGCCGCGGGCCAGTCGTCGCGCAGGTCGATCGCGACGGTACGGCGTTGCGCACTCGGCTCGGCGCCGATACCGGCCAGTGTGTCGGTCTTGAACGCGATGACCTGGGGCTGGTCGATCTCGTAGACCACCGTGCCGGCCGGCCACGCGAGCCGATAGGCCCTGGTGTCCAGACCCGACGCCAGGATCACCGCCTGCCGCACACCGTTTTCGGTTGCGCTGGTGAAGAAGTCGTCGAAGAACCGGGTGCGCACCGTCATCTGATGGATCCGCGCCTGGCGGTTGAGCAGCGCGTCGTCTTCGAAATCGATCTTGCCGTCGATCACCCGGACGAAGACATCCAGCCCGACGGCCCGCACCAGCGGATCCGCGTAGGGGTCGTCAAGTAGCGCGTCGGGTCCCTGCGAAGCCACGGCGCGGGACGCGGCGACCATGGTGGCCGTCGCTCCCACGCTGCTGGCCAGGTCCCAGCTGTCGCCTTCGGTACGTCCTGAGTCAGTGCTCATCTATTTCGCTTTCTTTTGCAGGGTGCCGCTGGTGTAGAGCATCTCGCCCATCCGCATGTCATCGTCCACAAGGGGTTCGAAGCCGTTGTCCGCGAACAACTCCCGGATGCTGCTGCTCTGCAGGCGCCAGCCGCGTTCGGCCAGGTAGTCGACCGCCTCGTTGCGGTCGCCGAGGTAGACCAGACCCGCCATGTCCAGGTCGAACCCGTGCGCACGCCACCGTTCGGCGATGGTCTGCATGCGCTCGCGCATCTTGTCCTCTTCACCGGGCTCCGGGTTGGGCGCGCTCTCGGTGGCCAGCCGGCTGCCCGGCGCGCTCAGCGCGGTAATGGTGTCCAGCAGCCGGTCCTGGGCCTCCGGCGGCAGATAGCCGAGCAGGCCTTCGGCGCTCCATGCCGCGGACTGGGCCGGGTCGAAGCCGGCGGTGCGCAGCGCGGTGGGCCAGTCGTCGCGCAGGTCGATGGCCACCACCCGGCGATCGGCGGTCGGTGCGGCGCCCAGGTTCGCCAGCGCCTTGGTCTTGAATTCGATGACCTGCGGCTGGTCTACCTCGTAGACCACCGTGCCGGCGGGCCATGCCAACCGGTAGGCGCGGGAGTCGAGCCCGGACGCCAGGATCACAACCTGCTTGATACCGGCCTTCGTGGCGTCGGTGAAGAATTCGTCGAAGAACTTGGTGCGCACGGCCATGTTGTCGGCCATCCGCGACATCGCGCCGGCCGATCCCGCCGCGCCGTCGTGGACGTCGTTCAGCTCGGCGGGGTCCAGTTCGCCACTGGCCAGCCGGGAGAGTAGATCAACGCCGACAGCCTTGACCAGTGGTTCGGCGAACGGGTCGTTGATCAGCGGGCGTTCGGCGCGGGACGCGATCGCGCGCGCGGCCGCGACCATCGTGGCCGTGACCCCGACGCTGGACGCCAGGTCCCAGGTGTCGCCGTCGTATCTGGTGGAAGAAGTCATTCAGGTGCCCCCTCAATAGGATGTATTTAGCTTACCTTCGCTAATACTTAGCTGATATAACAAGCTCCACCACTGTACGCTTCCCGCGATTCGGGGCGACTTTGACGAATGGCGTACGCGACGCAGGTCAGTCTTGCGCCTAAGCGGGCCGGGTGGCCTGGTAGTAGGTGAGTTGGCCGACGATGCGTTGCCGCGAGGTGGCGACTTCGGTGCAGTCGAATCCCGCCGCGCGCAGCAGTCTGGGCACCGCGTCGCCGAGGTTGCCGACCGCGTGCGGGTTGTGCCGGATAAGCCGTGCCAGCCAGCCGCCGCTGGTCTCCTCGCCGCCGATGTCCACCAGGTGCAGCCTGCCGCCGGGACGCAACACCCGAAATATTTCGGCTGCCGCTGCCGGCTTCGCATCGTCGTTGATGTGGTGCAGCATCATCGACGACAGGACCCGGTCGAATTCGCCGTCGGCGTAAGGAAGCCGCTCGGCATAACCCTGTTCGAACCGAATGCCGGCCAGTCGGGCGGCCTTGCGCCTCGCGACCGCCAACATTCGGGGGTCCGGGTCGCACCCGGTCACGTCGGCCGAAGGCTGGGCACGTTTGGCGCGAATCGCGAGATTGCCGGTGCCGCAACCTATCTCCAGGACGCGCTGACCGTCGGCGATGTCGGCTTGAGTGATGAGCCGCCGATAGACGCTGTCGAGGCCCATGACCCGGGCGATCACGTCGTACGCGGGCAGAAAAGCAGCGTG
Organism: Mycobacterium sp. NGS40; assembly: GCF_059812735.1. NCBI lineage: Bacteria > Bacillati > Actinomycetota > Actinomycetes > Mycobacteriales > Mycobacteriaceae > Mycobacterium > Mycobacterium sp. NGS40. The sequence goes on from NZ_JCALDG010000001.1 coordinate 536,274, forward strand.
ACCCGTAGCAGGCAGGTAGTCATGTGGATGATGTTTAGTCATGTGCTCCATAGTGGACGGCTGGGCCACTGTGCAATTAGGTGATCATCGCCAAAAATAGGACTATATTTTGCAATCATGACGCAGGCACCCCGGCTGGTCGGCCACCGCGCCGGTGTCCCGATCTATCAATATCGCACCGATCCGAACATGTCTCCGGTGTCGCTGCACCGCCACATGGGCGATCTCGGCGAGCGGGGCCGTCACATTCACGACTTCCCGGCGCTGTGGTACGTGCCCGCGGCGGGCCTGGTCTACGTGGCCGCGGCCGGCGAGGTGCTCGACCCGGCGCAGCTGGAAGACTTGGATGCCGGAGTCGCGGTGTTCTTCGATCCCGCCGCGCTCGGATTGGACGGCCGCTCGCCGTGGCCGGCCTGGCGGGGGCACCCGCTGCTCTTCCCCTTTCTGCACGGATTTTCCGGTGGGGTTTTGCGCCTGGAGATACCTCAGGACCGACGACCCATGTGGGACAACTCGATCCGATCGATCGAAGCCGAACTCACTGCCCGGCAGGAGGGCCATCGACAGGCGGCCCTGGCGCACTTGACGCTACTGCTGATCGAGCTCGCGCGGCTGGCCCGTGATGTGGTGGCCGATCTCAAGCGCAGCGGTGAACCGCTGCTGGCCGACGTGTTCGCGGTGCTCGACCGCCGTAAGGGCGAGGCGTTGTCGCTGCGCGACGTGGCCGGCGAACTCGGCATCACGCCGGGGCATCTCACCACGGTGGTGCGCCGCCGCACCGGACGCACCGTGGGTGAGTGGATCATCGAACGCCGGATGGCGCAAGCGCGCACCTTGCTGGAGGAAACGGATCTTCCGGTCGCCGAGATCGCCCGGCGGGTCGGGGTATTCGATCCCGGTTACTTCAGCCGGCAGTTCACCCGGGAGCACGGCATGCCGCCGCGGGACTGGCGCCGTCGCGCTGCCTAGGCCATTGCGCCGCGAGATCCCATGATCGGCAGATCAATTGGGGTGATGATGCCAGGGGGCGCGTCGCAGAGGAAGGGGATGGCGTTGACCGCCGCGATCGCGGTGCTGTCCATCAGCACCGTCATCGCATCTTGGCCCGGATGGCCGAACCGGATCGTCGCGTCGACATACGGTTCGCCGTCGATCACCGCGCTGAAACCTTCGGGGTCTTCCCATTGCGGATCCAGCGCGTCGCTGCTCATCGTCCAGCAAATCGCGAGCTCGATCACCGGGCGGCCGTTGCGCAGACCGCGATAGGTGCGGCGCTGGCCCCCGGCAGTGCCGGCTGCGTATTCAACCCATCCCAGATCCAGATCCCGGGTCAGCACCGCGGGCTCGACGAATGCTTCCTTGGAGTCGAGTTCGACGCCGAGCATGGTTGCGATCATGTCGAGCGTCTCGAAGTAGCCGAGCCCGTAGCGTTGTGCCGACGGGTCGAGGTGCGTCACCGGCTCTCGCGGCGGCTTGCCGAATCCGAGCACCTTCCATACGTCCTGCACGGGATAGGTGGTGCAGTCCAATGTCTCAACAAGCTTGACGCTGTCCACTTTTCGGCACGCGCCGGTGAGGAAACCAGCGACGACGTTGATGAACCCCGGCTCGAATCCCGTTCCCAGAAAGGTCGCGCCGCCATGAAGCGCCGCCTCCCGCAGCGCCGCCCGCTCGACCGGGTGGTGCGAACCGGTCAGGAAGTCTCCCGTGGTCACCACGTTGATGCCGGTGCGCAGCAGCCTGTCCACCAATTCGAAGTCGATGACGCGAGGCATGTAGTTCACGCAATCCGGTGCCAGCTCGATCAACGCGTCGACATCCGCGGTGGCGGACACATCGATCGGGGGACGCTCGGCGAGAACTCCCGCGTCACAACCGACTTTGTCGGGCCCGAACGCGTGGACGCCGACGACCTCGAAATCGTCACGATCGATCAGGGCACCGAGTGCTCGCTTGCCGATGTTCCCAGTCGACCATTGAACTACCCGATAAGTCATAGCCTTTCGATCTCCAACCATTCGTCGACTTCGAACCGGTCGTCGACGGCGCGCAACGACGCGCCGCCGTGGCCGGGATAGTGCGCGGGGATCACGGTGGCGCGTGCCTGCGCGGCCTCGGTGAAGATCCGGTGCCGGGTCGCCGCGGCAGCCGCGGCGTCGACGTCGAACGCGCAGGGGTCGGCCGGACGGCGCACCTGCAACGGGCTGTGCGTGATGTCGCCGACGAAGACCGTGGGCACTCCCGCATCCAGCCACAGCACCGACGAGCCCGGGGTGTGTCCCGCGGCCGGCCGCAGGCGCAGTGACGGGCTGATCTGGTAGTCGTCCGACCAGCAGACGAGCTGTCCGGCCTCGTCGATGGGCAGCACGCTGTCGGCGAACACCAACTGATCACCGCGCTGCTGGGTCGCCTCCTGCTCGGTGCGCGGCGATCGCCGCGCCACCGGCCCGTCGGGGGCGAAGTAACGGTAATCGGCTGCGGGCGCGAGGTATCGGGCGTTGGGGAACGTCGGGACCCACACGTCGCCGTCGAGCATCGTGTTCCACCCGACGTGGTCGGAGTGAATGTGGGTGTTGATCACCACGTCCACCGCGGCGCGGTCGACGCCGGCTGACTCCCACGCGGTGAGGAACGCGGTGTTCAGCTGATCCAGCGGCGGCATGTGCGGGCGCTGACGGTCGTTGCCCACGCCGGTGTCCACGACGACGGTCAGCCCGTCGACCTCGACGACCCAGCTTTGCACCGCGATGCGCCACTTCTCGGTGCCGGGGTCGAAGAAGTCGGGCACCAGCAGGTCGGCGTTGTCGTGCCAGCCGTCAAGCGGGGTGTGCGCGAAAGACTTTGTCCCCAACTCGAACTGGAATTCCACGATACGCGCCACGCAGGCGCGGCCGAGACGCACGCGGCTCATCGGGGGTTGGTGCGCAGGTAGCCGTAGACACCGGCGAAGTTGCGGTTCACGTCTTCGGGAATCGGCACCGGACCACCGAGAGACCTTGCACCCCAAACGATTTGAGCCGTGCGCTCGACGAGGGCGGTGATGTGCAGGGCCTTGTCCGGGCGGGGTCCCACCGCGACCAGGCCGTGGTTGGCGATCAGGGCGGCGCCGCGGCCTTCCAGGGCTTTGACCGCGTTGACCCCGACGTCGGGGGTTCCGGACGCGGCGTAGTCGGCGCACCGGACGTCGCCGCCGACGTAGACCGCGAATTCGTCGATGCAGGCCGGAATCGGCTCATGCGCGATCGCGAACATGGTCGCCCACACCGGATGACTGTGGATCACGCTGCCGATGTCGTCGTATGCGTGATAGGCCGCCAGGTGCAGTTGCATTTCCGACGATGGCGCCCGGCCGTCCTTTGCGTGCTGCACGGCGCCTTGCGGGTCGATGAGCACCAAGTCGTCGAGCTCCATGTCGCGATAGTCGACCGACGAGGGGGTGATCACGATGTTGCCGTCGCGGCGTCGTGCCGAGATGTTGCCGGCGGTGCCCTCGACGAGCCCGCGACGCAGCATGTCTTTGGCCGCGTCCAGCACCGCGGTTTCCAGGTTGTCGACGAACATCATGACCCCAGCACCTCCGGGTTGACGATATGGGCGGGCGTGTTGCCGGACAGCAACGCTTCCAGATCGTCGGCGACCATCTGCGCCTGCCGTGCCTCAGTGTCCCAGGTGGCCCCGCCGATGTGCGGTGTCAGCACGACATTGGGCATACCGACCAGCGGGTGGTCCGTCGCCAGAAACTCGCCCACGAAATGGTCCAGGCCCGCCGCGGCCACCTTGCCACTGCGCAGCGCGTCCACGAGCGCGTCGGTGTCGTGCAGTTGCGCGCGGGCGGTGTTGAGGAAAACCACGCCGTCGCGCATCGCGGCGAATTCCTTCGCGCCGATCATCCCGGTGGTCTCGTCGGTGACCGGTGCGTGCAACGAGATGACGTCGGCCTCGCTCAGCAGTTCGTCGAGGCTGTGCCGGGCTTCGTCGTGATACGGGTCGTGCGCGATGACCCGCATGCCCAGCCCGGTCAACCGCCACCGCAGCGCGCGGCCGACGGCGCCAAGCCCCACCAGCCCGGCGGTGCGCCCCGCGATCTCCCACCCCCGGAAGCGCTGATAGGGAATGCTGCCGTCGCGAAACGTGTTGCCGCTGCGCACATCCGAGTCAGCGGTCAGCACGTGGCGGGTGGCGGCCAACAGCAGAGCTACCGCGATCTCGGCGACCGCATCGGCGTTGCGGGCCGGCGTATTCAGCACCGGGATGCCTGCCGAGGTGGCCCCGGCGATGTCGACGTTGTTGGGGTCGCCGCGGGTGGATGCGATCGCACGCAGACCCAGGTCCAACACCGGTCCACGCACCGAGTCGCTCTCCACCACAACGACGTCGGCGGCTTCGGCGGTGATCCGTTCGGCCAACTGCTCGGGGCCGTAGATCCGCAGCGGGGCCGTCTCGATCCAGGGGTCGTACACCACATCGGCCAGCCGGCGGAGTTTGGCGAACCCCGGACCACGCAGCGGGGCCGTCACCAGGGCGCGCGGTCTTGATGTCACGAATGCCAATGCTGGCGTACGGTGACGCCCGTGTCACGCAACGGCGTCACAATCGGCATCGACATCGGCACAACGGCGGTCAAAGCGGTCGCCGCCGACGCCGACGGCCGCGTGACGGCGCGGGTGCGCATTCCCCATCACGTTCGGGTGCCCGCGCCCAACCGGCTCGAGCACGACGCCGACGAGGCGTGGCGGCGCGGCCCGGTGGCCGCCCTCGATCAGGTGCGTCAGTTGGTTCCCGGGCCCGAGCCCCGCGCGGTGGCCGTTTCGGCGATGGTTCCCTCGCTGACCGCCGTCGATGCCGCGGGCCGGCCGTTTACCCCGGGATTGCTCTACGGCGACGAGCGAGGCCGGGTCGACGGCGATCAGCCGCTTCCCGCGCTGGGTGAAGCCGCCGAGTTCCTGCGCTGGACGGCCGCCGAAGCCCCCGGGGCGGCCGGGTACTGGCCGGCGCCGGCGGTGGCCAACCACGCGCTGGCCGGCGAGGCGGTCATCGACTTCGCCACCGCGGCCACCTCGTACCCCCTGTTCGACGGCACCGGCTGGAATCAGGCCGCCTGCGCCGAACGCGGCGCCGCCCCGGCGCAGCTGCCGCGGGTGGAGACGATCGGCGCCGCGGCCGGGCAGCTACCCGGGACCCGAACCGTGCTCGGCACGGGTGCCGTCGACGCGCTGTGCGAGCAGATGGTGGCCGGCGCCGATCGCGACGGCGAGGTGCTGGTGATGTGCGGAACCACCCTGATCGTGTGGGTCACCATTCCCGAGGCCCGCCAGGTGCCGGGGCTGTGGACCATTCCGCACACCAAGGCCCCCAAGAGCCAGATCGGCGGCGCCAGCAACGCGGGCGGGCTGTTTCTCGGCTGGGTGGATCGCGTCCTGGGACCCGCCGACCGCGCCGACGCCTTCCCCACGATCGATCCGCGCCGGATCCCAGTGTGGTCGCCCTACATTCGCGGTGAACGCACGCCGTTCCACGACCCGGACCGCCGCGCCGTGCTCGACGGCATCGACCTGACCCACGGCCCCGGCGCATTGCGCAGAGCCGCCTACGAGGCGTCGGGATTCGTCGTTCGTCAGCTGATCGAACTCAGTGGAGCGCCGGTGTCGCGCATCGTGGCCACCGGCGGCGGCACCCGGCTGCAGCCATGGATGCAGGCCATCGCCGACGCCACCGGCCGCCCGGTGGAGGTATCCGCGGTGGCCGAGGGCGCGGCGCTGGGAGCGGCCTTCCTGGCCCGGATGGCGGCCGGGCTGGAAACGTCGATCGCCGATGCCGCCCGCTGGGCCTGCACCGGGCGCATCGTCGACCCCGATCCCGCCTGGGCAGCCGCGGTGCAGGACCGCTACCGGCGTTTCCTGGCACTGGGCGAGTGCCCGTCGCGCCGACCAGAGTCGAGGATCTAGCGCGATACTCGGGTTGGCGTTCTAGTCTGGTGCAATGACTGACCAGGACCGCAAAGCCGCCCGCAGAGAGATCGCAGACGCCCTTCTGAAAGCTCTTGAACGCCGGCATGAAATAGCCGACGTCGTGGTGGAGTCGGAGAACAAAGCAGTCGCGGTCGAGGGGATCGTCAAACTGCTCGACACCTCCCACGCCGCCGCCGAAGCGGTGATGGGCATGTGCTTCGAGCAGCTCACCATCGATTCGCGCCGCAAAATCCTCGCCGAACTCGAAGACCTGAACAAGCAGCTGAGCTTCACGCTCGGCGAGCGGCCGGCGAGTTCGGGGGAGAGCCTGGAGTTGCGGCCGTTCTCCGCCGCCGAGGACCGCGACCTGTTCGCAACGCGCACCGCGGAAATCGGCGAGGCCGGCGATGGTTCTCGGGTCCCCGCCGGGAACATCGACGACGAGATCCGTGCTGCCCTCAAGCGGGTAGACGACGAAGAGGCCGCCTGGTTCGTCGCGATCGATTCCGGCGAGAAGGTCGGAATGGTGTTCGGCGAGCTGCTCGCCGGCGAGGTGAACGTGCGGATCTGGATTCACCCCGAGCACCGCAAGCACGGTTACGGCACCGCCGCCCTGCGCAAGTCGCGCTCGGAGCTGGCGTGGTGCTTTCCCGCAGTGCCATTGGTGGTTAGGGCGCCGGCGGCCAGACCGGAGTAGCCGCTACGGCAAGGTGGCAATCACCGAAATGTGGTTCTCCAGCGCCTTGAGTCCTTCGCCGGGCGGCACGGGCAGCCCGGCCTTGGCGAACTGATCGGCGCGGGTGCGCGCCGTTATCTGCCAGCCGGCAGCGCTGAGGTATTCCGCGGCCGGGGTGCGTTCACCGTGATAGACGAGCGTGGACACGTCGGTGTCGAAGCCGAATTGTCCCCAGCGCTTGGCCATCGCCTTGGCACGCTTCTCCAGCAGGGGCATGCCGTCGCGGTGGTATTCGGTTGCCAGCCGGCTGCCCGGTGCGCTCAGCGTGGTGATCGCGTCGAACAACCGATCCTGCGCCTCCGGCGGCAGGTACATCAGCAGTCCCTCGGCGCTCCACGCCGCGGGCTTTGTCTCGTCAAAACCTGCTTGGCGCAACGCGTTTAGCCAGTCGTCGCGCAGGTCGACGGCAACGGTCCGGCGCTGGGCCGTGGGTTCGGCGCCCAGGTTCGACAGCGCGGTGGTCTTGAACTCGACGACCGCCGGTTGATCAACCTCGTACACGACGGTGCCCGCGGGCCAATCCAGCCGATAGGCACGCGAGTCCAGGCCCGCGGCCAGGATCACCGCCTGGCGCACACCCGCGGCGGTGGCGTCGGTGAAGAAGTCGTCGAAATACCGAGTGCGCACGGCCATCATGTTGACCATTCGCCGCAGATTGAATTCTGCATCGGGGTCCGCGTCGGGGTCCAGACCGCCGGTCTCATCGGTGATTTCGCCGTCGAGCACTCGGATGAAGAAATCCGCACCCACCGCGCGCACCAGCGGATCGGCGAACGGGTCGTCGATCAGCGCGTCCGGGCCCTTGCCGGCAAGAGCGCGGCAGGCGGCGACCCAGGTCGCGGTCGCCCCCACGCTCGACGCCAGGTCCCAGGTGTCTTGATCGGTGCGTGCCACGCTCAACCCCCCAGCGTTGCGGACAAGTATCTGATGTCGCCGAACGCCACCATGGACGGTTCGGTGGGAAACTCAAAACCGTTGTGCGCGTACATCTCCGGAGTGCTACGCACCGTCGTCTGCCAGCCCCGCTCGGTGAGGTAGGCCGATACGTCATTGCGCTCGCCGGTGTAAACCAGTTCGGACCAGTTCAGATTCAGGCCCATCCGGCGCCACCGTTCGCTCATCTCGCGACCCCGCTTTTCGACACGGTCACGCATGTCGGGGACGTAACCGGTACCGATCCGGCTGCCGGGCGCAGACAGCTCGGTGATGTTGTCGAACAGGCGATCCTGGGCGTCCGGCGGCAGGTAGCCGAGCAGGCCCTCGGCTATCCAGGCGGTCGGCTGCGTCGAGTCGAATCCGTTGCTGCGCAACGCGGCCGGCCAGTCGTCGCGCAGATCCACCGCCACCGTCCGGCGCTCGGTGGTCGGGGCCGCGCCGAGGCCGGCCAGGGTGCGGGTCTTGAACTCGATCACCTGCGGCTGGTCGATCTCGTAGAGCACGGTTCCGTCCGGCCACGGCAACCGGTAGCCGCGGGTGTCCAGCCCGGACGCGAGAATCACCGCCTGGCGCACCCCCGCTTCGGCGGCATCGAGGAGGAAGGTGTCGAAGTACCGGGTTCGCACGGCCATGCCTTCGCTGAGCCGCTGCGTAGTGAACGCCGGATCGTCCTCGGAGAGTTCGACCTCGCCGTTCATCATCCGGATGAAGGCGTCCACCCCGACCGCATTGACCAGCGGCTCGGCGAAGGGATCGTCGATCAACGGATCGGGGCCCTTGGATGCCATCGCCCGGCGGGCCGCCACCGCGGTGGCGGTGGCTCCCACGCTGGACGCCAAATCCCAGCTGTCTCCGTCGAATCGCTTGCTCTCGGTGCTCGTCATGCCTGCGCTCCTAACCGAGAGTGGCGGTAACCGAGACGATGTTGCGCAGTTGGGACAGGGCCTCGCTGTCATGGAAATCGCGGCCGTAGTCGGCGAAAAGTTCGCGCCGTGGCCGCGAGCTCACCTGCCAGCCGTGGTCGCTCAGGTACTCGACGACGTCGCTGCGGTCGCCGTCGAAGAACAATTGCGACAGGTCGATGTCGCAGCCCAGATTGAGCCAGCGCTGGTTGAACTCCTGCGCACGCTCGGACATCGTCGTCTCCGAGGGCGGATGGAACTCGGTGGCCAGCATGCTGCCGGGTGCCGACAGCGAGGTGATGTTGTCGAAGAGCCGGTCTTGGGCATCCGGGGGCAGATACATCAGTAACCCCTCGGCACTCCACGACGTCGGCTGGGTGACGTCAACCCGCTGCTGCGCAAGGCCATTGGCCAGTCGTCGCGAAGGTCGATGCTGACGGTGCGTCGCTCCGCGGACGGTAGGGCGCCCAGGCTGGACATTGTGGTGGTCTTGAACTCGATGACCTGGGGCTGATCCACCTCGTAAACGACGCTGCCGTCCGGCCAGGACAGCCGATAGGCGCGCGCGTCGAGTCCGGCGGCCAGAATCACCGCCTGGCGGATGCCGTCACGAGCGGCGTCTCGAAAGAAATCGTCGAAGAAGCGGGTGCGCACCGCGATCGAGTCGGTCTCGACCTGCAGGTCGCCCAGGCCGCCCTCGGGCGTCTCGGCCGTGGTCAGCTTGCCGTCGACCACCCGCGTGAAGAAGTCCAGCCCGACCGCCCGCACCAACGGTCCCGCGAATGGATCGTTGATGATCGGGTTGTCCTCGTTGCTGGCCACCGCGCGGGCCGCGGCGACCATCGTGGCCGTGGCGCCGACGCTCGAGGCCAGATCCCAACTGTCTTGGTCAGTGCGTGTCATCGTGCTCCTCGATCCTCCGCAGCCAGCTTTGATACTTAGCAAATGCAACGAGCTTTCAAAACTCTACGCCTGGTTGCTGTCCGCTTCCTGAATTTTTTGAGCCCTTTTGGTGCGGCTCCATGACGCCCTTTTAAGGATCTACTCCGACCAGCTGTTAGTCTCGTACACGATTTGACGCGTGACGCCGTACGTCCTGGCCTGCGGGTGTTGAGCGCGCGTAAACGCAGGAATACCCCCGGCCGCGCAGGAGGATAGAAGTGCTTTCGGCTTTCATCTCGTCGCTGCGAACAGTCGACTTGAGACGGAAGATCCTCTTCACGCTTGGCATTGTCGTGCTGTATCGCCTCGGCGCCGCTTTGCCGTCGCCCGGCGTCAACTACCCGAATGTGCAGCAGTGCATTAAAGAGGCCAGCGGTGGCGAAGCTGGGCAGATTTATTCGCTGATCAACCTGTTCTCCGGCGGCGCGCTGCTCAAGCTCACCGTGTTCGCGGTGGGCGTGATGCCCTACATCACCGCGAGCATCATCGTGCAGCTGCTCACCGTGGTCATTCCACGGTTCGAGGAATTACGCAAGGAAGGCCAGTCCGGCCAGGCCAAGATGACGCAGTACACGCGTTATCTGGCGATCGCGCTGGCCATCCTGCAGGCCACCAGCATCGTGGCTCTGGCGGCCAACGGCGGCCTGCTGCAGGGCTGCTCGCTGGACATCATCGCCGACCAAAGTATCTTCACCCTGGTCGTCATCGTGCTCGTCATGACGAGCGGTGCGGCGCTGGTGATGTGGATGGGTGAGCTGATCACCGAGCGTGGCGTCGGCAACGGCATGTCGCTGCTGATCTTCGTCGGCATCGCCGCCCGCATTCCGTCCGAGGGCAAGACGATCCTGGACAGCCGCGGCGGGATGATCTTCACCGCCGTGCTGCTCGCCGCGCTGCTGATCATCGTCGGCGTGGTCTTCGTCGAGCAGGGCCAGCGCCGGATTCCGGTGCAGTACGCCAAGCGCATGGTGGGCCGGCGCATGTACGGCGGCACCTCGACGTATCTGCCGCTCAAGGTCAACCAGGCCGGTGTTATCCCCGTCATCTTCGCCTCGTCGCTGATCTACATCCCGCACCTGATCACCCAGTTGATCCGCAGCGGCAGCGGAGGTGTGGGCAACAGCTGGTGGGACAAGTTCGTCGGCACCTACCTGTCGGACCCGAGCGATCCGGTCTACATCGGCATCTACTTCGGGCTGATCATCTTCTTCACGTACTTCTACGTGTCGATCACCTTCAATCCCGACGAGCGCGCTGACGAAATGAAGAAGTTCGGCGGCTTCATCCCCGGCATCCGGCCGGGCAAGCCCACCGCCGACTACCTGCGTTTCGTGCTGAGCCGGATCACGCTCCCGGGCTCGATCTACCTCGGTGCGATCGCGGTGCTGCCCAACCTGTTCCTGCAGATCGGGAATGCCGGGACGGTGCAGAATCTGCCATTCGGCGGTACGGCGGTTCTGATCATGATTGGCGTCGGGTTGGATACCGTCAAACAGATCGAGAGTCAGCTGATGCAGCGCAACTACGAAGGGTTCCTCAAGTGAGAGTCGTTTTGCTGGGGCCACCGGGGGCGGGTAAGGGCACACAGTCGGAGAAACTCAGCGAAAAGCTCGGCATTCCGCAGATCTCCACCGGGGACCTGTTCCGGAGCAACATCGGGCAGGGCACCAAGCTCGGCCTGGAGGCCAAGCGCTACCTGGACGCGGGCGACTTGGTCCCCTCCGACCTGACCAACCAGCTCGTCGACGACCGGCTGAACGACCCTGACACCGCCAACGGCTTCATCCTGGACGGCTATCCCCGCTCGATCGAGCAGGCCAAAGCGCTGCACGAAATGCTGGAACGCCGCGGCACCGACATCGACGCGGTGCTGGAATTCCGGGTGTCCGAGGACGAGTTGCTGGAGCGCCTCAAGGGCCGCGGCCGCGCCGACGACACCGAGGACGTCATCATCAACCGGTTCAAGGTGTACAACGACGAGACCGCGCCGCTGCTGGAGTACTACCGCGACGAACTCAAGACGATCGACGCCATCGGATCGTTGGACGAGGTATTCGCGCGCGCGCTGCGAGCGCTGGGCAAGTAGTGATGCGCGCGCTGGCGCGGCTGCGCAGAAGCAAGGTAGTGCCGCAGCGCAGCGCCGGCGAACTCGACGCGATGGCCGCGGCCGGCGCCGTGGTGGCCAACGCCCTGCAGGCGGTGCACGCGGCCGCGGTTGCCGGGGTATCCACGCTGAGCCTGGACGGAATCGCCGAGTCGGTGATCCGGGAAGCCGGGGCGACGCCGTCGTTCCTGGGCTATCACGGTTACCCGGCGTCGATCTGCGCGTCGGTCAACGACCGGGTGGTGCACGGCATCCCCTCCGCCGCGGAAGTCCTCGCCTACGGTGACCTGGTCTCCATCGACTGCGGTGCGGTCCTGAACGGCTGGCACGGCGATGCCGCGATCACGTTCGGGATCGGGGCACTCGATCCCAACGACGAGGCCCTTTCCGCGGCGACCCGGGAGTCGCTGGAAGCCGGCATCGCGGCGATGATCCCGGGCAACCGGTTGACCGACGTCGCCCACGCCATCGAAATGGGAACGCGGGCGGCCGAGGTTCGCCACCGCCGTGCGTTCGGCATCGTCGAGGGCTACGGCGGCCACGGCATCGGCCGGCAGATGCACATGGACCCGTTCCTGCCCAACGAGGGAGTACCGGGCCGCGGACCGCTGCTGGCCTCCGGTTCGGTGCTGGCCATCGAGCCGATGTTGACGCTGGGCACAGGTAAGACGCGGGTGCTCGACGACGACTGGACGGTCACCACGACCGATGGCTCACGGGCGGCGCACTGGGAGCACACCGTGGCGGTCACCGAGGACGGGCCCCGCATTCTCACGTTGAGCTGATCTCGAACTAAACGCCTGTTGCACTCGTTTCAATGGGCAGGAGGTGATCGAGTGGCTCGAGGCGCTGGTACTTGGCGGGCTTCGGGGGTGGCAGAAGCTGCGTTGATGACGGCGCTCTACGACGAGCACGCGGCGGTCTTGTGGCGCTATGCGCTGCGGCTGACCGGCGATGCCGCCCACGCCGAGGACGTGGTTCAGGAAACGCTGCTGAGGGCCTGGCAGCATCCGGAAGTCGTCGGTGACACCGAGCGGTCGGCGCGTGCCTGGTTGTTCACCGTTGCCCGCAACATGATCATCGACGATCGCCGCAGCGCCCGGTATCGCAATGTGGTCGGGTCGCTCGACGAAGACGGAGCGCCCGAGCAGGCCACGCCCGACGAGGTCAACGCGGCGCTGGACCGGCTGCTGATCGCCGACGCGATGACGCAACTGTCAGCGGAACACCGCGCCGTTATCGAGCGCTCGTACTACCGCGGATGGACCACCGCGCAGATTGCTGCAGACCTTGACATCGCCGAAGGAACCGTGAAGTCGCGACTACACTATGCCGTGCGGGCTTTGCGGCTCACTCTGCAGGAACTCGGAGTTACTCGATGACAGCGCGATGCCTTCTCGGGGCACCAATCCGTGTGATCGTCGGCTCCGAATGCTTGAAGGGTGACAGGAGATGGATGAAATGAAGACGCCGATTCCGGGGGTAGGCCCGCCCGGCGACAACGAGGTCTTTGGTCTGATCATGGGTGACAATCACCGCTACGCGATGTGGGATGCCGCATACGTGCTGGGGTCGCTGTCGTCCGTCGACCGCCGCGAATTCGAAGGGCACATGCTGCAGTGCCCGGCTTGCCGGGACGCCGTCGCCGAACTCAGTGGAGTGCCGGCCCTGCTTTCGCAACTCGATCGCGAAGAAGTTGCGGCGATCGCGGAGTCCGGCGATCTCCCACCGGCGACGCCGGAGCCCTCACCCGAGCTCTTGCCGTCGTTGCTGGCGAAGGTGGCCTGGCGCCGCCGCCGGACGCGGGCGATCACCTGGGTGGCATCGTCCGCCGCGGCCGCGGTATTGGCGGTCGGCGTATTTGTCGGCATTCAAGGTCATAGCCCGTCGGCGACCCCGCCGCAGCCGGTGGCCGCTTCCTCGGAGATGGCGCAGGTGGGTACCAACTTGCTGGCGTCGACGGTGCAGATCTCCAGCCAGCACTGGGGGACCTCCATCAACTTGAAGTGCGTCTGCCTGGCACCGCCGTATGCGCACCACGACACGTTGGCGATGGTTGTGGTCGGTCGCGACGGCAGCCAAACCCGGCTGGCGACCTGGGTGGCCGAACCCGGGCACACCGCGACGCCCGCCGCGAGCATCTCGACACCGATCGAGCAGATCGCCGCCGTGCAGGTGGTCGCCGCCGACAGTGGTCAGGTTTTGTTGCAGCGTTCGCTGTAAACCTTCTCAGGTGAACCGGCGGCTCACCTGACTCGTGCCTTAGGCATCGTCTCAATCGAACTTAGGTGAGCAGATGCCTCGGAAGCACCGGGTTGTTGACCACATCGTCGAATGCCTCGCGTCAATCGGTGTCGACCACATCTTCGGAGTGGATGGCGCCAACATCGAAGACCTTTACGACGCGGCACATTTCCGCTCCGAGGTCACCGCGGTCCTGGCCAAGCACGAGTTTTCCGCCGCCACGATGGCCGACGGTTACAGCCGCAGCGGCGCCGGGCTCGGTGTGGTGGCCGCTACTTCGGGCGGCGGTGCGCTGAATCTTGTTGCAGGACTTGGGGAGTCGCTTGCGAGCCGGGTCCCGGTGTTGGCTTTGGTCGGGCAGACCCCGACGACCATGGATGGCCGCGGCAGCTTCCAGGACACCAGCGGCAACAATGGATCCCTGAACGCCGAAGCGGTATTCTCCGCAGTGTCGGTGTCCTGCGAGCGGGTGTTGCGGCCGGCCGACATCGCTGCGGCGCTGTCCCGGGCCATCGCGGCGGCGCGCACCGGTGGTCCTGCAGTGTTGTTGCTGCCCAAGGACATTCAGCAAGCATTCGTCTACGCCGACCGATCGGGCCCCGCTGCTTTCGAACCGCGGCCGATCGATCAGGTCTTCGGGTTTGTGTTGGCGCTCAACGTGGCCCGCAAACTGTTGTCCTCCGGTGAAGGGCACACCGCGCTGATCGCGATCGCGCAGAACGCGGCCGGTCAGTTCTTCGATCAGCCGACGATTCGCCGCAAGGCTCAGTCGGCCGTGCCCGGTGACGGGGCGGCGGTCGGACTCGTCAGAGTGGGTGACGAGTCGCCGATTCTCGATGTCGAATGCCGCACCTTCGGCGAATACGCGGGAGATATGACCCTTTCCTTCGACCCGCAGCGTAAGTGGTGGCAGGCCGGCGACTTCGCCGGTGCGGCGGCGGTGCGCTGGGGCGGACGAGCCTGATGCAACCACTTGTCAGCTCTGCCACCGTGGAGGTCGATGACGCGGTTCCGCATGCCGTCGATCCACTGGCGTTGTCGCTCAACGAAAATCCGTTCCCGCCGCTTCCCGCGGTGCGATCGGTGTTGGTCAAATCCATCGACGCGGCCAACCGGTATCCGGAGTTCCTGCCCGAGCGGCTGCGCAACCTGATCGCCAATCGCATCGGGGTCGGTTCGGAGCAGGTGGTGCTGGGCGCTGGGGCGACGGGGGTGGTGCTGCAGGCTTTGCAGGCATTGACCGTTCCGGGTGACACGATGGTCATGTCGGCTCCCACCTTCGACGGCTACCCGATCATCGCGCAGATGGCGCGGCTGAACCCGGTGACGGTGCCGCTGAACAAGGGCGGCCACAACGATCTGGACCGGCTGGCCGACGCGGCCGCGAGGGCCCGCGTTGTGGTGGTGTGCCGGCCGCACAACCCCACCGGCACGCTGGAGCCGACGTCGCACCTGTTCCGCTTCCTGCGCCGGGTGCATCGCGACACCATTGTGCTGCTCGACGAGGCGTACATCGAGTTCGCCGCACCCGAACACCGGGTCGAGGTGTCGGCGTTGGCGCGTCGATTCCCCAATGTGGTGGTGGTACGGACGTTTTCCAAGGCGTACGGGCTGGCCGGGCTGCGGATCGGCTATGGGGTGGCCGCGCCCGAGTTGGCGGCGACGATGTGGTCACACCAGCTGCCGTTCGGCATCGCGATGACCAGCCTGCCGGCGGTCGCGGCGTCCTACAACGCTGAAGACGAACTGCTGCAACGGATCCGGATGATCACCTGTGAGCGACGGTATCTGCGGATGCGGCTGTCCGCGCTGGGGATATACACGACCAACGCCCACGCGAATTTCATGTATCTGCCGTCGAAGACCGGGCGGCCGTGGAGTGAGGTGTTCGCCGACAGCGGGCTGCGGGTGCGCTGCTATCCCGACGGTGGCGCGCGGATTACCGTGGGCAGCCGCGAATCCACGCTCGCGGTGCTGGCCGCGGTCGGGAAATAGGCGCGCGCTGGATCGGGCCAGTTGACCCGCTTTTGCCGCGAGTGCGGTAAGAAAAGGGGTGGCCCCCGACAAGAAGCGCGACCCGATCGCCGCCGCACGCACCAACTGGGAACGTGCGGGCTGGGGGGATGTGTCGCAGGGCATGGTCGCGGTGACCTCGGTGATGCGTGCGCATCAAATCCTGCTGGCGCGCGTGGAGACGGCGCTACGGCCGTATGACCTGAGTTTCTCGCGTTACGAGTTGCTGCGGCTGCTCGCGTTCAGCCGGACCGGGGCGCTGCCCATCACCAAGGCGTCCGACCGACTGCAGGTCCACGTCACCAGCGTCAGCCACGCGATCCGCCGGCTGGAGGCCGACGGGCTGGTTCAGCGGGTGCCGCACCCCACCGACGGGCGCACGACGCTGGTGCAGCTCACCGAGCTGGGCCGGTCCACGGTCGAGGACGCCACCGTCACGCTCAACGAGCAGGTGTTCGCCGACATCGGCATGGAAACCGCGGAATCGCAGGCGCTGGTGTCCTCGATTGAAACGTTGCGCCGCAACGCGGGTGACTTTTAGCCCGCGGCCCATTGTTTGGCGCGCTCGAGGTCGTCGAGCCCGAACACGGCGATCTCACCCGGCACCATCCAGGCCAACGCGTGCAGAGTGTGGGCGACCCACTCTTTGTCGGACACCACCGCGATCCGCTTGAACGCCGAATGATGCTTGAAAACGCTGCCGAGGCCCAGCTTGAGGTCCTCGACCAGGCCACCGGGCCCGAAGCCCTCGTAATCGGGCGCGATGACCTCCACGATCCTGATCTCGTCACCGCTCACGAGCTCTTCCATGGCGGGCTTGAAGTCGCGCAGATCGTCACCGTTCAACCGGCCCGATACGCGGATGCCGGTGACTCCCGCCGGCATGTCGTCCAGCACTTCGATCATCGAATGCTCCTTTCTGACAACCGTATTGCGCGAGACCGTGCGTCCAGCCGGGCGAGTATTACCGCAATGCCTCGATCACCGCGCTGAAGTCCAGGGCGCCGTGAGAGGCGTCGGACGCGACAAACGCAGCGTAGATCTCGGCGGCGTGCGTGCCCAGTGGCGCGGACGAGCCCGTCGACGACACCGCGTCCATCGCCAGCCCCAGGTCCTTGTTCATCAGCGCGGTCGCGAATCCGGGCTTGAAGTCGTTGTTGGCCGGTGACGTCGGAACCGGGCCCGGCACCGGGCAATTGGTGTGCACCGCCCAGCAGTTGCCGGTCGCGCCGGTGATCACGTCGAACAGCGATTGCGCCGACAGCCCGAGCTTCTCGGCGAGCACGAAGGCCTCGCCGATCGCGATCTGCTGTACGGCCAGCACCATGTTGTTGCACACCTTGGCGGCCTGCCCGGCACCGGCCGCACCGCAGTGAATGATCTTGCCCGCCATGGGTTCCAGCACCCGGCGGGCCCGCTGCACCGCGTCTTCCTCGCCGCCGACCATGAATGCCAGCGTTCCGGCGACAGCGCCTTTCACCCCGCCGGATACCGGGGCGTCCAGCTGCGCAACACCGTGCTCCTTGGCCTGCGCATGCACTTCGCGGGCGTCGCTGACCGAGATTGTCGAGCTGTCGATGAACAGCGCGCCGGCTCGCGCGGCCGGCAGCACCTCGGCGTAACAGCGTTTGACCAACTCGCCGTTGGGCAGCATCGTGATGACGACGTCCGCGCCGGCCACCGCTTCGGCGGCGCTGTCGAAACCGGTGACGCCGGCCGCGGTCGCCGCGGCCAGGGCCGCCGGCACCGGGTCGAACCCGCGCACCGCGTGGTTGGCGGCAACAAGGTTGGTCGCCATCGGCGCGCCCATGTTGCCCAGCCCCAGGAACGCCACCGTCAGATGCTCCGTCATTGCTGCCTTCCTAAGCGGTGGCCCGGAAACGGCCGGCCTCGGCGCGGCCGATGACCACCCGCATGATTTCGTTGGTCCCCTCGAGGATTCGGTGAACCCGAAGATCGCGGACGATCTTTTCCAGACCATACTCGCGCAGGTAGCCGTAGCCGCCGTGGAGTTGCAGCGCCTTGTCCGCGACGTCGAAGCAGGTGTCGGTGACGTAGCGTTTGGCCATCGCGCACAGCTCGACCTTGTCGGGGTCGCCGGCGTCCAATGCGCTTGCTGCCCGCCACAACATCAGTCGTGAGGTTTCGAGCCCGGTGGCCATGTCGGCCAGGGTGAAGCGGATGGTCGGCTCGTCGAGCAGTGCGGAGCCGAACGCGTGGCGCTCGCGCACGTACGCCCCGGCCTTGTCGAAGGCCGACTGCGCACCGCCGAGCGAGCACGCCGCGATGTTGAGCCGGCCGCCGTTGAGGCCGTTCATCGCGATGCCGAAACCGGCGCCCTCGCCCTCGGCACCGCCCAGCATTGCGTCGGCGGGAACCCGCACGCCCTCCAGGATCACCTGTGCGGTGGGCTGGGCGTGCCAGCCCATCTTCTCCTCAAGAGCACCGAAACTCATTCCCGGCGTGCCCTTTTCGATGATGAAGGCGGAAATGCCGCGCGGTCCGGGCTTTTCTGGGCCGCCGGTGCGGGCCATCACCAGGTAAACATCCGAAGCGCCCGCGCCGGAGATGAACTGCTTGACGCCGTCGAGCACGTAGTCGCCACCGTGGGCGACCGCGCGGGTGCTCAACGCGCTGGCATCGGACCCGGCGCCGGGCTCGGTCAGGCAGTAGCTGGCGATGACGTCCATCGGCGCCAGCCGCGGAATCCATTCCTTGCGTTGCTCGTCGGTGCCGAAGCTGTCGATCATCCAGGCACACATGTTGTGGATGGACAGGAACGCGGCGGTGGTGGGATCGGCGATGGCCAGCTGCTCGAAGATCCGCACCCCGTCGAGGCGACGCAGCCCGCTGCCACCGACGTCATCGCGGCAGTAGATCGCCGCCATGCCGAGCTCGGCGGCTTCCCGCAAGACATCGGTCGGGAAGTGCTGCGCCGCTTCCCATTCCAGGGCGTACGGAGCAATCCGCTTGGCGGCGAACGCCGCTGCTGTCTCGGTGATGACTCGTTCGTCGTCGTTCAGGGCGAACATGACCTTAATCCATTGTCGGGATGACGAATTCGGCGCCATCCTTGATGCCGGATGGCCACCGCGACGTCACGGTCTTCACCTTGGTGTAGAACTGGATGGACGCCGGGCCGTGCTGGTTGAGGTCGCCGAAGCCGGAGCGCTTCCAGCCGCCGAAGGTGTGATAGGCCACCGGCACCGGGATCGGCACGTTGACACCGACCATGCCCACCTCGACGCGTGCCACAAAATCACGCGCGGCGTCCCCGTCGCGGGTGAACACGGCGACACCGTTGCCGTATTCGTGCTCCGACGGCAGGCGCAACGCCTCCTCGTAGTCGTGGGCGCGCACGATGCACAGCACCGGGCCGAAGATCTCGTCGGTGTAGATCGACATGTCGGTGGTGACGTGGTCGAACAGGGTGGGCCCGATGAAGAAGCCGCCCTCCAGGTTCGCATCACCGAAGGCCAGGTCGTCGCTGGTGCGCTCGCGGCCGTCGATGACCAATTCGGCACCGGCGGCCACGCCCTGGCCGATGTAGTCGCGCACCCGGGCCACGGCGGCCTCGGTGACCAGCGGGCCGTAGTCTGCCTTGGGGTCCAGGCTGTGTCCGACGCGCAGGTTGTTGATCCGCTCGATCAGCCTGGCGCGCAACCGATCCGCGGTCTGCTCGCCGACGGGCACCGCGACGCTGATCGCCATGCAGCGCTCGCCGGCGCTGCCGTAGCCAGCGCCGATCAGCGCGTCGACGGCCTGATCGAGGTCGGCGTCGGGCATCACGATCATGTGGTTCTTGGCGCCGCCGAAGCACTGCGAGCGCTTGTCGTTGGCCGCGGCCGTCGAGTAGATGTAGTGCGCGATGTCGGAGCTGCCGACGAAGCCGACCGCCTTGATGTCGGGGTGGTGCAGGATCGCGTCGACGGCCTCCTTGTCGCCGTGGACGACCTGGAAGACGCCGGGCGGCAGACCCGCCTCGAGAAACAACTCGGCCAGCCGCACCGGCACCGACGGGTCGCGCTCGCTCGGCTTGAGCACGAACGCGTTGCCACAGGCGAGCGCGGGCCCGGCCTTCCACAGCGGGATCATCGCCGGGAAGTTGAACGGGGTGATGCCCGCGACCACGCCCAGCGGCTGGCGCAGCGAGTAGACGTCGATGCCCGGGCCGGCGCCCTCGCTGTACTCACCCTTCAGCAGGTGGGGGATTCCGATGGCGAACTCGATCACCTCGATGCCGCGCTGGATGTCGCCGCGCGCGTCGGGCACCGTCTTGCCGTGTTCGAGGGAAAGCAGCTCGGCCAGCTCGTCCATGTTGCTGTTGACCAGCTCGATGAACTTCATCATCACCCGCGCGCGGCGCTGCGGGTTCGTTGCGGCCCAACCCTTTTGGGCCTCGACGGCCGAGGCGACCGCCGCGTCGACATCGGCCGCCGACGCCATCGGGACCTTCGCCTGGACCTCGCCGGTGCTGGGGTTGAAGACATCGGCCGTGCGAGTGGATTGGCCGGGGACGCGCTTCCCGTCGATGAAGTGCGGGATCTGTGTGGTCATGGGGTGCCCTTGGGTCTTGTGCCAGTGCGTAAGCGGATACTTGCATATCCTAGTAACCGCGTTCTGACCTTGGCAAGGTGGGTTACCTGCGCTGACAACGCGGGTTAGCGTTGAGCCGTATGCAGACCATCGAGGCCGATTACCTGGTCATTGGCGCGGGTGCCATGGGCATGGCGTTCGTCGACACGCTGGTCACAGAGACTTCAGCGACGGAGGCCAGCGTCGTGGTGGTGGACCGCAACGACGCGCCGGGTGGGCATTGGACCACCGCCTACCCGTTCGTCCGCTTGCATCAGCCGTCGGTGTTCTACGGGGTCGGCTCGCTGCGGCTGGGCCGCGACACCATCGACCAGGCCGGCTGGAACCAGGGGCTCTACGAGCTGGCAACGGCCGGAGAAGTCTGTGCTTATTACGACCACGTCATGCGCCAGCAGCTAATGCCGACCGGGCGGGTCCGCTATTTCCCGATGAGCCAGTACCTCGGTGCGGGCCGCTTCGC
Source organism: Mycobacterium sp. NGS40 (assembly GCF_059812735.1). Taxonomy (NCBI): domain Bacteria; kingdom Bacillati; phylum Actinomycetota; class Actinomycetes; order Mycobacteriales; family Mycobacteriaceae; genus Mycobacterium; species Mycobacterium sp. NGS40. Next base: position 557,155 of record NZ_JCALDG010000001.1, read on the forward strand.
CACGCTGGCCGGCGACGAGTACACCGTCGACGTGGCTCGCCGCGTGGTGGATGCCACCTACATGCGAGTGATGGTGCCCGCAATGCGCCCGCCGCCGTATCCGGTCGCGCCCGGCACCGTCTGCGTCCCCCCCAACGACCTGCCCGGTCGCGGCGCCCACGAGCGCTACGTCATCGTCGGGGCCGGCAAGACGGGCATCGACACCTGCCTGTGGCTGCTCGGCCATGGCGTGGCACCGCAGCGGCTGACCTGGATCATGCCGCGCGACTCGTGGCTGCTGGATCGCGCCACGATGCAGCCCGGGGCGGCGTTCGCCGACCGCATCAAAGCCGGATTCATCGCCCAGCTGCGCGCGATCAGGGACGCCACCTCAGCCGACGACCTGTTCGCCCGGCTCGAGGACGCCGGCACCCTGCTGCGGATAGACCCGGCGGTGCGCCCCACGATGTACCGCTGCGCGACCGTCACCCAGGCCGAACTAGAGCAGCTGCGCCGCATCGGCGACATCGTGCGCAAGGGCCACCTGCTGGCCATTGAGAAGGACAATGCGGACGACAGGATGGTCCTCGAGGGCGGCGACGTGGCGATGGACAGCGGCGCACTCTATATCGACTGCACCGCCGACGGAGCCGAAAAGCGCCCTGCCACTCCAATTTTCGATTCCGGGCACATCACGCTGCAAAGTGTGCGCGGTTGCCAGCAGATATTCAGCGCCTCGCTGATAGCCCACCTGGAGGCGGCCTATCCCGATGACGCGACCCGCAACCGGCTGGGTGTGCCGCTGCCGCACCCCGATACCGACCTGGACTGGTTACGCATCGCGCTGGCCGACTACAGCAGTCAACTGCGCTGGTTCGACGACCCCGACCTCACCGCTTGGCTGTCCGGCTCGCGCCTGGACCTCTTCGGTCACCTGGTGGGCCAGTTGCTGCCGCCGGCCTCGGCCAAACCCCGGGTGCGCGAGCGAATCCTCGGCGTGGCCAAAACAGTCCTGTCCGCCACCGCGGCGAAGCTCGACGAGCTGGTCGTCGATGAACCTTCGCTCGCCGCGCCCTGACCGCGTGTAACCCCCGCTGATATTGATCGGGTGAGGGAGACATGTGACGTCACAAAACGAACCCGCGGGCCCGCGGCCCCTGCGCGCGGTGCCCGACCCAGGCGCTGCGGGCTACGCCGACTGGCAAGCCGTGTACCAGGACAACGCGGACTGGGTGTACCGCACGCTGTTCGCCCGGGTCGGCAACCGGGCGGACGCCGAGGATCTCACCGCCGAGGTGTTCCTGGCCGCACTGCGGCCACTGCGGCTGTCCGCGAGCGTCGGTGAGGTGCGCGCATACCTGCGCGCCACGGCGCGAACGGTACTGGCCGCGCACTGGCGCGAGACCCTGGGACGGGAGATAACGTCGATCGAGGAGGACATCGAGCAACCACCCGATAGCGAGGAAGCGATCAGCAACGCGCCGGTGCGTGTCGCCCACGTTCTCGAGAGCCTGCCCGACCGCTATCGACAAATTTTGGAACTACGTTTCCTGCAAGGCAATTCAATCAAGGAGTCAGCCGCGGAACTTGGAATCAGCGTCGCCAACGCCAAGGTGCTTCAACATCGCGCGCTGCGGCTGGCGGCACAGGTCAACGATGGGGGCCAGTCATGAACGCGCGAGGATTGCGTCGCTACGTCGACGATATGCTGCGGGGCCGGCGGCCGAAACCGTTTGCGCCAACCGACTTCGAGGCTGCCCAGATCCGCATGGCGATCGAGCTGCACGCTGCCGGACAGGGCTCTGAGGTGGGGGCCGCCCCGCGCCAGGAATTCCTCGCCGACCTGCACCGGCGGCTTGCCGAGCAGATGGCCGGCGTACCGCCCGCGCCACCGACGCCCAAGCAGAACACCACGCGACGTCAGGTGATCGTCGGCACGTCGGCCGCGGCGGCCGCCGCGGTCACCGCGGTCTCCATCGATCGAGCCGTCACCGGAGGCGTCACCGAAGGTCCCGCGGTCGCAGGACAACTCACCCCGAACGACGGAAGCTGGCAGCGCATCGCGGCCAGTTCGGACGTGCCGGACGGTCGCATGCATGCGTTCGATCTGGGCTCGGTCAGCGGATTCGTTCGCCGCGTCGACGGCAAACTCGAGGCGGTATCCGGGGTGTGCACGCATCAAGGGTGCAAGTTGTGGTTCGACGCGCCAGACGACAGGTTGCGCTGCCCCTGCCACTCGACGTCGTTCTCTCCCGCGGGAGAAGTGCTCACCCATCAGCTACCGATCGCCCCAAAGCCGTTGCCTACATTGATGGTTCGCGAGGTCAACGGGGTCGTCGAGGTGCTCGCCCCGCCGCCGTACCCGGAGCGGCCGGCCTAACGGTGTAACCACCGGCCCTATCACTGGGCATGACGATTGCCACGTTCCGAAAACACCTTGCCTTGCTGGCGGCGGGGGCGCTGTTGCTGGCCGGGTGCTCTGCATCGCGGCCCGATGCGCACGCGTCGGTCACCATGAAGCCGGATTCCGGTGCGACGCCGTCGGTGACCGCGCCGTCGGCGCCGGTCAGCGGTAACCAAGTCACCATCGACGGCTTCGCGTTCGCTCCCGCGACGCTGAAGGTCAGCGTGGGCACCACGGTTACCTGGATCAATCGTGACGAAGAACCCCACACCGTGGCCGCGAGCGACGGTTCGTTTCATTCACCCGGCATGGGGACGGGAGCCAGCTTCACCCATACCTTTTCCACCGCAGGGACTTTCGACTACGTCTGCTCGATTCACCCGATGATGCACGGCACCGTGGTGGTGACACAGTGAACACGGACACGAACGCGAACCGCGACCCCAACACGATGAGTCGCCGCCAGCTGATCCGGCACGGGGCATGGTTCGGTGCGGCGGTCGGGTTCGCCGTCGCCGGCGGCGAGGTGATCTCCCATGTCGCCGGTGCCGCCGCGGCCGAGCGCGCAAAGATTCGGCCCGCCCTGCGCTTCGCCCAGATCAGCGACAGTCACCTCGGCTTCACCGGTGCGCCCAACCCGGACGTGGCCGGCACGTTCGGCCACGCAATCGATCAGGTCAACAACCTGGGCTACACACCGGATTTCGTCGTCCACACCGGTGACCTGACGCACCTGTCCACTCCCGAGCAGTTCGACCAGGTGAAGCAGATGATGAGCGGGCTGCAGACGCCGCACGTGTTCACCGTGCCGGGGGAGCACGACTCGGTCGACGATGCGGGTCAGAAGTACCGCAAGGTATTCGGGGCGGGATCGGTAGGTGACGGGTGGTACAGCTTCGACACCGCCGGCGTTCACGTGATCGCACTGGTCAACACGCTGAACTTGCGCAAGCTCGGACATCTCGGCGTCGACCAGCTGGAGTTCGTCGAGAAGGACGTCGCGAGCCTGTCCAGCGACACACCGATCATCGTGTTCAGTCACATCCCGCTGTTCGCGATGTACCCGGACTGGGGCTGGGGCACCGACGACGCCACCCAGGCCCTCAGTTACCTGCGCCGGTTCGCCTCGGTGACTTGCATCAATGGCCACGTGCACCAATTGTTTTCGAAGACCGAAGGCAATGTGTCGTTCTACAGCGGGACCACGACCGCCTACCCGCTGCCACACCCCGGTGATGGGCCGGCACCCAAGCCGATCACGCTGCCGGCCGGCAAGCTGCACGACGCGCTCGGCATTCGCGAGGTCAGTTACACCAAGGGCGAGACCGCCCTGGCGTTGAAAGAGCAGAGGCTGCAATGAATATCTTGGTCCGGATCGGCTTCGCCGCGTCGTTGCTCGCCAGCGCCGTCAGCCATGCTTACCTGTATATCCATGGCTACCAGCACATTCCGACGATCGCCACCGGCTTCCTGGTGCAGGCCAGCGTCTCGTTCGCGGTGGCCGTGCTGATCCTGGTGGGTGGTCCCTGGTGGCTGCGCTGGGCCGGAGCCGCGATCTCCGGCGGTTCGCTGGTAGCCTTCGCATTGTCGCGCACCGCGGGGCTTTTCGGCTTTTCCGAGCAGGGCTGGGACCCCGCGCCGTACGCGGCGATCAGCGTGGGGGCCGAAGTGCTGACCGTGCTGTTGTGGACGCTTGCCGATCTTCCCGGTGGCCTGAGGTTCGGCTGGCTTCGGAGAGCTCGGCGTCAACCGGCTTCTTCTTGAATCGAGATTTCAGGGCCAGTGCCGGCTTTTCGATCAGGAACCAGCTCAGAGCGGCCAGCGGCAGAGTCGCGATCGTCGCAATGGCAGCGAACACAAAGGGATTCGTACCGCCCAGCCCGCCGATAACAAGCAACTGCTGGACCGGGAAAGCGTAAATGTAGACGCCGTAGGACAGATCCGTCGGCAACCGCAGATACCGGTTGTGCACCAGCGCGCCGGAGACGATGACGGCGTATGCCAACGGAACGGCGCCGACCAGTCGGTAGTCAGGGAGTAAACCGGTCAGCGCCACAATGCCCACGCACAATGCGACCAGCGACCAGCGAGCGGGAATCACGTGTTTCCACTGATACACCAGGGCGCCGGCGGCAAACACGATGGCGAAGCGCGCGATGCACTGCTCGTTGCTCCATATCCCTGGAAATGTCATGGGCGGCAAGCACGCAGCGAGAAGCACCGCCAATGCCAACACCACCGCAGAAGTCCATCGACGCGTAGCCAGTCCCACCAACCCGAGGATCGCCACACCGGCGTAGCACAGCACCTCGTAGATGAGGGTCCACAGTGATCCATTCCACATCCCGACCACCGGGACTCCGGTCGGAGTGCCGCCGACATCGAACTTGAGCACCGCGATGGCGGCGTTTTCCACGACGTACTGGAATGGCGCGCTGGACAGCAGCAGCTTGAGTGCCGGTCCACCCTGAATCGCCACACCGATCGGCGCGACGACAAACGCGGTCACCGCCAGGCAGACATAGAGACCGGGAAGAATGCGAAGAGCGCGGTGGACGAGATAGTCACGGATTTGCGGGTTGTTGAGCCAGCTCGCGGTGATCAGGAAGCCCGAGATCGCGAAGAACCCGTCGACACCCACCCCGAACAGCAATTGCCGTATGTGGGCGGACGGCAGCACGCCACCGGTGACGGCGAACGAATGCCAAAGGATTACTTCGGCGGCCATGGCCAGCCGCAACGCATTCAGTGCATTGTTTCGCGGATCGAATACTTGCCCGAGTTTCATCCGTTATCACCAGCCGTCCCCGTTCGCGGCGTCGCCACGTTCCTGCATTTAAGCGCATTGTGCCGTCTTCGCATCGGGTCTTTGGTCCCGAAAACGCACTTTGCCATCCCGGGCGGCGTTAGGATTGGCTCGCTTCGGCGAGCTGCGAGCCGGACCACTTCCGCTTGAGCCGAAACTTGAGAGACTGCGCGGGCTTTTCGATCGCGAACCAACTCAGCGCGGCCAGCGGCACCACCACTGTCGTCGAAACACCGGCAAACGCTATCGGATTCAGCGTCGCGACACCGCAGCTGGCCAGCAACTGCTGCGTCGGGAACGCGTAGATGTAGACGCCATAGGAAAGGTCCGTACGCAGGCGCAAGCGTCGGTTGTGAATCCTGGCCGCCGAAACGATGACGGCATAGGCCAGTGGAAGGGCCGCGACCACCCGGTAATCGGGCAGCAGGACGGCGGCGACCACAACAATGACCACGCTCACCGCGACGAGCGACCATCGAGCGGGCATCACGTCGCGCCACTGATACAGCAGCGCGCCCGCGGCGAACATGATCGCCGAACGCACCACGAGCTGTGAGAAGGTCCATACTCCCGGGAAGGCTAGCGGCGGCACCAACGTCGCGCCAATTGTGGCCATGCCCAGCAGTACTGGTGAAATCCAGCGATGATCGCCCAGGCCGGCCAACCCGATGCCGGCGACGGTGAGATAGCACATCAGTTCCCAGATCAGCGACCACAGCGAAGCGTTCCACCCGCCGGCGGCCGCGCGGGGTTTCACCGATGAAGTGCTGGATGTAGGCCACCGCACCGTTTTTCAGGACGTACTCGAACGGCGCGAAGGACTTCAGCAGCCGTACGGCCGAACCACCGGCGATCGCCGCATTGAGCGGCGCGAACACGAACGCGGTGACGATCAGGCAGGCGTAGAACCCGGGCAGAATGCGCAGCGCCCGAGCCGCGAGAAAGTCACGCAGCTTCGGATCGGTGAGCCAACTCGCGGTGATCAGGAATCCCGAAATCGCAAAGAAGCCGTCAACACCCACCGAGAAGAGAAGCTGGCGCAGCACGTGTGGCGGGGTGCGGCCGGTGACCGGCCAGGAGTGGAACAGCATGACTTCGGCGGCCAGCCCGAGTCGAAACAGGTTCAGCGCGTTGTTTCGGGGATCGAAAACCTGAGCCAGCTTCATAGACCCCCGCCTGCATCCCTCGACAACCCCTGTCGGGCGCCCGAATACGACGCCGGATGCCCAAGGTAGTCGATTCACGCCCCCGGCGAGCGAGGGCGAAAGCCAGTGTCTACCCCGTGCCGTGAACGTCTGGAGCCGGCCGCCCGGCGGTCGGATCGATCGCCGGGCTGCCTTGTGGGCCGTCGGCTCCGGGGCCGGCGGGCGCACCCCACTTCCGTTTGAGACGAGACTTCAGCGCCATCGAGGGCTTCTCGACGCAGAACCAGCTCATCGCAGCCAGCGGCAGCGTCGCGATGACCGCAACGACAAAGAACACCGCCGGATGCAGGAATCCGAGCCCAAAAATCACCAGCAACTGCTGAGTCGGAAATGCATAAATGTAGTAGCCGTAAGACAGGTCCGTCCGCAACGTCAGGCGTTTCTTGCGGATGAGGGCGCCCGAAACAATTACGGCGTATGCCAGTGGAAGGGCCGCGACCACCCGGTAATCCGGCAGCAGAACGCCAGCTGCGACGACGATGACCACGCTCACCGCGACGAGCGACCACCGAGCGGGAATCACGTCACGCCACTGATACATCAGGGCGCCAGCGGAAAACATGATGGCCGAGCGCACGGCGAGCTGAGGGATGGTCCATGACCCGGGGAAGGTCAGTGGCGGTAACAATGTCGCGGCACTCGCGGCGAGCACCAGGATCGCGGGCGAAATCCAGCGGCGGTTGGCAAGCCCGGCAATGCCGATGAGCGCAATGCTGATGTAGCACAGAACTTCCCAGATAAGCGACCACAGCGAAGCGTTCCAGACTCCCGGGGACGCGACCTGCAGCGGTGTACCGGCGACATCGAACTGAAGCACCGCCACCAGGGTGGCGTTTTTCAAGACATATTCGAACGGTGCGCTGGACAGCAGTAGTTTCGCCGCCGAGCCGCCCTGGACCGCGACGCTGAGCGGGGCAAACACGAACGCGGTGATGATCAGGCAGACGTAGAGCCCGGGCAAGATGCGCAGGGCTCGGGCGGCAAGATAGTCACGGACGTGCGGGTCGCGGAGCCAACTCGCGGAGATCAGAAATCCCGAGATCGCGAAGAACCCGTCGACGCCCACCGCGAACATCAGCTGAAGCGCCGCGTGTGGCGGCATATGGCCCGTGATCGGCCAGGAGTGAAACAGCATGACCTCGGCGGCCAGCCCCAGCCGAAACAGGTTCAGGGCGTTACATCGGGGATCGAACACCTCCGCTAACTTCATGCGTGCAAATCCGTATCTGTCGTCGACCCGCGCGGCCGGCCAGAGTTTCCGCACGGAATGCCCAAGTTAGTCGATGAACCCGCGACAAACGACGGTTTAATGCCAACCCGACGTTGCCGCTTTGCTACGCGCAGGTGGCACCGACGCCCACCGGCTTTTAGCAGTTGCGGTCCGGCAATCAGTATTTCAGGATTTACCGCGCAGCTGCGCGGCGAACTGCTGCGCCTCGTCCCAGGTGGGCAGCAGCCCGGCGGCACGCACTTCGTCGAAGCCGGGGGCGACGGCATCGCGGTCGGACAAACTCGGGGCGGCACCATCGACCAGCGGCCAGTCGATGCCCAGGGCCGGGTCGGTAGCACGGATGGTGTGCTCGCGCTGTGGGCTGTATTCCGCGGAGCACAAGTACATCACCGTCGAATTATCCTGCAGCGCAAGGAAACCGTGCCCGAGGCCTTCGGAGATGTAGATTGTGCGCCGGTCCTGGTCGTCGAGCAGTACCGAGTCCCATTGGCCGAATGTCGGTGAGCCGACCCGAATGTCGACCACCACGTCGAACACCGCACCGCGCACGCAGGTCACGTATTTGGCCTGGCTGGGCGGGAGCTGGGCGAAGTGCAGCCCGCGCAGCACCCCGGCGGCCGATACCGAGCAATTGGCCTGTTGCACATTGAGCCCATGACCGGCGAATGAACCGAAATCGGTGTTTTTCAGCCATTCGAAGAACATGCCGCGCGAATCCCCGTGAATTCTCGGGGTGATTTCCCAGGCGCCCGGCACCTTGAGTTCACGAACTTCCATCTCACTGCCCCCGTTGTTCGTAGCGGGCTTCCGATGCGTCCTTCAGCGGACGCCACCAGGATTCGTTTGCCCGATACCAGTCGATGGTTTCCCGCAACCCCTCTTCGAAGTCGGTGTGCTTTGGCGCCCAGTGCAATTCGTCATACAGCAACGACGGATCGATCGCGTAGCGCAGATCGTGGCCGACGCGGTCGGTGACGTGGTCGAAGTCGTCTTCGTCGCGACCCATCATGCGCAACAGCGTGCGCAGCACGGTCAGGTTGTCGCGCTCGCCCTCGGCGGAGATCAGGTAGGTCTGACCGATCTGGCCCTTGTCCAGGATCTGCCAGACCGCGCTGTTGTGGTCGTCGACGTGGATCCAGTCGCGGACGTTGGCGCCGGCGCCGTACAGCTTGCACCGTCTGCCGGTCAGCACATTGGTGATCTGGCGCGGGATGAACTTCTCGATGTGCTGATAAGGCCCGTAGTTGTTCGAGCAATTGGACAGCGTCGCGCGTACGCCGTACGAGCGAACCCACGCCCGGACCAGCATGTCGGCCGCGGCCTTGGTCGCCGAGTACGGGCTGGACGGGTTGTACGGCGTCGACTCGGTGAACCGCTGCGGGTCGTCGAGCTCGAGATCGCCGTAGACCTCGTCGGTCGAGATGTGGTGCAGCCGCACCCCGCGACGCCGTACCGCTTCCAGGATCGTGTACGTGCCGACCACGTTCGTATGCAAGAACGGCTCGGGGTTGTCCAGCGCGTTGTCGACGTGGCTCTCCGCGGCGAAGTGCACCACCGCGTCGGACTCGGCGATCAGCCCAGAGACCAGCTCGGCGTCGCAGATGTCGCCCTCGACCAGCCTGATCGCGTCGTCGACGTCGGCCAGCGATTCACGCCGGCCGGCGTAAGTCAGGGCGTCCAGCACCGTTACTGAGACGTCGGGACGTTCGCGCACGGTGCTGTGCACGAAATTCGCGCCGATGAAACCGGCGCCACCAGTGACCAGCAGCCGCATGGTCAAACCCTAACCGAGGGCGGCGGTCAGCTTGCGGGGGTCAGCCCAAGCGGCCCAGCCAGTTCACTCAACGCGGGCAGCAGCGTCTCTTCGTTGTAGCCGCCCAGCACCTGGATGGCCACGTGGTCGGCGCCGGCGTCGAGGTGCTCGCTCAGGCGCTTCACGATGGCCTCCGGGGTGCCGTATGCGACCACCGCGTCGATCAGCCGGTCGCTGCCGGGCGCGCGCACATCGGCCTCGGTGAATCCCAGCCGCAGCCAGTTGTTCACGTAGTTGCTCAGCCCCAGATAGTGCTGGACGATCTGACGGCCGGCCTCGCGTGCCTTGTCGCGGTCGGTGGTCAGCACCACCTTGTGCTCCGGGGCCAGGAACACCGAATTGCCGAGCTGTTCGCGCGCCCTGGCCGTGTGCTCGGGCGTGGTCAGGTACGGGTGGGCGCCGGCGCTGCGTTCGGCGGACAGCGCCAACACCTTGGGCCCGAGCGCGGCGAGCACCCGCCGGCTGGTCGGCACCAGTGCCTCGTCGAGGGCATCGAGATAGCCGACCAGTGCGGCGTAGGGCTTGACGTACTCCTGGGTGTGCTCGGGGTGTCCCACCCCGATACCGAGCAAAAACCTTCCAGGGTAAGCACTTTCGATGCGCTTGAACGATTCGGCGACGGGTGTGGCCGCCGCCGTCCAGATGTTGACGATGCCGGTGGCCAGCTGCAGCGAGCTGGTTTGGGCCAACGCCGGTTCCACCCAGGCCAGGTCGGCGTCCGGTGATCCGCCGATCCAGGCCGCCGAATACCCGAGGGCTTCGATCTCGGCGGCCAGCTCGGGTGTGATGGATCGGGTGGGCAGCCAGGCGCCGTAGCGGCCGAGGTTGGGCTTGAGTGCTGCGGCGTCGTTCATCGAGGTTTCCTCCGCGGTCGGTTACGAGCGGTTCAGTCCGAGCGGCCCCGCTAGCTCAGCCAAAGCCGAGACCAGGTTTTCATCTTTGGTGAGGACCTGCACGGGCACGTGGTCGGCCCCCGCCTCGAGATGCTCGTTGAGCCGCGCGGCGATCGCCTCGGGGGTGCCGTAGGCCACCACCGCGTCGACCAGGCGGTCGCTGCCCGGACGGACGACCTCGTCGTCGCCGAAGCCCGACCGCTTCCAGTTGTTGCGGTAGTTGGCCAGGTTGAAGTAGATGTCCAGCGCCTTGCGCCCGACCGCGCGGGCCTCGTCCGCTCCCGCCTTGTCCGGGGTGGTCAGCACCACCTTGTGCTCAGGTGCCAAGAATGCCGACGGCCCGATCAGCTCGCGTGCCTGCGCGGTGTGCTCCGGCGTGGTCAGATACGGGTGCGCGCCGGCGCTGCGCTGCGCCGAGAGCCCCAGCACCCGTGGGCCCAGCGCGGCCACCACCCGGCGGTGGGCGGGCACGCCGTACTCGTCGAGTGCGTCCAGGTAGTCGACCAGCGCGTCGTAGGGCTTGCGATATTCGCTGATCACCTCGCGGTGGCCGACGCCGATGCCGAGCACAAAACGATTTGGGTAGGCCTGGTCGATGCGATGGAACGACTCGGCGACCTCGTTGGCGGGTGCGGTCCAAATGTTCACGATGCCGGTGGCCACCTGCAACGTGCTCGTCGCTGCCAGGATGGGCTCCACCCAAGCCAGCTCGGCGGGCGGTGACCCGCCTACCCAGACGGCGCCGTAGCCCAGTGCCTCGATTTCCTTTGCTTGCTGTGGCGTTACGCCACGTCCGAACGATCCGAACCGGCCAAGATCGGGCTTGCTTGCAGCTGCATCGGTCATGCCGTCTCCAACCCGGTCGCCGTGGGTGCTATTCCGCCTCGTCCGGATCCTCGTCGTCATCCACGGCGGCGACGTCGGCGACGGGCATCTCCAGCGGCAGCAGGACGATGAATCGGGTGTCGCCGGGCACCGATTCCACCCGCAGGTCGCCCCGATGTTTCTTGACGACGATGTTGAACGCCAGATCCAGCCCGAGGCCGGTGCCCTCGCCGAAGGGTTTGGTGGTGAAGAACGGCTCGAAGATGTGCTCGCGGATATCGGCGGGGACGCCCGGCCCGGTGTCACAGATTTCGACCCGGGCCATGTTGTCGTGGTAGCGGCAGGTGCGCACGGTCAGCGTGCCGCCCGTGTCGCGCATCGCGGCCAGCGCATTGTCGATGATATTGGTCCATACCTGGTTGAGATCGCCTGGGTAGCAGGGGATTTCGGGTAACGATTTGTCGAAATCCTTGACGAGGGTGATCGATTTTTCGTCCTTGCTGCCGTCCTTGGTCAACCGGTCGGCGAACATCACCAGCGTGCTGTAGAGCAGGTCGTGCACGTTGGCCACCTGGAACGGGGCCCGATCCATCTGCGAGTACTGCTTGGCGTCGGCCACCAGCGCCGAAATCCGTTTGCTCGCTTCCAGAATCTGGTTCATCAACAGTTCGCTCTCGATGGTGTAGTTGATCCATCGGACCGCCTGCTCCAACGTTGCCGACGCGAGTTCCTGGCTGACCGTGGAAATCCGTTCCAGCCAATCGGTGTCGATGCCGCCCTCGACGAACGTCGGCGCGATGTCCCAGCCGCCGTCGATGCCGTGCTCGTCCAGCCAATCTGCGACGGCGTCTTCGCGGTCGGAGCTCTCCAGCGCGCTCAGGTGCTGACTCGCCGATTTGGCGACCTGCTCGGCAACCCGCTCCTGCAGGCGCACCAGCGCGCTCAACGCCTCCGGTGAGATGGTGCCGTCGGCGAGCATCGCGAGCTTGTGGCGCATGTTGGCCACGCGCTCGCGCAGATCCGCCGCGGCCCGCGCGATCGCCGCGGCCGGGTTGTTGAGCTGATGCGTCAGCCCGGCCGACAGCCGGCCCAGCGCCAGCAGCTTCTCCCGGTTGTCGATGATGCGGCGAGTCCGGTCCGTGCCGACGGCGATGCCGTCGAGCAGGTGCACCGCCATCGGGAACTGGTCGCGCATGAACTGGGCGAAGACGGGCGCGTCCATCACGAAAAACCGTGACGGCTTGGTCACGTGCACCGAGGCGTCGTAGGTCTTCTGCTTCCCGCCGGTGAACGCTCGCCAGGCCCCGGCGTATACCCCGCGTTGCGAGGTGCGGTTGGTTTCGATGTCCTGGCCGCCGGAGAGCTTGGACATCGTCAGTTCACCCTCGAGCAGTACGTAGAAGCAGGTCGCCGGTTCGCCTTCCACACAGATCGGCCCCGGCTGGTACTCCTCGATGCACCCGTTGCTGCACAGCACCGCGAGCTGTTCGTCGGTCAGCGCCTCGAACAGGAACAGGGAGCGCAGCTCGTCGGGCTGACACGGCGTATTGGCGGTCATGACGCGCGACCCTTCTAGGACTCGGCCAGGTAGCGGTGGACCAGCATCACGGCCATCGACCCTTCACCGACGGCGGCCGCGACCCGTTTGGCGGACGTGGAGCGGACGTCCCCGGTGGCGAAGACGCCCGGCACGCTGGTTTCCAGGTGATGCGGTGGCCGGTCCAGCGTCCAGCCGCACACGTTGCGCAGGTCCGGGCCGGTCAGGATGAAGCCGTGGTTGTCGCGGGCCAGCACCCCGTCCAGCCACTCGGTGCGCGGGGCGGCGCCGATGAAGATGAACATCCGTCCGCAGGCGACGTCCTCGACTTGCTCGGTCCGGTTGTTGACCAGGGTCAGCTTCTCCAGATGGCCGTCGCCGGTCGCGCGCCGCACCTCGGTGCAGGTTAGGACGTTGATCTTGGGGTTCGCCTCGATCTGCTGAATCAGGTAGTAGGACATCGACGCTTCCAGCGACGGAGCGCGCACCACGATGTTGACCGATTTGGCCGTGCGCGACAGATACATCGCGGCCTGGCCGGCGGAGTTGGCGCCGCCGATCACATAGACCTCTTCGTCTTCGCAATCCGAGGCGATCGACACCGCGGCGCCGTAGTAGACGCCGCAGCCGGTCAGCTCCGTGAGTCCCTCGGCGGTCAGCTGACGGTAAGAGACACCGGTGGCCAGGATGACGGCGTGCGCGTCGATCGACCCGCCATCGGCGAAGCGCACGGTGCGCTTGGATCCGTTCACCTCGAGGCCGGTCGCCCTGCGGGCGGTGATGATCTCGGCGCCGAACTTCTCGGCCTGCCGGCGAGCCCGCTCGGCCAGCTGGCCGCCCGATACTCCGTCCGGGAAGCCCAGGTAGTTCTCGATGCGCGAGCTCTGCCCCGCCTGCCCGCCGGTCGCGGTGTGCTCGATCAGCACCGTGCGCAGTCCCTCGGATGCGCCGTACACGGCGGCGGCCAGGCCCGCGGGCCCTCCGCCGATCACGATCAGGTCGTAGAACTCCTGCGACGGGGTGGAGGACAGGCCCAGTTTGTCGGCCAGCTCGGCGTCGGACGGTTCCACCAGCGGGTCGCCGTGCTCGGTGACGACGACGGGCAGCCGCTTGCCGTCTTCGCCGGCCGCCTGCAGGAGTCGCTCGCCGTCGGGCTCGTCGGCCATGAACCAGGTGTAGTAGAGGCCGTTGCGGGCCAGGAAGTCGCGCACCTCCCAGGACCGCGCCGACCAGCGATGCCCGATCACCTTGGTGTGCGGGATGGGGTGTTCCGGGGCCGCCCGCCAGGCCTCGAGCAGGCCGTCGATCACGGGATAGAACTTCTCCTCCGGCGGATCCCACGGCTTGAGCAGGTAGTGGTCCAGGTCCACGACGTTGATCGCGTCGATCGCGGCGTGGGTGTCGGCGTAGGCGGTCAGCAGCACACGGCGCGCCACCGGGTACAAATCCATCGCCTGTTCGAGAAACTCGATGCCGCTCATCTGCGGCATCCGGTAGTCGGCGATCAGCGCGGCGACCGTTTCGCCGCGCAGCTTGAGCTGTTTGAGGGTTTCCAGCGCCTCGGGACCGGCCTCGGCGCGCACAATGCGGTGGTCTTCGCCGTATTTGCGCCGCAGGTCCCGGGCCACAGCGCGGGAAACCGCGGGATCGTCGTCGACGGTCAGGATCACCGGTTTGCGTGCCTGCGCGGTGCCATCAAGGGGACGTGTCATCGTGGTCAAGTATGCGCTTGTCAGGCTAGGTGTGGTGGGTCGAGGTGGCACCCGCGAGCGCCCGGATCGCGGATTTTGGCCACGCCGCACGAGCGGGTACCATGGAACGACGGTGCGACATTTCGCGCCGGCTTTTTTGTGTGTCCGTTCCCTAGGAATTTCCTGTCACCGGCTCACGTTCCAAAGTCGGTGTGAATGCTGTGCCGTTGTTGGCGCAGACGACAACGAAACTAAACGACGAGGATTTGACGAGTAGTTATGGCCAAGAAGGACGGCGCCATCGAGGTCGAGGGCCGGGTGGTCGAGCCTCTGCCCAATGCGATGTTTCGCATTGAGCTGGAGAACGGTCACAAGGTGCTTGCCCACATCAGCGGCAAGATGCGGCAGCACTACATCCGCATCCTGCCCGAGGACCGGGTGGTAGTGGAGCTGTCTCCCTACGACCTGTCCCGGGGCCGCATCGTGTACCGGTACAAGTAACCAAACAACAGACGAGAACAGGATCGAACAGCCGTGAAGGTCAACCCCAGCGTGAAGCCGATTTGCGACAAGTGCAGGGTGATCCGTCGGCATGGGCGGGTCATGGTGATCTGCTCCGATCCACGCCACAAGCAGCGCCAGGGCTAACTGCCGGGCCGAGTTGCACCCACAACTGAATGCAGACCTCCCAGCACCACTGAGCGGATACGCCGCTCACCTACGCCCGGTCGGAGGCCGGGCCCCGAACATTCGGGAACGGGCTGGGAAAAGACCTCCGCTTAGTAAAAAGAGGAAACGCCACCTATGGCTCGACTAGTAGGCGTCGATCTGCCGCGTGACAAGCGGATGGAGATCGCGCTGACTTACATCTTCGGCATTGGCCGTACCCGTTCCAACGAGATCCTGGAAGCGACCGGCATCGACCGGAATCTGCGCACCCGGGACCTCACCGACGACCAGCTGACCCACCTGCGTGACTACATCGAGGCCAACCTCAAGGTGGAGGGTGACCTGCGCCGCGAGGTTCAGGCAGACATCCGCCGCAAGATCGAGATCGGCTGCTACCAGGGCCTGCGGCACCGCCGCGGCCTGCCGGTGCGTGGCCAGCGCACCAAGACCAACGCGCGTACCCGCAAGGGCCCCAAGCGCACCATCGCCGGCAAGAAGAAGGCCAGGTAACCGCCCATGCCACCAGCCAAGAAGGCAGCAGCGTCGGCCCCCAAGAAGGGGCAGAAGACCCGCAAGCGGGAAAAGAAGAACATCCCGCACGGCGCCGCGCACATCAAGAGCACGTTCAACAACACGATCGTGAGCATCACCGACCCGCAGGGCAACGTCATCGCCTGGGCGTCGTCGGGCCACGTCGGCTTCAAGGGTTCGCGTAAGTCGACGCCGTTCGCCGCGCAGCTCGCCGCGGAGAACGCCGCGCGCAAGGCCCAGGAGCACGGGGTGCGCAAGGTCGACGTGTTCGTGAAGGGCCCGGGCTCGGGCCGGGAGACCGCGATCCGTTCGCTGCAGGCCGCGGGCCTGGAGGTCGGCGCGATTTCCGACGTCACCCCCCAGCCGCACAACGGCTGCCGCCCCCCCAAGCGCAGAAGGGTCTAGGTAAAAAACATGGCTCGTTACACCGGACCCATCACCCGCAAATCGCGCCGGCTGCGCACCGACCTCGTCGGTGGCGACCAGGCTTTCGAGAAGCGTCCCTACCCGCCCGGCCAGCACGGCCGCGCGCGGATCAAGGAAAGCGAATACCTGCTGCAGCTGCAGGAGAAGCAGAAGGCCCGCTTCACCTACGGCGTGATGGAAAAGCAGTTCCGTCGCTACTACGAAGAGGCCGTGCGCCACTCCGGCAAGACCGGTGAGAACCTGCTGCAGATCCTGGAAAGCCGGCTGGACAACGTCGTGTACCGCGCCGGGCTGGCGCGCACCCGCCGGATGGCCCGCCAGCTGGTCAGCCACGGGCATTTCAGCGTCAACGGCGTGCACGTCAACGTCCCCAGCTACCGGGTGTCGCAGTACGACATTATCGACGTGCGGGACGGGTCGCTGAACACCGTGCCCTTCCAAATCGCGCGGGAGACGGCGGGCGATCGCCCGATTCCGAGCTGGCTGCAGGTGGTCGGGGAGCGTCAGCGCATCCTCGTGCACCAATTGCCCGAGCGCGCACAGATCGACGTGCCGCTCACCGAGCAGCTGATCGTCGAGTACTACTCGAAGTAAAGACTTTCCGGGCCGACCGGCCCGGGAACCTAACGGCATCAAATAGCGGGTGCCGAGAAGGAGAACAAGAAACACATGCTGATTTCACAGCGCCCCACACTGTCGGAGGAAATCCTCACCGACAGCCGGTCCCAGTTCGTCATCGAACCGCTGGAGCCGGGTTTCGGTTACACCCTTGGCAATTCGTTGCGGCGCACCCTGCTGTCGTCGATCCCCGGCGCGGCCGTCACCAGCATTCGCATCGATGGCGTGCTGCACGAGTTCACCACCGTGCCCGGCGTCAAGGAAGATGTCACCGACATCATCCTGAACCTCAAGGGTCTGGTCGTGTCCTCCGAGGAGGACGAGCCGGTCACCATGTACCTGCGCAAGCAGGGCCCGGGTGAGGTCACCGCGGGTGACATCGTCCCGCCCGCCGGCGTCACGGTGCACAACCCCGGCATGCACATCGCGACGCTGAACGACAAGGGCAAGCTCGAGGTCGAGCTCGTCGTCGAGCGCGGTCGTGGTTACGTGCCGGCCGTGCAGAACCGCGCTTCCGGTGCCGAAATCGGCCGTATCCCAGTCGATTCCATCTACTCGCCGGTGCTCAAGGTCACCTACAAGGTGGACGCCACCCGTGTCGAGCAGCGCACCGACTTCGACAAGCTGATCCTGGACGTCGAGACCAAGAGTTCGATCACCCCCCGCGACGCCCTGGCGTCGGCGGGTAAGACCCTGGTCGAATTGTTCGGCCTGGCACGCGAACTCAACGTCGAGGCCGAGGGCATCGAGATCGGGCCGTCGCCGGCCGAGGCCGACCACATCGCCTCGTTCGCGCTGCCGATCGACGACCTGGATCTGACCGTGCGGTCCTACAACTGCCTCAAGCGCGAGGGTGTGCACACCGTCGGCGAGCTGGTCAGCCGCACCGAGTCCGACCTGCTCGACATCCGCAACTTCGGCCAGAAGTCCATCGACGAGGTCAAGGTCAAGCTGCACCAGCTGGGCCTGTCGCTCAAGGACAGCCCGCCGAGCTTCGACCCGTCGGAGGTCGCGGGTTACGACGTCGCCACGGGCACCTGGTCCAGCGAGGCGTCGTACGACGACGCGGACTACGCCGAAACCGAACAGCTCTAAAGACCGTCCGGTGACGATGCGGCCGTGCAGCGGCCGATGAGGAACCGGACACATGCAACACCGTCCGTCCCGGCCCTACCTGATACGGGGGTCGGCCGCTAAATAGGAGATAGTGCAATGCCCAAGCCCACCAAGGGCCCTCGCCTCGGCGGGTCGTCTTCGCACCAGAAGGCTCTGCTGGCCAACCTGGCCACGTCGCTGTTCGAGCACGGTCGCATCAAGACGACCGAGCCGAAGGCACGTGCGCTGCGGCCGTACGCGGAGAAGCTGATCACGCACGCGAAAAAGGGCACGCTGCACAATCGCCGAGAGGTGATGAAGAAGATCCGCGACAAGGACGTGGTGCACGCCCTTTTCGCGGAGATCGGGCCCCACTTCGCCGATCGTGAGGGCGGCTACACCCGCATCATCAAGGTCGAGGCGCGCAAGGGCGACAACGCCCCGATGGCCGTGATCGAGTTGGTCCAGGAAAAGACCGTCACCTCAGAGGCCGACCGGGCCCGTCGGGTGAAGGCTTCGAAGAAGGCCGAGACGCCGGCTGAGGCGCCGGTGGCTGCGGCCGCCGCGCCGCAGGCCGCGGTCGAGCCCGAGGCCGCCGAAGGCCCGACCGTCGAAGAAGCGACGGCTCCCGAGGCCGAAGAGACCACGACCGACGCGGCCGAGCCGGCCGCCGAGGCCGAGGCTGCCACCGAGCCCGAGGCCGCCGACGAGGGTGACGAGTCCACCGACAAGTAGCGAAGACGTCCGTCTCAGGCTCGATATCGCCTACGACGGAACCGATTTCGCGGGCTGGGCAACGCAGGCCGGGCAGCGCACTGTCGCCGGTGTCATCGACGACGCGCTGACGACGGTTTTCCGCACGCCGGTAAAGCTATGGGCGGCCGGGCGCACCGACACCGGAGTGCATGCCACCGGACAGGTGGCCCATCTCGATGTGCCCGCCGGCGCCCTGCCTAACGCCTACCCGCGTTCGCCGCGCGTCGGCGATCCGGAATTCCTGCCGCTGCTGCGCCGGCTGGGCCGCTTTTTACCCGCCGACGTCCGTGTGCTCGGAATTGCCCGCGCCCCAGCTGGTTTCGACGCACGCTTCTCGGCGCTGCGGCGTCATTATGAATACCGGTTGTCGACGGCCGCCTACGGCGTGCAGCCGCAGCAGGCGCGCTACATCACCGCGTGGCCGCGGGAGCTGGACATGGACGCGATGAGCGAAGCGTCGCAAGACCTGCTGGGGCTGAACGACTTTGCGGCCTTCTGCCGTTACCGCGACGGTGCCACCACGATTCGCGACCTGCAGCGGCTGGACTGGTCGCGTGACGGCGATCTGATCACCGCGCACGTCGCCGCCGATGCGTTCTGCTGGCAGATGGTGCGCTCACTGGTCGGCGCGCTGCTGGCCGTCGGCGAACACCGGCGCTCTCGAGAGTGGTGTCGTGAATTGCTAAGCGCAACAACACGATCCAGCGACTTCGCGGCCGCTCCGGCGCAGGGCCTGACGCTGGTCGGGGTGGACTATCCGCCCGACGACGAGCTCGCGTCGCGCATCCTGATCACCCGGGATCTGCGCACCCGCTAGCAGTGGGCCTAAGCGCCCCTCAGTCGGCGCGACACTGTAATTTTGCAGACGACACGCCGCGAGACGTCTGCAAAATTACCGGCTCGACGTCTGGGCTCCGCCGGCCCGTTGGGCCTCGAGCAGGTGCTTGGCCTGCTTGTCGGTGGCCAGGCACAGCGAGCAGATGTGCGCGTCGTGGGCCTGGCAGGCCAGCATGTCGGGACGTTCGAAGCCGTGATTGCAGACGTGGCAGGTCAATTCGTCTGCGGCAGGGTTGCCGTGCTCGTCGTACATCGGCACGTCGATGCCGTCGTCCATGCGGCGCAGATAGTACTTGCCCCGCGTCGCGATCGCCAGGACCGGCGGCATCACCAGCGCGACCATGATGGCCACCAAAGGCGAATAGGGCCGCAGCTCGGGGCCGAGCCCGCCGAAGAACGCGACGATCGAGAGCCCGGCGGCCAGCAGCATGGAGCCGAAGCCGACCGGATTGACGGGGTACAACATGCCGCGGCGGAATTCGGGTGCCTTCGGCGACAGGCCCAGCACGTACTTGTTGAAGACGATGTCGGACGCTACCGCCACCACCCACGCCATCCCGCAGTTGGCGTAGAAACCCAGGATCGTGTTGAGGAAGTCGAACATGTTGGCTTCCATCAGGATCAGCGCAATCGTCAGATTCACGGCGAGGAAGACGACACGGCCGGGGTAGTGCTTGGTGACCCGCGTGAACGAGTTGGTCCACGCCAGCGAACCCGAATAGGCGTTCGTCACGTTGATTTTGATCTGGCTGAGCACCACCAAGATCACGGCCAGCGTCAGCGCGAGCCAGTCCGGCATGAAGTTGCGGTAGATCTCGTCGAATTGGTGTACCGGCTGATTCGCGATCGACAGCGAACCCGCCAAGTGGAACACGAGATAGACGGCCAGGAAAAGCCCGACGATCTGCTTGATCGCGCCGAACAGCACCCACCCGGGACCGGCCAGCAACACCCAGGTCCACCAGCTGCGGGCGTTCTGCGGCGTGCGCGGCGGCATGAACCGTAGGTAGTCGATCTGTTCGGCGATCTGAGCGATCAGCGCAAGGCAAACGCCCGCGGCCAGCAGCGCCGAGCCGGCGTCGACGCCGCTGTGGCCTTGCTTACCCGTGTAGGAGAAGAACTCGCCGACCGCCTCGGGATGGCTGATCACCAGGTAGACGAATGGGGCGACCATCAGCACCAGCCACAGCGGGGTCGTCCAAAGTTGAAGCTGGGAGAGGACTTTCATGCCGTAGATCACCAGTGGGAAGACGATCAGTGTGGAGACGGCATAGCCGATCCACAGCGGAATGTGCAGGCCGAGTTGGAGGCCTTGCGCCATGATCGAGCCTTCGAGGGCAAAGAAGATGAACGTGAACGTCGCGAAGATGACGTTGGTCACCACGGAGCCGTAGTAGCCGAAACCACTGCCGCGGGTGATCAGATCCAGGTCGATGTTGTAACGCGCCGCGTAGTATGCCACCGGGAATCCGGTCGCCACGATCACCACCGCGAAAATCCCGATACCGCACAACGCGTTTGCGGTGCCGTAGGTGATGCCGAGGTTGGCGCCGATCGCGAAGTCGGCCAGGTAGGCGATGCCGCCGAGGGCGGAGATCCCCACCACCGCGGTAGACCACCTGCGGTAGCTGCGCGGGGCAAAGCGCAACGTGTAGTCTCCGAGCGTTTCCCGGGCGGCGGCCGGCGAGGTGTCGCGGTCGGTGGCAGCGGTGGTCGTCACGTCTGCATTGTCCGATTGCGCGACGTCAAACGCCAATCGAGGCGCCTGGGAATTGCCTGTGCGCCTGCGGTTTACGGACTAAAGCTTGCCGGCGGCGAATCCCGCCGCCTGATCGACCAATCCCGAGTCGATGTAGGAGGGCTGCAGATGCGACGCCCACACCGCCTTGCCGTTGCCGTTGCAGATCGGGTCGCCGGGGGCGCACTCCTCGATCGTCTTGCCGGCGAAGGCCGGGCTGAAGCCGGGGACCGGGCCGAGCACCCGCTGCGTGCCGTTGCCGAACAACGCGACCGCGGCCACGTGTTGGTCGATGCCCGGGGGCAGCGGGTTCTTGAAGCCGAATGAGGGCTGGGTCACCGCGATCACCAGGTCGGCCGACACCGCGCCGAGCGAGTAGCCGCCGAGCACCTCGCGGGTGTTCGGGCAATGCTTGGCCATGTACTGGACGTGGTTGCTCATGTCGCTGGCGCCCTTGGCCGGATCGACGTCGGCGGGGTAGTTGACCCCGTAGACGCCGACCGGCAGCTGAGTCTTGGCGCGCAGCGAGTTGGCGAACGCATCGCCGACCAGGCCGGCGCCCGGCGGTTCCTCACGGCCGCGGGCGAACACCACCTCGGCGCCCGGGCACGGTGGTCCCGCCGAGGCCACCGGAGCCAGCGTCAAAGCCGAGCCGGCGATCATGCATGTCGCGAACAGTGTGTTGCCAAGCGGTCTAACCCCCATGAGCCGATGGTACGCATTTTCGGCGGGTGTTAGTGAACGGCCGTGATCACTCCGCGATCGCGGTGTTACCGGATCTTTGTGCCGCTAGATCTTGCCGGCGACGAAATGTGCTGCCTTATTGGTCAATCCGGGCACGTAACCGAGGTGGGCCGGCCACGAGTTGCCGTTGGAGCAGATCGGGTCGCCGGGGTTACACAGGTTGAGGATCTTACCGCCGAAATCGGGGCTCAGGGCCGTCATCAGATTGCCGGCCCGTCCCGACGGATTCCCGAACAGGGCCACCGCGGCGACGTGGTCGGCGGCATCGGCCGGCAGCGGATCGCGAAAGCCGAGGGCGGCTATGGGTGCGGCGGTGACGATGTCGATGACGGCGGCGCCCTGCGAGTAGCCGCCCAGCACCAGCTTGGTGTTGGGGCAGTGGTCGGCCATGTGCTGGATGTGGCCGCTGGCGTCGTTCGCCCCGTCGGTCGCGGCCAGGAAATCGTCGTTAGCCGGGTAGTTGACACCGTAGGACCCCACATTGCGGTCGGTCTGAGCGCGCAGTGCGGTGACGAAGGCGCCGCCGACTTTGCCGAGTCCGGGGGGCTCGTCGGTTCCGCGGGCGAACACCACCTCGACGTCCGGGCACCCGGCAAACGCACGCGGGATCAGCGGAGACCCGAACACCATCGCGGCGCCCACCACCAGTGCGGCGACCACCAAAAGGGAAAAGTTATGCGCCCGTGATCTTTTCGCGGCAAGGCTCATGCCGCGATAGTACGGGTTGTTGATCGCGCGTCAGTGAACGGCGGCAACCACGTCGGTCTGGGGAACCGTGGGTCCGGGCGCCGACGGGGCCGGTGCTTGTGGTGCGTAGCTGGGGCTCAACGGGCCGGGCGTCGGCGAGCCGGGACCCGGTGCCTGCCCCGGCATTTGCGGGCCGTAGCCGGGCGTGTTGGGACCAGCACCCGGAGCCGACGGCCCGTACCCGGGCATCGACTGGCCGGTGCCGGCCAATTTGGACGCCACGAACTGCGCCGCCTGAGTGGTATAGACGGGGACATAGCCCTCGGTGTGCCCGCTCCACTCGTTGCCGGGACCGGCGTGGCAGATCGGGTCGTTGGGGTTGCAGTAGTCGACGGCTTTGGAGCCGAGCAGTGCACTCTGGCTGGGCAGCGTGCCGCCCGCGCGGTCGGCCACGTCACCGAAGGTGACCACGGCGGCGATGTTGTCCGCGTACTGCGCCGGCAGCTTGTTGCCCCAGCTGATGCCGCCGATCGGGACGCCGGCCACGATGTCCATCACCGACGCGCCCTGCGAGTAGCCGCCCAGCACAATCTTGGTGTTGGGGCACGTTTCCACGCTCTTCTTGACGCGGTCGATAGTGTCGTTGGCCCCGTCGCCGCCGTGCAGCTGCAGCTTGCTGGCGGCGTAGTTCACCCCGTAGGGCAGGATGTTCAAACCGGTCTGCTGGCGCAGCGAGTCGACCAGTGCGTCACCGACGCGGCCCAGGCCGGCCGGCTCGTTGGTGCCGCGGGCGAAAATCACCTCGACGTCGGGGCAGTCGAAGGCGCGCGCGACGGGTGCGCTCGGTGTGGCGAGCAGGCCCGCAGCGACGACCAGGGCGGTTGCGCCCAGGCCCGCGACGCGGCCGGCCAACCGCACGCTGCCCTCCCGACGGGTACGGATGCGGTGAAAAATCACGCGTCAATTTTACCCAAATTGTGACCTCGCCAAACCTACGCGGCTGTGGATGACCGGCGGCGCGAGGCGTTGCCGCGCGGTTACTGTGACCAGCGGATTCGCGGACTTTGGGAGGCCAATGCCCCACCGATCGACGACCTGGGCGCAGGTCAGCGGTTATCGGTTGCTGCTACGTCGGGTTGAAGGCGCACTACTGAGCGGCGCCGCCGGGGCGTCCGATCAGCCGCTGCGGGCGCGCACCGGCCCCCTGACGGTGGGTTGCGTGCTGGCGGCTGTCGCGGCGCTGGGCTGTGCATTCATCGGGTTGCTGCGGCCCCACGTCCGCCTGGATCACGCCCAGATCGTGATGGGCAAGGAGACCGGAGCGCTGTATGTGCGAGTCGGCGATACCTGGCACCCGGTGCTCAACCTGGCCTCGGCGCGGCTGGTCGCGGCCACGGATGCCAATCCGCAGCCAGTGCCCGAGTCCGACTTGCGCGGCACCAAACGTGGTCCGCTGCTGGGCATTCCGGGCGCACTGCAGCTTCTCGGTCCGCAGCTGTCCGGCAACGATGCGGTCTGGACTATCTGCGATTCAGAAGGTGGAACTTCCACCACGGTGATGGTCGGGCCGCCCAGCGCGGCGTCGGCCCATCGCTTGGCACGCGATCAGGCGGTGCTGGTCGCACCGGGTACGGGTTCGCCGGTGTACCTGCTCTACCACGGTGAGCGGGCCGTCGTGGATCTCACCGACACCGCGGTGGTGCGCGCGTTACGGCTGGAGGGCCACCCGCCAAACGTCGTCTCGCAGTCCCTGCTGAACTCGATTCCGGAGGCGCCGCCGATCACGGCTCCGCGAATCCGGGGCGCCGGAGGCAGGGCGGCCGGACTGCCCGACTTTCCCGTCGGCAGTGTGCTGCGTATCACACGCGGCGACGGCGACGAGTACTACGCAGTACTGGGCACCGGAGTCCAGCGCATCGGCCAGGTAGCCGCGGATCTGATGCGGTTCGGCGACTCGCGCGGCGCTGCCAACATCATCGCCGTGGCACCGGACGTGATCCGGGGCGCCCCGATCGTCGACACGCTGCCGGTGGGGACGTTCCCGGAACGCGCGCCCGGGGCCGACGGCCTGATCGGTGCCACCACCGTGTGTGTGAGTTCGGGAGCCACCGCGTCGGGTGCGGCGATCCTGACCGCGAGTGGCTTGCCGCTTCCGCCCGGCCAGGTCCCCGTGTCATTGTCACAAGCAGACGGCCGCGGCCCCGCACTCGATGCTGTCTACTTGCCACCCGGCCGGAGCGGCTACGTGCGGGCCAACGGCGGGGCGGGCACACGCTATCTCGTCATCGACACCGGTGTGCGGTTCGCGATTCACGACGACGACGCCGCCCGTGACCTTGGTCTGCAGACGGGCCCTGTTCCGGCGCCCTGGCCGATGATCGCGGTACTTCCGTCCGGGCCGGAGCTGAGCAGGGCGGGCGCGTCAGTCGCCCGCGACACCATCGCGGGATCCTGGTAGCCGTCGCTTGGCCGCACCGACGATCAGCGCGCACATCAGAGCGACCAGGCAGATGGCCGCACCGCGCAATGCGGTATCCCGCGCAACAGAATTCGCCGGCTTCGGTGCCGGCGTGGCGATCGCAACGGGCGCCGGCAGGGGTTTGACGACATTGGCGGTCGCGGCGGAGTCGGTGCTCACCGCGGCAAGTACGTCGATGGTGCCGCTGCCGACGAGCGGATTCCATCCCCCGGACGGATGATGTGCGGTCGACTCGATGCGCTGCGTCACCTGCCGCGCCGTCAGCGCGGGAAACCGGGCCCGGATCAACGCGGCCAGTCCGCTGACAACCGGTGCGGCGTAACTGGTCCCGGACAAGGGCGTGGAGCTCAGCGACGTCACCCCCTGCCCGATAGCGGCGACGTCGACCCACGGACCGGCAAGAGTGAAGGCCGAGGGCGTTCCGTCGGCGTTCACCGAACCGACGGTCAGCACGTAGTCGTCGTACCAGGCCGGACTGACCGCGACCGAGATGGTCTGCCACGTCGCATCCGGGCGCTGGGCCGGGCACTGTCCACCGCCGCCGGCGTTCCCGGCTGCGGCGACCACGACGGCGTTCTTGACGTCGACGGCATAAGCCAGCGCGGCCCCCAGTGCCCGGTCGTCGAGCGCCGACGTGACCGGAACGCACGCCACCGACGAAATGTTGATCACCGACGCGCCCAGGTCGGCGGCAGTCCGGACCGCTTTCGCCATGGTGTCTACGTCGCCGATGCCCGAGTTCGACGGGTCGCTGGCCGGTGCGAACTTCGAACTGGACTGCCGGATGCTGATCAAGGTGACGTCGGGCGCGACGCCGCTGAAACTATCGGCTGTCGAATCGGCTGTGGCGGCGATGATTCCGGCGACCAACGTGCCGTGGGCGTCGCAGTCCTGAGTGCCGTCGCCGGTGAATACGTAGTCGCCGCCCGGCACCACTTCGGGCAACCGGCGATGACGCGAAACCCCGGTGTCGATGACCGCGACGCGTTGGCCCGCGCCGCGGGTCAGTTGCCAGACGTGCGGTAAATCCAGATCTGAGAGCTGGTTTCGCCCCGGACCCGGGTCCCCGGTCACCATCGTGCAGACCTCGCGTTGCAGCGTCGGCCTCGTGGGTGCCGGCAACGCCGGCTTCGGCAACAACCGGTCGTCAACCTCTGGCGGTGAAACCGCTTGTGCCGACGGCATTCCCCAGCTCGATAATGCCGTCAACACCGATATCGCCACCAGTCGGACGAGACGCGACGTCCTCAACTCCATGTCGGATGCAGGCCGCGGGCGGCGTCGTAAAGGCCGCATATCCAACAGGCCAGTGGCACAGTCGCGATCAGCACCACGCACTCCAGCACCTCGACGCATTGTCGCGCGACGGCTGACGGCGCTACCCGCGGTGCTACGAACCCGAGGTATATCGCGCCGGCGACCGACAATGCCGTCGCCGCGGCGATCCACGTCCCGCGCTCCGGGGCCCTGAGCGCGGCAATGCCGAATGTTGTTCCGATCGTGGCCATGCCGGCGATGGCGCTTACCAACGTCCTCTTTTTGTCGACCGACGTGGCGCGCAGCAGCAGTAGTGCACCGGTGGCTACCGCCAGCGCGGCGCACCCCAGCCGCGGTGTGCCCGTCGCTGCGGTGACGATGGCGCCGGTGGCCGCCGAGAACGAGAACACGGCTTGCAGGCTGGCCAACCAGGCATCGGCACGAACAGCGTTGGCGGCCACATCGTCTGGAACTGGTTGGGGGTCGGCTGGCTTTGGCGACAACCCAGCCAGGACGAGCGCCACGCGTGCCGCAACCGCGAGTAAGCCAAGCGATACCAGCGCCAACACCGCACCGACCACCTGCGACGGGACGTCGGTGATCAGACCTCCGAACGCTGCGACGGCAACGATCACCGCGAAACACGACACCGCGGTCAATGTTGTTTTTCCGCAATCGGACACGCGCATCGCCAGCACCGCGGTGACCGCGGCGGCCGCAGCCGCCAGAAGCACGTGGGGCAGGCCCGGGGGGCCGGATACCGCGAGAAAGCCCGCGACTGCGGAGAATGCCGTAGCGACCAGGCTCAGCGTGAGGGCGGCCATCGCGTCCCGGTACGTGCGATTCGCGCGCGCCGCCAGTATCACGGCCGCGAACGCGATGAGCGCAGCGCTTCCCGCGGTGTGGCTGTGATCACGGACAGCGTTGGCGGCGAGGGTGTTTCGAATGAGTGCCAGGCATCCGATGCCGCTGAGACAGCCGGCCCCCACGGCGGCGGTAAGACGCGTTGCCAGCTCGTTTCGAGACGAACTCCACCTCCCGCCGTCCAGCGTGTCCGACACAGCCGCTGCTACGTCGTCGTATCGCACTGTGGGTGGCGGTGGTTCAGACCGGCTCAGGACCAGCACATCGCCGTCGCGGATACCGCCGCTCGCCAGCGTCGTGGACGAATCCAAGGTCGCCGAACCCAGGATCGACAGCTGGTACCGGGTAGCGATGGGAGCGCTGACGCCGTGGGCTTCAAGGGTATCGACGATAGGCGGCAGCAGAGTGGCAACCGGTATCTCGGATGGCAGGGCCAGGTCGACAATGGCGGTGCCCGCATGCACGGACACGCGGCGAAGCGCCGGATCGGATACAGACAACGCAACCTCTTCAGATTCGGATGGTCCGGACGTTAAAGCAGTTTCGAGTCCTCGGTATTCGGCCATCCACAAGTGAATTGCGGCCAATCCCGGCTCTGCTTACCGTCGTCGCACGCGGAAGGGGCGGGATGACTGAGTTGTTCGTGCCGGTGCAGCGCCGGCTACCGGCGCAAGCCGCGACCGCGGACATCGTCGTCGCCGCGCCGCCGGAGCTGCCGCAGGCGACGACACCAAGTCTGCCGATGCGCCTGCTGCCGGTTGTCATGTCCGTCGTAACCGTCGCGGTCATGGCACTGGCCTTCTCCGGTCCGACCGTTACCCGCAACCCCGGATTCCTGGCCTTCCCGGTGATGATGCTGGTGTCGATGGTGCTGACATCGGTCGCGCAACGCGGCCGTCGGCAGGGTAACGAGATCGGCGCGAACCGTGCCGACTACCTGGGATATCTGACACGCCTGCGTCGATCGGTAACTGAAATCACTGCAGCACAGCGCTTTTCACTTAATTGGAGTCACCCCGACCCCACCGCGTTATGGACATTGATCGGTGGCCCGCGGATGTGGGAGCGACGAGTGACCGACCCCGACTTCTGTTCGGTGCGCGTCGGCATCGGTACTCAGCCACTTTCGGCCAAGCTGGTAGCCCCTGAAATACCCGCCGGGCAGCGGCCGGATCCGGTCACCATCGCGGCCGCACAGCGCTTCGTCCGGACACACGAAACGATCGCGGACGTCCCCATCGTCGTTCCCCTGAACCCAACAGCGTCGGTCATTGTCGATGGTGATGTGGCCGAGGTGCACGGACTGCTGCGTGCGATGATTTGTCAGCTCGCCGTGCTGCACCCTCCGGATGGGTTGCTGATTGCCGCTGTGATTGCGGATTGTACACGGGCCCAATGGGATTGGTTGAAATGGTTGCCGCACAGCCAACACCCGACCGCGAAGGATTCGATAGGCAGCGCGCGAATGCTGTTTGAAAGCCCTGCGGAGTTGCGGCGCGCACTGGCCGGCACCGAACTGCCGGCACGCGCGGTGGTCGTCGTCGACCAGCAGGGGCTCGGCGACGCAGACAGCGCTAGCGCTATCCCGGGTGCGACCATCATCGAGACGGGCCCCGGCCTCAGCGGCTCGCCGTTGACCATTCGGATCTCCGGCGCGGTGCACGCCTTGACGTACCCCGACCGGATGAATCCGCTCGATGCGGAGATGTGTGCGCGCCGTCTTGCCGCCTACCGGGCAGGCACCGCGTCTCACCCCGGTGGCGATTCAGGCTGGCCAGGACTGGTCGGTCTTGACGATGTCGCCCGCTACAACCCGGTCATGGTGTGGCGCAGCCGCGATCACCGCGCTCGGCTTCGCGCTCCGATCGGAAGAGCGCCGGACGGAGTTGCTCTCGAACTCGATATCAAAGAGGCCGCCGAAGACGGCATGGGGCCGCACGGGCTCTGTGTGGGGGCGACCGGGTCGGGCAAGTCGGAGCTGCTGCGCACCGTCGCACTGGGCATGATGGTACGAAACTCTCCGGAAGTGCTGAACCTGCTCCTCATCGACTTCAAGGGTGGGGCAACGTTTCTCGACTTGGCTCAGGCCCCGCACGTCGCCGCGGTCATCACCAACCTCTCGGAGGAAGCACCGCTGGTCGCGCGGATGCGAGACGCATTGGCCGGTGAGATGAATCGTCGCCAGGAGTTGCTGCGGACGGCGAAGTGCTCCAGCGTTGCGGTGTACGAGCAGGCCCGTCGGGCCGGTGCGACGATCACTGCCCTGCCGGTGCTGTTCATCGTTGTCGACGAGTTCTCCGAGCTACTCAGCCGGCATCCCGATTTCGCCGATATGTTCGTCGCAATCGGTCGGCTCGGCCGGTCACTGGGCATGCACCTATTGCTTGCGAGCCAGCGCCTCGACGAGGGTCGGCTGCGTGGGCTGGAAGCCCACCTGTCCTACCGCGTGTGTTTGAAGACATTGTCCGCCAGCGAATCACGAATCGTCTTGGGAACACCCGACGCATACGAGCTGCCGAACACTCCCGGAGCAGGCTTGCTGCGCTGCGGCAGCGGCGAGCTGATCCGCTTCCAAACCGCATTTGTGTCAGGTCCAGACAGCTCGGCGCGTGGCGTCGCCCCCGCGCTCCCGCAGCTGCCGGCAGCGGTGCGGGCGTTCACCGCACACGCCGTCGGACCGATCACCCGCGTCCCCGAGGCAGGCGCGTCGCCCGCACCCACCATCTTGCGGACTGTGCTGAACCGGCTGTCCGGGCACGGGCCGGTTGCGCACCGAGTGTGGCTGCCCCCGTTGGGTTTGGCGCCGCCACTGGACCGCCTGCTGCGCGATGCGGGAACGGGAAGCCTGAGTGTGCCCATCGGCATCGTCGATCGTCCGTTTGAACAGTGCCGGACACCGCTGATGGTCGACTTATCCGGAGCGGCAGGCAATGTCGCGATCGTGGGCGCTCCCCAAACGGGCAAGTCGACAGCCCTGCGAACGCTGATCACCGCGCTGGCGGCCGCGCACGATCCGGGGCGGGTGCAGTTCTACTGTCTGGACTTTGGCGGTGGAGCGCTCGCGTCGCTGCGCACGCTGCCGCATATCGGCACGATCGCGAGCAGAGCCGAACCCCGGCTCGTCGCGCGCATGATCGCCGAGATCGAATCGATCATTCGCGCTCGGGAGGCCGAGTCGTGCGTGCAGCGTGCTGACGTGTTTCTCGTCGTCGACGGCTGGGCGGGTTTGCGTGATGAGTTCCGGACTCTGGAGGAATCGGTCACTGCTGTTGCGGCCCAGGGGTTGTCGTTTGGGGTGCACGTCGTGGTATCGGCCTCGCGCTGGGCCGAGATCAGACCCTCGTTGAGGGATCAGATCGGCACCCGCATCGAACTGCGGCTGGGCGATCCGGCCGATTCGGAGCTTGACCGCAAACGAGCGCACGAAGTGCCCCGCGACCGCCCGGGTCGCGGTCTGTCCCACGACGGTCTGCACATGGTCCTGTGCCGCCCGATTGACGCCGACGAATTGCGATGCCGCCACGGCGAACTGGCCGCCCCTGCCATACCGCTGCTGCCCACGCACGTCGACCACTGTGCCGTCGTCGAGTCGGCGGCCGGCGAGGGCGACACGCAGATCCTCCTTGGGCTTGAGGAGCGTCGATTACGGCCCGTAGCCGTTGATTTCGACCGGAATTCGCATCTGCTGATCCTCGGGGAGAACAAATGCGGAAAGACCACCGCGCTGCGGACTCTGTGCCGCGAGATTGTTCGGACGAAGACGGCCGCACAGGCACGACTAATGATCGTCGACTTCCGGCGCACCCTGCTCGGCGTCGTCGAGTCACAACATCTCGGCGGCTATGCCATGTCGCCAACCGCGCTCAGGACACTGATCCCGGACATGCTCGACCTGCTGCAGCGGCGGATGCCTGCGCCGGACGTGACGCAGGCGCAGCTGCGAGCCAGGTCATGGTGGTCCGGTCCAGACATTTATGTCATCGTCGACGACTACGACCTGGTCGCCGCTCCGGCCGGAAATCCGCTGCTGGACATTCTCGAATACCTGCCGCATGCAAAGGATCTGGGATTGCACCTCATCGCTGCCCGGCGCAGCGGGGGTGCGTCGCGCGGATTGTTCGAGCCTCTGCTGGCGGGGCTGCGGGAGATCGGCTGTATGGGACTGATGATGAGCGCGCGACCGGATGACGGCTCGCTGTTGGGTGCGGGGCGTCCGGCGCGGTTGCCGCCGGGGCGTGGCGTTCTGGTCAACGACGCCGGCGACGAACAGGTCATCCAGGTGGGCTGGAGTCCGCCACCATGAACGGGCATCACGCGACTATCGCGGCGGGCCCGGGGATGGTTCACCGTCTGTGTTGTGCCACAAGCACAGTCGCCGACGGGACATCGGAGATACTCCACGCGGCTTTGAACGCGATTGACG
The DNA here is from genome assembly GCF_059812735.1 of Mycobacterium sp. NGS40. Classification (NCBI taxonomy): domain Bacteria; kingdom Bacillati; phylum Actinomycetota; class Actinomycetes; order Mycobacteriales; family Mycobacteriaceae; genus Mycobacterium; species Mycobacterium sp. NGS40. The sequence goes on from NZ_JCALDG010000001.1 coordinate 588,663, forward strand.
ATCAGGTGGCGTTGGTCGACGGATTGCCGGTGGCCGTCGATCGGCTGTGGCGCCGTGGGCTGCGGTCATTGGACTGTGGGAATCCGCAGGCGCGGAAAGCGATCCGGATAGTGCATCCGTCCTGGTGGTCGTCGTCGCGGGTCGATGTGGTTGCCGCCGCGGCCGCGGCCGTGTCCGATGACCTGGAGGTGCGCCCGCGGTCGTGGTTGATTCGCCGGGTGTCGAAGGTGGAGCCGGAAGTGCCGGTGGTGGAGATCGCCGAACGGCTGATAGCGATCGTGGGTGACGATGTCGTGGCCGTTGCACGCCGGGCGGATCCGCAGAGCGTGGTTGAAGAGGTGGTTGGTCTCGTCGACGAAATGACCTGCGGGACAACAGCAACCGTGCTGATCGATCTGCCTGATAGCGTCACCGGCGCCCGAGAGCTTGCAACGTTGCTCGCCGGCGGCTTGCGCAGACGCGGACAGAGAACAGTGCGGGTGGACGACGCCCGGCTATCTCGGTTGGCGTTGTCGGCGACTTCCGACGTCGATCAGGCGCCGCCTTCGGGCGTCGATCCCGGTAGGGTCCAGTCCCGCATCCGGATGTTCGCGGGCCTGGCGGCTGCCACAGTCGTGCTGGCCGCGACGGTGCCGGCGATCGCGGTGGGCGGTCATCGCGGCGTGGACCCGGTGGCTGCGGCGCCGACGACAATTCTCGTGGAAGGCCGGGTTGCACTGACGGTGCCGGCGAACTGGACGACGCAACGGGTGATCGCGGGGCCGGGTTCGGCACGACTGCAGGTCACGTCGCAGTCGGATCGTGAGGTGGCGTTGCACATCACCCAGTCATTGATTCCGGACGAGACGCTCAGCACCACAGCCGACCGGTTGAAGCTTGCGATCGACGGCGAGCCCGCGGGGGTGTTTGTCGATTTCAATCCGTCCGGGTTTACCGCGGGACGCCCCGCGGTGACGTATCGCGAAGTCCGCGCCAGTCATCACGTGCGATGGACGGTGTTAGTCGATGGCCCGGTTCGGATCAGCATCGGATGCCAGAGCCGGCCCGGTGGTGAGGACGCCGTTCGCGACGTGTGTGAGGAGGCGGTGCGGTCAGCCCACGCGATCGCATGAGCCGTCGCGACGGGGCGGGGAAATTGCAGGGAACCAAACCGCGGCGTGGGTGGTCGTACTTGGTATCGGAGAGGAAGGAGAAGGGTGACTACACCGCCAGGTGCGAACACGCTGAGCACCGATTTTGATCTGATGCGCTCGGTCGCCGGCACGACGGACAGCCGCAACGATGAGATCCGGGCGATGCTGCAGGCATTCATCGGCCGGATGAGCAGCGTGCCGCCATCGGTCTGGGGTGGGTTCGCGGCCGCCCGGTTCAAGGACGTGGTGGATCGCTGGAATGCCGAGTCGTTGCGGCTGTATCACGTGCTGCACGCGATCGCGGAGACCATTCGGTACAACGAGGCCACGCTGCGAGATGCCGGCCTGAACCATGCCCACCACATCGGCGTTGCCGGCGGCGATCTGTGAAAGGACATTCCGGTGGACCCAGTGCTGTCCTATAACTTCGGCGAGATCGAACACTCGGTGCGCCAGGAGATCCACACCACCTCGGCTCGTCTCAACGCGGCGCTTGACGAATTGCGCTCGCAAATCGCCCCGCTGCAACAGCTCTGGACCCGCGAAGCGGCCGCCGCCTACCAGGCTGAGCAGCTCAAATGGCACCAGGCGGCCACCGCGTTGAACGAGATCTTGGTCGACCTTGGAAACGCGGTGCGCGACGGCGCCGACGAGGTTGCCGACGCCGACCGCCGGGCGGCCGGCGTCTGGGCAAGGTAGCGCACCCATGAGCCACTGTGCGGTCCCGGCGGAAGGAGAGCCGTCGGGACCGCACAGTCATTGCTATCGATTGGCGTTAGTATCGTGGTTCGTTAGTATCACACCGTGATCCACTCGTGCGGCGGGGTGCTTCCACTGGAGCAACGGCGGCGCGGACGATGTCGAACTAGTCGACTGTCACTGAGAGGAGGGAGTCGATGGTCGATTTTGCGCCCACCCATCCCGGCGAAATCCTCGCCGGCGAGTTCCTCGCGCCCATGGGGATCACTCCCTATCGCCTCGCCAAGGAAATCGGGGTATCGCAGACGCGAGTGGGGGAGATCCTCGCTGGCAAGCGCCGGATCAGCGCCGACACCGGGCTGCGCCTCTCGCGGGCGCTCGGGCTCAGCGACATGTTCTGGATCAACCTGCAGGCACGTTACGACGCCGACGTAGTACGCATCGAAAAGGGCGACGAGTTGGCACACATCAGCCGCTTGGCGGCCGGCGGCTGATAGTCATTTTGACCTGCGGGGATGTGGGTCGGTAAGCTGCTCCGTTGGCGTACGGTACGCCGGGGACTCGGGTCAACGTCGGTCGCCGAGACCAAACCCCAACCGTGCACGCCTGACCGGCACCCGGCTTGAACCGGGATCCACCCGAGAGAAGAGAAGGTAAGCGCTGTGCCCACCTACGCGCCAAAGGCGGGTGACACCACGCGGTCGTGGTACGTCATCGACGCCACGGACGTAGTGCTTGGTCGCCTTGCCGTCGCGGCAGCCACCCTGTTGCGCGGTAAGCACAAGCCGACGTTCGCTCCCAATGTCGATGGCGGCGACTATGTCATCGTCATCAACGCCGACAAGGTCGCCATCAGCGGCGACAAACTGCAGAGCAAGCTGGCCTATAGCCACTCGGGGTATCCCGGCGGTCTGCGCAAGCGCACGATCGGTGAGCTGCTGGAGAAGCACCCCACCCGCGTCGTCGAGAACGCGATCGTCGGCATGCTTCCGCACAACAAGCTCAGCAAGCAGATCCAGCGCAAACTCCACGTCTACGCCGGCCCGCAGCACCCGCACGCGGCGCAGCAGCCGGTTCCGTTCGAGATCAAGCAGGTGGCCCAGTGACCGAGACCAACGAGGCAGCGCCTGAGGAGACCACCGAGGTGGTTGTCGAGGTGACCACGGAGGAGGCCCCGGCCGACACCGCCGAGGCCCCCGCGGCCAAGCCCAGCGAGCCGATCGTGCTCGAGCGGCCCATCCAGACCGTCGGCCGTCGCAAGGAGGCCGTGGTGCGGGTGCGCTTGGTGCCCGGCACCGGCAAGTTCGACCTGAACGGGCGGACCCTGGAGGCCTACTTCCCGAACAAGGTGCACCAGCAGCTGATCAAGGCCCCGCTGGTCACCGTCGACCGGCTGGAGACCTTCGACGTCTACGCGCTGCTGCACGGCGGCGGCCCGTCGGGTCAGGCCGGTGCGCTGCGTCTAGGCATCGCCAGGGCGCTGATCCTGGCCCAGCCCGAGGACCGGCCCCCGCTGAAGAAGGCCGGCTTCCTCACCCGTGACCCGCGCGCCACCGAGCGCAAGAAGTACGGCCTCAAGAAGGCCCGTAAGGCACCTCAGTACAGCAAGCGCTGATCAGCGATCACTTTCTGGCCGCAGCCGCGCATCGTTGCGCGTCTTTTGGGCACCGGTTCGGCGTGTCGGCGCACAAACCTGCGCGGTTGCGGTCACAAAAGGAAGTGCACTTTGTGCGCATGACGTCACTGTGAGAGGTTTGTCCGATGGCTCGACTATTCGGCACCGACGGTGTTCGCGGAGTCGCCAATCGCGAATTGACCGCTGAGCTGGCACTATCGCTGGGCAGCGCGGCCGCGCGGCGGTTGGCGGGACCGGGAAAACCGGGCCGGCACGTGGCCGTGATCGGCCGCGATCCGCGGGCGAGCGGCGAGATGCTTGAAGCCGCGGTGATCGCGGGCCTGACCAGCCAGGGTGTCGACGCGCTTCGCGTCGGGGTTCTTCCCACCCCCGCGGTGGCCTACCTGACCGGCGCCTATGACGCCGACTTCGGCGTGATGATCTCGGCGTCGCACAACCCGATGCCCGACAACGGCATCAAGATTTTCGGGCCCGGCGGCCACAAGCTGGACGACGACACCGAAGACCAGATCGAGGAGCTGGTCGCCGCCGGCCCGGGCACGCGACCCGTCGGCGCCGCGATCGGCCGCGTGATCGACGCCGAGGACGCCGCCGATCGCTACCTGCGCCACGTCGGCAAGGCCAACACGCTGCCACTCGACGGCCTGACGGTCGTCGTCGACTGTGCCCACGGCGCGGCGTCGTCGGCCGCACCCCGCGCCTACCACGCCGCCGGAGCCCGGGTCATCGCGATCAACGCCCAGCCCAACGGCCTCAACATCAACGACCGGTGCGGATCGACGCACCTGGACTCGCTGCGCGCGGCGGTGCTTGCCCACGGCGCCGACCTGGGCCTGGCCCACGACGGCGACGCCGACCGGTGCCTGGCGCTGGACGCCAGGGGCGAACTGGTCGACGGCGACGCCATCATGGTGGTGCTCGCGCTGGCGATGCAGGAAGCCGGCGAGCTGGCCGCCAACACCTTGGTCACCACCGTGATGAGCAACCTCGGACTGCATCAGGCGATGCGGGCGGCGGGCGTCACCGTCCGCACCACCGGCGTCGGCGACCGCTACGTCCTCGAGGAGCTGCGGTCCGGCGAATTCAGCCTGGGCGGTGAGCAATCCGGCCACATCGTGATGCCCGCGCTGGGCTCCACCGGCGACGGCATCGTCACCGGGCTGCGCCTGATGACCCGCATGGTGCAGACCGGCTTGTCGCTGGCCGACCTCGCCGCGCCGATGCAGTCGTTCCCGCAGGTGCTGATCAACGTCGAGGTTGCCGACAAAGCGACCGCCGCCGCCGCGCCGTCGGTGCGCAGCGCGGTCGACGAGGCCGAGGCCGAACTCGGCGACACCGGTCGAATCCTGTTGCGCCCCTCGGGAACTGAGCCGATGATCCGCGTCATGGTCGAAGCGCCCGAAGAAGACATCGCGCAGCGGGTGGCCAACCGCGTCGCCGAAGCGGTCAGCGACCAGCGCTAGTTCCTTTTCGCTGGAACCCCGACGGGGAGTCCGGCGTCGGACTAGGCATGGGAATACGACACGCCACTTTTGACCGCACCGGAATCGACGTCGCGGCGGTACATCGCGTTGCCGATCAACTGCGGGCCGCCGCCGAGCTGGTCGACAGCGCGGTCTGTGATCACTTGGCGGCGTTGGCTTTCAGCGGCGCGACGGCCGGACGGGCATACACCGCGCGCGGGGATGCGCTACGAGCCGAGCTGGAGCGATTGACGACGCAGTTGTCGCAGTGGTCACGTGCCTCGGTCGCGATCGCAGTCGCGCTGCGGTCCGGAGCGCAGCGCTATGCCGACGCCGAGCTTTACGCCGCGGCGCGGATCGCCTGACCGTGGCCGATCGGTTAGACGTCGCCGAACGCCTCGCCGAGGGCCGAGTCGCGATCGAGCGCACCCAGGCCTACGTACAGGCTTGTCAGACAATGGGATACGAGCATCCGGACCTGACGTCGCACCCGTCGCAGATTCGCGACTGGTTCGACAGTGAAGACGGCCTCGATCTTCGTGTCCTCGACCGCGACTGCGCTCTACTGCGGGCGGCAGGCGCTGCGGCATTGGAGGGCTTTCGGATTCAGCAGGATCAGGTCGCTGGGCTGGTGGCGGCCTGGATGGGGGCGGGAAGCGACGCCGCCGTCGCGTTCTTGCAACGCCATTGCGACGCCGCCAACATGGTCGCCACCGAGGTGCGCGCGGCCGCGCAGCGGTGCGAATCGCTACGCGACAACTTGTGGTACCTGCTCGACTCCAAGGTCGGTGCTGCGATCGCGATCGACGACCGCAGCCAGGCGCAGCGCTCGGCGTGGTTGGCCGCCGCCGCGGTGGTGACGGCCGGGGCGGGGGAGCGGTCGACGGCGGAACAGGTCGTCCGTGGGCAGGTAATGCCATACGTGGACAACGACATTCGTAATGACTGGCTGTCGGCCATGCGTTCGTCGACGGCCGCGTTCGGCACTGCCTACGACATGGTGAACGACCGGATGGCCGCCGCACCCGCGGCATACTTCGAAATGCCCACCGACCTCGGCCCCGGTTTCCAACTACCCCAACCGTCCCCGGGGTTACCTCCCCAGCCGCTTGCGGCCGCGACGGCACCCGCGGCGGTGCTTCCCGCCCTCGCGCCGGACCCGGCCCCCGCGCCGGTAGCCAACGCCCCCGCTGTGGCTCCGACGCCCGCCGCGCCGCCGCTCTCGGACCCCGCGCCAGCGCTCTCGGACCTGGGCGCCGGCCTGGGCGACGCGGCCCTGCCAGCGGCTGCCGGCGCACTCGGCGATTCGGGTGGTGCAACCGGCGGTCTGGGCGGCCTCAGCGGCCTGGCCGGCCGCATCGTCGATGCACTGGGTGGTCTGCTGGGTTCGGCGACAGACGGGCTCGGCGATTCGTCGGGGCTCGACGATCCGATAGGTCACGACCCGTTCGACGAGGATGAGGATGAGGATCCGTTCAAACCCGATGACGAGCACGACGACGACGAAGCAGGACGCGACAAGGCCGACGCTGAAAAGACCGATGAGCCAAAGGAAGCCGATGAGCCAAAGGAAGCCGACGAGGCTCAGCCGGTGAGCGCCCCGCCGGCCGCCGCTGAGACGCCGCCACTGCCGGTTGGCGCGCCGGTCCCCGCCGATCCGCCTAACCCGCCGCCGACGCCCGCGGCCGCCCCGGCGCCGCCAACTGAGGGGGCGACGCCGTGTGAGATTGCCGCAGACCAGGTTCCGCAGGCAGGGCAGTGACGCCTCAGCCCCGCAGTTCGAGCACCTCTTCGACGAAGCGCACGGCCTCTTTAGGGTCGGCGGCCGCCGGGCTTGCCAACAACGTCGTCACACCGGACTCGGCGAAGGCGGCGATGCGCTCTTTGACGAAACCGCGCGGGCCGATCAGCGACATACCCCGCACCAGCTCGTCGGGCACCAGGTCGACGGCCTCGCTCTTGCGGCCGGTCAGGTACAGCTCTTGGATCTTGTCCGCGACCTCGCCGTAGCCGTAGCGCGTGGCTAGGTTGTGGTAGAAGTTTTTACCCTTGGCGCCCATGCCACCGAGGTAGAGCGCCAGCTGCGGCTTGACCCAGGCCAGCCGCTCCTCGACGTTGTCGCCGATCGCCACCGACGCATGCACCATGGTGTCCAGCGGGCCCAGGGCCGGATCCCGTTTGGCAGTGCCGGCGGCCAGCGCCGCGCCCCAGACGGTGTGGGCCTTCTCCGGGAGGTAGAACACCGGTTGCCAGCCCTCGGCGATCTCGGCGGTGAGCTCGACGTTCTTCGGGCCCAGCGCCGCGATCGTTATCGGAATACGTTCGCGCACAGGGTGATTGATGAGCGCAAGCGGCTTACCCAAACCGGTGCCGCGGTCCGGCGGCAGCGGCAGCTGATAGTACTTGCCGTCGTATTGCAGCCGCTCGCGCCGCCACACCTTGCGGCAGATCTCCACGACCTCGCGGGTGCGCCCGAGCGGGGCGTCGAACGCGACGCCGTGAAACCCCTCCATCACCTGAGGCCCGGAGGTCCCGATGCCAAGCCGGAACCGGCCGCCCGACACGAAATCCAGGCCCGCGGCGGTCATCGCCAGCAGCGACGGCGTGCGGATGTAGATGGGAACCACGCCGGTGGCCAATTCGACGGTGTTGGTCTTGGCGGCCAGATACCCCAGCTGGCTGATGGCGTCGTAGGAATACGCCTCGGCCACCACGGCGATGTCGAGGCCGGCCTTCTCGAGTTCGACGATACGGTCGACGGCTTCGTGAAAGCCGCCCGAATAGTCCAGGGCGATTCCGATTCGCATGAACGACACTTAATCACGCCGGGCAGGACGCCCGACGGAGCGGTGCCGGTCGTCGTTCGCATAAGCTGTAGCAAGTTGCTACAGTTGTTACAACCTGCTACAGGTGGAGGGGAAAATGGCTGACAGCGCCGATCGGGTGACCCGGTTCGCGGCGGACCTGGTCGATAGCGCCGCGGCCGAGGGTGTGCGGCAGAGCCGCTCGGCCAAGCAGCAACTCGACCATTGGGTGCGTGTCGGGCGCGCGGTGTCGAGCCAGCACACCGCTGCCCGTCGCCGGGTGGAGGCGGCGCTGGCCGGAGACCTGGAGCTGAGCGAGCTCAGCGTCGAGGAAGGCGTCGTCGTCAACGCCGAGATCGCCGCGGCAATCCAGGAAAACCTCAACGAAGCCAACTACGGCGAGCTGTTGGCCAAGCGCGGCGTTACCACCGTCGCGCTCAACGACGCCGGTGAGATCGTCGAATACCGGCCCGATGGCGGCTCGGCGGTATTGGCGGCCAAGCCACAGCCCAGGCGCAAGAAGGGGAACGCCGAGGCCCGATGAACCGGCTCGACCTGGTCGTCGGGCCTAATGGCGCGGGCAAGTCGACCTTCGTCGAATTCACGCTCGCGCCGCTGCTGCCGACTGCCGTCTTCGTCAATGCCGACGAGATCGCCCGACAACGCTGGCCGGCCGACCCGGCTACCCATTCGTACGAGGCCGCCCGGGTCGCGGCCGACACCAGGGCAAGGCTGATCGAGCTGCGCCGATCGTTCATCGCCGAGACGGTGTTTTCCCATCCGTCCAAGCTGGAGCTGATCGACAGCGCCCACGCGGCGACGTACACCGTCGTCCTGCATGTACTGCTCGTCGCCGAGGAGCTCGCGGTGGAGCGGGTCAGATACCGAGTCAAAGCCGGTGGGCATGCCGTACCCGAGGACAAGATTCGTCAACGCTTTCAACGCCTTTGGCCGCTGGTCGTCGCCGCGATCACGCGCTGTGACTGCGCGACCGTCTACGACAACAGCGCGCTCAAAGGCCCCCGCATCGTCGCCCAAATGAGCGGTGGCCAGGTTGTCGGAGCACCTAACTGGCCGGCCTGGGCGCCGAGCGCGTTGAGGTCGCGCTGGCCCGCATAACGTTACTTCAGCAGCGCGACGATCTTCTCTTCGAGAGCGACCGGTTCGGCCTCGGGGTCGATCGGAGTTGTCTTGGGCAGCACAACGTCCGGATCGGCGAACTCGCGATAGGTTTTGTCACCGGCCAGTGTGGCGAGCAGGTACCCGGTCAGCAGGGCGCGCACCGATCGTTGGGTGCGGCGGTGGGAACCGGGTAGCCCGAACACCGACGCCAGTCGTCGGCCTTCGCCAAGCCCGCGGGGTTCGGCTTTGCTGACGATGCGCAGCGTGGCCGAACTCCACGCGCTGGAAAGCGCAAGTGCGTTGGCGTTCAACGTCTTTGGATCATCCGGCGCGGTCAGGATCAACCCCGGGACCTTCAGCGACGCAGCCGGCTGCTCGGCCGGGGGAGTCGTGACGGTCGGAAACACCGCGACGGCCGCGGCCAGCGCGGTCGGCATTCCGGCAGCGGCGAACACGGCCGCCGAGGCGCCGAATCCGTGGCCCACGACGCCGAGCTTCGCCGGGTGCACGCTGATGTTGCCCGGCCCCAGCCGCACCCCTGCCACGATGTCGAGGGCGGTGCCCAGATCGGAGGCCAGGTTGAGCACCGACGGCGCCAGGCCCCGCTCGGTGTCGGGCGCGCCGGCCACGATGCCCCACGACGCCAGATGCTCGAGCAGACCCGAATAGCGGGCCGCGCCGGCGAGCCAGTCGTGGCCGAACGCGATACCGGGCAGGTTCAGACCGGATTCGGGGGTGTAAACCACTCCCGGCAATCCGGCAAAAGCCAGGTCACCACGCAAAACCCTATGCGGGCCACGGCGGCTGAGGGCGGTGACGAGCTTGCGGATGCGGGCCACCCGTCGACGTTAGCGGGGATGGGTCCAGTGAGTCCACGCGACACCGTCCCAGTACCGCTGTCCCGGTCCGCCCGGGTCGGGGTACCAGCCCGGCGGCGGCCCGACCGGTCGGGGTGGGGCGGCTGGGTGAGGCGCGACGGCCTGGCGGGGCGCCACGGCGCGAACAGCCTGGCCGACGGGGGCATAGGGCGTCGCGGCGTGGGGCGCCGGGGCTTCCTTCGCCTGGGCGCGTACTCGTCGAATCGCCGTGTAGTTCGAGATCAGCGCGATCGGGTTCATCAGGAAAAGCGACAGCAGGCCCCACCAGCCGGTGACCAGGCAATGCAGCTGCGCATCGCGGTATGCCTTCTCGCATTGCTCGAGCGTCCCGGTGCAGGTGATCGTGCGCTGGACCCAAAAGACCACGAAGCCGGTGTGCTCGTGGAGCCTGACGGAGAAGCGGTGGTACGGGTCGGTCAAAGCGGGCCTTTCGCGCTGGTGGGCGGGCCAAACGTTACCGGCTGGGCGCCGTGTGTCACTTCAGTGCCGTTGAGCGTGAGCTCGGGGCGACACTTCGGCCGAAAAGCCGCCTGAGCGACCACTCATCCGGGTTGGGCCTGGCAGCGGGCCGAGCGGGCGCGTCATCTGCACTACCCTGGTCACAATGTGCGGAATTGTCGGCTACGTCGGGCAGGCCCCTGCCTGCCAAGTCGTCATGGACGCACTTCGCCGCATGGAGTACCGCGGCTACGACTCCTCGGGCATCGCGCTGGTCGACGGCACCGGCAGGCTCACCGTGCGCCGCCGCGCCGGCCGACTGGAAAACCTGGACAAAGCGGTGGCCGACATGCCGGCCAAGGACCTGGGCGCCACCACCGGCCTGGGCCACACCCGCTGGGCCACCCACGGCCGCCCGACCGACCGCAACGCCCACCCGCACCGCGACGCCGCCGGCAAGATCGCCGTCGTCCACAACGGCATCATCGAGAACTTCGCGACCCTGCGCCAAGAGCTGGAGGCGGCCGGCGTCGAGTTCGCCAGCGACACCGACACCGAGGTCGCCGTGCACCTGGTCGCCCGGGCGTATCGCGAGGGTGAGACGGCCGGCGACTTCGCCGCGTCGGTGCTCGCGGTGCTGCGCCGGCTGGAGGGCCACTTCACGCTCGTGTTCGCCAACGCCGACGAGCCCGGCACCATCGTGGCCGCGCGACGGTCGACCCCGTTGGTGGTCGGCGTCGGTGACGGCGAGATGTTCGTCGGCTCCGACGTGGCGGCCTTCATTCCGCACACCCGCAACGCCGTCGAACTCGGCCAGGACCAATGCGTGGTGCTGACCGCCGACGGCTACCGGATCACCGACTTCGACGGCAACGAAGACGTCGATTATCGCGAGTTCCATATCGATTGGGACCTCGCCGCCGCCGAAAAGGGTGGCTACGAGTACTTCATGCTCAAGGAGATCGCCGAGCAGCCCACGGCGGTGGCCGACACGCTGCTCGGCCATTTCGTCAACGGCCGCATCGTGCTCGACGAGCAACGCCTCTCCGATCAGGAACTGCGCGAGGTCGACAAGGTATTCGTCGTCGCCTGTGGCACCGCGTATCACTCCGGGCTGCTGGCGAAGTATGCGATCGAGCACTGGACGCGACTGCCGGTGGAAGTCGAGCTTGCCAGCGAATTCCGCTACCGGGACCCGGTTTTGGACCGCAGCACACTCGTGGTCGCCATCTCGCAGTCCGGTGAAACCGCGGACACCCTGGAAGCGGTCCGCCACGCCAAGGCGCAGAAGGCCAAGGTGCTGGCGATCTGCAATACCAATGGCTCGCAGATCCCCCGCGAATGCGACGCGGTGCTCTACACGCGCGCCGGGCCGGAAATCGGGGTGGCCTCGACGAAGACCTTCCTGGCCCAGATCACCGCCAACTACCTGGTCGGACTGGCGCTCGCACAGGCCCGCGGCACCAAGTACCCCGACGAGGTCGAGCGCGAATACCGTGAGCTGGAAGCGATGCCCGAGATCGTTTCGCGGGTGCTCGCCAACATCGAACCCGTTGCCGCCCTGGCTTATCGGTTCGCCCAATCCTCGACCGTGCTGTTCCTGGGCCGCCATGTCGGCTACCCGGTGGCGCTGGAAGGCGCGCTCAAACTCAAAGAGCTGGCCTACATGCACGCCGAGGGTTTCGCCGCCGGCGAGCTCAAGCACGGCCCGATCGCGCTGATCGAGGACGACCTGCCGGTCATCGTCGTGATGCCGTCACCCAAGGGGTCGGCTACGCTGCATGCGAAGTTGATGTCCAATATCCGCGAGATTCAGACGCGTGGCGCGGTGACCATCGTCATCGCCGAGGAAGGGGACGACACCGTGCGTCCCTATGCCGATCATTTGATCGAAATCCCTTCGGTGTCAACGCTTTTGCAGCCACTGCTGTCGACCATCCCGCTGCAGGTGTTTGCCGCGTCGGTGGCGCAGGCCCGTGGGTACGACGTCGACAAACCGAGAAATCTGGCCAAGTCGGTCACGGTTGAATAGCCACCGCCGGATATTCGGCATCGTCGGTGTCGTGTTGTTCCTGGTGGCCTATGGCGTCTCGGTTGCGCTGTACGTCGACGGCGGCCTGAGCCACCGCAGCATTGTCGTTCGAGGTCAGTCGGAGCCCGACCTGACCCGGGTGACCATCGATGTCCAGGAAGTTCAGTCGGCCAACAGCCTGCTCGTCGCCAACGTCAGCGTCTTTCCCGGACCCGCGCTACTCGATCCGCGAACCCACAATCTCAAGGAAGATCTCACCATCGCGGTCACGTCCGCGGTGACGGCCAGCAAGCGTACGTGGCCGAAAGGCACTGTGCCCGATGTGTTTCGGGTTTCACTGGCCGTGGGCGGTGAAGTCGCGGTCTGGCCGCTGGACGAATACCACTCGGGGCCCATCGTCTCCGAGCTCTTGTCCGGCCCCACCACCTCCACGCGGGTGCCGGCGGTGGTGACCATGGCCGATCGTCTGCTCGGCTGGGATATCGACGTCAGCCGCATCAGCGACGCAGATCTGCTCGGCCCCTACCAGGTGGATCTGTCCCGATCGATGAGCACGGTTGCGTTCGCGGTTGTCATCCTTGGCGTACTGGTCGCGCTCGCCGCGTTTGCGCTCTTTGTCGCGGTCCAGACCTGGCGCGACAAGCGCAAATTCCAGCCGCCGATGACAACCTGGTACGCGGCGATGCTGTTCGCGGTGGTGCCATTGCGGAATGCGCTTCCCGACGCGCCTCCCTTCGGAGCCTTCATCGACGTCACGATCGTGCTGTGGGTGATCGTCGTATTGGTGATTTCGATGGGGCTCTACATCTCTTGCTGGTGGCGGCATCTGCGGCCCGCACCCGACGAGCTGGCCTCGCAGCGGCCGACTTAGCGTCTGGTCGCCGCGCGGTAAGCCACTAGTATTTCTGGCCGGGGTGATGCATGTCGGACGGGACAGTCAGCGGGGGAGGCAACCTTGGCAGCGAACGGCTTCGCCAGAGGCACTCGGTTCATGAAGTTTTCGATCATAGCTTTGGTGATCTTTTTCATCGGCGCGTACGTGACCACGGTCGCGCTCTATGCCAGGTCCGGTTGCGGCTGCCCGCTGCAACTGACCCCCGGCAAGCCGTCGGCCGACGGGACCACGGTGACGATCGACTTCCTCGATACCCAGTCGATGAAGGGCGCGCTGCACGCCGACGTCACCATCACGCCGGGGCCTGGGCTGCTGGATCCGGTCACCCGCGGCCTCAACTCAGACTTCGCCGTCGTGGTCCACTCCGCGGCCACGCCCAGCAAACGCGCCTGGACGAAAGGCATGCTTCCCGGCGAATACCCTGTCCCGCTGACGATTAGCGGCGATCCGTCGGTGTGGCCCCTCGACAAATATCAGTCGGGCCCGATCACGGTCGACCTCATCTACGGCACCGAGCGACCCGAACAGCTACCGGTGAAATTCGTCGACCGTGTCTCCGGCTGGCAGCTTTCCGTTGCCGGTGAGGGTAGTTTGCAGTCGCCGTACCGGGTGGAGCTACGGCGCTCGCCCAGCATCGCGGCGTTCGCCGCCGTCATCGTCGTGGTGATGCTCGCGCTCGCCGGAGTCGGCGCCTTCGTCGCCATCCAGACGGCGCGCGACCGTCGAAAATTCCAGCCACCGATGACAACGTGGTACGCGGCAATGCTGTTCGCGGTGATACCACTGCGAAATGCGTTGCCCGACGCACCCCCGATCGGGTCCTGGGTCGATGTCACGGTCACGCTCTGGGTAATCGTCACACTGGTGATGTCGATGGTGCTGTACATCTTTTGCTGGTGGCGGCATCTACGACCCGAACCTGAAAAGGCGGCATAAAAGTTTGCCCAAGCCGCCGGGCATGCAAAGGTGGACGCCGTGGCGGATGGATCGGTGGGGGCGCGACTACGAAGCTTGGCTATCGGGGTCTGGCATTTCGTCAGCAGCGCTCCGCTGACCTACGGCTGGCTCCTGGTGTTGATGATCACCACAGTCATCCAAAACCAGCTCTCCGGGCGGCAATTGCACTCGGTGTTGCTGCACCGCTCCACCAACATTCACGAGTTGGGCACCGATCCGCTTTCGGTGCTGTTTTCCAGCCTGCTGTGGATCGACGGCAAGAGCCTGGAGCCCTACCTGCTGCTGTTCACCTTGTTTCTCGCCCCGGCCGAACACTGGCTCGGCCACTTGAACTGGCTCACCGTGGGATTGACCAGCCACATCCTTTCGACCTACATCAGCGAAGGCATCCTGTACTTCGCGATCGAGGAACACGACGCATCGGAACGGCTGGTGCGCTCCCGCGATATCGGGGTCAGCTACTTCCTGGTCGGCATCATGGCCGTGTTGGCGTATCGCATCGAGCGGCCATGGCGCTGGCTTTACCTCGGCGTACTGCTGGTCGTCTTCGGCTTTCCTCTGATCACGATGGCCAAACACGGGCTGAACTTCACCGCGATCGGTCACTTCACGTCGATCCTCATCGGGCTCTGCTTCTATCCGATGGCCCGGGCGAGAATAGACAAGCCGTGGAGCCCGGCCCGGTTCCGAGCCGCGATACGACGATTCCGCTCCCGCGAGGATCCGATCTGAGGGTCCGGCCGGTTTTGCTGTTGCGAACGCGATCTGCGTTTAACGCCACGGTAATTGCGCCGCCATAGCGTGGGGAAATGCGAGCTGTGTCGCCGCGAACGCTGGGCGCTGAAGAGGAGTTCCACCTTGTCGATCTGAAGACAAGGCGGCTCACGGCGCGCGCACCCGAACTGCTGGCCGAGCTGACCGAGGACTATGTCGCCGAGTTGCAGCGGTGCGTCGTCGAGACCAACACTCAAGTGGTTAATTCGCTGGGCGAATTGCGCGAGGAACTCGTCCGCCAGCGCAAGGTCTTGGTCGAGGCCGCCACCGAATTGGGCATGGGAGTGGTCGCCGCCGGCGCGGTGCCGCTGGCGGTCCCGGCCGAGATGCAGGTGACCAAGACGCCGCGCTATCGGCAGATGCTCGCCGATTACCAACTGCTGGCCCGAGAGCAGCTGATCTGCGGCACCCAGATACATGTGGGCGTCGCCGATCGCGACGAAGCGGTCGAGGTCGGCTACCGGGTGGCCGCGTATCTCCCGACTCTGCTCGCCTTGTCTGCCAGCTCGCCCTTTGCGTCCGACGGGTCTGACACCGGTTACGCGAGTCTGCGCACGCTGGTTTGGCAGCGCTGGCCTACAACGGGTCCGGCCGCCCCGGTTCACACGGCCGCGGAATACGACCAACTGGTCGCCGACCTGGTGGCCAGCGGCGTCATCTTCGACGTCGGGATGGTTTATTTCGACGTGCGCCCGGCTAGCGCGGCGCCGACGCTGGAGCTGCGGGTATGCGACAGCTGCCCGTCCGTGGACACGGTCGTCTTGATCGCCGGGATATTCCGGGCCCTGGTGGAGCGCGAGGCCGCGGCCGCGCACGCGGGAACTGAGCCGACGGTGCTCTCACCGGCGGTGAGCCGGGCCGCGGTGTGGCGAGCCGCCCGGTCGGGGTTGGAGGGCGAGCTGGTCGACGTCCGCGGACCTGTCGGCCGCCCGGCATCCGAGGTGGTTAGCGAGCTGGTCGAGGGACTGCGTGCGCAATTGGACGAAACCGGTGATTGGGAAACCGTGAGCGAGCTGAGCCGCCAAGCGCTCGAGATGGGAACGTCCTCGGCACGGCAGCGGCGGGCGCTGCGCCGTCGCGGGCGTCTCACCGACGTCGTCGACCAGCTCATTGTCGAGACGGCGGCCACCGGTCCGACCTCGATGACTGTCGGTGACGACCGGACGCTTCGGTACGGCTACCAGCCGGGCAGCAAACGCACCGATACCGCTGGTGGCAACCTCGACGACAGTTACGACGAAGCGGTCGACACCAGCGGTCAACCACACCCGCACTATCGGAATGTCCTCGATGCCATCGCCCAGATCGGCGTGGCCGAACTGCGTTCCCGGGAAGCGGCCATCGAGCAGGAGCAGCGCGCCGACAACGTCACGTTTCGCGTCACCGGTCAAACCCGGGCCCAACTGTTCCCGGTTGACCTCGTGCCGCGCATCGTGACCGCACCGGAGTGGACGCAGTTGTGCCAAGGCTTAGCCCAGCGGGCCCGCGCGCTGGACGCGTTTCTGCGCGACATCTATTCCGCGCAAGAGATCGTCGCGGCCGGCATCATCGGCGAACAGATTCTCGACCGGGCACCCGGCTTTCGCTCTACCGGCCGGCTTGCGGGCAATACCGTCCGCGCCCACATCAGCGGCACCGACATCGTGTGCGACCGCGCCGGTGGGTGGACGGTGCTCGAGGACAATTTGCGAGTGCCCTCGGGGATGGCCTACGCCATCGTCAACCATCGCCTGGTCACCAAACACCTCAGCGAGTTGCAACCGCCCGCGGCGATCGAAGAAGCCGGCCAGGCACCCGCGATGCTGCTCGAGACGCTGCGCGCAGCGGCACCGGCGCACGCGTCCGACGACCTGACCGTCGCGGTGCTGTCGACCGGCTGGGAGGACAGCGCATGGTTCGAGCACACCTTTTTGGCCGAGGAAATGTCGGTGGCACTGGTGCAGCCATCCGATCTCTCACTGCGCGACGGCAAACTGGTGCAGCACGTCGGATCAAGGGCCCGCCGCATCGATGTCGTGTATGCGCGGATGGATGAGGACATGCTGTTGTCGTCCACCGGATACGACGGCGTGCCGCTGCGGCCGGGTCTGCTCAGAGCGATCGCGGACGGCGATCTCACCATCGCGAATGCGCTGGCCAACGGTGTCGCAGACGACAAGGCGATTTACGCCTATGTGCCCGACATGATCAAGTTCTATCTCGACGAAAAGCCCAGCCTGGCGCAGGTGCCTACCTGGATCTGCGCCGAACGCGAACAGCGTGACTACGTGCTGGCAAATCTCGGCGACCTGGTCGTCAAACCGATCGACGGACTGGGCGGAAGCGGGGTGTTGATCGGGCCGGACGCCTCCGAGTCCGCGTTGGACGCGCGGCGACGGGAGCTGGAAACGCAACCCGAGCGGTTCATCGCCCAGGAGGCGGTCAACTTATCGACCCATCCCACCTTTGACGGCGACGGCCTATACCCTCATCACGTCGACTTGCGTGCATTTGTGCATCTTCGGGCGGCCGGAAACGGTGCCGTATCGGCACATGTGATGCCCGCGGCGCTGACGCGGGTGGCCAGCCGTGGGTCGCGCATCGTCAACTCGTCATACGGCGGCGGCAGCAAAGATACCTGGATCCTCAGCGAGCCATTAAGCGAAAGCGATTGATATGTGCGGCATCTGCGGTGAGATCCGCTGGGACGGGTGTGCGGCGGATGTCGGCGCCGTCGCGCGCATGACCGGGGCAATGACGTCACGCGGGCCCGATGCCGACGGGGTGGTGGCCCATGGACCCGTCGCACTCGGGCACCGGCGGCTGTCGATCATCGACTTGTCCGCCCGCGGCGCGCAGCCCATGGTCGACGCCGATCTGGGCTTGACGCTGGTGTTCAACGGCTGCATCTACAACTACCAGGAATTGCGCGAGCAACTACACGCCGATGGCTACCGATTCTTCTCCACCGCCGACAGTGAGGTGGTGATCAAGGCGTTTCACAAGTGGGGGGAACGCTGCGTCGAGAAGTTCAAGGGGATGTTCGCGTTCGCCATCGCAGACCGGGACTCCGGCGCGGTGACGCTGGCCCGCGACAGACTCGGCATCAAGCCGCTCTATATCGCGTCCCTACCCGGCGGGCTGCGGTTTGCATCCTCGGTGCGGGCATTGCTCGAGGCCGGCGGGGTGGACACGGAGCTCGACCGTGAAGCGTTGCACCATTACATGACTTTTCACTCCGTGGTACCGGCGCCGCTGACGATATTTCGCGGTGTGCGTAAGCTGCCGCCGGCAACCGTACGGGTGATCCAACCCGACGGTACCCAGGCCGACACCATTTACTGGACACCGGAATTCGGGCGTAATCCGGCGAAAGCGTCATGGTCAGCGCGTGATTGGGAAGCTTCGCTGATGCAGGCACTGCGCACCGCGGTCAAACGCCGGATGGTCGCCGACGTTCCGGTGGGTGTTCTGCTGTCCGGTGGCATCGACTCATCGATCGTGGTCGCGTTACTGGCAGAGGAGGGTCAGCAGGGGCTGGCAACCTTCAGCATCGGGTTCGACTCCGCAGACGGGGAGTCCGGAGACGAGTACTTCTATTCCGATCTGGTCGCCAAGACGTATGACACCGACCACCACAAGATTCACATCGACGAATCGCGACTGGTGCCCGCCGTACCGAAATGCATCGCCGCGATGAGTGAACCCATGGTCAGTCATGACTGCGTCGCCTTTTACCTGCTGTCGCAAGAGGTGAGCAGGTCGGTGAAGGTGGTGCAGTCGGGTCAGGGTGCCGACGAGATCCTGGCCGGTTACTCGTGGTATCCGCCGCTGGCCGATATCGCCCGTGAGCAGACCACCGAGGCGTATGCGAAGGTTTTCTTTGATCGCAGCCATGACGATCTACGGTCAATCTTGGCCCCCGAGTACATGATTGATGCCGATGTCAGCCGCGCATTCGTCGCAGCCCATCAGGGCGCGCCGGGTGCCGACTGTGCTGTCGACGCGGCGCTGCGTCTGGACACCCAGGTGATGCTCGTCGACGATCCCGTCAAGCGGGTCGACACGATGACGATGGCGTGGGGCCTCGAGGCTCGCGTGCCGTTCCTCGACCACGATTTCGTCGAGCTGGCCGCAGCATGTCCGCCCGATTTGAAGCTGGCCTCGGGCGGCAAGGGTGTGCTGAAAGGTGGTGCGCGAGAACTACTTCCGTCGGAGGTGATCGACCGGACCAAAGGCCACTTCCTGGTGCCGGGCATCCGGCATCTGCACGGCGAGGTGTTCGAGATGGTGCGCGATGCGCTGACCAACGGTGCGGCCCGCAACCGCGGCCTGTATCGCACCGACACCGTCGACGCCTTGCTGGCCGCGCCCAACGAGACGCGAACCACATTGGGCTCCAACGCGTTGTGGCAACTGGCGGTGCTCGAAATGTGGCTGCAGAGCCTGGGGGCCTGAGTCGATGGCGCAACACGTGCGCGCCATCTACGGCGCGTCGCTGTCCCCGGACGCGACGGCATTCGCACACCTGATCGACGACGGCGGTTATCCCCGCGCGGTGCAACGCTTTCTGCGAGGCCGCCGGGCAAGCTCGTCGCGCGACGTCGTCCTGCCGGTCGAGGGTCCTGTTTCGCGGGTGATCCACTCGGCGGACGGTCAGTGGCTGGCGTGCGAGGTGGCGCCCAGCGGCGGCACACGAACCCAGATCTGGGTCGTCACCACCGATCCCGACGACAGGATGGCCCTTAGGATCGACGGCATCGACGACGAGCACGACGGGACCGCTGAGCTCGTCGGCTGGGACGGTGGCCGTGTCGCGGCGATCCTGACCGGTGAGGACGGGGTCGGGCAATCGTGTCTGATCGATCCGGCCGACGGCTGTTGCACGGTGTTGGACCGACGCTCTGGTGGCCGCCTGGTCGACGCCTGGGCCGGAGCGGCACTGATCCGGGTCGGACCGCGCGGCTACCACGAACTGATCATGCTGCACGGACCGACCGAGATCGCCTTATTGCCATCCGATCCCGGCTCCACGACGGCCGACGGCGTCATCCTCGACGACCACCATCCGCGCCGCATCCGCTACGGTCCGGATCGCGATCTGACCAAGCTTTACTACCCGGGCACGGGCGCGAACGGATATGTGCGGGCACTGATCCGCAGCGACAATGGCTGTGAATACGCCCGGCTGCTGGAAGTGACGGCCACCCACGACGGCGTCAGTTATTGCGTGGTGGCCGAGCGCCCCAACTGTGAACTGGACGCATTCGCCGTCAGCGACGACCTGTCCACCGTGGTTCTGCTGTGGAACATGCAGGGCCGCAGCGAATTACAAATCCTCCAATATGCCGACAACACCCTGACTGATCCGATCCCACTGCCCGGGCTGGTCGCCGGCGAGCTGTCCATCAGTGCCGGCGGCTCGATGATCGCGATGACCGTCGAAGGTCCGGCGGCGCCGCGCACCGTCGAGCTGGTCGATCCCCGGTCGCGCCGATGGGAACTCATCGATCGCGAACCGAGCCAGGGCCCGGTCGTACCGGGATTTTCCGCCGCGACGAGGCCGGAGACGATCACCGCGCGCGACGGGCTGAGCCTGAATGCCTGGCTCTACCGGCCGCCGGCCGCAGAAGCCGTCAAAGGAGCGGTGGTATACCTGCACGGCGGACCGGAAGGTCAGGCTCGTCCCGGTTACAGCGAGATCTTTGCGCGGCTGGTCAACGACGGGATTCTGGTGCTGGCGCCGAACGTGCGTGGCTCCGGAGGCCTCGGCCGGACCTTCATGCATGCCGACGACAAGGAGAAGCGGTTCGCCGCCATCGACGATGTCGCCGACTGCGTGCGATTCCTGGTGGACAACGGCCTAGCCGACCCGCGGCGAATTGCCTGCGCGGGCTGGTCGTACGGCGGTTATCTGACCATGGCGGCGCTGACGTTTCATCCCGCGTTGTTCGCGGCGGGCATCAGCATCTGCGGCATGAGCGACCTCGGCACGTTCTACCGCCATACCGAGCCGTGGATTGCCGCCGCGGCCTATCCGAAGTACGGCCATCCCGTCAGCGATCGTGAGTTGCTCGAGCACCTGTCGCCCCTGCACCGGGTGGACGCGTTGACGGCGCCGTTGTTGGTGGTCCATGGAGCCAAGGACACCAATGTGCCGATGAGCCAATCGGAACAGATCGTCGACGCGCTACGAAAGGCCGGTCGTCGGGTTGGCTATCTGGTGTTCAGCGACGACGGACATGGCATCGCCAAGCGTGAGAATCGGGTGACGTTGGCCGCCTCGATGAGTCAGTGGTTGACTGCGGCATTCGATGCCGATGACCTCTCGCCGGTGCTCGGTGACGTCGGCAACGGCTAGTTTCGCGTCGCGGTGACGTACTGCATCGAGGAGAGCGTGTCCTCGTTGTCACCCGCCGGCCGGGACGGCAGCGAAAGACCGTAATCCGCAGCCAGATCCGGCACCGCCCTGGCGGTCGTTTGCCAGCCATGGGACCGCAGGTACTCGACCACGTCGTTGCGTTCACCCGCGTACCAGAGGTCGGTCATCTCGATGTCGAAGCCGTGTTCGCGCCATTGGTCGGTGACCTCACGGATGCGGCCGGCCATCGTCGCTACGACATCGCTGGTGCCCTGCAGGTTTTCGGTGGCCAACTGACTTCCCGGCGCGCTGAGCGCAGTGATGTTGTCCAGCATCCGATCCTGGGCCTCGGGCGGCAAGAACGGCATCAGACCCTCGGCGCTCCACGCGGTCGGCTTGCTGGGGTCCAGTCCCGCGGCGCGCAGCGCGGCCGGCCAGTCGTGGCGTAAGTCGACGGGCACTGCGCGCAGGTCGGCCGTCGGGTCGGCACCCAGATCGGCCAGGGTTGCGCTCTTGAACTCGATGACCCGCGACTGGTCGATCTCGAACACCGTCGTCCCGTCGGGCCAGGGCAGCCGGTAGGCGCGGGCGTCCAGCCCCGAGGCCAGAATCACCGCCTGCCGGACACCCGCGGCGGCCGCGGTCACGAAGAAGTCGTCGAAGAACCGGGTGCGGATGCCCATCATCAGGCCCATGCCCACCATGCCGAAGTCGCCGTTGTCGTCAACCTCGGCGGGATCCAGTTCGCCGCCGGCGAGCCGGGTGAAAAACTCCACGCCGACGGCGCGCACCAGCGGCTCGGCGAACGGGTCGTTGATCAGTCGCTGAGGCGCCCGGGTGGCCAGTGCGCGGCCCACGGCTACGCCGGTTGCGGTGGCTCCCACGCCATTTGCCAGGTCCCAGGTGTCGTCATCCGTGCGCGCCATCGCCCCTCCAATCGTCGCTACCGCCGAATGTACGGACGGCTCCTGAACGACTGCTGTGCGAAAACACCGACGAGCATGGAATGCTGAATTCGATGCGGCATTACTACTCCGTGGATGCGATCCGCGACGCCGAAGCACCGCTGCTGGCCAGCCTGCCCGACGGCGTCCTGATGAAACGTGCGGCTTTCGGGTTGGCCACCGAGATTGTCAAACAGTTGACCGCCCGCACCGGCGGCGTCGCCGGTCGGCGGGTGTGCGCGGTCGTCGGCTCGGGCGACAACGGCGGTGACGCGCTGTGGGCGTCGACCTTTCTGCTGCGTCGCGGCGCGGCCGCGCACGCGGTGTTGCTCAGCCCGGACCACACCCACCGCAAGGGCCTGGCCGCCTTTCGCAAAGCCGGCGGCCGCGTCGTCGAGAGCGTCTCGGCGACAACCGATCTCGTCATCGACGGCGTGGTCGGCATCTCCGGCTCGGGTCCGCTGCGGCCGGCAGCGGCCGAAGTGTTCGCCGCGGTCGATGCTCACGAGATCCCAGTGGTCGCCGTCGACATCCCCAGCGGCGTCGACGTGGCGACCGGCGCGATCACCGGCCCCGCGGTGCACGCCGCGCTGACGGTGACGTTCGGTGGCCTCAAGCCCGTGCACGCGCTGGCCGACTGCGGCGACGTCAAGCTGGTCGACATCGGGCTCGACCTGCCGGACACCTCAACAGCATCAGTGCTCGGTTTCGAGGCCGAAGACGTCGTCGCCCGCTGGCCGGTTCCGGGGCCGCACGACGACAAATACACCCAAGGTGTCACGGGCATTCTGGCCGGCTCGTCGACGTATCCGGGTGCGGCCGTGCTGTGCACCGGCGCCGCCGTCGCGGCCACCTCGGGCATGGTGCGCTATGCGGGCAGCGGGCACCGCCAGGTTCTCGCGGTGTGGCCGGAGGTCATCGCGACGCCCTCTCCCGCGGCGGCCGGGCGGGTGCAGGCGTGGGTGGTCGGACCCGGTTTGGGCACCGACGACGCCGGTGCCGCCGCGTTGTGGTTCGCGCTGGAAACCGACCTGCCGGTGCTGGTCGACGCCGACGGGCTGACGATTCTGGCCGCCCACCCCGAGCTGGTGGCCAGTCGTCGCGCACCGACGGTGCTCACCCCGCACGCGGGGGAGTTCGCCCGATTGGCCGGGGCGCCGCCCGGCGACGACCGGATCTCGGCCACCCGCAAGCTGGCCGACACGTTCGGCGCGACCGTCCTGCTCAAGGGCAACGTCACCGTCATCGCCGACCCCGGCGGCCCGGTCTACCTCAATCCCGCCGGGCAGTCCTGGGCGGCCACCGCCGGCTCCGGCGACGTGCTGTCCGGGATGATCGGCGCACTGCTGGCCGCGGGACTGCCGCCGGCCGAGGCGGCCGCCGCCGGCGCCTACGTCCACGCCCGCGCCGCCGCGCTCTCGGCCGCGGACCCGGGTCCCGGTGCGGCGCCCACCTCGGCGTCGCGCATCGTGCCGCACATCCGCGCCGCGCTGGCCGCTCTGTAATCGTCAACGAGAGGATCCGCCATGACCGGCAGCCATCCGTCCGTCCCCGGGCACTCGATCGCCCCCGCCTACACCGGCCGCCTGTTCACCGCGCCGATACCCGCGCTGAGGCTGCCCGAGGAGTCGATGGACCCCGATGCCGCCTATCGCTTCATCCACGACGAGCTGATGCTCGACGGCAGCTCGCGGCTGAACCTGGCCACCTTCGTGACGACCTGGATGGATCCCCAGGCCGGACGGCTGATGGCCGAAACCTTCGACAAGAACATGATCGACAAGGACGAATACCCCGCGACCGCGGCCATCGAGCAGCGCTGTGTGTCCATGGTGGCCGACCTCTTTCACGCTGACGGGCTGCGCGACGACGATCCGTCCAGCGCGACCGGGGTCTCCACCATCGGTTCCAGCGAAGCGGTGATGCTGGGCGGTCTGGCGATGAAGTGGCGATGGCGCGAAAAGGTCGGCTCCGGGAAAAAGGAAGGCTGGAAGGGGCGCACGCCCAACCTGGTGATGGGCTCCAACGTCCAGGTGGTCTGGGAGAAATTCTGCCGCTACTTCGACGTCGAGCCGCGTTACTTGCCGATGGAGGAGGGGCGGTACGTCATCACCCCCGAGCAGGTCGTCGATGCCGTCGACGAGGACACCATCGGGGTGGTCGCGATCCTGGGCACCACCTACACGGGAGAGCTGGAACCGATCGCCGAGATCTGCGCGGCGCTGGACAAGCTGGCGGCCGACGGGGGTGTCGATGTCCCGGTGCACGTCGACGCGGCCAGCGGCGGATTCGTGGTGCCGTTTCTGCATCCCGAGCTCAAGTGGGACTTCCGGCTGCCGCGGGTGGTGTCGATCAACGTCAGCGGCCACAAGTACGGGCTGACCTACCCGGGTGTCGGATTCGTGGTGTGGCGCGACAAGGAGTATCTCCCCGAGGATCTGGTGTTCCACGTGAACTATCTGGGCGGCGACATGCCGACCTTCACGTTGAACTTCTCCCGCCCGGGCAACCAGGTCGTCGGCCAGTACTACAACTTCCTGCGGTTGGGCCGCGAGGGTTACACCCAGGTCATGCAGACGCTGTCGTCGACGGCGCGCTGGCTGGGCGAGCAGCTGCGGGACGGCGAACATTGCGAGCTGATCTCCGACGGCTCGGCAATCCCGGTGGTCAGCTTCCGGCTGGCGCGCGGCCTGGGTTACACCGAGTTCGACGTCTCCCACGAGCTGCGCGGCTACGGCTGGCAGGTGCCCGCCTACACGATGCCCGACAACGCCTCCGACGTGTCGGTGCTGCGGGTCGTGGTGCGCGAGGGACTGTCCGCCGACCTGGCCCGGGCCCTGCACGACGATGCCCGCAGCGCGCTGGCCTCCCTGGACAAGCTGAAGCCGGGTGGGCACTACACCAGCGAGCACTTCGCCCACTAGCGGTCGTGCGTCGCGAGAGTGCATCTAGGGACGCAAATCGCGAGTAGCGGTGTCCCTGGTTGCACTTTCGCGGGGCTTTTTGGGTTTCTGGGACAATAGCGGCCGTGGCAGTAACGCCGATATCCCTGACGCCGGGCGTGCTCGCCGAGGCCGTGGTGGACCTGGGTGCGATCGCGCACAACGTGCGGGTACTGCGCGAGCACGCCGGCTCCGCGCAGGTGATGGCCGTCGTCAAGGCCGACGGCTACGGCCACGGCGCCATCCGGGTGGCACACTCCGCCCTGGCCGCCGGGGCCGCCGAGTTGGGCGTCGCGACGGTCGACGAAGCCTTGGCGCTGCGTGCCGACGGAATCACCGCGCCGGTGCTGGCCTGGCTGCACCCGCCCGGCATCGACTTCGGGCCGGCGCTGCAGGGCAATGTGGAGATCGCGGTGTCCTCGGTGCGTCAGCTCGACGAGGTGCTCGACGCGGTGCACCGGACCGACAAGGCGGCGACGGTGAGCCTCAAGGTCGACACCGGGCTGAACCGCAACGGCGTGCCCCCAGGCCACTACGAAGCGATGTTGACCGCGGTGCGCCGGGCCGTCTCGGACGAGACGATTCGGTTACGCGGGCTGATGTCGCACCTGGTGTTCGCCGACCAGCCCAACAACTCGATCAATGATGTTCAGGCGCAACGGTTTCGCGAGATGCTGGCGTACGCAAACGACCAGGGAGTGCGATTCGAGATTGCCCACCTGTCGAATTCGTCGGCCACGATGTCTCGTCCCGACCTGGCCTTCGACATGGTGCGGCCCGGAATCGCGGTCTACGGCCTGAGTCCGGTTCCCGAGCTCGGCGACATGGGATTGTTGCCCGCAATGACAGTGAAATGCGCTGTCGCACTGGTGAAATCGGTCGGCGCAGGCGAGGGCGTGTCGTACGCCCACACCTGGGTCGCGCCGCACGACACGACCGTGGCGCTGATTCCGATCGGCTACGCCGACGGTGTGTTCCGGTCGCTGGGCGGGCGGCTCGACGTGCTGATCAACGGCAGGCGACGCCCGGGCGTCGGGCGGATCTGCATGGACCAATTCCTCGTCGACCTCGGTCCCGGAGCCGTCGACGTGGCAGAAGGTGACGAGGCGATTCTGTTCGGCCCCGGCGCCACTGGTGAACCAACCGCCCAGGATTGGGCCGATCTGCTCGGCACCATCCACTACGAAGTGGTCACCAGTCCGCGGGGGCGCATCGCCAGGACCTATCGCGAGGCCGAAACCGTTGGACGATGAGGAAACTCGCGGGCGCCTGAGGGGAAGGGCTTGGCTTGCGGGAGGGGCAGGGCTGACTGCGGTCGCCACCATCGTCGGCGCTTCGGTGCGCCGGTCGATGACGCAGCGTGTCACGCTCGCCGAGGACCCGTATGCCGACGAGGATTTCGAGCGCCTCCACAGCGACCGCAGCTATGTGGTGACCACGCCCGACGGCGTGTCGTTGGCGGTGCGTGAAGTCGGCCCGCTGGACGCTGGGCTGACGATGGTCTTCGTGCACGGCTTCTGCCTGCGCATGGGTGCGTTCTACTTTCAGCGCAAGCGACTCGCCGAGAAGTGGGGACCGCGGGTGCGGATGGTCTTCTACGACCAGCGCGGGCATGGGCGCTCCGGCTCGGCCTCACCCGAGACCTACACGCTGACCCAGCTTGGGCAGGACCTGCACAGCGTCCTGACCGAGGTCGCGCCGCGTGGGGTGATCGTGTTGGTCGGCCATTCGATGGGCGGCATGACGGTGTTGTCGCATGCCCGTCAGTACCCGGACCAGTACGGTAGCCGCATCGTCGGGGCGGCGCTGATTTCCACTGCCGCCGAAGGGGTTACCCGCTCGCCGCTGGGTGAGATCCTGAAAAACCCCGCGGTGGAGGCACTGCGGTTCACCGCTCGGTCGGCGCCCAAGCTGATGCACCGCGGCCGCAATGTGTCGCGCTCGCTGATCGGCCCGATTCTGCGGGCCGCGTCCTACAGCGATCTGCATGTCAGCCGCAGCCTGGACGCATTCTCCCAGCGGATGATGAACGGCACCCCGATCCCCACGCTGGTGGGATTCCTGAACGCGCTGGAAACCCACGACGAAACCGCCGGCCTGTGGACATTGCTGCGGATCCCGACGCTGATCGCTTGTGGTGACCACGATCTGATCACTCCGGACGAGTACTCGCGCAAGATGGCGGCCTCGCTGCCGCGCTCGGAGCTGGTCATCGTCAGCGGGGCCAGTCACCTGGCCCTGCTGGACAAGCCCGAGGCCATCAACGACGGGCTGGTCCGGCTGGTCAATCGGGCCATTCCGGGCAGAATGACCCTGTGGTACCGGCGAACTCGACAACGGTTGCGGCGCCGTGGCTGACCTGAGACCCGGCACGGCGACCTGCGAGCGCGCCGAGGACACCATCGCGCTCGGGTCGCGGTTGGGACAGCAGCTGCGCGCCGGTGACGTCGTGGTGCTGTCCGGCCCGCTCGGAGCGGGAAAGACCGTGTTGGCCAAGGGAATTGCCGAGGCGATGGACGTCGACGGCCCGATCACCTCACCGACGTACGTGTTGGCCCGCGTGCACCCGCCGCGGCAGGCGGGCGCGCCGACGAT
Source organism: Mycobacterium sp. NGS40 (assembly GCF_059812735.1). Taxonomy (NCBI): domain Bacteria; kingdom Bacillati; phylum Actinomycetota; class Actinomycetes; order Mycobacteriales; family Mycobacteriaceae; genus Mycobacterium; species Mycobacterium sp. NGS40. The sequence continues at coordinate 616,315 of NZ_JCALDG010000001.1, forward strand.
GATTCACGTCGACGTCTACCGGTTACTGGACCACCAGGGCACGGATCTGCTCGCCGAACTCGATTCGCTGGACCTCGACACCGATCTCGAGGACGCGGTCGTCGTGGTGGAGTGGGGCGAGGGCCTGGCCGAACGTCTCTCCGAACGGCATCTCGACATCCGGCTGGAGCGGGTCAGCGGATCCGACGTGCGGATCGTGACGTGGGAGTGGGGCCGGTCGTGAGCCTGATCTTGACTCTGGACACCGCCACCCCCGCGGTGACGGCCGGCATCGTGCGCCGCGACGGCGCCGAGTGCACGGTGCTGGCCCAGCAGGTCACCGTCGACTCTCGCGCCCACGCCGAACGGCTGACCCCGAATGTGCTTGCCGCGCTGGCCGAAGCCGGACTGAGGATGGCCGACCTCGACGGCGTCGTGGTCGGCTGTGGCCCGGGCCCGTTCACCGGTCTGCGCGCCGGGATGGCTTCGGCCGCCGCCTATGGCCATGCGCTGGACATCCCCGTGTGGGGGGTCTGCAGTCTGGACGCCATCGGCGCGCTGACCACCGGCGACACCCTGGTGGTCACCGATGCCCGGCGGCGCGAGGTCTACTGGGCCCGATACAGCGACGGGTTGCGCACGGCCGGCCCGTCGGTCAATGCGCCCGGCGACGTCGACCCCGGACCCGCGAAAGCGGTCGCGGGCTCGCCCGCACACGCGGCGCTGTTCGGTCTTGCGGTCCGCGAGCCCGTCCATCCCACGGCGGCCGGGCTGGTCGCCGCGGTGCCCGACTGGTCCAGCGACCCGGCGCCGCTGGTGGCGCTGTATCTGCGCCGGCCCGACGCCAAACCGCTGGCGGCCCGGGGATGACGGCGTGCAGCGAACCCGTGACGATCGGCGCGCTGACCCGCGCCGACGCGCAGCGGTGTGCGCAACTGGAAGCCCAGCTGTTCGACGGCGACGACCCCTGGCCCGCGGCGGCGTTCCATCGCGAATTGGCCAGTGCCCACAACCATTACGTGGGTGCGCGTACCGCCGATCTTCTCGTCGGCTACGCCGGCATCTCCAGGTTGGGCCGCACCCCGCCGTTCGAATACGAGGTGCACACGATCGGCGTCGACCCGCAGTACCAGGGCCACGGCATCGGCCGCCGGCTGCTCGGGGAGTTGCTGGAGTTCGCCGACGGCGGCGTGGTCTACCTGGAGGTCCGCACCGACAACGAGGCCGCCATCGCGCTTTACCGTAGCGTGGGTTTCGAGCAGATCGGCCTGCGCAAGCGCTACTACCGAGTCAGCGGCGCGGACGCCTACACGATGCGGCGGGAAGCACAATGACAACCACCATCCTTGCCATCGAAACCTCTTGTGACGAAACAGGAGTCGGCATCGCGCGGCTTGAGTCCGACGGCACCGTCACACTGCTGGCCGACGAGGTCGCCTCCAGCGTCGACGAGCACGTCCGGTTCGGCGGTGTGGTCCCCGAAATCGCCTCCCGCGCCCACCTGGAGGCGCTCGGACCGGCCATGCGCCGCGCGCTGGACGCCGCCGAACTGGACAAGCCGGACGTCGTCGCCGCGACCATCGGCCCCGGGCTGGCTGGCGCCTTGCTGGTGGGAGTGGCTGCGGCCAAAGCGTATTCGGCCGCCTGGGACGTGCCGTTCTACGCGGTGAACCATCTGGGCGGGCACCTGGCCGCCGACGTCTACCAGCACGGGCCGTTGCCCGAGTGCGTGGCGCTGCTGGTGTCCGGCGGGCATACGCATCTGCTGCATGTGCGCTCGCTCGGCGAGCCGATCCTCGAGCTCGGCAGCACCGTCGACGACGCCGCGGGCGAGGCCTACGACAAGGTGGCCCGGCTGCTGGGCCTGGGCTATCCGGGCGGCCGGGTCCTCGACGAGCTGGCTCGCACCGGTGACCGCGACGCCATCCCGTTCCCGCGCGGCATGACCGGCCCGCGAGACGACCCGCACACGTTCAGCTTCTCCGGCCTCAAGACCGCGGTCGCGCGCTACGTGGAGGGCAACCCGGACGCCGTGACGGCCGACATCGCCGCCGGATTCCAGGAAGCCGTCGCCGACGTGCTGACCATGAAGGCAGTCCGGGCCGCCACCGGCCTCGGCGTGCGGACACTGCTGATCGCCGGTGGAGTCGCCGCCAACTCGCGGCTGCGCGAGCTGGCCACCGAGCGGTGCGGGCAGGCCGGCCTGACGCTGCGTATCCCCAGGCCACGGCTGTGCACCGACAACGGCGCGATGATCGCGGCGTTCGCCGCGCACCTGATTGGCGCGGGTGCGGCTCCGTCGCCGCTGGACGTGCCGAGCGACCCGGGGCTGCCGGTGGTAAAAGGCCAGGTCGGCTGAGCTCACAGCGTAATTCCGCGGGAAGCAGCAGGGCGCCCTTGAGTGCTAGCACTCTCGTGTATAGAGTGCTAGGTGGCAATCGGACGATCCCCTGTGTCGGCACCCGCGACGACGGCCCGGGGGCGCGGCCGAATGCCGAATCATCTGATAAACGGACGGTTCGGGCGAAGCCCCGGGCCGGCCGCCAACTCCAGTCCGGGCGAATCCCGGACCCGATCCAAATAGTGGAGGGCTCCAATCGTGGCGAAGGTGAAGATCAAGCCACTCGAGGACAAGATCCTCGTGCAGGCCAACGAGGCCGAGACCACGACCGCGTCCGGTCTGGTCATTCCTGACACCGCCAAGGAGAAGCCGCAAGAAGGCACCGTCGTCGCAGTCGGCCCCGGCCGGTGGGACGAGGACGGCGACAAGCGGATCCCGCTTGACGTTTCCGAGGGTGACACCGTCATCTACAGCAAGTACGGCGGCACCGAGATCAAGTACGGCGGCGAGGAGTACCTGATCCTGTCGGCACGCGACGTGCTGGCTGTCGTATCCAAGTAAGAACCGTGTTCCGCCCCGGCGATCCCTGTGCGCAAGCACGGGTGATTTCCGGGGCGGCATGCGTTCTCACGCCTCTTGAAGGAGCCTGATGAGCAAGCTTATTGAGTACGACGAGACCGCGCGTCGCGCGATGGAGGCGGGCGTGAACAAGCTCGCCGACGCGGTGCGGGTCACGCTGGGTCCCCGCGGTCGGCATGTGGTGCTGGCCAAGGCGTTCGGCGGGCCGGTGATCACCAACGACGGCGTGACCGTCGCGCGTGAGATCGACCTGGAAGACCCGTTCGAGAACTTGGGTGCCCAGCTGGTGAAGTCGGTGGCCACCAAGACCAACGACGTCGCCGGCGACGGCACCACCACCGCCACCGTGCTGGCACAGGCGCTGGTGAAGGGCGGCCTGCGCTTGGTCGCCGCCGGTGCCAACCCGATCGCGCTGGGCGCGGGCATCAGCAAGGCCGCCGACGCGGTGTCCGAGGCGCTGCTGGCCGCGGCCACTCCGGTTGCCGGGCGAGAGGGTATCGCGCAGATCGCGACGGTCTCCTCGCGCGACGAGCAGATCGGCACGCTGGTCGGCGAGGGCATGAACAAGGTCGGCGCCGATGGCGTCGTCAGCGTTGAGGAATCGTCGACGCTGAACACCGAGCTCGAATTCACCGAGGGCGTCGGCTTCGACAAGGGTTTCCTGTCGGCGTACTTCGTCAACGACTTCGACTCGCAGGAGGCCGTGCTCGAAGACCCGCTGATCCTGCTGCACCAGGAGAAGATCAGCTCGTTGCCGGACCTGCTGCCGATGCTGGAGAAGATCGCCGAATCGGGCAAGCCGCTGCTGATCGTCGCCGAGGACGTCGAGGGCGAGGCGTTGGCGACGCTGGTCGTCAACTCGATCCGCAAGACGCTCAAGGCTGTTGCGGTCAAGTCGCCGTTCTTCGGTGACCGCCGCAAGGCCTTCCTCGAGGATCTGGCGATCGTGACGGGCGGTCAGGTGGTCAACCCCGACGCCGGTTTGGTGCTGCGTGAGGTGGGCACCGAGGTGCTGGGCTCCGCCCGGCGCGTGGTGGTCAGCAAAGACGACACCATCATCGTCGACGGCGGTGGCTCTAAGGACGCAGTGGAAAAGCGGGTCAAGCAGCTGCGTGCCGAGATCGAGGCGAGCGATTCGGAATGGGATCGCGAGAAGCTGCAGGAGCGCGTGGCGAAGCTGGCCGGCGGCGTGGCCGTCATCAAGGTCGGGGCCGCTACCGAGACCGCCCTCAAGGAGCGCAAGGAAAGCGTCGAGGACGCCGTCGCGGCCGCCAAGGCGGCCGTCGAGGAGGGCATCGTCGCCGGCGGTGGTTCGGCGCTGATTCAGGCCGGCAAGTCGCTGAACAAGCTGCGCGAGTCGTTGTCCGGCGACGAGGCGTCAGGTGTCGGTGTGTTCGCCGAGGCGCTGTCCGCGCCGCTGTACTGGATCGCGGTCAACGCCGGGCTGGACGGCGCGGTCGCGGTGCACAAGGTCAGTGAGCTGCCCGCCGGGCACGGCCTGAACGCCGCGACGCTGGAGTACGGCGACCTGATCAAGCAGGGTGTCATCGACCCCGTCAAGGTCACCCGGTCGGCGGTGCTGAATGCGGCCTCGGTTGCCCGCATGGTGCTGACCACCGAGACGGCGGTCGTCGAGAAGCCGGCCAACGAGGAGGATGACCACGGCCACGGCCACGGTCACCACCATCACCACTGAGCGAGTTAGTGCGAAACACCCCCGGCCATTCGGCCGGGGGTGTTTCGTCTTCGGCGGCTTACTGCGACGGCGCCGGTTGCTAGGCTGGCCGCACCGATGACGTGGGGGGCACGAGGGTGAACTATCCGCAGCAGTGGCCACCGCCGCAACCGCCGCACAGCCCGCAGCAATGGCCACCGCCGTATCCCCCGCCTTATCCAGTCCCGCCCTACCCGCCGGCGCCCGCGCCGCGTAAGACCAATCGCGCACTCGTCGTTGTGCTTTCGATCGCCGCGATCGTCTTGCTGGTACCGGCGGCGATCATCGGATTTTTCGTGGTCCGCGACATTGCTCGCGACGGGCGCGGTGAAAGCCGGAAGGCCGCCTCCATTACGGACTTCAATGCGGTGTGCGATGGCGGGTCGATCCGCAATGCCGCAGCCTACGGGAAGCCGTACAAGATCGTCGCATTCGCTCCAGACGACGAGCCGAACCCGATGCGGGAAATGACAAACACCCACTGGAGCGAAGTGATGATCGACCCCCATGCCGATTACCGGGCCAATCCCAACGACTTCCTGTCGACGAATGTTGTTGCCTGCCTTACCCGCAAGCCCGGAACCGAGGTGAAGTCACTCACCTGCAACCTCAAGACGGACACGGGCGAACATGTGACCGTCGACTACTACGCGGTGCAGTACAACCTCGAACTCCGCGAGGCGAAGACCGGCAAGCAGATCGAACAACTCGGAACGGTCGACGGTCCCGCAGCCAGCTGTCCGTTCCTGGTATGGGTCAACAAACGCGATCCAAAGACCTACGCGGAACCAGATCATGCGGAGGTCGACGCCAAGCTCGCCGAGTTCGCCGACAGGTGACTAATTGGGCGGCCGGTGCGTCGTCACAGCCCGGCGATGACGATGCCCACGCCGACCACAATCGCGACCGACAGCGACACCAACAGAAAGCTGACGATCGCCTCCTTCGCCGCCGCGGCTTCGTGGTCGCCCGTGGCGATCGGCGCGAGTTTGCGGCCGGCGCCCCACGCCGCAGCAAGCAGCGACGCGATCCAGTTCGCGTAGGCGGCATAGACGATCAGTACGACTGCCGTAACTGCCCACGCCTTGGGCAAGTGGATGTGTGGCCAGAGTAGGCCCAGCAGAACGAGGAACATGCCGTTGAGGACGGCCTCGAGGTGACTCGACAGCCCCATGCGCGGGTTCTTCAGAGCCGGGACGGCAAATCCAGTGAGCAGACCGAGCAGAAACAAGACCAACCCCAGCGTGAACAACCCCGTCTGCATGCCGAACAGTATGGGCGTTCCGACTGCTTGTGTCTGAAAATGATCGAAAGTGGGGCCGCGATCGTCAGCCGGGCGCGACGGCGCGCACGAAGTTCTCGGCGAATACGTCTCACACCGTGTCGACGTCGGGCATCGACGACCCGGTGACATTCGGCAGCACCGGCCGGGCGAGCATGTGAATCATGATGGGGCCCAGCAGTTGTCACGGTCATCACCATCACTGAGTGAGTTTGTGCGGAGCGCCCGCGGCCATTCGGCCGGGGCGTTTTCGTTTGCCAGGCAGCTCGCGCCGTTTCTTGAGACTGGAGCCACTGCGACGGCCCTTGGCCCTAGTCGCCGTGGACTGACTTCAGACCGTCAGGTGAAGATGCGGTCCACAACCGTGCCTAGGGACTAAAGGCTAGACGCTAGGGACCAATGGCCTCATGCTCCGGTTTGTGCTGTTGCCTAACGTCAGTGTGAACGCGGCAACAGCCAACAGGGAGCATCGGATGACGTTCGAGCACAGGCACTCCGGAATCGTGGTCGGCGTCGACGGGTCGTCGGCGTCGACGACGGCGGTCGAATGGGCCGCGCAGGACGCTGAGATGCGGAACGTGCCGCTGAAGTTGGTACACGCCATCGCCCCGATCGTGCCGCCTACCGATGACGGGCCAGCCGTCGCAGCGGTTGCCGATTATGAGCAGCTGCAGGACGACCAAGCCCGCCAAATCATCGAGCAGGCGCTCAAAGTTGCTAAGGACGCCGTCTCACCGGGCTGGACATCGAACGTGACGAGCGAAACGCTAAAAGCGCCGATCGTGCCCGCCCTGGTCGGCCTGTCAATGGACGCCGAACTTTTGGTGGTGGGCTGCCGAGGCCAGGGGGCCGTAGCTCGCGCCTTCCTCGGTTCGGTCAGCAGCGGGGTGGCGCACCACGCATATTGCCCGGTCGCCGTCATGCACGAGGAAGGCTCCGTGACGGCGCGCTCGCCGCAGGCGCCGGTTGTAGTGGGCATCGACGGTTCCCCGACTTCGGAGCTCGCGACCGAGATCGCCTTCGATGAAGCTTCGCGTCGCGGTGTGGAATTGGTGGCGCTTCACGCTTGGAGCGACATGGGTCCCCTCGGTTTCCCGAGTATCGGTTGGGCGCCTATCGAGTGGCGCAACATCAAGGATGAGGAGGAAGAAGTCCTCGCCGAGCGGCTATCCGGATGGCAAGCGCGCTACCCCGATGTTGGCGTCCACAAGATCGTCGTGTGCGACCAGCCCGCCCCGAGACTGCTCGAACAGGCGCAGCGAGCTCAGCTCGTGGTGGTGGGCAGCCACGGCCGCGGCGGTTTTCCCGGCATGCTGTTGGGTTCGGTCAGCACCGCGGTCGTGAACCTCGCTCAAATCCCGGTAATCATCGCCCGCGTGCGCCAGGCGCGTTGAGGCCGAAGCTGTTCGACACAAGCGAGAGTGAGAGGAGACGGTAATGAGTTGTTGGTGCGGGCACGGTCCATGGCATCATCACGGGTACCTCTACGCCTATCCGCCTCCGGGGGCACATGAGCTGCCATCGACAATGTTTTATCCGTCGGGCGGACCGCCTCGGCGCCGGCGGCGGCGTGCCGATGCAGAAGAGCTAGCTGATTACCTTGCTGAGCTCGAAGCCGAAGTCGCGAGTATCCGCCGTGAACTCGACGACCTGCGCAAGCCGGACACCAGGGGCAACTGATCGGACGACCATCCCAGGTGCTGCACCGCCTCATCAGTGCCGCATCCCCCGAGAACGGTGACGGTGCAGCTTTATATGGATGATGACGAACCAGTCCTCAAGGTCTCGGACCTGAAGGTGACGCTCGCGGGTGAGACGGTGCTGGCAAACCTGTCGTTCGTCGTGCGGCGAGGCGAAATTCTGACGATCTTGGGCCCCAACGGTGCGGGCAAGACCGTTCTGCTGCGCGCGCTTCTCGGTGTAATCCCCTACGGGGGCTCGATTAGGTGGAAGAGAGGTACCCGCATCGGCTACGTGCCGCAGCGGCTGCCCTACATCAAGAGCATCCCTCTCTCGGTCGCGGACTTCTTCGCGCTAAAGAAAGACGCTGAACCGGATGTCGACCAAATGTTGCACACCGTCGGACTCTCCGGCGAGCTTGCCAACAAACGGATTGGTGATCTGTCCTCTGGGCAGTTCCAACGGGTCCTTATCGCATGGGCTCTCGCCGGGGATCCGCAAGTCCTCTTATTCGACGAGCCCACGACGGGCGTCGACATGAGTGGTGAGGAGACCGTCTACGCGCTTCTTGCAAGGCTGCATGAGGAGCGCAACCTCACCATGCTCATCGTCACCCACGACTTGGCGGTAGTTCACCGCCTCTCGTCCAACGTGCTGTGTCTGAACAAACAGCCGATTTGCCAGGGGTCCCCCACCTCGACCCTCACGCCCGAGAACCTGCAGCGCCTCTACGGTGCCGAGGTCAAGTTCTATGAGCACAAGCACGAGTAGCGGCCCATGCCTTCAACGTCGCTCAGTGTGATTTCGGGAATGTTCATCGGTGGTTCCGCCGGCTACCTCGGCTCCCTGATGCTGAGTCGCAGGATGGCGCTTGTTGCCGGGCCGCTCGGTCACCTGACCTTGCCGGGGATAGCCCTCGCGCTGGTCTGGGGTTTCGACGTCTCTCTCGGGGCGTTCCCCTTCGTCATACTCGGGGTGGTCCTGATCTGGCTGCTGGGGATGAGGACGCAGCTGTCGATGGAAGCACTGACGGCCGTCGTGTTCGCGTCCGGCGTGGCAATCGCATTCTTATTTCTGCCTGTCGATCAAGCCGAGGCTGCTTTGGTGGGAGACATCTCGAAGGCCGGCTGGGCAGACACTGCGCTAGCGGTCGTCGCGTCGATCGCCGTGATCGTCGCGGTCAATCGCGCCTATCCGAAGCTGGTCCTGGGGAATATCTCGGAGGAACTCGCCGCCGCCGAGGGAATCGACGTGAGGCGATACAACTTGCTCTACCTTTTCTTGATCGCGGTCGTCGTGGCGCTCGGAGTAAAGATGGTTGGCGGGCTCTTGACCGCCGCGCTCGTCGCGATCCCGCCAGCGGCCGCGCGAAACGTCGGTAAGAACCTCAGGCAGTACACCCTCGGCGCGAGCGCCACAGGCGTCTTGTCAGCGGTGCTCGGCATTGTGTTGTTCCGGTTTACAGGATTGCCCGCCGGGCCATTAATCGTTCTCGTGAGCGCCGCGGTGTTCGTGCTCACGTTGCCCTTCGCCAGATGACAAGCGTGTCTCAGCGTTGTCATGTTTGCCTGTTCATGCGGGCATTCGTTCGGTGTCGATGAGCTCTTGCGGTCCTCCAAGTCGCGTCAAGTGTCAGCGCCTTGGCACCGCCACCGCGCGCACGAAGTTCTCGGCGAATACGTCGCACACCGTGTCGACGTCCGGCATCGACCACCCGGGTACATTCGGCAACACCGGCCGGGTGAGCATGTGAATCAGGATGGGGCCCAACAGTTGTTGGGCCAGCAGCGGCACGGGCAGGTCGCGGATATGCCCGGCACGGATCTCGGCTGCGAACCAGCCGCCGAGAACGGCGAGCAGGCGCGGTGGACCGTAGGCCGCAAGGGATTGCACGGCCGGACTGGTGGGCCGCGCGAAGGCTTCAGCGAAAATCGCCGGGGCAACCCGGGGTTCGCGGCTCAGCGCATTCGACACCGTTCGGTAGAAGCCGCGCACCATTTCGAGTAAGTCATCGCCGGGACGCGCCAGGTATTCCTCGATGTCCAGGATCGGGCTGTGCAGTTCGAAGACCGCTCGCATCAACTCGTCGCGTCCGCCGAATACCGCATGCAGGCTGTAAACCGAGCAATCGGCGCGGGCGGCGACGGCTTCCAATGTTGCTGCGGCAAGGCCGGATTCGCTGATCAGCGCTGCGGCGGCAGCCACCGCCCGGGTGCGAACGGGAGGCAAGCCGCCGGGGTCGACCCCGGCGGCGCGGACCGCGTCGTTCAGAGCGGTGCGTGATCCCTCGAAGCGCCGCAGCAGGGTGCTGCGCGAGATGCCGGCCTCCGCGGCGATCATCGCGACCGGAACGTCGGCGACGTCCTTGCCCAGCTTTTCCGCGGCGCGTAGGGCGGCCTCCACCACTTGTGGTGTCGACACCGGTCGGGCCATACCACCTCCTCCGCCTTCGTGATACATTACTTTATGTAGTCTGCAATTGTATTCCAAACTCCAAAGGAGTGTCGAGCGATGACGAAAGTTCTGCAGACCCAGGTATGTGTCGCCGGGGGCGGGCCCGCCGGCATGGTGCACGCTCTGCTGCTCGCCCGTGCCGGCATCCCGGTGGTGGTTTTGGAAAAGCACAACGATTTTCTGCGGGACTTCCGTGGCGACACCGTGCACCCGAGCACCCTGCGGATCATGGACGAGCTGGGGTTCATCGACGAGTTCTTGAAGCTGCCCCACACCAAGATCGACCGTCTCGCCTTCGACACCGGTGGCTCGATTCGCACGTTGGGCAACTTCAAGGTACTCAAACGGCTCGGCTTCAAACAGCCTTATATCGCCATGATCCCGCAGTGGGACTTTCTCGACTTTCTCGCTGAAAAGGCTTCTGCCTATCCGGAATTCACCTTGGTCCGCAATGCGGAGGTCACCGATCTGGTCTTCGACGGCAATCGCGTGGTCGGTGTGCGCACGCCGGAGCTGGAAGTGCGCGCGCAGTTGGTGGTAGCCGCCGACGGGCGCAAGTCCGCGGTGCGCGCCGCCGCGGGCCTGCAGACCGCGCAGGCGCACTCTCCGATGGACGTGCTGTGGTTCCGGCTGAAGTGGCGTCCCGGCGATCCGCGGGAACTGTTCGGGGTAGTTCGCAAGGGCCTGATGATGGCCATGATCTACCGGGGCGACTACTGGCAGGTCGCCTATCTGATGCCGAAGGGAGCCAGCCCGCGCGGTGGATCGCTGGAGGAGTTCAAGGAAAAGATCGTCACCGCGCAACCGCGGCTACGCGAGCATGTCAACGATCTGACCTCGTGGGACGACACCAGCGAGCTCGACGTGCGGGTAGACCGGCTCGACACCTGGTGGCGCACCGGGCTGCTGTGCATCGGTGATGCCGCGCATGCGATGTCGCCGGCCGGTGGGGTCGGCATCAACCTTGCGGTAGCCGACGCGGTGGCCGCGGCCAACATCCTGTGTGCTCCGCTGCGCGAAGGCCGGCTGACCGACGCCGACCTGGCCAAGGTGCAGCGGCGCCGCGAGCTGCCCACCCGGATCGTCCAGGCGGCCCAGGTGTTCGCCCAGGACCGGGCGGTAGCCCCCAATTTGAGTGGCGACCTGTCGCCGATCCAGATCCCGAAGATCATCGGATGGGGCCCGCTGCAAGCGCTTCCGCCGATTCTTGTCGGCCGCGGTCTCCGCCCCGAGCATGTCCGCACTCCCGACGTGCACACAACTTGACGCTTGCCTGCGTCCGCAGCGGGTATACGGCTGCGGTGACATTGACGGAATCAGCCTGTCCGAAACGCATGGAGTTCGGGCCGTGCGGGGGCGTGCGGCCGGACGGTCAGTGCGAAATGCGTTCTGGCGCGTGCATATTCGCTGAAGTCGTGCCCTGGTCGGGGATCGTGCCGGCAACGCGGCCGGTTCGCGCGCCGTTGGTGCTCACCGACTTCAGCGCTACGCCGTTCGACCGCAACGACATTGCGGCGACGGCCGCTGTCCTGGCGCCCGGATGTGACGCCGTCCTGGTAGGCGAGCACCAGAACAAGCCCGATTTCCCTCCCACGCTGATGGGCTCGCTACTGGTCGATGCCGGCGTCACGCCGTGGATCACGCTGTCGTGCCGGGACCGCAACCGGGTGGTGCTCGAGCAGGAACTCAGGGGGCTGCACAGCATCGGCGTCGAAACCGTGCTGTGCGTGACCGGAGACGGACGGGGCTACGACGTGCGCCCGGACGTCACGCAGACCTTCGACCTCGACGGGCCGCGGTTGGTCTCGCTGGCCGCATCGGTGGGCACGATTGCAGCGGTGCCCGAAACGCCCACCGCGCCGCCCGTTTCCGCCCGGCCCGATCGGTTGGTGGAGAAGCAGCGCGCGGGAGCGAGTCTGGCGGTGCTCAATCACGTCCCGTTCCCTAAGATGATCGCCGACTTCATGGCGGCGGCCGTATCGGCGGGGTTGTCGATCCCGGTGATCGCGGCCGTCGCGGTGTTCACCGACAGCGTTTCCGCGGCGGTGCTGCAGGGGCTGCCCGGACTTGAACTCGACGAAAGCGTCACCGAGCGGGTGCTGGGCGCGGCCGACCCGGTGGCCGCCGGGATCGCGGCCGCCGTCGACGAGGCGCGCGCGCTGCTCTCGATCGACGGTGTGGCGGGCGTCAACGTCTCCGGTTTGGCTTCGGCGTCCGGTGGCCGGTTGGGCGCGGAAATCAAAGCCGAGGTGGGCCGACTGATCCGAGCGGAGGCGTCATGACCGAGGCGATGGAGGCCGAATTCGGCACGGTGGCGGAATGGACGGCGCAAGTGGCGGTGGACCTCGGCTCGCAGTACCACGTGCCCGCGGGGTGCCGGGGCAGCGGCAGCCCGGCCGCTTTGGACTGGCTGATCGAGCAGATGGAATTGCAGCCCGGCGCGCGGCTGTTGGACTCCGGCGCGGGCGTCGGGGGGCCCGCCGCGTACGCGGCGCAATCGCGGTCGGTACGGCCGGTGCTCGTGGAGCCAGAACTCGGTGCGTGTCGTGCCGCCGCAATGCTGTTTGACCATCCGGTGGTGTGCGCTGATGGGGCCGCGTTGCCGTGGCCGAACGAAACATTCGACGCCGCTTGGTCTTTGGGGGTGTTGTGCACGACGCCGGATCAACTCAGGATGCTCGAGCAACTGCGGCGGATCGTGCGTCCGGGCGGAAGTATTGGATTGCTCGTCTTCGTGGCGCGTGACGAGGGGGCCGCCAATCAGCTTGAGGGCAACCACTTTCCGACATCCGACAGCCTGCTCGGCTTGATAGGAAGGTCCGGTTTGCGGGTTGAGCAGTGGACCGCAACGTCAGGTCTGCCCGCCATACCCGAGGAGTGGAATCAGCGTGTCGACGCCGTCGAGAAGGCGCTCGGCGAGCGGCACGGGCACACCGAGGTCTGGCGGCTGGCCGAACGCCAGAGTTCGGCCATCGGTGACCTGCTGGCCGACGGGAAGCTCACCGGCGAGCTGCTGGTGTTGCGCCGCGCCTAAGAATTCTGCCCAACCCGGAATGCGACGCCGTGCGGGCACGGTTGTAGTAGGGCGTGACTATCAGACTTGGATTGCAGATCCCGAACTTTTCCTATGGCACGTCCGTCGCCGAGTTGTTTCCCGCGGTCAAGGCGCAGGCCGCCGAGGCCGAGGCCGCCGGATTCGACACCGTGCTGCTGATGGACCACTTCTATCAGCTGCCGGGGTTGGGGGAGCCCGACGCCCCGATGCTCGAGGCCTACACCGCACTGGGAGCGCTGGCCACGGCGACCGAGCGCGTGCAGCTCTCGACGCTGGTGACCGGCAACACCTATCGCAACCCGACCCTGCTGGCCAAGGCGATCACGACACTGGACGTCGTCAGTGCCGGGCGCGCGATTCTGGGCATCGGGGCGGGCTGGTTCGAACTGGAACACCAGCAGCTGGGATTCGACTTCGGCACGTTCACCGAGCGCTTCGAAAAGCTCGACGAAGCGCTGCAGATCATCGTGCCGATGCTGCACGGTGAGCGACCCACATTCGACGGAAAGTGGTACCACACCGAGAGCGCGATCAACGAGCCCCGTTACCGCGACCACATCCCGGTCATGCTCGGCGGCAGCGGCGAGAAGAAGACGTTCCGGTTGGCAGCCCGCTACGCCGACCACCTCAACCTGATCGCCGACATCGACGCGCTGCCCGGCAAGCTGGAGGTACTCCGGCAGCGCTGCGCCGAGATCGATCGCGACCCGGCGACGCTGGAGACCAGCACCCTGTTGACGGTCGTACTCGACGATGCGCCCGCCGACATCGGCGAGGCGCTCGGCGGTCGGGCGGTCATCGGCACCGCAGACCAGGTAGCCGATCAAATCAAACGCCGGGTGCTCGACGTGGGCGTCGACGGCGTGATCGTCAACCTTCCGACCCACGGTTACACGCCCGGCGTCATCACCAAGGTGGGCGAGGCGCTGCGACCACTTGTCGATGCGTAATCATGGTGCTCGCTGAATACTCAAGTGGCAGAACATCACTACTGCGATGACGTCGCGGCGTCGTTGCCGTTCAGCGGGGTCGCCGACCCGGCTCCGGTTGTCGATGCGTTGAGATTGGCGGGATTCGCGGAGGTTGACGTCGACATCCACGGTGGACAGCGGCAGCGTGCCGTGTTGCTGGCTCGTTGAGAAGTGAAGGGCGGCAACGTGAGTCGGCTCGCAGAATACTGATCCCTGTACCTCGCATACCTGAAGTGCTGTAACGAGCACGATTTCGATGGCATGGCGTCGTTCTACACCCCGACCATCCAGGTCAACGACGCCCCGATGGATCCCGCCGCCGTTGCGGCGCAATTCGCGCCGATAATCTCCGCGTTTCCCGATTGGCATTGGGACCTGCGGCATCTCGTCGTCGACGACGACTACATCTCGACCCACTTCACCGTCACCGGCACCCATCGCGGCGTCTTCGAGGGCGTGCAGCCCACCGGCCGCCGAGTGAGCCTGTCGCAGTTCACTCTTTATCGCGTCGAAGACGGCAAGTTCGCGCAGGTGTGGGACCTAGCCGAGATGGGCGCGATCATGCCGCAGATCGGCCAGGGTTAATTACGCCGACCTCAGTGCGCGCCGGGCGGCAGGCCGGGTGGCGTGGTCGGTGTCGTGGTCGGCAGGTAGGTGGTGGTCAGACTCGGAGTGACCGTGACGGTGCTCGTGCTGACCGACGGCGGGGGCAGCACGGCCGTGGTGGTCACCGTCGTCACGCTGCTGGTCGTCGTGCTGGGCGAGGTGGACGACGCCGACGCCGCGGCAATCACACCGCAGGCCACGCGCTTGTTCGCCTCACCGGTGGGAGCACTGCTCAGGTTGTCCGCGCTCTGGTGGACGATCAGCGACGTACCCGAGCTGTTGCGCAGGTCCGCGGCCGTCAGCAAATTGGTGGTCGTCACGAGCTTCGCCGAGCCGTCAGAGCGCACCTGCAGTGCGGTCAGGTCACCACTGGCGGGAAAACCCGTGTGATCCGACGCCTGGTAGACGTTCCCCGCAGATTCGAAGTCCGGCGCATCACATTTGCCGGCCGCGTGGACCATCAGCGCGTGGAAACCCGGCGTCAGCACCTGGTTAGGGCCGGCATCGACGGTCACCGTTGCGTAGCCGTTCGCGAAATCGATGGTTGCGGTTGCGACCTGGGTTCCGTCGGCGCTCTTCAGCTGCGTGGTCAACCTTTCCGCGCCAGGCGGCGCGCTGGACGACGACGTGGCGGCCTGGTTGCCCTGCTGATTCGCGCATGCGGCCAGCGGAGCAATGGTTGCGGTCAGCGCCGCGACAGCGAAGGATACGCGCTTATTCATAGGCCGGATCTACCCGCCTCGGCCGATGCCGAAACGAAGGTGAACGTTGATGAGCAGGCGCACATTTAACGACCGGATCGGGGCATCGGCGCTCGCCTTCGTCGCCTATACCGCGGTGATGCTGGTGCTGGAACGGCGCATGCGCGCGACCGGCGGCCCGGGGATCATCCGATTTGAGTTGGCCGGCAGTGCTTCTCGGGCCGAGGCCATCATGGCCGCTTGGGGCGGCGACGGTCGGCGTGCCGCAGCGATATCCACCTGGCTGGATTTCGGCTACATGGCCAGCTACGGCAACCTGTTGGCCCTGCTGGTGGAACGCACCCGCCGACGGTGTGGCCACCCGGCCGGCCTGCCGGCTCTCGTGGGTGTCGCGGTCGCCGGAGACGCGGTCGAGGGCGTATCGCTGCTCAACGTGCTGCGCGGCAACCGCGTCGCGGACAACGCGCGGCGCGCACGCACCGCGGCACTGATCAAATTCGCCGTGCTCGTCGTATGGCTCGCGTACATCGCGGTGGGTTCGATGCAGCCGTCAGCGCAAGAACGTGGCGTGGGCGACTTGTGAGGGCAGCCGCGCGCGACCCTTTGTTCAGGCCGAGCGGCGGATGCCGCGGTTGCGGCCGATGTCGCCCTTGAGCAGCATGTCGCGCTCGGATTCGGACAGGCCGCCCCAGACCCCGTACGGCTCACCGACGTCGAGTGCGTGCGAGCGGCACTGCTGGATCACCGGGCACTGCCGGCACATTTCCTTGGCGCGCTGCTCACGCTGCATGCGGGCGCGGCCACGCTCGCCGTCGGGGTGAAAGAACATCGAGGAGTCGACGCCGCGGCACAGTCCTTGCAGCTGCCAGCTCCAAATGTCTGCGTTGGGACCAGGTAGCTGCTCCGGCTGTGGCATGGCTAGTTCCCTCTCTGCACGGCACGCCCAAGTGAGGTTTGGTTCGCAAAGTGAGTGTGCAACTGATTTAAGGGTGGCGTCACCGATGACTACCCGTCATTGCTAGAACTTAGGTGGGGCGGTGAATTTACGTCAATAGGCGCTTAGTGTGACAAAGTATATAGAGGTTGGAGCAGAATTAACTCCGCGTTCATCCGCCACGCATTTGGCGTAGGAGAACGGTGCTACCAGGGACTTGACCAAACCGAGATTTCCCAGCTCAGAGCCCGAGGGCGGTCAGACGCCATTTATTACAGAGATGATCGTGATTAACATTTCAGTAACACCAGCAGCACGAACTGTTTACTACTATCACCGTGATTGAAACTGGTCACACGTCGACGATTGCGCGGACGCTGTCCGCGGCCGCCTTCGGCGACCAGCCGGCCCGCTGGCCGCTGCCGACGGCGCGGACCCCGAGCGAACTCTGGCTGCGGGCCGTGGCGGCCGGCGGGCAGGGCCGTTACGGCAGCGCCTACCGGGATCTGGCGGTACTGCGCCGCGAGGCGCCGGCCGGCCCGCTGGCCTCGTTGGCTCACAGCACCCAGGGATCGTTTCTGCGTCAACTTGGTTGGCACGCACGGGCCCGGGGCTGGGACGGTCGTGCGCTGGCGCTGGCCGGCACCGATGCCGAAGCCCGCGCCGACGCGTTGATCGGATTGGCCGCCGATGCGTTGGGCGTCGGCCGTTTCGCCGCCGCGGCCACACTACTGGAGCGCGCGGACGCGGCCGTGGCGGCGGGCGTGCCGGACCGGCTGCCGGTGCGCCGGCGCTGGGTGGCCGCCGAGCTGGCGATGGCCCGGGGCGACGGCGCCGTCGCGGTCGGTCATGCCGAGCGTGCCGTCGACCTCGCGCACGCCATGAAGCAACCCTCGGACCGGCACCGGGTCAAAAGCGACGTGGTGCTCGCTGCCGCGCTGTGTAGTGCCGGCGAGATGGACCGCGCCCGTGCCGTGGCCGACGCGGCGCTGGACGCCACCGGCCGTCTGGGCCTGATACCGCTCCGTTGGGCCTCGGCTTGCTTGCTGTTCGATATCCAAAGCGTCACGATTTCCGGGCCGAAATTGGCCGAAATTCGGGATATCTGCGCAGGCCAGGTGCGGCGCGCCGGTGGAACGTGGCCTTCCGCCTGAATCCGCTTCCGGCCGTTATTGTCATTGCGAGAGTTAGCCCGCGATGTGCCTCGTTTGTAACGTTGGAGATACCGCCGTCGATGACAATTCAAGCGGAACGTCTCGACGCTGTGGTTGCCGAAGCCGTAGCGGGAGATGGAAACGCCCTACGGGAGGTGCTGGAGACCATCCGTCCGATTGTGGTGCGATATTGCCGGGCGCGAGTCGGCACCGTCGAGCGGGGTGGCCTGACAGCCGACGATGTGGCTCAGGAGGTGTGCTTGGCGACTCTGACAGCCCTGCCGCGCTACCGCGATCGAGGACGTCCCTTTCTGGCCTTTCTGTACGGCATCGCGGCGCACAAGGTGGCCGACGCCCATCGCGCCGCCGGCCGCGATCTCGCCTACCCTTCCGAATCCGTACCCGAGCGCTGGTCGTCGGAGGCAGGCCCCGAGCAGCGGGCCCTGGAAGCCGATTCGGTCAGCCGCATGAACGAATTACTCGAGATCCTGCCCGCCAAGCAGCGCGAAATTCTGATTCTTCGCGTCGTCGTCGGTCTGTCTGCCGAAGAGACCGCTGCCGCCGTGGGCGCAACACCAGGAGCCGTCCGGGTAGCTCAACACCGAGCTTTGTCGCGGCTCAAATCCGAGATGGTTGCGGCGGGGGATTATGCCTGAATTTAGGCCTGAATCTGGTTTTACGGACCGACCGGGGCTCGACGAGTTGACCCGGAGCGATCTGCTCCTCGACGCTCTCGCTGAACGTGCGCCGATCGATGTCGACGATCCCAACGAGGACGCGCTCACCGCACTGCTGGGGGATTGGCGCGACGACCTGCGGTGGCCCCCGGCCAGCGCCCTGGTGTCGCCGGAGGAGGCCGTCGGAGCGCTGCGCGCCGGAATGATCGAGCAGCGACGTAGCCGGCGCGGCCTGGCGACGATCGGTTCGGTGGCGGCGACGTTGATCGCCCTCAGCGGTTTCGGCGCCATGGTGGTCGAGGCGCGGCCCGGTGGAACGCTCTACGGCCTGCACTCGATGTTCTTCGACGAGCCGCGGAGCAACCAGAACCAGATCATGTTGTCCGCCAAGGCCGATCTGGCGAAGGTGCAGCAACTGATCGACAAGGGGCAGTGGACCCAGGCCGAGAATCAGCTGGCCGAAGTCAGCAGCACCGTTGCGTCGATGAACGACAGTGCCGGCCGCAAGGAATTGTTGGACGAGATCGATCTGCTGAACGCGAAAGTCGATTCCCGCGATCCGAACGCGACGCTGCCGCCGGCCGCGCCGGCCCCGAACTCCGTGGTGCTGCCCGCTCCGCTGTCCCCGAAGGCAATCAACCCGAGCGCAACCCCGTCGGCGCCCCGGAAATAGCCCCGATCGGGTGGCCCAATCCCTTAGTGGCGGCGGTGAAATCCGTCGGCGTCTGACGTCGCCTCGTTGAGTGAGGCGTCGGCGTACCCCCGGCAGTAATCCCACGTGACGTAGGCGTCCGGCTCGGGGTCGTAAGCAGGCTCGTGCGGGCGGACGGTCCCGTCGATCAGCAGCTGCAGCAGGTTGGCGCGCAGCATGTCCCAGTCGTGGTAATGGTCTTGCTGACACTCGTCGCAACACACCACGAGTCCACGAATTCCCCTGTGCGCCAACAGGGCTTCGTACACGGCCAGATCGGCCAGGTCCGCCTCTACCGCCATCCGCTCTTGCTGATCCAGCGGTTGTCCGGGTTCGACGGCGTCCAGCGCCGCCGACGGGTCACATGGGTCGTCCGCGAAAGGGTCGGGTGGCAAACCCGGGGGGAGGTGGTCACGCACGCCCCTAGCCTACGCAGCCAGGCCGTGGTAACGCCAGCAGGCAGGTGCGCGTCGATTGGGCCGGGCGGCGCGCCAACAGGTGCGACTCCCCGGCGTTCGGGACCGATAGGATGGGATTCTCGCTCCTCGCGCGTATGGAGGGTTTCACCGATGTCCCGTGGCACGTCCCACCTCGAAGACAGCTCCGACCTGGTCGCAAGCCCCTACCTGCGGGTCGGCGGGCTGGCCGACGAAGGGGTGCCGACCGGGGGAGACAACCCCAACAAGGTGGCGATGCTGGGCCTGACCTATGACGACGTGTTGCTGCTGCCCGCTGCCTCCGACGTGGTTCCGTCCACCGCCGACACTTCCAGCCAGCTAACGAAAAAGATCCGGTTGCGGGTGCCGCTGGTCAGCTCCGCGATGGACACCGTCACCGAGTCTCGGATGGCCATCGCGATGGCCCGGGCCGGCGGCATGGGCGTGCTGCACCGCAACCTGCCGGTCGCCGAACAGGCCGGCCAGGTCGAAATGGTCAAGCGGTCGGAAGCCGGCATGGTCACCGATCCGGTGACCTGCCGCCCGGACAACACCCTGGCCCAGGTCGACGCGCTGTGTGCCCGGTTCCGGATCTCTGGCCTGCCCGTCGTCGACGACTCCGGCGCGCTGGTCGGCATCATCACCAACCGCGACATGCGCTTCGAGGTCGACCAGACCCGCCCGGTCTCCGAGGTGATGACCAAGGCGCCGCTGATCACCGCCCGCGAGGGCGTCAGCGCGGACGCGGCGCTGGGCCTGTTGCGCCGCAACAAGATCGAGAAGCTGCCCATCGTCGACGGCCATGGCAGGTTGACCGGGCTGATCACCGTCAAGGACTTCGTCAAGACCGAACAGCACCCGCTGGCCACCAAGGACAGCGACGGCCGGCTGCTGGTGGGCGCCGCCGTCGGCGTCGGCGGTGACGCCTGGGTGCGCGCGATGATGCTGGTCGACGCCGGGGCCGACGTGCTGATCGTGGACACCGCGCACGCGCACAACCGCACTGTGCTGGAGATGGTCGGCAAGCTCAAGGCTGAGGTCGGCGAGAAGGTCGAGATCATCGGCGGCAACGTCGCGACCCGCTCGGCTGCCCTGGCGCTGGTCGAGGCCGGCGCCGACGCCGTCAAGGTCGGGGTGGGACCGGGCTCGATCTGCACCACCCGGGTGGTGGCCGGGGTCGGGGCACCTCAAATCACGGCGATCCTGGAAGCCGTCGCGGCCTGCGGACCGCACGGTGTGCCGGTCATCGCCGACGGTGGACTGCAGTACTCCGGCGACATCGCCAAGGCGCTGGCCGCCGGCGCGTCGACGGCGATGCTGGGCTCGCTGCTGGCCGGCACCGCCGAGGCGCCCGGCGAGCTGATCTTCGTCAACGGCAAGCAGTTCAAGAGCTATCGCGGCATGGGCTCACTCGGCGCCATGGCGGGCCGCAGCGGGGCTGGGACCAGTGGCCGGTCCTACTCCAAGGACCGCTACTTCGCCGACGACGCGCTCTCCGAGGACAAGCTGGTCCCCGAGGGCATCGAGGGCCGGGTGCCGTTCCGCGGCCCGCTGTCGTCGGTGATCCACCAGCTGACCGGCGGCCTGCGCGCGGCGATGGGCTACACCGGCTCGCCGACCATCGAGGTGCTGCAACAGGCGCAGTTCGTCCGGATCACCTCGGCCGGACTCAAGGAAAGCCACCCGCACGACGTCACGATGACCGTCGAAGCACCGAACTACTACGCCCGGTGAGCAGCGAACTGAACATGGTCGAGATCGGCATGGGCAGAGTCGCCCGTCGCACCTACGAACTCAGCGAAGTCAGCATCGTCCCGTCGCGACGCACCCGCTCGTCGCAGGACGTGTCGACGGCCTGGCAGCTGGACGCCTACCGGTTCGAGATCCCCGTCGTGGCCCACCCGACCGATGCGCTGGTGTCGCCCGAGTTCGCGATCGAGCTGGGCCGGCTCGGCGGGCTGGGCGTGCTCAACGGCGAGGGCCTGATCGGCCGGCACGCCGACGTGCAGGCCAAGATCGCGCAGCTGGTCGAGGCCGCCGAAAAGGAGCCCGAACCGTCGGCGTCGATCCGGCTGCTGCAGGAGCTGCACGCGGCGCCGCTGAACCCGGACCTGCTGGGCGCCGCGGTGGCCCGCATCCGTGAGGCCGGCGTGACCACCGCGGTCCGGATCAGCCCGCAGAACGCCCAGTCGCTGACCCCGGTCTTGCTGCAGGCCGGCATCGACCTGCTGGTCATCCAGGGCACCATCGTCTCGGCCGAGCGGGTTGCCTCCAATGGAGAGCCGCTCAACCTGAAGAGCTTCATTTCCGAACTCGACGTGCCGGTGGTCGTCGGCGGTGTGCTCGACCATCGCACCGCGCTGCACCTGATGCGCACCGGCGCCGCCGGCGTCATCGTCGGCTACGGCTCCACCCGGGGCGTGACCACCAGCGACGAGGTGCTGGGCATCAGCGTGCCGATGGCCACCGCGATCGCCGATGCCGCGGCCGCGCGCCGCGAATACCTCGACGAGACCGGCGGTCGTTATGTGCACGTGCTGGCCGACGGCGACATCCACACCTCCGGCGAGCTGGCCAAGGCCATCGCCTGCGGCGCCGACGCGGTGATGCTGGGCACTCCGCTGGCCGAAAGCGACGAGGCGCAAGGCGATGGCTGGTTCTGGCCGGCCGCGGCGGCGCACCCGTCGTTGCCGCGTGGCGCGCTGCTGCAGATCGCCGTCGGTGAGCGCCCGCCGCTCGAGCAGGTGCTCAACGGACCGTCCGACGACCCGTTCGGCAGCCTGAACCTGGTCGGTGGGCTGCGCCGGTCGATGGCCAAGGCCGGCTACTGCGACCTGAAGGAATTCCAGAAGGTCGGCCTGAACGTCGGCATTTAGCTCTTTGGCGTCGAGCGTCACACCAGCGTGGCCGTCACCGCCTAGCGTCACGCCAAAGTGACGACTGGGAAAACACTGGCTCGTTACTGGCCGGTAAGTTCATACTGGTGGGGATGAAGCCAGATTTTGACGTCCTGATCATTGGTTCGGGGTTCGGCGGCAGCGTCAGCGCGCTGCGGTTGACCGAAAAGGGTTACCGCGTCGGTGTTTTGGAGGCCGGGCGGCGCTACGCCGACGACGAGTTCGCCAAGACGTCGTGGGACCTGCGCAAGTTCCTGTGGGCCCCGCGGCTCGGTTGCTACGGCATTCAGCGCATTCACCCGCTCAAAAACGTGCTGATCCTGGCCGGCGCCGGGGTGGGCGGCGGGTCGCTGAACTACGCCAACACGCTCTACGTGCCGCCGGATCCGTTCTTCAACGACCAGCAGTGGAAGCACATCACCGACTGGCGCAGCGAGCTGATGCCGCACTACGAGCAGGCGAAGCGCATGCTGGGCGTCGTCACCAACCCGACCTTCACCGACGCCGATCGCATCATGAAGGAGGTCGCCGACGAGATGGGCTGCGGCGACACCTTCGTGCCCACCCCGGTCGGGGTGTTCTTCGGTCCCGACGGCACCAAGACACCCGGGCAGAAGGTGCCCGACCCGTTCTTCGGCGGGGCGGGCCCGGAGCGCACCGGCTGCCTGGAATGCGGCTGCTGCATGACGGGTTGTCGCTATGGCGCCAAGAACACCTTGTTGAAGAACTACCTTGGTCTCGCGGAATCAGCTGGGGCGCAAGTCATTCCGATGACGACGGTGAAGAGCTTCGAGCAGCGCTCCGATGGGCTGTGGGAGGTTCGCACCGTGCGCACGGGAAGCTGGCTGCGCCGGGACCGGCGCACCTATACCGCCAGCCACCTGATCCTGGCCGCGGGCACCTGGGGCACCCAGCATCTGCTGTTCAAGATGCGTGACACGGGCCGATTGCCGCGTCTCTCAAAGCGTTTGGGAGTGCTGACCCGGACCAACTCGGAGTCGATCGTCGGCGCCGGACGGCTGGAGGTCAGCCCGGATCTGGACCTGACGCACGGGGTGGCGATCACGTCGTCGATCCACCCGACGTCGGACACCCACATCGAACCCTGCCGCTACGGCAAGGGCTCCAATGCGATGGGGCTGCTGCAGACCCTGATGACCGACGGCCCGGGGGCCGACGGCCCCGATGAAAACTATGTGCCACGGTGGCGGCAGCTGCTCGACGCCGGCGGTGAGGACCCGCGAAAGATGTTGCGGCTACTCAATCCCCGGCAGTGGAGCGAGCGCACGATGATCGCGCTGGTGATGCAGCACCTGGACAACTCGATCACCACGTTCACCAAACGCGGCAAGCTGGGCATCCGCTGGTATTCCAGCAAGCAGGGGCACGGCGAGCCGAACCCGTCGTGGATCCCGGTGGGCAACGAGGTGACCCGCCGCATCGCCGAGAAGATCGACGGCGTGGCCGGTGGCACCTGGGGCGAGCTGTTCAACATGCCGTTGACCGCGCACTTCCTGGGCGGCGCGGTGATCGGCGACAGTCCCGAACGCGGCGTCATCGATCCGTATCACCGCGTCTACGGCTACCCGTCGCTGCTGGTGGTGGACGGCGCGGCGATCTCGGCGAATCTCGGTGTGAATCCGTCGCTGTCGATCACCGCGCAAGCCGAACGCGCCGCGTCGTTGTGGCCCAACAAGGGTGAGGTCGACCAGCGACCGCTGCAGGGCGACGACTACCGGCGGCTGGACCCGATTCCGCCGAGCCACCCGGTGGTGCCGGCCGATGCGCCCGGCGCGCTGCGGTGGCTGCCGATCGACCCGGTGAGTTCGGTCGGCTAGCTCGCGATCACCTCGAGCGGCGCGCCCTTGACCACCATGCTGCGCTCGCCGTGCACGTTGACCGGCACGTCGCCCATCAGGGTGACCCGGTGCATCAGCCGCTTCTGGTCGTCGTAGTCGTCGATCGCCCGGTGTTGGGTCGCGCGGTTGTCCCAGATGGCGACGTCACCCGTCTCCCAGTGCCAGCGAATGGTGTTCTCGGGCTTGGTGATTCGCTTTTGCAGCAGTTCCAGCAGCGCGCTGGACTCGTGGCTGTCCAGGCCGACGAAGTTGCGCACGAAGTTGCCCGCGATCAGCGCGCGCTCACCGGTCTCCGGATGCACCCGCACCACCGGGTGTTTGGTCTGGAACTCCTGCTTCTCGAACGCCTGCCGGAACGCCCGCTGCGCGTCGCTCATCGACAGAACCGCTTCGGCGGTCACGTAGTCGTAGCGGTTGCTGTGCAGCGCCCACAGATTTTCGACGAGGCACTTCAACGGCTCGGGCAGGTCCTCGTAGGCCGCGACCGTCGAGGCCCATAGTGTCGATCCGCCGTAGCGGGGCAGGGTGATCGCCCGCAGGATCGAGGCCGCCGGGTAATTCGCCGCGAACGTCACGTCGGTGTGCCAGCGGTTGGCCTTGCCGTAGTCGGAGTTGATCGGGGTGACGACCGGCGCGCCTTTGGCCGCGAGCGCACCGGCGGCCGGATGGCCGACGGGCGTGCCCAGCAATCCGCCGAATGCCAGCTGCTGCTGGTCATCGAGGTGGTGCTGACCGCGGAAGAAGATGACCTTGTGGGTCAGCAGCGCCCGGCGGATCTCCTCGACGGCGGCCGGGTCGAGGTCGCCGCCGAGGTGCACCCCGTCGACCCGGGCACCGATCCGGCTGCCCAGCTTGGTGACGGTTATCTGGTTTGTCATGTCTGTCGTCCTTGCCTGAAACTTGGGGTGTAGTCAGTTGACTAACCCAGAGTGTAGTCAAACGTATACAGATTCGGCAAGGGGGAGTGGACATGAAAATTCTCGCCGCAAAGCAGCAGGTCAGCCAGGAAATTCGAGGAAATCGCCGGTTGTCAGGATGCGCTGGCGTCCAGCGCGGCAGCCACTTCGTTCTGCTCCATCTCGGCCACCTCGAGGTAGACCTCGGCCACCTGGGTCAACCGATCGCTGCCCGGTTCGCGACCCTGGAGCAGGGTGGCCAGCGCCGCCACGGTGCGGGCGGCAAAGATGTCGGCGACCATCACGGTGGGGGTGTCGAGCCAGGCGCGCACCCGCGCGACCAGCTGGGTGGCCAGCACCGAATCCCCGCCGAGGCCGAAGAAGTCGTCGTCGGCGCTCAGCGCCTCGACCCGAAGCAGGCCGGCGGTGATGTCGGCCAGCGCCCGTTCCAGGGGCGTCGCCGCCGCCCGCCGGCCCGTGCCCGCGCCGGCGGCCCGTTCCCGGACGGCACGCGCGAGCCGTTCGCCCGCCACCTTCCGGTCGATCTTTCCGCCGACGGTGTAGGGGATCTCGGGGACCAGCACGATGAGGTCCGGAACCATGTGCGGCGGAACCAATCCGGCCACCGCGGCGGTGAGCTGTGCCGGTGTCAGCGCGGGATCGGTGACCCGGGCCAGCGCCGCCAGCTGCTCGCGCCCGGCGCCCCGGATCACCGCGGCGACGGCACCGTCCACCGACTCCAGCCGATTGAGCGCACCCTCGACCTCGCCGAGTTCGACCCGATAGCCGCTGATCTTGACCCGGTAGTCGGCGCGGCCGACGAACTCCAGCGTTCCGTCCGGTAGATAGCGCGCCAAATCGCCGGTGCGATACCAGTTCTCGCCGTCATGCTCGACGAACTTGTCTTCGGTCAGGTCCGGCCGGCCGCGGTAGCCGCGGGCGATGCCGCGCCCGCCGACCCAGAACTCGCCGGGAACCCAATCGGGACAGTCGGATCCGTCGGCGGCAACCACGCGGCAGCGGTTGTTCGGCAACGGGCGGCCGAACGGAACCGCGGCCCAGTGCTTCGGCAATTCCGCGGCCTCGCAGATGGTGTTGTGGATGGCCGTCTCGGTGGCGCCGCCGAGTCCGGCGACGCGGACCCGCGGGGCCTGGGCGCGCAGCGCGCGCACCATCTCGGTGCGCACCCAGTCGCCGCCGGTGGGCACCACGCGCACCGACGAGATCCGTCCCGAGTTGACCGCGACCAGCATCTCGAGCCAGCCCGGCAGCCAGTGCAGCACGGTGACCTGGTGTTGTCCGATCATCCGGGCCCAGGCGTCGGGATCGCGCCGCTGCTCCTCGTCCACCACCACGATCGAACCGCCGGCGCGCAGCATGCCGAAAATGTCCAGCACCGAGATGTCGCATTCCAGGGTGGACAGCGCCAGGCACCGATCGCCGGCGCCGATCTCGAAGTGGGAGTTGATGAACTCGACGGTGTTCATCGCGGCGTCGTGGCTGACTTCCACACCCTTGGGTTCACCGGTGGAGCCCGAGGTGAACAGCACGTAGGCGACGTCGGCCGGGTCGGTGACGGCCGGTTGGGTGCCGGCAGCGACAGGCAGGCCCTGCGCGACGGCCTCCGACACCGTCAGCGCGGGCACCGGCAGGTCGTCGAGCCCGGCGGGCCCGCACACCAGCGCCGAGTGCACACCCGCGCCGCCCAGGATGCGTGCGGCGCGATCGGCCGGCTGGTCGACGCCGATCGGCAGGTACACACCGCCGGCGGCGTGAATGCCCAGCAGCGCCGGGATCTGCTCGGCGGTCTTGGGACCCAGCACGGCGACCGCGTCGCCGCGTCGCACCCCGCGTGCCCGCAACGTCGCACAGACGGCAAGGGCTTGCTCGCGTAACTGCGCGTAGGTCAGGTCGCCGAGGCTGCTGTACACCGCGGGCGCATCGGGGTGCGCCGCCGCGCAGCGAAAGAAGCCGTCGTGCAACGCTTCTGCGCTCGGCACCGTGGTCACACCGTTGAGCTTGGCGCGCACGGCGCGCTGTTCTGCCGGCAGCGCGGGCGGGTCGGGTGCCTCCCAGGCGTCGTCGTCGTTGGCCAGCCGGATGAGCTCGGCGACGTGGTAGGCGAACATCGCCTCGGCGACGCCCGGCCGAAACGCGTCCGCGCGCACGTCCCAGTTGACCAGCAGGCCGCCGTCGAACGGGGTGGCCTGGGAGTCCAGCAGTACCTGCGGCCCCTGCGAGATGTGCCAGACGCACGTGCCGAACTGTTCGGTGACCTCGCCGTCGAACAGGTCGCCTAGTCCGAGCCCGCTGGTGAAGACGAAGGGCGCCAGCGTGGGCATGCCGCGGTGCCGGGTCAGATCGCGCAGGATCGACAGCCCCGAGTAGCTGGAGTGTGCGGCGCTGGCGTGCAGCGACTCCTGCAGGGCGCGCGCCCGGGCCGCCGCGGTCGGCGCGTCGGTGAGGTCGACGTCGAGCATCAGCGACGTGGTGAAGTCGCCGACGAGTTGGTCGACGTCGGCGTGGAACGGCTCACGGCCGAACATCGGCAGGTTCAGCAGGAACCGCGAATTGGTGGACCAGCGCGCCAGCGTCCCGGCGTAGGACGCGGCGATCGCCATCGCCGGGGTGATGCCGCGCTTATGCGCCGCGGCCAACAGCGCCTCGCGAATATCGGCGTCGAAGTAGTGCCAGAGCCGGATGTTGCGGCGCGGATTGGCCTGTTCGGAGGCCGGCACCAGCGGCGGCGACGGCGGTTCGGGCAGGTCGGGCACCCGCTCGGCCCACCACTGGCGGTCCGCCTCGGACACCGGGGCGGCCGCCGTCAGCGCGGCCCGGTACTCCCGGTAGGTGTAGCCAAGCTCGGGCAGCTCGCCGCCGCGATAGAACACGGCCAGGTCGGCCATGAAGTTGCGGTAGCTGACGGCGTCGGCGGCCGACATGTCCATGTCGACGTGCAGGCGGGTGCGCCCGCCGGACCGGAGCGTCAGCGCGATTTCGAGCACCACGCCGTGCAGGATCTGGTGCGATTTCGCGTCGCGGATCTCCTCGAGCCGCTGCTCGGCCGCGGCGGCGTCGAGGCCACGCAGGTCGATCACCTCGACCGGCAGCCTGCGGTCGGTGATCCGCTGAGTGCCGTCGGGCAGGATGTCCACCCGCAGCATCGGATGACGTCGGGCCAGCGCGGCCGCGGCGTCGCGCAGCCGGTCGGGGTCCACACCGGTGCCGTCGAACTCCACATACAGGTGTGGGGCCACGCCGCCGAGTGCCTGTTCTTCGTTGCGGCCCAACCACAACGCGTGCTGGATGGGAGCCAACGGGAAGGTTTCGCCCCCCTCGTCGTCGGCGGCTTGGGGCTCCTCGTCGTTGGGCGCGCTGTCGCGCAGCGCCGAGACCATCCGCGTCCACGCGGAGACGGTCGGGCTCTCGGCCAGGGCGGCGAAACCGATGTCAATGCCCTGCCGCCGCCACCGGCCGGACAGCGACATCATCCGGATCGAGTCGAGTCCGGAGGCGATGAGGTCGGCGTCGGGGTCCACTTCGTCGGGGGCGACGCCGAGGAGTTCGGCGACCTGCTCTCGGACGGTGAGTGAGCTCGTCGCGGCGCGACCCATTGTGTGAAACCTCTCAGCAATTAGTGAAGGCTGCCCTAACTATGTGGAGGCTACCCTATATTAGGCTTCTCTCAGGTAACTTACCCCCGGAAGGGCTGCCAACCGCGATGAGCACCGGATTTCATCCCGACGCCGAGGTCGGACACCACGAAAGTGTGCACCTCGCAACGGGATTCGTGCCGTTCCCGAGCGACCGGGCGGACTCCTATCGGCAGGCGGGCTACTGGGCCGGGCTACCCCTGGACTCGATTTTGCGCGAGGCCGCGCACCGTTGGCCGGACCGCTGCGGCATCGTGGATGCCCGCGTCAGCTACACCTTCGCCGAATTCGACGCCCTGGCCGACCGCATCGCCGGCGGCCTGATCGAGCTCGGCTTCGTCGCCGGCGACCGGGTGTTGCTGCAACTGCCCAACTCCTGCCAATTCGCGTTGGCGCTGTTCGGGCTGTTGCGGGCCGGTGTGGTGCCGGTGATGTGCCTGCCCGGCCACCGCACCGCCGAACTGAGCCACTTCGCCGACGTCAGCGGCGCGGTCGGGATGATCATCACCGACCAGGCCGGCGGCTTCGACTACCGGGAGATGGCCGCCGCGCTGATGCGCGAGCGGCCGCGGTTGACCAGGGTGCTGGTCGACGGCGACCCCGGCGACTTCCGGGCCTGGTCCGACGTCGCGACCCTCGCCGGCCCGGACGGCCGGGCAAACCCGGCGCCGGATCCGGGGCTGCCCGCGTTGCTGCTGGTCTCGGGAGGCACCACGGGCCTGCCCAAACTGATCGCCCGGACTCATGACGACTACCGCTACAACGCGTCGGCCTGCGCCGCCGCGTACGGGATGACCGGCGCGGACGCCTACCTCGTGGTGTTGCCGGCCGGGCACAACTTCCCGCTGGCCTGTCCGGGTCTGCTGGGTGCGATCACCGTGGGCGCCAAAACCGTGTTCACCGACGACCCCAGCCCCGAGGCGGCCTTCGCGCTGATCGACCGCCACCAGGTCACCGTCACGGGGTTGGTCAACGCGCTCGCCAAGCTGTGGGCACAGGCCTGCGATTGGGAGCCCGTGCTGCCGGCCTCGCTGCGGGTGGTCCAGGTCGGCGGGTCGCGGCTGCTGCCCGACGAGGCCCGGTTCATCCGGGAGAACCTGACGCCGGGTACGCAGCAAATCTTCGGGATGGCCGAAGGGATGCTCAACTTCACCCGCCCGGGCGACCCCGCCGATGTGGTGGACAACGTGCAGGGCCGGCCCATGTCGCCCGCTGACGAGATGAAGGTTGTCGATGAGAACGGCGACGAGGTGGCCCCGGGAGCCGAGGGCGAGCTGCTGGTGCGCGGGCCGTACACGATCAACGGCTATTACCGCGCCGACGAGGCCAACGCCCGCTGTTTCAGCCCCGATGGTTTTTACCGCAGCGGCGACCGGGTACGGATCTTCGCCGACGGCCCGCGGGCGGGATATGTCGAAGTCACCGGGCGGATCAAGGACGTGATCCACCGGGGTGGCGAGACCGTCTCGGCGTCCGACCTCGAGGAACACCTGCATGCCCATCCCGCCGTGGCCGACGCGGCGGCGGTCGCCTTGCCGGATCAGTACCTCGGCGAAAAGATCTGTGCGGCAGTTGTTTTCAAGGGCACACCGGTCACCCTGGCCGAGCTCAACGGATTTCTCGATGGCCGTGGCGTCTCTGTCCACGCCAAGCCCGACGTACTGGAAGCCATGCGTTCGCTGCCCAAAACCGCGGTGGGCAAGGTGGACAAAAAGCAAATCGTCGTAAGCCTGACCCAGGCATGAACGACGCTCCGACTGACATGACATTGAATGGTGGCCCCGATGACCAACTTTCGGCACCGCAGGTGAAGCCGAACGCGATACCGGAACCGATCGCCGTCATCGGCCTCGGTTGCCGGCTGGCCGGTGATGTCAGCACCGCCGAGGCGTTCTGGGATTTCCTGCTCGCCGGCGGCAGTGCGGTGCGCGAGGTGCCCGCCGACCGGTGGGAGCCCTATCTGTGGCGCGACCCGCGCAACGCCGCGGTACTCAAGGACACCACCCCGTGGGGCACGTTCATCGACAACCTCGCCGGTTTCGATGCCGAGTTCTTCGGGGTCTCGCCGCGCGAGGCCGAGCTGATGGACCCGCAACAGCGGCTGGCCCTCGAGGTCAGTTGGGAGGCGCTCGAACACGCCGGCGTGCCGCCCCGGTCGCTGGCCGGCAGTGACACCGCCGTGCTGATGGGCGTCAACTCCGACGACTACGGCAAGCTCCTGATGGAGGACCTGCCCGGCATCGAGGCGTGGACCGGTATCGGCACCTCGCTGTGCGGGATCGCCAACCGGGTGTCACACCTGCTCGACCTGCGCGGCCCCAGCGTGGCGCTCGACGCCGCGTGCGCGGCCTCGCTGGTGGCGGTGCACCAGGCCTGCCAACTGCTGCGCTCCGGCGAGACGACGCTGGCGTTGGCCGGTGGCGTCAGCGCGCTGATCGGACCGGGACTGACCCGGGTGCTCGACCAGGCCGGCGCGACGGCTCCCGACGGTCGCTGCAAGACCTTCGACGCCGCCGCCGACGGCTACGGTCGCGGCGAGGGTGCGGCCGTGGTGGTGCTCAAGCGGCTCGCGGACGCCATGCGCGACGGCGACCGGGTACTTGCCGTGGTCCGCGGCGGCGCGGTCGCCCAGGACGGCCGCACGGTCGGCATCATGTCGCCCAACGGCGCCGCCCAGGCGGATCTGTTCCGGCTGGCATGCCGGTCCTCGGCCGTCGACCCGGCCACCGTCGATTTCATCGAAGCCCACGGAACCGGCACTCCCACAGGCGATCCCGTCGAAGTGGGCGCGCTGGCGCAGGTGTACGGAGCCGCCCGTCCCGACGACGATCCCGCGCTGGTCGGGTCGGTCAAACCGAACACCGGCCATCTCGAGGGCGGTGCCGGGGCCGTCGGCCTGATCAAGGCCGTGCTGGCCCTGCACCACGGCAGGATTCCGCCGACGGCGGGCGTGCGCAACCTCACCCCGTCCGTCGACTGGGCCGGCAGCGGCCTGCGGGTGCCGACCGTGGCGCAGGACTGGCCGCGGCGGCCGGATCACCCGCGCCGGGCGGCGGTCTGCAGCTACGGCTACGGTGGCACCATCGCGCATGTGCTGCTCGAGGAGGCACCGCCCGCGACCGCTCGGCTAGCCACGAGATTGATTGGGCCGGTGGCGATTCCGCTGTCGGGTCGTTCGGAGAGCCGGCTGAGCGCACAGGCCGCCGCACTGGCCGAGCACCTCGACGGCCGCGACATCGCCCTGACCGAAGTCGCGGCGACACTGTGGGCCCGCCGCAGCCACGAACCGATGCGCGCGGCCGTGGTCGCTGCGGGTTCCGAGGAACTTCTGGGCGGGTTGCGCACGCTGGCCGACGGCGGGCGCGACGCCGCCGTGGTGCGCGGCACCGTGCTGTCCGGTGCGCAAGACGGTGCGGTGTGGGTGTTTTCGGGGCACGGCTCGCACTGGCCGCGGATGGGCCAGGAGTTGCTGGCCGGCGAACCGGCGTTCGCCGCAGTGATCGACGCGATCGATCCGATCTTCGGCGCCGAACTCGGCTTCTCGGCGCGCGTGGCGCTGACCCGCGGCGAACTGGGCGGCACCGATCAGGTGCAGGCGCTGACGTTTGCGATGCAGGTCGGCCTGGCCGCGGTGCTGCGTGAGCGCGGCGTTCGTCCCGCGGCGGTGATCGGACACTCCGTCGGCGAGGTCGCGGCCTGCGTGACCGCGGGAGTGTTCGACCTGGCGCAGGGTGCGGCCGTGGCGTGCTATCGCGCCCGGGGTTTCCGCAAAGTGATGGGTCAGGGCGCGATGGCGCTGGTACCGCTGCCCTTCGCCGATGCCCAGCAGCGGCTCGGCGCGCGCAGCGACGTGGTGGCGGCCATCAGCGCGTCGCTGACCTCGACGGTGATATCGGGCACCGTCGCGGCCGTCGACGAGGTGGCCGCCCGCTGGGCCGGCGACGGTCTGATGGTGCGCCGCGTCAGAACTGACGTTGCGTTCCACAGCCCGGCGATGGACGCGCTCACCGCCGATCTGGCGCGGCTCACCGGTGCGCTGCCGAAGCCATGGCCGGCCCGGATTCCGCTGTACACCACCGCGCTGGCCGATCCGCGGTCCTCGGCGTCGCGTGGACCGGATTACTGGGTCGCCAATCTGCGCGACCAGGTCCGCTTCGCCGAGGCGGTTTCGGCGGCGGCCGAGGACGGCCACCGGCTCTTCCTCGAGGTCTCGGCCCACCCAGTGGTGTCACACTCCATAGCGGAAACGTTGCTGCACTTGGATATCGAGGCGCACGCGGCCGTCGGTGTACTGCGCCGTGACCAACCGGCACGGCGTTCGGTCGCCGCGGCGGTCGCCGCGCTGCACTGCTACGGCGCACCCGTGGCCCACGGCGTCATCGCGGCCACGCCGTGGGCCGGCGACCTGCCGGGCACCCAGTGGCAGCACCGCGACTTCTGGCGCATCCCGAGCGCGCCGCCCGCCGGCCGCGGTGTCCACGACGCCGACAACCACACCCTGCTCGGGGGCCGACTCGACGTCACGGGCACGGTGCCGGCGCGGGTCTGGGAAACCCGGCTGGACATGTCGACCCGGCCCTACCCCGGCAACCATCCCGTGCAGGGCACCGAGATCGTGCCGGCCGCGGTGCTGCTCAACACCTTCCTGACGGCCACTGAAACGGACGTAACCGACCTGACCGAGGTGCATCTGCGCACACCGGTTGCGCCGGGCCGCACCCGCGACGTGCAGGTGGTGCTGCAGGATCAGACGCTGGCGATCGCCACCCGCCTGGTCGACGACGACGGTTCCGACGTCGGTGGCTGGCTGACGCACTGCACCGCGGTCGCCGTCGCCACCGACGGCCGCGAGGTGCCGCGGCTCGACGAGACCGCGATCCGGGTCCGCTGCACCGAGCAGTTGCCGCCGAACAGCGTGGTGGACAAGCTGGCGAAACTCGGTGTCGCCGAGATGGGTTTCGGCTGGGAGGTGGTCGACCTCTGGGCCGCTGACGGCGAATTCCTGGCGCAGGTGCGGGCCGAACCGGACGGGTCGCATCCCTCGACGTGGGCCGGCCTCATCGATGCGGCCACCTCGGTGGCGTCCACGGTATTCGACGGAGCGCCCCGGCTGCGTATGCCCGCTCGCATCGAGCGGGTGAGAGTCGTTGGCAAACCCTCTGATTCGGTGCTGCTGCACGTTCGCCGCCGCGATCAGGGCACCAGCACCGACGTGACTATCGCGTCGCTGACCGGGCGGCCGCTGGTCGAGGTCACCGGCATGACGTTCGAGGAGCTCGAGAACAGCGGCGGCGACATAGCGCGGGTCGTGCACCGAATCGACTGGAAACCAACCCCTTTCGACGCCACAGCTGTGCCGGCCGAAGTGGTGCTGGTGGGCGGCGATCCGGCCGTCCGCGCTTGGTGCGAACGCGACCTGAAAGCCGCCGGCGTCGCCCACCGGGTGTGTGCCACGCCCGCGGACGTCCCCGCCGATCTGGACCCCGAGTCCGTCGTGCTGGTGTTGCCTCGCGCCTCCGAGAGGCCGATCGAAGCCGTGGAAACGGTGCTCGAAACCCTCAAAGCACTTGTGCACCAAGATATCTCGTCGCGTCTGTGGACCCTGACCCAGGGTGTGCACGAGGGCGCCGACGTGAGCCGTTCCCCACTGTGGGGCTTGTCGCGGGTGGCCGCGACCGAGCATCCCACGCTGTGGGGTGGCGTGCTCGATCTGGCCGAGGACCGGCTGCCGCTGGGTGCGCTGACGCTCAGCGGCCACGCCGTGGTGGTGGTTCGCGGCGGCGTCGCACTGACCGCCCGGATGGCCGGCATCGTCGGCGCCGCCGGACCGGCGATGGAATGCAGCCCGGCCGGCACCTATCTGGTCACCGGTGGGACCGGTGTGCTGGGCCTGCGTATCGCCGAGCGATTGGCGGATCTGGGTGCGCGCCGCGTGCTGTTGTTGTCGCGGTCCGGCCTGCCGGA
Source organism: Mycobacterium sp. NGS40 (assembly GCF_059812735.1). Classification (NCBI taxonomy): domain Bacteria; kingdom Bacillati; phylum Actinomycetota; class Actinomycetes; order Mycobacteriales; family Mycobacteriaceae; genus Mycobacterium; species Mycobacterium sp. NGS40. Next base: position 650,839 of record NZ_JCALDG010000001.1, read on the forward strand.
ACGCTCGCAGTGGGCGAGCGCGGACAATCAGGCGCAGATCCGCGCGGTGGCCGCGCTGGAGGAGCGCGGTGTCTGGGTGCACTCGGTCGCCCTGGATATCGCGGCCCCTGGTGCGGCCGACGAACTGCGCTCCGTGCTGGCCGGCCTGCCGCCGGTGCGTGGCGTGATTCATGCCGCCGGCGTGGAAGCCGGTGTGTTCCTGGTGAACACGACGATCGACGAGATCGCGATGACCATGCGTCCGAAGGTCGACGGGGCGCTGGTCCTGCACGAGATGTTCCCGCCGGGCGAACTGGACTGGCTGGTGCTGTATTCCTCCTGCGGATACCTGGCCGGTTTCCCCGGACAGGGCGCCTACGCCTGCGGCAATGCCTTCCTGGATGCGCTGGCCCGGCACCGGCGCGGGCTCGGCGACGTCACGACGAGCGTGGCCTGGACCGCCTGGCGCGGCCTCGGTATGGGCTCGGACTCCGCATACATTGCCGCACAACTGGATGCGCTGGGCATGGACACCGTCGGCGCGGACGACGCACTGCGTGCCCTGGATGTCGCGATGCGTTCACAGGAGGCCAACCCGGTGGTGCTGCCGGTGCTCCCGGAGGCCGCGTCGGTGCCGATCCTTGCCGACATCGCCGCCGCGGTCGCCACGGATTCGACTGTGCGGCAACAGGGTTCCGCGCTGGTGGGTCCGGGCGACATGGATACCGAGGAGTGGGTGAGTCAACAGGTACTCACGGCGGTGGCCGCCGAACTCGGCCTGCCCGCCGACAGCATCGACACCAGGATGCCGCTGGTCGAAATCGGCGTCGACTCGATCATGACGGTCGCGCTGCGGCGTCAGCTCGAGAAGCAGACCGGGCTGACGTTGCCGCCGACGCTGCTGTGGGAACACCCCACCGCAGCCGCGGTCACGGCGCGCATCGTCGAGCTACTTGATAACGAGATCGCTTCTGCCGCAACCGAAGACGGTGCACCGGTGGTGTAGCTACCGGTCAGTCGCCCCCGAGCTGGTGGGCCTGCGTCCGCCGGTGCGTGGGTTCGCAGCCGGGCGGTTGCGGCGGTGCCGGCAGCAGTGCCTTGCGCTGACGCACCGCGATGGTTTTCGGCGAGTCCGTCTTGAGCACGAGTTCCTCGCCGGCGTGCCGGATGGCCAGCTCGCCGCTGTCCCCGTCGCTCAGGGTGTAGGTGACGTCGTTGTGGTTGGCGTCGACGATCAGCCGGAAGGCACGCCAGCGCACCCGGAACCGCAACCGGGTGATGCCGTCGGGCAGCGCGGGATCGATCTCCAGGATGCCATCGTCGTCGCGCAGGCCGCCAAAGCCCGCGACGATCGCCATCCAGGCGCCGGCCAGCGACGCCATGTGCAGCCCGTCGCGGGTGTTGGAGTGCAGGTCGCGCAGATCGATCAGCGCGGCCTCGTAGGCGTAGTCATGCGCCAGCTCCAAATGCCCGACCTCCGCACACATTACGGCCTGGCAGCATGCCGACAGCGACGAGTCGCGCACCGTGCGCCGCTCGTAGTAGTCGACGTTGCGGGCCTTCTGCTCGGGCGTGAACGCATGGCTCTGCCACTGCATCGCCAGCACCAGGTCGGCCTGCTTGATCACCTGCGCCGGGTACAGCCGCACATACGGCTCATGAAGCAGCAGTGGATATTTGTGCCGGTTCTCGAAATCCCACTCCGCGAACTTGGTGAAGCCCTCGCACTGCTGGTGCACACCCAGCTCTTCGTCGTAGGGAATGTGGACCGCGTCGGCCGCGTCCCGCCACGAGGCGGTCTCCTCGTGGGTGACGCCCAGCGCTTCGGCCGACTCGGGGTGACGGTTGCAGGCATCGGCGGCGACCACCAGGTTGTGCGCGGCCATCAGATTCGTAAAGACGTTGTCGCGCACGATCGCGGTGTACTCGTCGGGGCCGGTGACCCCCTCGAGGTGCCAGACGCCGTGGCGGTCATGGTGTCCGAGCGACATCCACAGCCGCGCCGTCTCGACCAGTACCTTCAGCCCGCAATCGGCCTCCAGCGACTGATCGCCGGTGACCACGCGGTAGCGCTCGAAGGCCATCGCGATGTCGGCGTTGATATGGAAGGCCGCGGTGCCGGCCGGCCAGTAACCGGAACACTCCTGGCCGCGGATGGTCCGCCACGGGAAGCTCACACCCTCGAGGCCGAGTTCTTTCGCGCGGTCCCGGGCCATGTCCATCGTCGACGCCCGCCAGCGCAACGAATCGGCGACCGCGTGCGGCAGCGTGTAGGTGAGCACCGGAAGCACGAAACCCTCGGTGTCCCAGAACGCGTGGCCGTCGTAACCCGTTCCGGTCAGCCCCTTGCTGGGGATGGCGCGCCGCTCGGCGCGGGCGCTGGCCTGCACGAGGTGAAAGAGCCCGAACCGCACCGCTTGCTGGGATTCCGAGTCGCCCTCGACCTCGACGTCGGCGTTTTCCCAGAAGTCGTCGAGGAACTCGCGCTGGGCTTTCAGCAGCCCGTCCCATCCGCTGTAGCGGGCGCTGTGCAGCGCGGCGGCGACCTGGTCACGCAGCGCGGGCCGGGAGCGCTGGCTGGACCAGCCGTAGGCGAGGTATTTGACGATGCGCAGCTTCTGGCCCGGGCGCAGCCCGCAGATCACGGTGGTGCGCGCCAAGTCCGAACTCGCGTCGTTGGTGACCTCGACCCGCCCGGGCACCTCGACGATGTGATCCATTCCCGCGGCCATCATCAATTGGCTGGCCCGGGTCCGGTGCATCAGCAGTGCGCCGCAGTCGGTCTCGTCGTGTTCGACGGCCTCCAGCGGCTTTTCCAGGATGGCCGCCACCCGGGGGTCAGCCGACGTCGTCGGCTGGTCCTCGTTGGTGACGAGCTCCGATTGCACTGTGACACGGACGAACTCGTTGACCGCCTCGACGCAGTACTCGATGGCGGCGACGCTGCGGTGGGCCAGTGAGACCAGCCGGGTGGACGTCACCTTGACTTCCTTGCCCACCGGCGAACGCCAGTGCGCGTTGCGGGTCAACGTTCCGGCCTTCAGGTCGAGAACCCGTTCGTGGGAGACGAGTTCGCCGTAACGGACATCGAACGGCTCGTCCTCGACGAACAGCCGGATGATCTTGCCGTTGGTCACGTCGACGACGGTCTGACCGGCCTCCGGGTAGCCATAACCGGCCTCGGCGTAGGGCAGCGGCCGGATCTCGTAGAACGAGTTCAGATAGGTGCCCGGCAGGCCGTACGGTTCGCCCTCGTCGAGGTTGCCGCGCAGCCCGATGTGCCCGTTGGACAACGCGAAGAGCGATTCGGACTGGGCGATCAGGTTCAGGTCGAGCCGCGTCTCGCGGACTACCCAGGGTTCGACGGGGAAGGCTTCCTGGGTGATCATGCCTTGGCCTCGGTTGAATCCCCGAGCAATTCCGCGAGGTCGGTGACCACGACGTCGGCGCCGCTGCGACGGAGATCTTCGGCCTGGCCGACTCGGTCGACACCGACCACGTAGCCGAAGTTCCCGGCATGACCTGCTGCCACCCCCGACAGTGCGTCCTCGAACACGGCGGCCGCGTCGGGGGCGACGTCGAGTAGCTGCGCCCCCCGCAGATAGGAGTCGGGCGCGGGTTTGCCTTTGATGTGCTCCTCGCGCAGCGTCACCCCGTCCACGCGCTGCTGAACGAACCGCTCCAGCCCGGTGATCTCGAGCACCTCGCGGGTGTTGGCGCTCGACGACACGACGGCGATGCCCAGGCCCGCGGCCGAGACCGCCTCCAGGTAGCGCCGCGACCCGTCGAACACCTCGACGCCGTCGCGCTCGAGCACCTTCTGGAACATATCGTTCTTGCGATTGCCCAGGCCGTAAACGGTTTCGGCGTCGCCGGAGTCGTCGTGATCGCCGTCCGGCAATTCGATTCCCCGGCTCTGCAGAAACGACCGGACCCCGTCTTCGCGCTTCTTGCCGTCGACATATGTCCGGTAGTCCGCGGCGGCATCGAACGGCACGAACTTCTCCCCGGTGCGCTCGGCTCGCTGGGACAGGTAAGCGTCGAACATGGCCTTCCAGGCCTTGGTATGCACGCTTGCGGTGTCGGTCAGCACCCCGTCGAGGTCGAACAGGCAAGCACGCACCTTCTCTGGCAGACCCAGCACAAAGGATCCTCACTGTAGGGAGTAGTTGGGCGATACCACTCCACCATGCTTGACCGCAGGTCGCCAGCGATCTCACATACTTGCCGCCGGCCGGACGATGCGGACCATCTCGGCGGGATCTGCGTGGCCGGGATTTGTCGGTGGTGGTCGCGATGATGTCGTTATGTCGTTGACCGCCTCGCCGAGCGTCGTTGAATCGCGCCCGCCGGATCGTCTGGGGGTGTTGTTCGAGGAGTTGGCGGAGTTAGCGGGTCAGCGCAATGCCATTGATGGGCGCATTGTGGAGATTGCTGCCGAGATCGAGCGCGACGAGCTGTGCGGGGCGACCGGTGCGCGCTCGGTGGCGGCGTTGCTGGGCTGGAAGCTGGCCCTGTCCTCGGCGAATGCCCACACGATCACCACGATCGCGGGCCGGCTCGAGGAGTTCCCGCGGTGTGCGGCGGGCATGGCTGAGGGTCGGCTGTCGCTGGATCAGGTCGGCGTCATCGCCGCCGGCGCGGGTCAGGGATCTGATGAGCACTATGCGGGGTTGGCCGAGGTCGCCACGGTCAGCCAGCTGCGTACCGCGGTCAAACTCGAACCACGACCCCAGCCCGACCCGCGGCCCGAACCGGCGCCCTCGATCACCCAGACCTCGGACGAGGAGTTCACGTGTTGGCGGATCAAACTCCCCCACCTAGATGCCGCGAAGTTCGACGCCGCGTTGGCGTCTCATCGTGATGCGCTTTTCGCCGAATGGAAGCGCGACCACGGCGACGGTGCGTCGGAAAGCGCGCCGCCGCTGCCGAACGCCACCGACGCGTTGATGCGGCTGGTGGAGGCCGGCTGGGATAGTGAGGCGGCCCGCCGCCCGCACGGGCAGCACACCACCGTGGTCGTGCACCTCGATATTGAGCAGCGTGCCGCCGCGCTGCATCTGGGTCCGCTGCTCACCGACGCCGAGCGCCAGTACCTGACCTGTGATGCCACCTGCGAGGTCTGGTTCGAACGTGACGGCGAGGTTATCGGTGCCGGGCGTGCGACGCGGGTGATCAGCCGGCGGCTGCGCCGCGCCCTGGAGCATCGTGACCGCAGCTGCGTGGTGCCCGGGTGTGGGGCCACCCGCGGCCTGCACGCCCACCACCTCCGGCACTGGGAAGACGGCGGCCCCACCGAACTAGCCAACCTGGTGCTGGTCTGCCCGTACCACCACCGCGCCCATCACCGCGGCCTGATCACCCTCACCGGACCCGCCGACGCGCTCACCATCACCGACGAGGACGGCCGACCACTGAGCGCAGGATCCCTCGCACACCCACCCACCCAACCCCCACCCGACGTCAAACCCTGCCCCGGACCCACCGGCGAACGCGCCCACTGGTGGTGGTACCAACCCTTCCAACCCCAACCACCACCAACCAACTAACCCGGCCCGATGCTGAAGCTCAAACACACAGGGGCATAACGAAATTCATTCACGCCACCCGACACGCAGGCGTTCATGGCAGTTAACCCGCGCCGTCCGCTCGGGCGATGCCCTGGATGACCCGCAGCCGTCCGTCCGACAACGCTGCGGTCAGGTTCTGCGCCTTGTCGGCGAAGTCGGCCACGAAGGCGTGCAGCCCCAGCGGGCCGGCGGGCTGAGCCAGCAGGGATTGCATGACGGCCCCAGCCTGTTCGGTGAGATCGTTCCACTGTTCCACGACGAATCCGCAAGACTGGATGACCGAACGCAATTCGTCTGGGGCGACCAGATGGCTGTGTGCGGGCTGATCGGCCCACGGTAGCGGATAGGACAGTTCGCGACCATCGCCAATGGTGATGTCCCACAAGGCAAGACGGCCGCCGTTGACCAGCACCCGGCGGGCTTCGGCGTACAGGCGCGCCTTGTCGGCCACGTTCATCTGGACATGCTGGCTGATCACGGCGTCGAAGCCGGCATCCGCGAAGGGCAGCGCGGTCACATCGCCCTGGTGAACCGATATCCGGTCGTCCAGCCCGACGAGCTGGTTGAGCCAGCGGTGTGTTTCGCAGTATTCCTCGGTGAGGTCGACGGCCGTGACGGTGCAGCCGAAGCGGTCGGCGACGTAACGCGCGGTGCCGCCGACCCCGCTGCCCGCATCGAGCACCGCACTCGCACTGGTGATCCCGGCGAGGTCCACCAGCGCACCCGTCGCGATGCGGCCCATGGTGTGGAAGTCCTCCAGCAGGCCGAGGTCGGCGGGTGTCAGCTGCTCGAGGTCCTTTCCGGCGGCGAGCAACGCCTGCTCGATGTTGTGCTGCGAGAGGCCGGTCGAATACTGGGTTACCTGGCTGGTGTTCATGCGGAGATCCTTTCGGTGTGCTCACTTCGCCACAGCGGCGATTGCCCGGACAGTTGAGGATGTGCGGGCCGGGGGTGCTGCTGAAGCCGGTCGAACCGATCAAGCCGATGCATCGGCATCAGCGGGATCAACATGAAACTCCATAGCTGGCGTGCGAAATTGGCTGCGGTAAAGCGGGTTTCCGGCACATTGACGTAACGCCGTGCGATCGTCAGGAAGTCTTCGGGTTCGACGCCGGCGACATCGCGCACATGCGTGGTCGGGCCGCCGACCTCCCAGCTCCCCAACGCGTGTTCGGGCAGGTAGTAGCGCAAGCTGGATTCGAAGAACAGGTCGGCGCCGAGCCGCTTCTTGTAGACGCGCACCGCGCGCATGAACATCCACGCCGGAACGTCGACGTGCCGCACGCGTCGGCCCAACGCCTCACCGATCGCGTCGGCGATCTGCGCTCCCGAGAGCAGGTCCGGTCCTGTTGGCCGGTAAGAACGGCCGTCGTGCCGGTGTGGATCGAGCAGCGCACCCACTGCGACCCGGGCGATGTCTTCGTTGGAGGGCGGCGCATTTCGGCCGGCGCCGGTCGGTGTGGGCAACACGCCGAGTTGAGCGGCGACGGGGACCAGCTGCAGATAGTTGTCCGCGAAATAGCCCGGGTCGACGGCCACATGCGCGGTGTCCGGCAGCAGCTCGAATAGCTTCTCGGTCAACCAGGCATGGCGGGTCATCAACGAGGGATGCTGCGGGCTGGCCAACCACTGCCCAAGCGCCACTACGGCTTCGGTACCCGCCTGCCGGGCGGCCACGGCAAAGGTGACCGCACTGTCGAGCGCGTGCGGGTGGTACGGAGCGTTGAAGAACAGCCGGTCGACCCCGTCCATCGCGGCGGTGACCTGTTGAATGTCAAACATATCGGCGATGACGACTTCTGCTCCCAGCCGGCGTAGCCGCGCGCTGCGTGCGTCTTCGGAGTGCACGACCGCCCGGGTGGCGACACCCTTCTCGAGCAGCTGGGCGGCGACCGCACCGCCGACTTTTCCCGTCGCGCCGGTGACCAATACGCGAGTGTTCATGCGTCTTCCCTTTCCATTTGAGGAGCGATTTCCAATTGCCGTGCCGGTAGCAGAGCCGCGACGGCGATCGCCGCGGCCAGTGCGATTGCCGCGCACACCAGCGAGCCGACGTGCAGGCCGTCCAGGAACGCGCGATTGACCGCGTCGCGCACCGGGCCGGCGTGCTCCGCGGGAAGCTGTTCGATCACCTTGTGCGCCACAGCCATTGAGTTACGCATCGCGGCGGTGACGCCGGCCGGAAATGTGGCCAGCGCGGGCGCGGAGCCCAGGTGTGCCGAGTAGACCGACGCGAAGACGCTGCCCACGATGGCAACACCCAGGGTGCCGCCGAGCTCACGCGTGGTGTCGTTGACGGCCGAGCCGATCCCGGCCTTGTCCGCGGACAGCGATCCCATGATCGATTCGGTGGCCGGTGAGAACGTCAGTCCGAGGCCGCCGCCGAGCAGCAACATCTGCGCGGCGATCTCGGTGTAGCTCGTCGCGGCGTCCGCGGTCGATGCCCACGCCAGGCCGGCCGCGAACACCGCCAGACCCCCGGCCACGACGGCGGTGGTGCCGATCCACTCGACCAGCCGCGGCCCCAGGATGCTGGCTACCGCGATCGATATGGCGACCGGCAGTAACCGCACTCCGCTCTGAAAAGCGCTGTACTCCTTGATGAATTGGAAGTACTGCGTGATGACGAAGATAAAGCCGAACAAGGTCAGAAAGCCCGCGGTCACTGCGAGGCTGCCACCGGAGAACCGGCGATTGGCGAACACCGTGACGTCCAGCATGGGATGGGTGCTGCGTCGCTCCCACCATGCGAACCCGGCGAGCAGGACAGCGGCGGTTGTGAATCCGACCGCGGCGCGGGGGCTGGTCCAGCCCCAGGTCGGCGCTTCGATGACGGTATAGACCAGCGCCGTGACGCCGGCCGCCGACAGCGCCAAGCCGGGCACGTCGACGCGTGGTGCCGCGGGGTCGCGCGAAGTCGGCACGAACAATACGGCGCCGGCGATGGCGGCCACCGCGATCGGGATGTTCACCATGAAAATGGCGCCCCACCAGAAATGTTCGAGCAGCCAACCACCGCTGATCGGCCCCACTGCCACGCCGATACCCACCATCGCCGCCCACAGCCCGATGGCCTTGGCGCGGGGCACCGGGTCGGTGAAGATGTTCGTGATCAAGCCCAGTGTGGTCGGGAAGATCAGCGCGGCACCCACGCCCATGGCGGCCCGCGCCGCGATCAGCTGATCCGCGGAGTTCGCCTGTGCCGCAAGGCCCGACGTGATCGCGAATAGCGCGAGGCCGGCATTGAGCCAACCTCGTCTGCCGTAGCGGTCGCTGAAGCTGCCGGCCGACAGCAGCAGCCCGGACATGACCAGGGTGTAGGCGTCGACGATCCATTGCAGCTGCGAGGTGCCGGCATTGAGCTCGCGTGCCAGCGTGGGCAGGGCGACGTTGACGATGGTGGCGTCGACGCTGATGACGAAGACGCCGAGGCAGATGACGGCGAGCGCGAGATTCTTACCCATGGACGAGACAGTAAATCTGATAGACAAATAAATCAACCAACAAATGGAAAAATATGTCCGCCGCTGGTAAACTGCGGTGGTGCGGACACGCAACTACAACCAGAACTGCCCGATCGCGCGCGGCCTCGACGTCTTGGGTGAGCGCTGGACGTTGCTGATCCTGCGTGAGCTGATCGGAGGACCGCGGCGCTACGGCGACCTGCGCGCCGAATTGCCCGGCATCGCAACCAATCTGCTGGCCGAGCGCCTCAAGGAGCTGCAGGACGCCGGGCTCGTCCACCGAACCGACCTCCCGGCGCCCATCGGGCGCACCGTCTACACGCTCAGCGACCTGGGCTGGCAGCGGGTGCTGCCGATCATTCAGAGCATCGCGTGGTTCGGTCTGGACCGGCTGGATCCGATCGACGAAGGCCCGGTCACGCCGCTCAACGGGTTTCTGGCCGGCATCCTGCTGGGCTTCGACTCGGGCAAGGCGGCCGGGCTGGAAGCGACGTGCCGGGCCGAAATCGACGGTCGCCGTTTTGATTTCGTGATTACCCAGGGACGCCTGGCCGGCGCGCGCGGCGAGCCCACGGTGACGATCACCGCCAGTGCGGCAGATCTCGTGACGGCCCGTCTCGCGCCGGGCGACGCCAAGCGCAAGGCGGCTTTGCGGCGAATCGCCTTCACCGGCGAGCCCGAAGCCGTGGAGACCCTGCGTCGGGTGTTCTCGCTGTAAGCGTCAACCCTCGGGCTTGAGCAGGGCGTCGATCAGCGCTTGGGCGAGGAACTTGCCGTAGCGAGTGGCCGACCAACCGCGTTCCAGGACAAGGAGTTCGTAGAGCTCGGGTGCGTGGTAGGTCCACAGAATATCGCGCGCTTCCTTGGCGCTGACTCGCAGCTGTCGCGTCCCGGCGAGATCTGCCGCGAACATCGTCATGCCGGCCAGCGTTTCCTGCCGCGTCTGCTTCCAGACCTCGCCGGCGTCCGGCGACGACGCGGCGCCATCACGCGCGAGCAGTTGGACCGGAGCGCTGCGCGGCATGGTCGCGGCCAGGTGCTTGGCGTACAGCTGCAGTTTGCGGGCCGCATCGGTTTCATCGGCAACGGCCTGGATCACGTCTCGCTGGACCATCGGGATCGGCTCGTCGTCGCCGGCGACGGACACATCGAAGAGCGCTTTCAGCACGCCGGCCTTCGTCGTAAACGCCTTGTACACCGTTTCGACCGACACGGCCGCGTCCCGTGCGATTTCGGCGATCGTCGTCGCCGCATAGCCCTGGGCCAGGAACCGCTGCCGGGCGGCCGCGAGGACCGCGTCCCGATTGCGCTGGGCCTGCTCGCGGCGACGGGTCGAGTCGTAGCGGCGGGGAGCCTGCTTGTTGACAGATCCCATAATTAAGTACATTCTCCTGTATTGAATACTAATAACTGTATGAAAATAGGGAACGTGACATGACAAGTGCAACATGCCCCGCCGTCAGCCTGTCGAACGGTGCCGACTCCATCGCGGTGGCAGGCGCCCTGACACCCGAGATCAGCCGGCGTGCCGATGAAGCCGAGGCGCTCGGGACATTGCCCCTCGATCTGGTCGAGCAACTGCGCGCGGCCGGCATCTTCCGTGCCATGCAGCCGCGCTCGCTCGGCGGATTCGAAATAGCCCCGGTCGACATCATTCAGATGATCGAGGAACTGGCGCGTGCCGACGGTTCCACCGGCTGGGTTGCCGCCATCGGTGGCGGCGCACCCGCGTTCACCGCCTGGCTTGAACCAGCCGTCGCCACAACGCTGTTCGGTTCGGACGCCGACTTCTCATCGGCGACGATCTTCGCGCCCACCGGGCGGGCCGTGCCGGACGGTCGCGGCCGGTTCGGCATCGACGGGCGATGGCCGTTCGCCAGTGGTTGCCGCCACGCCGAGTGGATACTGGCCGGTGTCTTCGTCTTCGACGGCGACCAGCCGCGAATGATCCCCGAGCAAGGGCCCGACCAGCGGCTGGCGTTCTTCCCGTGCGCCGAGGCCGAGATCGTCGACAACTGGGACGTCCTGGGGTTGCGCGCCACCGGCAGCAACGACGTGGCCGCCCGAGCTCTCAGCGTTCCCGACGAGCACACCATCAGCCCGTTCTTCCATCCGGCCCGCCACGACGGCCCGTTGTGGCGAATTCCGTTCTTCACGCTCGCCGGGATCGGCATGGTCGGTGTCCCGCTCGGCATCGCGCGGCGCGCCCTCGACGAATTCACCGATCTCGCGACGACGAAGCTGCGCGCCATGGCGCCCGAGCCACTGGCGCAGGATGCCGCGGTCCAGGTCGAGTTCGCCAGTGCCGAGGCCGGTTTGAGGTCTGCGCGGGCATTCGTACTCGACGAGGTCAGTGCGCTGTGGGACACCGCCATCGCCGGTGACCCGCCTTCGCTTGAGCAGCGTGCCGGCTTCCGGCTGGCGGCGTTGGCGGCGATGCGCGCGGCACGTCAGGTGGTCGATACGACGTTCGGGTTGACCGGTGCGGGCGCGGTACACGCGAATCACCCCCTGCAACGCTGCTTTCGGGACCTGCACACCCTGGGCCAGCACGCCTACTTCAGCCCGTCGGCCCTGAAGCGCTACGCCAGCACCCGCTTCGGCATTGCCCAGCCGACCTACCTGATGTGACGTGTGGCCAAGTCCCCGGCCTCACCGCCGAACACTAGACTCGTGGCCGTGGCTGAACCTGCTGACCTCGACCCCGATCTTGGTGACGTCGGACCCCCGACCCGACCGGTATTGGTAGTCGACTTCGGCGCGCAGTATGCGCAGTTGATCGCCCGTCGCGTGCGGGAAGCGCGGGTGTTTTCCGAGGTCATCCCGCACACCGCCTCGATCGAGGAGATCAAGGCCAAGGATCCCTTGGCGCTGGTGCTCTCCGGCGGGCCGGCCAGTGTGTATGCCGAAGGCGCCCCGCAACTGGACCCGGCGGTGTTCGACCTCGGCGTGCCGGTGTTCGGCATCTGCTACGGGTTTCAGGCGATGGCGCAAACGCTGGGCGGGACCGTCGTCCATACCGGCACCAGCGAATACGGTCGCACCGAGCTGAAAGTGCTTGGTGGCGAATTACATTCGGGACTGCCGACGGCGCAGCCGGTCTGGATGAGCCACGGTGACGCCGTCACGGCCGCGCCCGAGGGGTTCGATGTGGTGGCCAGCAGCCCCGGCGCGCCGGTCGCCGGCTTCGAGAACCGGGCCCGACGCCTGGCCGGGGTGCAGTACCACCCCGAGGTGATGCACAGCCCGCACGGGCAACAGGTGCTCAGCCGGTTTCTGCACGACTTCGCCGGGCTCGGCGCGGAATGGACGGCCGCCAACATCGCCGAGGCGCTGACCGAACAGGTACGGGCCCAGATCGGCGACGGCCATGCGATCTGCGGGCTGTCCGGCGGGGTGGATTCCGCGGTGGCCGCCGCGCTGGTGCAGCGGGCCATCGGGGACCGGCTGACCTGTGTCTTCGTCGACCATGGACTGTTGCGCGCCGGTGAGCGCGCGCAGGTGCAGCGGGACTTCGTCGCCGCCACCGGCGCCAACCTCGTCACCGTCGACGCGGCCGACACCTTCCTCGAGGCGCTGTCGGGGGTGACCAACCCCGAGGGCAAGCGCAAGATCATCGGCCGCCAGTTCATCCGGGCCTTCGAGGCCGCGGTGCGAGACATCTTGAGCGACACCGGATCTGAAGTCGACTTCCTGGTGCAGGGCACGCTGTATCCGGACGTGGTGGAGTCCGGCGGGGGCAGCGGGACCGCGAACATCAAGAGCCACCACAACGTTGGCGGTCTGCCCGACGACCTGAAGTTCAAACTCGTCGAGCCGCTGCGGTTGCTGTTCAAGGACGAGGTGCGCGCGGTCGGCCGGGAACTGGGTCTGCCGGAGGAAATCGTTGGGCGCCAGCCCTTTCCGGGTCCGGGACTGGGTATCCGGATCATCGGCGAGGTCACCGCGCAGCGGCTGGACACGCTGCGGCGTGCCGACTCGATCGCCCGCGAGGAGCTGACCGCCGCGGGCCTGGACAACCTGATCTGGCAGTGCCCGGTGGTGTTGCTGGGCGAGGTGCGCTCGGTGGGTGTGCAGGGCGACGGCCGCACCTACGGGCACCCGATCGTGCTGCGGCCGGTGTCCAGCGAGGACGCCATGACCGCGGACTGGACCCGGGTGCCCTACGAGGTACTGGAACGCATCTCGACCCGGATCACCAACGAGGTCCGCGAGGTCAACCGGGTGGTGCTGGACATCACCAGCAAGCCGCCCGGCACCATCGAGTGGGAATAGGTTTTCGCGCAGCTACTTCACGAATTCGCTTCTGCCGTAAGCGATATCGGCTGCTTGCCAGTTGCCGCCAGCCGCACTGACGAGCCGGCGGGCCAGGTCGCGGTCGTCGTTGGCGGCGATCAGGACCAGGGTGTGGTCGGTCGCGGTGACGGATCCGCCGCGCAGCCGGTCGCGGGCGGAAAGATCGGCCGTCAGCGCGGTGGCGAGGCGTTCGATGTCGACATCCGGCACGGTGATCATGAGCGCGTTCTCCTGCGGTGCGGTCTGCGGCAGGTAGTCGAAGGACAGCACCGATTCCTGGCCGAACTGACGGCGCAGTGCCTCGGCGGCGGTATGCAGGGCGTCCTCGGTGCCGCACAGCTGGAATTCATGCGAACGCTCCCGGGTGATTCGCTGCTGCGCCTCGGACCAGTACACCCCGTCGAGCGGCTTGGACCCGGTGACCGTCACGCCGTTGAGGGCGAACGTCAGGTCGGCCTCCGGCTCGAAAAAGGGATCACCGTTGTCGGCGGCGAAGAATTCGGCCGGTTGACAGCTCCCGACCTCGCTTCGAGCCGGCGGGGGCACCACGATGGCGCCACAAATGAGCACCAGAAGCCACAACAGCACCGACCGCATAAGCAGCCTCTCCCGTTTCTTGACGGTTGTCGGAGGGGGGTGTTTACTCGAATCAATCGAACATATATTCGAAAATAATCGAGGATCTGCTGGTAGGAGGCTATATGACGGCGGCTGTCGCCTCCGACCTGGATCGGGCGGAACAACTCGAATCGCTACGCCGGCAGATGGCGGTGTTGTCCGGGAAATCGCCCGGGAGGCCCGCCGCCCGCCCCGATGGCCTGCTGCCCGAATCGGAGTCCGGGCTGCCGGTCCCGCAGTGGCTGGCCGAAGCGCTACCCACGCAACTGCCCAAGGGCACGGTGGCTGTGCTGTCGGGAGCGCGGTCGCTGCTGCTGAGCATGGTCGCCGCGGTGACGGCGGCCGGGGGAAACGCGGCCATCGTCGGCCAGCCGGATATCGGGCTGCTGGCCGCGGTGGAGATGGGGGCGGATCTGAGCCGGCTCGCCGTGATACCGGACCCCGGGACCGATCCGGTGGAAGTGGCCGCGGTGCTCATCGACGGCATGGATCTGGTGGTGCTCGGGCTGGGCGGGCGTCGGGTGCCGCTGACCCGGGCGCGGGCGGTGGTGGCTCGCGCCCGGCTCAAGGGCTGCACCCTGCTGGTCACCGACGGCGACTGGCAGGGGGCGCCGACCCGGCTGCAGGCCCGGGTCAGCGGCTACGAGATCACGGCAGGTCATCGCGACGCCCCGGTTTGCGGATTCGGACGCATCAGCGGAGTGCGGCTGCAGGTCAGTGGGGTGTGCGCGGGGAGACGGGTGACCGGCCGCCGGACGCGAACCGGGTGAGTTCGAATGTCTTCCCGGGTGCTGGCCATTTGGTGCATGGACTGGCCGGCGGTCGCGGCGGCGGCAGCGGCGGAGGTATCCATGACGACCCCGATCGCGGTCACCCTGGCCAATCGGGTGATCGCCTGCTCGTCGGCCGCGCGTGCGGCCGGAGTGCGGCGAGGGTTGCGACGCCGCGAGGCCGCGGCCCGTTGCCCGCAACTGCACGTCGCCAGCGCCGACGCCGACCGCGACGCCCGCTTTTTCGAGGGGGTGATCGCGGCGGTCGACGACCTGGTGCCTCGCGCCGAGGTGCTGCGCCCCGGCCTGCTGGTGTTGCCGGTGCGCGGAGCGGCCCGCTATTTCGGGTCCGAACAACAGGCCGCCGAAAGGCTGATCGACGCGGTGGCTGTGAGTTCAGTGGCCGGCGCCGAGTGTCAGGTCGGCATCGCCGACCAGCTGTCCACCGCGGTCTTCGCCGCCCGGGCGGGTCGTGTCGTCGCGCCCGGCGACGATGCGAAGTTCCTGTCGGTGCTGTCGATCCGGCAGCTGGCCACCGAGCCGAGCCTGTCCGGTCCGGGGCGAGAGGAGCTGACGGATCTGTTGTGGCGGTTAGGGATTCGCACCATCGGTCAGTTCGCCGCCCTGTCGGCGACCGACGTGGCTTCCCGGTTCGGCGCCGACGGGTGCAGCGCACACCGGTTCGCTCGCGGCGAGCCCGAGCGAGGCCCGTCCGGGCGGGAGCCCCCGGCCGAACTCGAAGCCGTGCTGGACTGCGATCCGCCGATCGACCGGGTCGACGCCGCGGCATTCGCCGGACGCTCGCTGGCCGGCACGCTGCACCAGATGCTGATGTCCGCCGGGGTGGGATGCACCCGGCTGTCCATTCACGCCGTCACCGCCAACGGCGAAGAACTGAACCGGGTATGGCGGTGCGCCGAGCCGTTGACCGAGGACGCCACCGCCGATCGGGTGCGCTGGCAACTGGACGGGTGGTTGAGCAGCCGGGCCGCCCGCAATCCCCGCCCCACGGCGCCGGTGACATCGCTGCGGCTGCAGGCGGTGGAGGTGGTGTCCGCCGAGGCGCTGCAGCTGCCGTTATGGGGCGGCCTCGGGGAGGAGGACCGGCAGCGGGCCCGCCGCGCCCTGGTGCGGGTGCAGGGCCTGCTCGGGCCGGAAGCGGTGCGGGTGCCGGTGCTGTCCGGAGGTCGCGGACCCGCCGAACGCATCACGCTGACCCCGCTGGGTGACGAGCCGGTTCCGCATGCCGACCCGGCGTTGCCGTGGCCCGGTCAGCTGCCAGACCCGTCGCCGGCGGTACTGCTCGACGATCCGGTGGAATTGCTTGACGCCCAAGGGAATTTGATACGGGTGACCGGCCGGGGGATGTTCTCCGCCGACCCGGTGCGCCTGGTCTCCCGCGGCTGCGACGACCCGCTGCGCTGGTGGGCCGGCCCGTGGCCGGTCGACGAGCGGTGGTGGGATCCGGACCCGAACTCGACTGGTTCGCCGGGCCGCACCGCCCGCGCCCAGGTGTTGCTGGAAAGTGAGCGGGCGTTGCTGCTGTGTTATCGCCAGCGGCGGTGGTACCTCGAAGGAATCTACGAGTAGGAGGGTCAGTACCGGCCGAAGGCCACGGCGACGTTGTGGCCGCCGAAGCCGAACGAGTTGTTGAGCGCGTAGCGGTAATTGCCGGGCCGCGGCTTGCCCGCCACCACATCCAGGTCGATCTCGGGGTCCAGGTTTTCCAGGTTCAGGGTCGGCGGGATCACCTGATCCCGCAGCGCCAGCACGGTCAGGATCGACTCCACCGCGCCGACCGCCCCCACCGAGTGGCCCAGCGCGGCCTTGGGCGCGTACACGGCCGCTTTGTTGCTGCCCAGCGCGTTGTTGATGGCCTTGGACTCGGCCAGGTCGCCGACCAGGGTGCCGGTGGCGTGCGCATTGACGTGGTCGATATCGCCGGGCGTCAGCCCCGCCAGCTGAATCGCCCTGCTCATCGCATGCCCGGCGCGTGCGCCGTTGGGGTCCGGCGCCACCATGTGGAAGCCGTCCGAGGTGATGCTGGCGCCCATGATCCGGGCCAGGATGTTGGCGCCCCGGGCCTTGGCGTGCTCCTCGGTTTCGATGACCATCAGCGCGCCGGCCTCGCCGAACACGATGCCGGTCCGGTCCCGATCGAACGGACGGCACGCCCCGGCCGGGTCGTCGTTCTTCGTCGACAACACGATGCGCATCTGGCCGAACGCCGCGATCGCGACCGCTTCGATCTTGACCTCGACACCGCCGCAGATGGCAATATCGGCCTCGCCGAGGACGATACTGCGCCAGGCCTGCGCGATGCCTTCGGAGCCGGAGGCGCACGCCGAAATCGGGGTGAGCACCCCGGCCCTGGCGTGTCGTTCCAGCCCGATCGCCGCGGCGGGGGCGTTGGGCATGTACTTCGCCACCGCCAGCGGCGAGACCCCCTGCATGCCGCGGGCGCGGATGTCGTCGTAGCTGAATACTATTTGCTCGGCCGAGCCCAGGCCGGTGCCGACGGACACCAGCAATCGGTTGGGGTCGACCTCGGGCGATCCGGCGTTCTCCCACAGCCGGCGGCTCAAAATTGTGGTCATCTTCGGCAGCCAGCCCATTCGGTGGCGCTCGGCACGTGTCAAACCGTGGTCGAAATCCTCCAGCAGGTGCCCGCCGATGCGTACCGGGAGATCGTAGTGCTCGACAAACGAGTCCTCGAGCGTACGGATACCGCTTTGGCTGTCCAGCAACAACTTCCAAGTGTTCTCGGCGTCGGTCGCCACCGAGGTTGTCATGGCAATGCCGGTCACCACTACGTTTGGTAGTGCCTTCCCCGTTACCAGCTCTGTCATCGCGAAGGTCCTTCCAGCCTTCCAGTGTTGACTAACGCAACCCCACCTAGATATCCACCTATTCCAGCGTCGCTGGGCGGGTTCTGTCAACGGAAGCCGGCAGCCGGGCCCCTCAGCAGCCGAGCCGCCGCGCGAAGGGCCCCACACGTTCGATGAACCGTTCGAAGAATGCCGCCGGATCGACGCCAACTCCAATGCGCGCGTTAGGTTCTCGGCGCCAGTCCGTTACCGTCATGCCGCGGGTCAGGGTGCCGGCGAGCTCGATGTCCACCCGCCCGGAGCGGGTCGCGATGAGTTCGGGATCCAGCGCGACCGCCGCGGCCAACGGGTCGTGCAGATGTGCCAGATACCCGTGGCCGTTGTCGTAGTAACCCTCGAGGTAGAACCGCAGGGCGTCTTCGATCACTCGGATCACCGGATTGGACGCCGTCGATCGGGTGCCCCGTCGGTCGTCCACGCTCATGATCGTCGACGTCGATCCCGCGGCGTCGGCCAATCTCGCCAGGACTTCCGGCGTGATCGCGACGTTGCGCGTCAGATCCAGGCCGCACAGGATCGGAAGCTGCTGCGGGCCAAGGTTTTCGCTGGACCAGGCCGCGAGCACCTCGGCGGCCGCCTCGGGGTCCACGCTGATGTTCCATTCCGCCACCGCGGTGGTGTTACCGATGTGGTCGTAGGAGCCGCCCATGATGACCAACCGGCGCAACAGCGTTGGCAGTGCTGGCTCGGCGCGCAGCGCCAGTGCCAGATTGGTCAGCGGGCCGGTCGCCACGCCGATCAGCTCGCCGGGGAACGCCTGCGCCGCGCGCACCCAGGCGGTGGCCGAGTCGTAGTCGGTCAGCGCCGCGTTGCTCGGTGGCACGTCGGCATACCCCAGGCCGCACGGGCCATGGACTTTGGATGGGGTGCGCAGCGGGCCGGCCAGTGCCTCGTCGGCGCCCTTCGACACCGGGACGCCGGTGGCTTGGCACAGCTCGAGGAGGCCGAGATTGTTGGCGCAAACCTGTTGTACGCCAACATTTCCCCCGGTCGAAGCGATGCCGACCAGATCGGCGTCCGGGCTGGCCAGCAGGTAGATCAAGGCCAGCGCGTCATCGACGCCGGTGTCGACGTCGGCGAACACCGGCGAGGACTGCGTCACCAATGAACCCCGGGTACCAGGCGGACCGCCTTGCGGACCGGCCGGGGGACCCCGATGCGGCCGACAGCACGCACCGGGCGTTTGGGCCGCCTTTTCTGCGCAGCGCCGACTGCCGGCGAAACGCCGAGCGCGGCAGCGGAATCGGGGTAACCCAGATAGACCTGGTGCAGAATTCGCCGCGATGTCCGGGGCAACAGGTAGTTGCCGGCCTCGGCCAGGGTGCCCAGTGGCGTGTCGATGCGCGCCGGCTTCTCGACCAGTCCGCGCACCACCATCGCGGCCGCCCGTTCGGGGCTGATCGGCGGCACCGGGTTGAGCCGCTGCGAGGGCACGATCATCGGCGTCTTGACCAGCGGCATATGGATATTGGTGAACGTGACGTGGTCGGACAGCGTCTCCGAGGCGACCACGTCGGAAAACGCGTCCAGTGCGGCCTTGGTCGGCAGATACGAGCTGTACTTAGGGTTTCGGGCCAGCACGCCCGCGCTGGAGACGTTCACGACATGGCCGAATCGGCGCTCCCGCCAATGCGGTAGCAGCGCCAGCACCATACGGACGGCACCGAAGTAGTTGACCGCCATCACCCGCTCATAGTCGTGCAGCCGATCGGTGGAGTTGACCACCGAACGGCGGATCGAGCGGCCCGCGTTGTTCACCAGGTAATCGACATGACCGAAGCGGCCCAGGATGTCCTTGATGGTGTGCTCCACCGATACCGAATCGGTGACATCGCAGGTGAAGGCGTGGGCCTGACCGCCGTTCGCGCGGATCTCGGCGACCAGCTCGTCGAGCGCGGAGCCGTTGCGGGCCAGCGCGAACACCGTGGCGCCCCGTTCGACGACCGCGATCGCCGATGCCCGGCCGATGCCACTGGATGCGCCGGTGATGATCACGTGCCGGCCCTGCAGCGGACCGTCCGGAGCGTCGCGGCGGGCGCGGTCGGGATCGAGATGCTCGGCCCAGTACCGCCACAGCTTGGGCGCGTAACTGGCGAACTCGGGCACTTCAATGCCAGTGCCGCGCAGCGCATTTTGCGTCTTATCGCTGACAAACGTGGGAATCAGGTCGACGAGATCCAGCACCTCGGCCGGAATCCCGAGCTGGGTGGCCGCCATGTTGCGTACCCGTTTGACCCGCCCGGTTGCCTTCAGCACCGGCGCAGCTACCGAGCGGGGCAGTGAGCCGCGCAGCGCGGGCAGTCCGGCGGTTTTGGCGACGCCACGGTAAATACCGCGCAGCCCAATGGTTTTCGGCGAGGTCAGGTGGAAAGTCTGCCCATCGGAGCCGTCGACGTGCATCAGTGCGACGAGTGCGTCGACGACATAGTCGACCGGGACGATGTTGGTGCGCCCGGTGTCGGGCAGCATGATCGGGGTCAACGACGGCAAGATGGCCAGCTTGGACAGCACGCCGAAGAAGTAGTACGGGCCGTCGATCTTGTCCATCTCGCCGGTGCGTGAGTCGCCGACCACGACGGCCGGCCGGTAGATGCGGTAGCGCAGCCCGGGTTGCGACCGGACCAGCAGTTCGGCCTCGAACTTCGTCTGGTGGTAGGGCGTGGGCAGCAGCTGGCCGACGTCGAAGTCGTCTTCGGTGTACTCGCCGTCGAAATCTCCCGCCACGGCGATCGACGACACGTGGTGAAGCGTCGCGTCCAGGCGTCGCGCCAGCTCGATGACGGCGCGGGTGCCCTCGACGTTGGCGGCGCGCTGTTCGGCTTCGCCGGCCGTGATGTCGTAGATCGCCGCGCAGTGCACGAGATGGTCGACCCGGCCCAGCTCGGCCAGCCGCTCGTCGGTCAACGTCAGCTCCGGCAGCGCACCGACCAGCGGTTTGGCGCGTTCACCCCACTGTGCGGCGAGGCGTTCGAAGCGCCCCAGCGACTGGGGCCGGACCAAGACCCACACGTCGGCGTCGGGCCGAGTATCCAACAGGCGAGCTACGACGCGGCGACCAATAAACCCGGTACCGCCGGTAACGACATACCGCATGGGGTCATGGTAGCGGGGATCAGCTGAAGCTGCGGATGCCGTCCCACTCGACCAGCGTCCACCCGTCCGTCGGGTTTCCGGTGAGTACCACGCGGCCGACGTTCGGCAGCGGATGGGTGCTCAACAGGCTGCTCTTGCCGTTGCGGGCATTCATCAGCGTCCACGCCATGATCGCGGTGCCCTGGGAGAACACCACCGGTTTGCTGTGGCCGCTGTTATAAACCTTGTTCACCGCGGCGGTGAACTCGTTGTTGAACTGCTTGCCGCTCACCGATCCCGGGATGCTGTCCGCGATGTCGCCGTTGATCCAGTCCGCCGGCGCCAACAGGTACGTGGTGGCCGCCATCGATTGAGGTTTGCCGTTGTACCAGCCGGCATTGAGCGCCTGCACGCCGCTCAGGACCTCCACCTGTTTGCCGAGTTCACCGGCCAACGGCCCGGCGGTCTGCTGCGCCTCGGCCATCGCGGAGGCGTAAACGGCGTCGAAGTCGTTGCGACCGCTCTGGTGGGCCAGCTGCTGGGCCTGGCCCCTGCCCTCGGCGGTGAGGCCGGGGCCGGGGGGATCAGTGTTGATGACGCCGTCGGCATCGGCCTGGGTCTGGGCGTTTCGGATGAACGTCAACGTGATGGCGCGCGCCTGCGTCGACCCCCCGCAGGCACCGACGATGAGCGTTGCGGCGAGTACGGCCCCTGTTTTCCAGAAGGCCTTTCCGATCATGCTGCGCGTGGCCATGTCGATAGCCTGCCCTGCCGACAGCCCCATGGGGAAGGGTTTGCAATGGTTGAGTGCGCAGAAGCGTGAATCTGGTAGTCGAGAGGAGACTCGCATGGCGATTGACCCGAGTGCTGTCGGTGCGGTGACCGAGCCGAAGTTGTTCGACTGGACCGACCGGGACACCCTGCTCTACGCCCTCGGCGTCGGCGCGGGGCTCGATGACCTGTCGTTCACCACCGAGAACAGCCACGAGATCACCCAGCAGGTGCTGCCCACCTACGCGGTGATCTGCTGCCCGGCGTTCGGGGCGGCGGGCAAGATCGGAGATTTCAACTGGGCGATGCTGCTCCACGGGTCGCAAGGGATCCGGCTGCACGCGCCGCTGCCCCCGGCGGGCAAGCTCTCGGTGGTCACCGAGGTCACCGATATTCAGGACAAGGGCGAGGGCAAGAACGCGGTCGTGATGCTGCGCGGCCGCGGCACCGACCCGGATACTCAGGAGCTGATCGCCGAAACGTCGACCACCTTTGTGGTCCGCGGCGCGGGCGGGTTCGGTGGGCAACCGGGTCAGCGCCCCCTCGCGCCGGAATTCCCGGATCGCGAGCCCGACATCACCCGGGCCCTGCCCACCCGCGAGGACCAGGCGCTGATCTACCGGCTCTCCGGTGACCGCAACCCGCTGCACAGCGACCCGTGGTTCGCCCGGGAGTTGGCCGGTTTCCCCAAGCCGATCCTGCACGGGCTGTGCAGCTATGGGGTGGCGGGCCGCGCGCTGGTCGCCGAGCTCGGCGGCGGGCAGGCCGCGAACATCACCTCGATCGACGCACGCTTCAGCTCGCCGGTGTTTCCCGGCGAGACCTTGACCACACTGATCTGGCGTACCGAGCCGGGCAAGGCGGTCTTTCGCACCACGGCTTCGGGTGCCCACGGCGCCGAGGCGGGACGAGTCGTGCTCGACGACGGCGCGGTCGAATACGCGCAGAACTAGCCGGCGGCGGCCAACTGCCGCGCCAGGCGATCGACGAAGTCGGCCGCGGCGGCCGGGCTGTCCAGCGCGAACAGCGCGGCGGTGGCCCGGTCGCCGTCGTCGTTGTGCCGCACCAGGATTGGGATTCCGTCCGGGTGCACCGCGTCGAACGCGTCCTCGTCGGTGATGTCGTCGCCGAAAAAGATCGGTGTCAGGCCCGCCGATACGTCCAGGTGTTCGAGGACCCAGTGCAGCGTCTTGCCCTTGTCCCAGTCGATATCCGGGCGTAGCTCGATGACCTCGCGGCCGGTGGTCACCCGAAGCGCATCGCGCTGACCCGCGGCGCGCACCGCTGCCGTCACCTCGCCGACGCGGTCTCGCGCCGCGTTGCGATAGTGCACGGCAACGCCAAACCGCTTGTGCTCCACCCTGACCCCCGGAATCGACCCGAGCCGCTCGCGCAGCTGGGCGGCCGCGGATTCCAGCACCGGTATGGCCGCCGCGGCGGCGTCGTTTTGGTGATGGGTTCCGTCGGGCGCGGTCAGTTCGAATCCGTGGCTGCCGGCGTACCAGAGACCGGGCAAGCCGACGCGTGCCGTGACGTCGGCGAGGTCGCGGCCGGACAGGATTGCCACCGGGCAGCGCGCGGCCAACCGCTGCAGCGCGTCGGCCGCACCGGCGACCAGCTGCGCCGAGTCCGGGTCGTTGACGATGTCCGAGAGTGTGCCGTCGAAGTCGAAGAACACCGCCGGCCGTCGGGCGGCGAGGTCCTCGCCGAGCAGCTGCGACGCGTCGGGCAGCTGCGACATCCGCAGGTCCCCGGTGCGGACCGCGACGTCACTCAGGTCCTGCGCATCGATCACCAGAGCGAATCCGGCATCGCGCGCGGCCGTGGCCACCGACTCGCTGGCGGCGACGACCACACTGCGGCCGGCCCGCACGCCCAGCCGGTCGGCGGTCGCGGCCGGGTCCTCGACGCCCAGGGCGACGTTCACCCCGGCCTCGCGCAGTCGCGCGACCGGCGCGGAGTCGACGTTCAGCTCAAACAGCACCGCGTCGTGGCGGCGCGGGTCGATGGTGACCGATGGCTCCGATACTGACTCCGATGCAGGCACTGACCAACCATCTCACGATGATCAATGCCGCCCGGGCCGGGTCAGTGGCGCGCTCGCGCGGTCGGGTGGGTGCGGGGCACACCGGCCCGCGGCGTGCCGGCCCGGCGCTTACGGCGATCCTTGGTGAACAGCAGGACGGAGTCTTGGCTCAGTGCCGTCAGTCGCGCCATCTCGCGTTCGATGCCGCTGGCGAGCTGCTGAAGTTCGGGGGCGGCGTCGTAATCGGCGGTGATCCCGAAGATCAGCTCGTCGCCGTAGCTCAGCACCGCGACTCCGCTGGACAGCTGCGCAGCCGTCGGCGGGATCGGCAGCAGGCGTTCCACGGTTGCGCCCATCAGCCCCAGCCGGTGCCGAGGCCCCGGCGCATTGGTGGCCAGCGTCACGATGCCAGGTTGTGGGAGCCGGCTCACGACCAATCGAACTGCCTTGGCGCACAAGGTGAATGGCATGGAACTGGTTGCCAGGTCCACGATGCTCGTGGGCTGCCGGACCGGCGCCGGCTGGTTCAGGCTGTTGTGCACAATTCGCAGCCGCTGCACCGGATCGTCATGCTCGACGGGCAGATATCTCTTCTCCAGAGTGCGCAACGAACCCGCGCGCGGTTGTTCGCCGCGGTGTAGCAGCACGGCCCGGAACCCCTCGGTGATGGCGGCGAGCGCGACGTCGTTGGTGGTCACCCGGAACTTGCCGCAGACCGCGTCGACCGCGGCGAGGGGAACGCGTACCGTGCCGTAGCGGCGCATCGTGACCGCCGGTCCGGTCGACGACGCACGGGCCGCCGACCAGACCGTCTCGGCCAGCGTGCTGGTCACGGTGGTTGCGGCGGTCGAGGCTCGCCAGAGCGTCTCCGCCCAGCCCCGCTTCGGGGCTGGGGTCGAATCATCCTCGGGTATAACGTTATTAGCGAACATCTCGTTGCTGGCGTCGTCGCACAGCCTGGTGAGCAGGTGGGCCGCGGGCGTGGCGCCGGCGAGGTGATGGTGAACCTTCATCAGGATCGCCCACTTGCCCCGCAGCCCCTCGATGACCCAGCACTCCCACAGCGGCCGGTCCAGTTCGACGGGGCGTTCCAGGGCGTGGGCGATCGCTCGAGACAGGTCGGCCTCATCGCCGGGGCGGGGAACCGCGACCCGGCGCAGGTGATGGGCGAGGTCGAAACCCGGATCGTCGGTCCAGTGCTGGGCACCGCTGAACGGATGTGTCCGCAACACCTGGGTGCATCGCGGTATCGACTGAATGCGTTCTGCCAGAAGCGCTTTGAGGCGTCCCAGGTTCGGGACGGCGCCTTCGACGATGGCGACCGCGCCCGTCGCCGTACTTGCCTGCCGGTCGGGGTCCGCCGCAGTGCGAAAGCCCGAATCCAATGCCGTGGTCAGCTGTACCATTTTCAGTTCCCGCCCTAGTTGCCCCGTACCAGTATCGGTCGCCACGCCCCCGTCGCGGTAGGTCCCAGTCCGTTAAGACTGTGTTTAGAAGTTGAAGACCCGTTTAACAACCGCTTGAGCAACCCCGCGCCAAATCGAACATGCGTTCGATACACTGTGGGGTGTGGGTTTCAGCAATGAGCCGCGGAGTTGGGCGGAACTCGAGCGGCTGCTCGACGGCAAGCCGCGCCAAGCCGGCGCGCCCACCCCATCCGGGCCGGCGCAAGAGGCCCCCTTCTCGCACAAGCGTCCGGCCTATCGACCACCGGACGGGGGCCGCACGGCCCGCTCGTCGGTCGCTCATTCCGTTTCGTATGCCGAGCTGCACGCGCATTCGGCATACAGCTTTCTGGACGGCGCCAGCACGCCCGAGGAGTTGGTCGAGGAGGCCGCCCGGCTGGATCTGCGGGCACTGGCGCTGACCGACCACAACGGTCTGTACGGGGCGGTGCGGTTCGCCGAGGCCGCCGCCGAACTCGACATACGAACCGTGTTCGGTGCCGAGCTGTCGCTGGGATCTTCGTCCGTATCGCAGGCTCGTACCGAGAACCCGGATCCACCCGGCCCGCACCTGCTGGTGCTGGCCCGCGGGCCGGAGGGGTACCGGCGGCTGTCGCGGCAGCTGGCCGCGGCGCATCTGGCCGGTGGCGAGAAGGGCAAGCTGCGCTTCGACATCGACACGTTGACCGAAGCCGCGGGCGGGCATTGGCACATCCTGACAGGATGCCGTAAAGGCCATGTCCGCCAAGCGCTTTCCGATGGCGGGCCGGACGCCGCGGCGGCGGCGCTGGCCGACCTGGTGGACCGCTTCGGCGCGGGCCGGGTCAGCATCGAGTTGACCCATCACGGCCAGCCGCTCGACGACGAGCGCAACGCGACACTGGCGGAGCTGGCGCCGCGGTTCGGGGTCGGCGTCGTCGCGACCACCGGAGCACATTTCGCCCACCCCTCGCGGCGGCGGCTGGCCATGGCAATGGGCGCGATCCGGGCCCGGCAGTCACTGGAATCGGCCGCCGGATGGCTGGCCCCGCTGGGTGGTTCACACCTGCGGTCCGGCGAGGAGATGGCCCGGCTGTTCGCGCAGCGGCCCGAGGTGGTGACCGCCGCGGCCGAACTCGGCGAGCAGTGCGCGTTCGGGCTGGCGTTGATCGCGCCTCAGCTGCCGCCGTTCGACGTGCCGGACGGGCACACCGAGGACAGCTGGCTGCGGCAGTTGGTGATGGCGGGTGCACGCGACCGCTACGGGCTCCCCGAGAGTGCGCCGCGCGCGTACGCCCAGATCGAGCATGAGCTGAAAGTCATTGCCCAACTGAGTTTTCCGGGCTATTTCCTGGTGGTGCACGATATAGCCCGGTTCTGCCGGTGCAACAACATCCTGTGCCAGGGCAGGGGATCGGCGGCCAACTCCGCGGTCTGTTACGCCCTGGGTGTGACCGCGGTCGATCCGGTGGTCAACGAATTGTTGTTCGAGCGCTTCCTGTCGCCGGCCCGTGACGGGCCACCCGACATCGACATGGACATCGAGTCGGATCAGCGCGAAAAGGTCATCCAGTACGTCTACGACAAATACGGCCGCGACTATGCCGCCCAAGTCGCCAACGTCATCACTTACCGAAGCAAGATCGCGGTGCGCGACATGGCGCGCGCCCTGGGCTACTCGCAGGGGCAGCAGGACGCCTGGAGCAAGCAGATCAATCACTGGAACGGGCTGGCCGACGCTGCGGACGTCGAGGGCATCCCGGAACAGGTGATCGACCTGGCCACCCAGATCCGGAACCTGCCGCGGCACATGGGCATTCACTCCGGCGGCATGGTGATCTGCGACCGTCCGATCGCCGACGTGTGCCCGGTGGAGTGGGCGCGGATGGAAAATCGCAGCGTCCTGCAATGGGACAAGGACGACTGTGCGGCCATCGGTTTGGTGAAGTTCGACCTACTCGGTCTGGGCATGCTCTCGGCGCTGCACTACGCGAAAGACCTGGTGGCCGAACACAAAGGCATCGAGGTCGACCTGGCCCGCCTCGACCTCTCCGAGCCGGCGGTGTACGAGATGCTGCAGCGCGCCGATTCCGTCGGGGTGTTCCAGGTGGAGTCGCGGGCACAGATGGCCACCCTGCCCAGGCTGCGGCCGCGGATCTTCTACGACCTGGTGGTCGAGGTCGCACTGATCCGGCCCGGGCCCATCCAGGGCGGGTCGGTGCACCCCTACATCCGGCGGCGCAACGGCATCGACCCGGTGGTCTACGATCATCCGTCCATGGAGCCGGCGCTGCGAAAGACGCTGGGAGTGCCGCTTTTCCAGGAACAGCTGATGCAGCTCGCGGTCGACTGCGCCGGCTTCTCGGCCGCCGAGGCCGATCAGTTGCGCCGCGCCATGGGGTCCAAGCGTTCGACCGAGCGGATGCAACGGCTGCGCGGCAGGTTCTACGAGGGCATGCGCGCATTGCATGGCGCCACCGACGAGGTGATCGACCGGACCTACGAAAAGCTGGAAGCGTTCGCCAATTTCGGCTTTCCGGAAAGTCATGCGCTGTCCTTCGCGTCGTTGGTGTTCTACTCGTCGTGGTTCAAGCTGCACCACCCGGCCGCGTTCTGCGCCGCGCTGCTGCGTGCCCAGCCGATGGGGTTCTATTCACCGCAGTCGCTGGTGGCCGATGCGCGCCGGCACGGCGTGCTGGTGCACGGCCCGGACGTCAACGCCAGCCTGGCGCACGCCACTCTCGAGAACGCCGGCACCGAGGTCCGCCTCGGGCTGGGTGCGGTCCGCCATATCGGCGACGACCTCGCCGAGCAATTGGTCGAAGAGCGAAAAGTCAACGGCGCGTTCGCATCTCTGCTTGACCTGACCACCCGGTTGCGGCTCTCGGTGCCGCAGACCGAAGCGCTGGCCACGGCCGGGGCGCTGGGCTGCTTCGGGACATCGCGGCGCGAGGCGTTGTGGGCGGCCGGAGCCGCTGCCACCCAACGGCCGGACCGGTTGCCCGGCGTGGGCTCGTCGTCACACATCCCGGCGCTGCCCGGAATGAGCGAGCTGGAACTGGCCGCCGCCGACGTGTGGGCCACCGGCGTCTCCCCGGACAGCTACCCGACCCAGTTCTTGCGGGCCGACCTGAACGCGATGGGGGTGGTGCCCGCCGAAGAGCTGCTCGAGGTGCCCGACGGCGACCGCGTGCTGATCGCCGGTGCGGTCACCCATCGGCAGCGCCCCGCCACGGCGCAGGGGGTGACGTTCATCAACCTCGAGGACGAGACCGGGATGGTCAACGTGCTCTGCACGCCGGGGGTGTGGGCGCGACACCGCAAGCTCGCGAACACGGCACCAGCGCTGCTGGTCCGCGGTCAGGTCCAAAATGCCAGCGGCGCAGTCACGGTCGTGGCCGAGCGGTTGGGCCGCATCACCCTGGCCGTCGGCTCCAAGTCGCGCGACTTCCGCTAGAAATCCCGCGACCCGCAGTGACCCCGACCATTGCATCGACCGCTTGAACCGCCGCGAAATTTTCGCCGTGGTTGCACGTTCGGCGAGGCCCAATCGAGCTCTAGCCGCTTTGCGCGGAAAGGCACCTAGCAAATCCGCCGCGTCGTAAGCTATTCGAAAAGATCGCTTGGAATCGGCTGTGTTGATTCAATGGTCAAGGGAGTCGACAATGAAATTCAAGCTCGTTCGCCGCGGCGCCGCGATATTGGGTTGCGCTGCGGCGCTTGTTCTTTCTCCCGCCGTGGCCAGCGCCGATCCGCCCGACCCGCACCAGCCGGACATGACGAAGGGCTTTTGTCCGGGTGGTCGATGGGGTTACGGCAATTTGGCCGTGTGCGACGGCGAGAAGTATCCCGACGGGTCGTTCTGGCACCAGTGGATGAAAACCTGGATAGTCGGCCCGCAATTTTATTACGACTGCGTCGGCGGCGACGAACCCCTTCCGGGGCCGCCCCCGCCGGGTGGCTGCGGCGGCGCGATTCCGCCCGACGGACCGCCTCCTCCGCCCTAGCGACCCCGGGCTCAGCCCGTCGGCGTCGTCCACACCTTCGTCGGCGTGATCCTCAGTCGCGTGCTGAACGCATCCATCGATATGCCCTCGGTCTCCAACTGCTCCGCGGCCGCGCTGTACTTGGCCCAGTAGGGCTCGTCGTCTCGACAATTCACGTCGACCGCATCGACCCTCGCGCTTCCCCCGATCACGATGATGCCGCCGCCGTTGCCGTCGGAATCCAGGTTCAGGCTCACCTGCGGGTGCGCCTCGATGTGCCGGACCTTGCCGGCCTGCGGCATCGAGTACACCGTCAGCTCCGCGCCGTCGAAGTAGAACCAGATCAGCCGGGGAACCGGCTGACCCGATTTGGCGACGGTCGTCAGCCAGCCAAAGTTGTCGGATGTCAGCCTGCTGGAAACTTCTTGTGTCAGTTCGACGCTCATGAAACCGAATGTAGCCTCCACCTATGACCCTCAACCTGTCCGTCGACGAACTTCTCACCACCACCCGCTCGGTACGCAAGCGCCTCGACTTCGACAAGCCGGTGTCTCGCGAGGTCCTGATGGAATGCCTCGAGCTGGCGTTGCAGGCGCCCACCGGATCCAACTCGCAGGGGTGGCAGTGGGTGTTCGTCGAGGACGCCGAGAAGAAGAAGGCGATCGGCGAGATCTACCTGTCGCACGCCCAGCCCTACCTGTCCGCGCCGAAGCCCGATTACGGCGAGGGTGACACCCGCAACGAGCGGATGCCCAAGGTCGTGGACTCGGCGATGTATCTCGCCGAGCACATCCACGAGGCGCCGGTGCTGATGATCCCGTGCATCGCCGGCCGCGAAGACAAGTCGCCACTGGGCGGCGTCTCGTTCTGGGCGTCGCTGTTCCCGGCGGTATGGAGCTTCTGCCTGGCGCTGCGCTCCCGCGGGCTGGGCTCCTGTTGGACGACGCTGCACCTGCTCGGCGACGGCGAGCGCAAGGCCGCCGAGGTGCTCGGCATCCCGTACGAGAAGTTCAGCCAGGGTGGGCTGTTCCCGATCGCCTACACCAAAGGCACCGACTTTCGCCCGGCCAAGCGGCTGCCGGCCGAGACCTTGACGCACTGGAACACCTGGTAGTCAGGGCTGCAGCGGCCAGACCTCGACGACCCCGTACGCCATTGCGCACGGGGTCTGGCTCACCCGCTCGATCGCCGCGTCGAGATCGTCGGCCTCGATCACCGCGAACCCCGCGATCGGCAATGCCGATCGCAGGAATGCGCCCGGTTCGACCCCCACGCCCGCGCCGTCGTGATTGCGGACCTGGACGGGCTCGCCGGCGCGGCCGATCAGCGCTCCGGACGCACCGAGTTCGTCATCGCGGGTGTGCGCGGCCCGTCGACGGTCGTCACTCAATTGGCGGTATCCGGCCTCGTTGCCGTATCCGATCGTGATGAAGGTAGGCATATCAAGGCTGACTAGCGTCCGGCCCCGGACTCACCGCTACACCGCGCCGGGATAGCCGTGCTGGCGCCAGGCCTCGTAGATCGCTATCGCCGCGGCATTGGCCAGGTTCAGCGACCGCCGGCCGGCCAGCATCGGGATACGTACCTGGCCGGTGACGTGGCTGTCGGCCAGCGTCGCCGCGTCCAGCCCGTCCGGTTCCGGACCGAACATCAGCACGTCGCCGGGCCGGTAGGCGACGTCGGCGTAGGACGTCGACGCGTGCGCGGTGAACGCGAACACTCGCGCCGGCGTCAGCACCTCCCATGCGGCCTGCAGCGTCGCGTGCACGGTGACCGATGCCAGGTCGTGGTAGTCCAATCCGGCCCGGCGCACCTTCGATTCGGACAGGTCGAAGCCCATCGGCTCAACCAGATGCAATTCGGCGCCGGTGGCCGCGGCCGTCCGGATGGCGTTGCCTGTGTTAGGTGCGATGCGCGGCGAGTAGAACAGCAGCCGGAACACACCGCCATCTTCACACGGCGATAATTGCGGCATGGTCGAGCAGAGCATCTGGATGCGCAAGGTTGCGGCCGATCCGGGACACTCGGACTGGTACATCGAGCGGTTCCGTTCCATGGCCCGCGACGGCAAGGATCTGGTCGGCGAGGCCCGCATGATCGACGCCATGGTGCCCCGCGGCGCTCGCATCCTCGACGCCGGCTGCGGCCCCGGACGGGTGGGGGGCTATCTGGCCACGGTCGGTCATCGGGTCGTCGGCGTCGACGTTGACCCGGCGCTGATCGCCGCGGCCGCGCAGGACTATCCCGGCCCGCAGTGGCTGGTCGGCGATCTCGCCGAGCTGGACTTGCCGGCGCGCGGCGTCGCCGAACCTTTCGACGTGATCGTGTCCGCCGGCAACGTGATGGCGTTCCTCGCGCCGAGTACTCGCGGGCAGGTGCTGCAGCGGCTCCGCGCTCACCTCGCCGACGACGGTCGAGCGGTGATCGGATTCGGCGCCGGGCGCGACTACGAGTTCGCCGATTTTCTTCAGCACGCGGCGGCCGCCGGGTTCGCTCCCGACGTGCTGCTGTCCACCTGGGATCTGCGACCGTTCACGGACGACTCCGACTTCCTCGTCGCGATCCTGCGGGCCGCGTAGGCCCTGGCTATCTGCTCAGTAACGATTCTGGTGAGCCGGGCCGCGGGCTGTCATACTCGTCGAATTGCCACGCGTTTACCGCTCGCGCGTCTTGGCGCGGGGGGAGCGGAATAAAAGCAGGAAGTTCATGAGCCTCTCGTTTCTTTCGATGCGCAGTGTCGGCGCAGCGGCCGGTACCACATGACGATGTTCAACCGCCCGGCCAGTTCGGCCGATCCGGCACCCACCGAGTTGGTTCAGGCCAAGGCGCACGCGGCGGCCCCGGCGAAACGTCCGCCGGCCTGGTCGCCGAGCAACTGGCCGGTCGGGTGGAAGGTGCTGGCGATTGTGCTGGTCCCGCTCACTCTGGCGGCGATTTTCGGCGGGCTGCGCGTCAACACAGCCATGTCGAGCTCCAGCGGCCTGCGATTGGCCGCCGCGCGCGCCGACGTGCTGCCGGCACTCACCAAATACATGTCGGCACTGGACGTCGCGCTGTTGGCGAACTCCACCGGGCGCGACGTCGAGGGCGCGAAGAAGAACTATGACGCCCGCAAGGGTGAGCTGCAGACCCGGTTGGCGGACACCGACGTCACTCCCGATGTCCGCACGGGAGTCGGCACGCTGCTGGGCGGCGGTCAGTCGCTGCTGGACAAGGTGACCGACAACAGCATCGGGGTGCGCGACCGGGTGACCACCTATGCGCCGCTGCTGTTGACGGCCGAGGACGTCATCAACGCGTCGGTGCAGGTGGACGACGAGCAGATCCGGGCGCAGGCACAGGGTTTGAGCCGGGCGGTCGGGGCCCGCGGCCAGATGACGATGCAGGAGATTCTGGTGACCCGCGGCGCCGACCTGCCCGAGCCGCAGTTGCGCACCTCGATGATCACCCTGGCCGGCACCGAGCCGTCCACGCTGTTCGGGATGAGCCAGGTGCTCGGTGTCGGCTCGCAGGAAGCCAAGACGCTGCAGCAGCAGATGGTGACCCGGATGGCGATCATGTCCGATCCGGCGGCCGTGCTCGTCGACAACCCGGACCTGTTGCGCTCCATCCAGACCACCGACGCCATCGCCGAGCAGGTCGTCACCGACGCCACCGTGTCGGTGACCAAGTCGGTGCACACCCAGGCCGACGATCGGCGCAACTCCGCGATCGTCGACGGCGTCGTGGTGCTGGCCGCCATCGTGATCGCACTGCTCATCGTGTTGCTGATGGCGCGCGCGCTGGTGGTGCCGCTGCGGGTGTTGCGCGACGGCGCGCTCAAGGTCGCCCACACCGACCTGGAGGAGGAGATCGCCCGGATCAAAGCCGGTGAGGCCGAACCGATTCCGGCGCCGCTGCCGGTATCCACCACCGAGGAGATCGGCCAGGTCGCGCACGCGGTGGACGAGCTGCACACCCAGGCGCTACTGCTGGCCGGTGACGAGGCGCGGTTGCGACTGCTGGTCAACGACATGTTCGAGACGATGTCGCGGCGCAGCCGCTCGCTGGTCGACCAGCAGCTGTCGCTGATCGACCGACTGGAGCGCAACGAAGAGGATCCCGAGCGCCTGGACAGCCTGTTCCGGCTGGATCACCTGGCCGCGCGGCTGCGCCGCAACAGCGCGAACCTGCTGGTGCTCGCCGGTGCGCAGCTGGCCCGCGACCAGCGCGAGCCGGTTCCGCTGTCGACGGTGATCAATGCGGCCGTCTCCGAGGTGGAGGACTATCGGCGGGTCGAGCTGGGCGAGCTGCCCGACTGCATGCTGGTCGGCGCGGCCGCCGGCGGCGCGATCCATCTGTTCGCCGAGCTGATCGACAACGCCCTGCGCTACTCGCCGCCGTCGACGCACGTCCGGATCTACGGGGCCCGCGGCGGCCTGGATCCTCAAGGCGGCGTGGTGTTGCGGATCGCCGACTCCGGCTTGGGCATGAACGATTCCGATCGCCGGATGGCCAACATGCGCCTGCAGGCCGGCGGCGAGGCCACGCCCGACCCGGTTCCAGAGAATGCCCGCCACATGGGACTTTTCGTGGTGGGGCGGATCGCCGCGCGGCACGGTATCCGGGTCGGGCTGCGGGGTCCGGCGACCGGGGAGGCGGGCACCGGCACGACCGCCGAGGTCTACCTGCCACCGGCGGTGCTGGAGGGCTTCGCCGGCGGCCCGGCCGAAATCTCGGTGGAGCCGCGGGAACGGATCCGGGCGGTCTCGTCGCCGAGCGCCAAGCTGGCCAGCGGATCGCCGGACGCCGGCAACGCCGCGACGCGTCCGCGCCCCGTCGCGGCCACCCCCGCCAGCGGCGAGGCGCCACCGATCTCGTTGCTGCCCCGCCGCAGCCCCGGTTCCAGCGGCATCACCGACGTGCCCGCCGCACCCGCCGCCCAGCCGCCGCTGCCCAAGCGCCGCCGGGAACTGGCCACTGCGTGGTGGGAGAACGAGAACCAGCCACGCCCCACGCCGCCGGCCCCGCAACCGACGCCCAAGCCGACGCCCAAGCCGACCCCGAAGCCGGCCCCGGCGGTATCGGACACCTCGGCGTTCTTCGCCGCGCGGTCGCGCGGGACCGGCACCCCGCCACCTGCCCGGGCCCCTAGGCCGAGCCCTCCCGCGGCCGGCCCGTCCAAGGACGACGTGATCTATCGGCGGATGCTCTCGGAGATGATGGGTGACCCGCACGACCTGGTCAACAGCCCCGACCTGGACTGGCAGTCGGTGTGGGACCGCGGCTGGTCGCTGGCCGCCGAGGCCGACGACAGGCCCGTCGAACAGCGCACCGCCGACCACGGCCTGCCGGTGCGTACGCCCGGAGCCCGACTGGTGCCCGGCGCGGCCGACGCCGACGATTCCCTCGTACCATCGAACGGCGGGCTGCACGCGGCCCGCGACCCCGAGGCGGTTCGCGCCTCGTTCAGCAACCACTTCGGCGGCGTGCGCAGCGGACGGTCACACGCCCGCCACTCGAGTCAAGGACCCGATGAGGAATGACGTCTGCAGGCAGCTCACTGGACTGGCTGGTGACGCAGTTCGCCCGCGAGGTCCCCGGGGTGGCGCATGCGCTGCTGGTGTCCGTCGACGGTCTGCCCATCGCCGCCAGCGAACTGCTGCCCCGCGAACGAGCCGACCAATTGGCCGCGGTGGCCTCCGGGCTGGCCAGTCTCGCGACCGGTGCCGCGCAGCTGTTTGACGGCGGTCAGGTGCTGCAGTCGGTGGTCGAGATGCAGAACGGCTACTTGTTGTTGATGCGCGTCGGGGATGGGTCACACCTGGCGACGCTGGCCGAGACGTCGTGCGATATCGGTCAAATCGGATACGAGATGGCGATCCTTGTCGAACGGGTGGGCGGCGTCGTGCAGTCCACCCGCCGTTCCGCTAGGCATTCGTGAGCCGCGATGGACAAACGCCAAGCCGGGCCGCCCGCGCGTGAGGCGAGCCTGGTCCGCCCGTACACCCTGACGGCCGGGCGGACGAACGCGAGCGTCGACATTCCGCTGGAGGCGCCGGTCGAGACGTTGCGGGCCGGGCAGGCTCACCGCTGGCCGGCCGACGATGCGAGAGGCAAGATCATCGGACTGTGCGTGCAGAGCCCGTCCGTCGCCGAGGTGGCGGCCCGGCTGAACCTGCCGATCGGGGTCACGCGCGTCCTGGTCGGTGATCTGGTCTTGTCCGGTTACCTTCGGGTGCACGCAACATTGACCGAGCAGTCGACCCGTGATGAGCGCCACGAACTGATAGGGAGGACCCTGCGTGGCCTTAAAGCACTCTGACTCCGGCGCCAGCGCCTCGACGAAGATCGTCATCGCCGGCGGGTTCGGCGCCGGTAAGACCACGTTCGTCGGGTCGGTCTCGGAGATCATGCCGCTGCGCACCGAGGAGATCGTCACCGACGCCTCGGCCGGCGTCGACATGCTCGAAGCCACCCCCGACAAGCGCACCACCACGGTGGCGATGGACTTCGGCCGGATCACCCTGGACCGCGACCTGGTGCTCTACCTGTTCGGCACGCCCGGCCAGCGGCGGTTCTGGTTCATGTGGGACGACCTGGTGCGCGGTGCCATCGGTGCGATCGTGCTGGTCGACTGCCGCCGGCTGCAGGACAGCTTCGCCGCGGTCGACTTCTTCGAGCACCGCAACCTCCCGTTCCTGATCGCGGTCAACCAATTCGACGGTGCGCCAAGGTATCCCGCCGCGGCTATCCGCGAAGCGCTGGCCCTGTCCCCGCACATTCCGGTGATCCGCGTCGACGCCAGGGATCGCCGGTCGGCCACCGATGCGCTGATCGCGATCAGCGAGTACGCGCTGCAGAGCCTGACGGCTTGACCGCGGTGCAGCAGTGGGCCGATTGCGAGTTCACCGGCCGCGACTTCCGCGACGAGGACCTGGGCCGGTTGCGCACCGAACGGGCGGTATTCAGCGAGTGCGATTTCAGCGGCGTCAACCTGGCCGAGTCGGAGCACCGCGGCTCCGCCTTCCGTAACTGCAAGTTCGAGCGAACAACGCTGTGGCACAGCACATTTGCGCAGTGCAGCATGCTGGGATCGGTCTTCGTGCAGTGTCGGCTGCGTCCGATCACCTTTGACGAAGTGGACTTCACGCTCGCGGTGCTGGGCGGCAACGACCTGCGCGGCGTCGACCTGAGCGGCTGCCGGCTGCGCGAAACCAGCCTGGTGGAGACCGACCTGCGCAAGGCCGTGCTGCGCGGCGCCGACCTGTCCGGAGCGCGGACCACCGGCACCCGCCTCGACGACGCCGACCTGCGCGGCGCGACAGCCGATCCGGCGTTGTGGCGCACCGCCACCCTGACCGGTGTGCGGGTGGACGTGCCCCAGGCGATGGCGTTCGCGTTGGCGCACGGGCTGCGCTTAGACGGGGGCCCGGACGCCAGGTCGGACTAGCGCCTGATCAACGCCGGAGCCGGATGCGCCACCACACAATGACGGAGTAGATCACCGACAGCGCGCCGAGCATTCCCATGTCGAGCAGCCATGCGCTCTCGGTGTGCGCCCAGTGGCTGTCCTTCGGCCCGATCGGTACCAGCAGCCGTAGATTGACCGTGGCCGCCGACGCCGCGTAGCCCCAGCGCGACGGCATCAGCCAGGACAGCTGGTCGAGGAAGAGCCGGCCGGTCACCGGAATCAGGCCGCCGGCGAGCACCAGCTGCAGCATCAGCGACACCACCAGCAGCGGCATGATCTGTTCGTTGGAGCGCGCGATCGACGACAACACCAGCCCGAGGATCGCCGAGGCCACGCACGTCGCGGCGACCGTGACGAACAGCTCCAAGCTGGCATTACCGAGCGGCACCGCCGGCTGTTTGGGAGCGCCC
Source organism: Mycobacterium sp. NGS40 (assembly GCF_059812735.1). Lineage (NCBI taxonomy): Bacteria > Bacillati > Actinomycetota > Actinomycetes > Mycobacteriales > Mycobacteriaceae > Mycobacterium > Mycobacterium sp. NGS40. Next base: position 687,566 of record NZ_JCALDG010000001.1, read on the forward strand.
TTGCCGATCAGCACGATGCCGGTCGCGATCGCCGCCTGGATGATCGCGAACGCGCAGAACACGGTGATCTTGGCGCACAGGTAGGCACCGGTGGATAGGCCGACGGCCTGCTCGCGCTGGAAGATCGGGCGCTCGCCGATCAGATCGCGGATCGTCAGCGCCGTACCCATGAAGACGGCGGCGATCGACATCAGCGTCAGGATCTGGGCGGCTTCGTCGGGCGTCTCGCTGTTCGGGTCGCCGATCCCGAAGCCGCTATGGCCGGGAACGGTGAGCGACAGCGCACCCAGAATGAACGGCAACACCGCCAGGAAGGCGAAGTAGGCGCGATCGGAGATGATCAACCGAATCTGGCGCCGCGCGATCGTGGAGAACTGGTGCAGCATGCTGGTGCGCGACGGGGTGCCCAGGTCGGCCGGCGTCTCGGCCCGGGTAGGAGGCGTGTGGTCCTGGCGTTCCAGGAACCGGCGGTTGGCCTCGTCGGGATCGGCGCCGACCTTCGCGAAGATCTGGGCCCAGTTGGTGGTGCCCATCGCGTCCCCGATATCGCTGGGTGGGCCGAGGAACGCGATCTTGCCGCCGGGCGCCATCAGCAGCACCTGGTCGCAGACGTCGAGATAGGTCAGCGAGTGCGTGACGACCAGCACGACGCGCCCGGCGTCGGCGAGCTGGCGCAGCATCGTCATGACCTGCAGGTCCAGCGCCGGGTCCAGCCCCGAGGTCGGCTCGTCGAGGATCAGCAGCGACGGGCCGGTGAGCAGCTCGAGGGCGACCGAGGCGCGTTTGCGCTGGCCGCCGGAGAGCTTGTCGACCCGGGTCTCGGCGTGCGCCGTCAGCCCCAGCTCCTCGAGCACCTGAGCCACCACCTGGTCGCGGTCGGCCTTGCTGGTGTCCGGCGGCAGCCGCAGCTCGGCCGCATAGCCCAGCGCCTGGTTGACGGTCAGCTGGCGGTGCACGACGTCGTCCTGGGGGACCATCCCGATCCTGCTGCGCAGCGAGGCGTAGGCGGTGTGGATGTTGTGGCCCTCGAAGGTGACCGCGCCCGCGGTCGGGGTGGTGTAGCCGGCGATCAGCCGGGACAGCGTCGACTTGCCGGCGCCCGACCCACCGATGATGGCCGTCAGCGTGCCGGGCCTGGCCGTCATCGTGATCTGCTGCAGCAGATCCTTTCCGTTGATCGCGAAGCCGACGTCGTGCACCTCCAGGCCGCCGGTGCGGGTCGCCGCGTCTTGGCGACGGGCCAGCAGGCCGGCGCTGAACACCAGGTCGACATTGCCGATCGTGATCACGTCGCCCTCGGAAAGCAGGGCCTGCCCGACCCGCACCCCGTTGACGAACGTTCCGTTGATGCTGTTCGCGTCGCGGATCTCGATGCCGGCGGGGGTCGGCTCCAGGAACGCGTGGTGGCGCGAGGCCAGCACGTCGTGGATGACGATGTCGTTGTCGAGTTCGCGCCCGATCCAGGCGGTGCCCCCGGTCGGCGCCTGCACGCCCGATTCGGGTCCGACGATCTTCATCACCCTGGTCGGGAACTGCGACATGTCCGTGCCGGTGGGCTGGGCCACGCGGGTCGCGTCGTTCGGGACGGCCTGGGTGGTCACGGTGGGCCGCACGATCGGCACCGCCCGGGTGTGCACCGCGTCGGTGGGCGGGTCCACGTAGGGCGTGTGCTGAGGCGGCACCGGCCGCGCGCCGGGGTCGGCCGGCGGGACCGTCGGAACGGCTTGCGACGTGGGCGGCAGCACGCCGACGTTGCCGCGGTGGTGGCCGATCGCCAGGACGATCCGCGGTCCGTCGGGGGCGCCGAGGTTGATGCCCTGGCCGTCGTGGACGTCGACGGTCGGCACCCGCCGTCCGTCGACGAAGATGCCGCCCCGCGAACTGTTGTCGACCGCAACCCATCTGCCGTGATCGAAGCGCAGCAGCAGGTGTGCACGCGCGACCAGCGGATGCGCTACGCGTAGGTCGGCCCGGACGTCGCTGCCGACGATGACGTCGCCGCCGGGAGCGAAACTGACCTCCGATCGGTTGGATCGAACGGTCAGTATCGATTGCGCAGGCGCATTCATCAGTTCAGCGTCGTTTCAGCCGGATCTTCCACCACACGATCGCGCTATAGCTTATGCACAGGACTCCGAGCATGGCCATATCGAACAGCCATGCGCTCTTGGTGTGATTCCAGTGCTGGTCTTTGGGGTCCGTCGGACCCGGGATCAGCCGGTGGGTGTCGATCGTCGACGCCGACGCCGCGAAGCCCCAGCGGGCGGGCGTGACCCACGACAACTGGTCGAGCACGGCCCGGTTGGTCACCCAGATCATGCCGCCGGAGAACACCAGCTGGCTCATGATCGACACCACCAGCATCGGCATGATCTGGTCTTGGGATTGGGCCAGCGCCGACAGCGCCATGCCGAGCAGTGCCGCACCCACACACGTCGCCGCCACGGTGACGAACAGTTCGAAGTTGACGTCCCCCAGGATCACGGCGTTCGAGATCGGCTTGCCCCACCCGATCACCGAGATGATGGTCGCGATCGCGGCCTGGACGATCGCGAACGTGGAGAACACCACGATTTTCGCGCCCATATAGGCACCCGTGGACAGGCCGACCGCCTGTTCGCGGCGGAAGATGGGTCGCTCGCCGATCAGGTCGCGGATGGTCAGCGCGGTACCCATGAACACCGCCCCGACGTTGAGCATCACCAGAATCTGGTCGGGCTGGGCGGGATTGTTGCCCAGCGGATCGGACATGCCGTATCCGCTGTTGCCGCGAACCGTGAGGGTCAGAATGCCGATCAGGAAAGGCAACAGCGCGAGGAACACCGTGTAGCCGCGGTCGGAGATGACCAGCCGTATCTGGCGCCGCGCGATCGTGGAGAACTGGCGAAACGCGTTGGCGTGCGGCGCTTCACCGAGATCGGCCGCCGGGCTGTGTTCGGACGGCACCTGCGGCAGCTTTTGCTGGTTTTCCTCCCGGAAGCGGCGGTTGGCCTCATCCGGGTCGGCGCCCACCTTGGCGAAGATGTCGGCCCAGTTGGTGGTGCCCATCGCCGCGCCGATCTGGCTGGGTGGACCGAGAAACGCCGTCTTGCCGCCTGGAGCCACCAGCAGCAGCTGATCGCAGACGTCGAGGTAGGACACCGAGTGGGTGACCACCAGCACCACGCGGCCGGCGTCGGCCAGCTGACGCAGCATCATCATCACCTGGCGGTCCAGCGCCGGATCCAGACCGGTGGTGGGTTCGTCGAGCAGCAGCAGCGACGGCCCGGTGAGCAATTCCAGGGCCACCGAGGCGCGCTTGCGCTGGCCGCCGGAGAGCTTGTCGACGCGGGTGTCGGCGTGCTTGGTCAGCTCGAGTTCCTCGAGCACCTGGGACACCACCTGTTCGCGGTCGGCCTTGCTGGTGTCCGGCGGCAGCCGCAGCTCGGCCGCGTAACCCAGCGCCTGGTTGACGGTGAGCTGGCGGTGCACGACGTCATCCTGCGGGACCATCCCGATCCTGCTGCGCAGCGACGCGTACTCGGTGTGGATGTTGTGGCCCTCGAAGGTCACCGTGCCGGAAGTCGGGCTGGTGTAGCCGGCGATCAGCCGCGACAGCGTCGTCTTGCCGGCGCCGGACCCGCCGATGATCGCCGTCAGGGTTCCGGGGCGGGCGGTCAGCGAGATGTGGTCCAGCAGTTGCTTTTTGCCCTGCTCGACGGTGTAGCAGACCGAGTTCACCTCGAGGCCGCCGGTGCGTGTCGCCGCTTCCGTGCGGCGCACCAGGGTGTCGCGGCTGAAGACGAGGTCGACGTTTCCGATCGTGACGACGTCGCCCTCGGTCAGCACCGCCGAGCCGACGCGGACGCCGTTGACGAAGGTTCCGTTGACGCTGTGCGCGTCGCGGATCTCGGTGCCGAGCGGCGTCTGGAGCAAGAACGCGTGATGGCGCGAGGCCAGGACGTCCTGGATGACGATGTCGTTGTCGGTGGCGCGCCCGATCGTCTGCGCGCCGGTGGGCTTTTGCATCGCACCGGACCGGGACGGCAGCAGCGCCTGGAACATCTTGGTCGCCAGATTCCCCACCTCCGGCGCCGCTTTGGCCTCGGCGACAACGGGCGCCATCTGTGTTCGCGGTGCGGCCGGCATCGGCGGGGGAGGCGGGCCGCCGGGCGGTGGCGGGCCATTCGGGGGATAGGCGGGCGGGCGGCCCACCGACGTCGGATACACCGGTTGCCCCGGCGGTCCCGGCCGCTGGGCCGCCGCGCCGGGATGCGGACGCGGCGCGGGACTGCCGCTCCAGGCGGTCTGGCGCCCGGGCGGCGGTCCGGGCGGGGCGGCCGGCGGATGCCCCGGTTGCCCTGAGGCCTGTGACGAAGGCCACGCCGTCGCGGCGGATCCGGCCGCGACCGGAATGCCCATCGACTCGGTGCGCGGCGGGCGCCCGGCCATCCCTTGGTGGCGCCCGACCTCGAACGTCAGCAGCGGGCCGTCCGGGTTTCCGATGTTGACGCTCTGCCCGTCGTGGATGTCGACGACCGGCACCCGCCTGCCGTTGGCGAAAGTGCCGTTGAGCGAACCGTTGTCGATGGCCAGCCACCGGCCCTGGTCGAAGCGCAGCAACAGGTGGGCGCGCGAAATCAGGGGGTGCGTGATGCGCATGTCGGCCCGGAGATCGCGCCCCACCACCACGTCGTGACCGGCTGCAAAGGTGCGTTCCGACCCGTCGTACCGGACAGTCAGCGCCGGCGGGGCTGGTGAATTCATCGCCCCAACTCTAGCTCGTGGACCTATTTCCCCTTTTGCACCAACGCGGCACGTCGGGTCGGCTGTGGCCGCGCACTCAGCTGTTGTCGGGCGCTCCGGTGACGACGCAGCGGGTGCGCGTGTAGATCGTCGGCATGCACCGATTGCAGTGCGTACACGCCGAATGGACGCTGTGCCGGGCGCCGTCGGCCGCGAGTCGATTAATCAGGTCCGGCTCGGCCAGCAGCGCGCGCGCCATCGCGACGAATTCGAATCCCTCGGCCATCGCGAGGTCCATCGTCTCGCGGTTGGTGATGCCGCCGAGCAGGATCAGCGGCATCTTGAGTTCGGCCCGGAACAGCTTGGCGTCGCGCAGCAGATACGCCTCGCGGTAAGGGTATTCGCGCAGGAACTTCGTGCCCGTCATCCGCATGCCCCAGCGCAGCGGCGGCTTGAAGGCGCCGGCGAACTCCTTGATCGGCGCGTCGCCGCGGAACAGATACATCGGGTTGACCAGCGAGCTGCCCGCGGTCAGTTCGATCGCGTCCAGACCGCCGTCTTCTTCCAGCCATTTGGCGGTGATCAGCGACTCTTCGGTGGTGATGGCGCCGCGCACGCCGTCGGCCATGTTGAGCTTGGCCGTGACCGCGATCGGCGTTCCTTCCTTGTCCACCGCGCGGCGAACGGCCATCACGATGCCGCGCGCGACCTTGGCCCGGTTCTCCAAGGAGCCACCGAATTCGTCGTTGCGACGGTTGATCAACGGCGACAGGAACGAGCTCGCCAAATAGTTGTGGCCCAAATGAATTTCGACCGCATCGAAGCCGGCTTCCATGGCGAGCCGGACCGCGTTGGCGTGCGCGGTGATCACGTCTTGGATGTCGTCGCGGGTTGCCTTCTTGGCGAAGCGCATTCCGATCGGGTTGAAGAACCGCACCGGCGCCAGCGCCTTGGCCTTGTTGGACTTGGCGTTGGCGACCGGACCCGCGTGGCCGATCTGCGCGCTGATCGCCGCACCCTCGGCGTGGATCGCGTCGGTGAGCTTGCGCAATCCCGGCACGGCCTCGGGGCGCATCCAGAGCCCGTTGCCCTCGGTGCGTCCGCCCTGGGAGACGGCGAGATAGGCGACGGTCGTCATGCCGACCCCGCCGGCCGCCGGCGCGCGGTGGTACTCGATCAGGTCGTCGCTCACCAGAGCGCCGGGCGTGCGCGCTTCGAACGTGGCGGACTTGATGGTCCGGTTGCGCAGCGTGATCGGACCCAGCTTGGCCGGGCTGAATACGTCGGGAATCTGGGGCTGTGCAGATGCCATGCGAGGAGCGTAACGGCGATCGCAAGGGTTGCGAAGCAGGCCGCTGGGGGTCGCCGTCATGAGGCACCGCCCAGGACATGGAACACTGGCAGGCGTGGGCGCAATCACACTGGACGGCAAGGCCACCCGCGACGAGATCTTCGTCGACCTCAAGGAACGAGTCGCGGCACTCACCGCGGCGGGGCGCACGCCCGGGCTGGCCACGATCCTGGTCGGCGACGACCCGGGGTCCCAGGCCTACGTGCGCGGTAAGCATGCCGACTGCGCGAAGGTGGGCATCACCTCAATCCGTCGCGACCTTCCCGCCGACATCTCCATGGCCAAGCTGAACGAGACGATCGACGAGCTCAACGCCAACCCCGACTGCACCGGCTACATCGTGCAGTTGCCATTGCCGCGGGGTCGGTTGGACGAGAACGCCGCGCTGGAGCGCATCGATCCCGCCAAGGACGCCGACGGCCTGCACCCGACGAACCTGGGCCGACTGGTGCTCAACAACCCGGCTCCGCTTCCGTGCACCCCGCGCGGCATCGTGCACCTGCTGCGCCGCTACGACGTCGAGATCGCCGGTGCGCACGTGGTCGTCATCGGCCGCGGCGTCACGGTCGGCCGCCCGCTGGGCCTGCTGCTGACACGGCGCTCGGAGAACGCGACAGTGACGTTGTGCCACACCGGAACTCGCGACCTACCGTCGTTGACCAAACAGGCCGACATCATCGTCGCCGCCGTCGGCGTGCCGCACATGGTGACCGCCGACATGGTTCGCCCGGGCGCCGCGGTGCTCGACGTCGGCGTTAGCCGAGTGGACGACAAGCTCACCGGCGACGTGCATCCCGACGTGTGGGAGGTCGCCGGTCACGTGTCGCCGAACCCGGGTGGCATCGGCCCGCTGACGCGGGCATTCCTGCTGACGAACGTGGTCGAGCTGGCCGAGCGGCAATGAGTTCGGCGAAGACCGGGGCGAAAGCCCAGTGGCCGATCCTGCTGGTCGGGCTGATTTTCGTGACGGCATTCGCGTTGGTGGGCGCCAACTTCTGGCGTCGCGGTTCGCTGCTGATCGGCATCGCCGTCGGTGTCGCCGCGATACTGCGTTTGGTGCTATCCGACGATCGCGCCGGCCTTTTGGTGGTGCGCAGCAAGGGCATCGACTTCATCACGACCGCGACGGTCGGGGCCGCGATGGTCTATATCGCCTGGACCATCGATCCGCTCGGGACGGGCTAGATCCCGGGGCCCGTTATCTGGGGCAGGTTGGGCATCGCGCCCGGCATGTTCGGCATGGCGCCGGGCATGTTCGGCATGGCGCCCGGCATCATGCCGCCCGGCATATTGGGCATCGCGCCCGGCATATTGGGAATGCCGCCGCCGGGCATCATGCCGCCGCCCGGCATGGTGGGCATATTGCCGCTGGCCAAGTTCGTCATCACCTGCGGGCAATACGACTGAATCGCGATCGTGGTGAACATCTGAGCCATCGCCGGCGACATGCCCTGGCGTCTGACGCTGGTGACGGCCCCGGCGAAGCTGCCGCCGGGCTGGGCCAGCATCGGGCAGATGGATTCGCCTACGGCCATCGCGTTTCCGGGCTGGCCGAAGTCGACGCCGGCGTGGTTCAGCGCGTCGATGAAGCTGTCGTCGGCGTTGGCGTCCGCCTCGGCCGGCGGCGAGCCGAACGCCGCGGCCACGGCGAGCAGCCCGGCCACTGCGGTCAGCACGCGAAGCGGTAGGGGTTGCTGACGAAACATCCAGACCCAACCATGCGCAGCTGCAACTGCTTTCATGACAGCTTCCCCATCTGTCGCGGAGTGCTCGGAAGGCACTCAAATCACTCTGGAAAGACTGATCTATGGCTGTCACATTTACGACACGGCGAGATCAAGGTTTGCACACTATGCGTTTCGTGAGCGCGATGCTTCTGAGACATCGGTTATTGCGCGGAAAGCGTTACCGGCGAAGGCGGATCGCGTCCCGGCCAATCGAAGCCACACTGTGATCCGACACATGCGCCGGCGCCGTGCCCTGCGGTGAGAAATGGTTAAGAATTCGCCATCATGGATCGTGGCATCTCGCGCCAGACGTTTCTGCGTGGCGCCGTTTCAATGTTGGCGTCCGGCGCGGTGCTCGGGACCACGCGCGCTGCCGCCGACCCCGGCGCCGCCGTCGCGAGCTGGAACGGTTTGGCCTCCACCATCGGCGGCAGTGTCGTGCTGCCGGCCAGCGGGGCCCAATTCGCCTCGAGTAAACAGGTTTTCAACTCGTTCTACAACAACTCCAGCCCCGCGGCGATCGTGGCGGTGTCCTCGCAAGCCGACGTCCAGAAGGCGGTCGCCTTCGCGACGGCCAACAAGCTCAAGGTGGCACCGCGCGGCGGTGGACATTCCTACATCGGCGCATCGAGCGCCAACGGCACGATGATGCTCGACCTGCGCGGACTGCCGGGTGGCGCGAACCTCGACGGCGGCAACGTCACGGTGACCCCGGCGACGAATCTGTGGGCGGTGCACCAGGTCTGCGCCGGCGCCGGTCGCGGCGTGCCGACCGGCAGTTGTCCCACCGTCGGTGTCGCGGGGCTGACGCTCGGCGGGGGAATCGGTGCAGATTCCCGGCATGCCGGCCTGGCCTGCGACGCGTTGCAGGCGGCCACCGTGGTGCTTCCCAGCGGCGACGTGGTCACCGCGTCCGCCAACGATCATCCGGACCTGTTCTGGGCACTTCGCGGTGGCGGTGGCGGCAACATCGGGGTGACGACGTCGATGACCTTCGCGACCTTCCCGACCGGCGACACCGACGTGATCCGGCTGGAGTTCGCCCCGTCGTCGGCGGTGCAGGTACTGGTCGGTTGGCAGAACTGGCTGAACGGTGCCGACCGAAATGCCTGGGGCATGGTCGATCTCGCGGTCGGCTCGGTCCAGCCCGACTGCCATATCCTGGCGACCTGTCCTGCCGGCGGCGCGCCCGGAGTGATCGACGCGATCAAGGCCGCGGTCGGTTTGCAGCCCAGCGCGGTGACCAACAAGACGATGAACCGAATGGACCTGGTGACGTATCTGGCCGGTGGCAGCTCGACATCGCCGCCGCGGGGTTTCGTGGCCGGATCCGATGTGATCCCCACCGTGAATTCTGCTGCGGCCCATGCCATTGCGACCGCGATCGGGCAGTGGCCCGCCTCGGCCGGGAAGGCGTCGTTGCTGGTGGATCCGCTCGGTGGTGCCATCGCCGACGTCGGCCCGGGGGATTCGGCGTTTCCGTGGCGCCAGCAGTCCGCGGTGTTGCAGTGGTATGTCGAGCCCGCCGCCAGCCAGGTCGCCGCCGCAACGCAGTGGCTGAGTTCGGCACACCAAGCGGTGCAACAGTTTTCGGTCGGCGGTTACGTCAATTATCTGGAGCCCAACAGTCCGGCGTCGCGCTACTTCGGCTCGAATCTGTCGCAACTGATCTCCGTGCGTCAGAAGTACGATCCCAACCAGGTCATGTACTCCGGCCTGAAATTCTGAGGCCGGTCGCCTGCCGAAGTGTTCGGACCACGCGGTGATTTGCCCGCCTCGTAGCGACAATCGGCGTGGGTGCACACTGGTGAATTCTCTTGTGTCACTTTCGTTTCAGTGGTCTCTGGGTGGGGGGTTTCTGTCGGTGGGTGCCGATAGTTTCAGGGCATGAGTTCAGGTGTGGCCCCCGCGCAGGACGTGGCGTTTGAGGCGTTGGACGCCGCCCTCGATGCCGTGCTCGGGTTGGACTCCTCGATGCTGAACACCCGCGAGCGCCTGGACCGGCTGGCCCGCTACGAAAAGGTGCGGCGCCGCCTGTCCGCCGGCGAGCACCCACTGATCACTCAACTCCAGCAGGAGGCTACGCCGGCGGA